>NZ_JAOCCU010000034.1 GCF_029840635.1 Mitsuaria sp. GD03876 | reverse complement strand
TGGCTGCCTTGCCTGCCCCGCTCCATGACGACGACCGACGCCCTGCCTTCCGTCCCGACGGACACCGCCGACCTCCTGCCCCGGCTGCGTCGCTGCACCGCCCCGCTGCATGACGACATCGAGGCCCTGCTGGGGCTCGACGCCTCGATCTCGCTGGTCCGCTACGGGCGCATCCTGCGCGGCTTCCACGAGTTCCTGCCGCTGTGGGAGCTGCGCGTGCGCCACGCGCTGCCCGAGCCGCTGCGCGCCTGGTTCGACGCCCGCTCCCGCGCAGCCTTCGTCGCGCGCGACGTCGCCGCCCTGGGGCTGGCCGAGGACGCCACGATGCGCGCCGCGGCGCGGGCGGCCCAGCACCGGCTCCGGCTCGATTCGACGGCGGCCGCCTTCGGGTCGATGTACGTCATCGAGGGATCGGCGCTCGGCGGCCAGGTGCTCGCGCCGCGGCTGCGGGCCGCGCATGACCTGACACCCGGGCTCGGCGCCGCCTACTTCCATGGCTTCGGCGAGCGCACCGGCGCGATGTGGCGCGAGTTCCGCCAGCTCGCGCAGGCGCAGGCCGGCGCGGATGCCGCGAGCCGCAACGCGGCCTGCCGGGCCGCGGTGCAGACCTTCAAGGCGCTGATCGAGACCTTCGAGCCGCTGGGCATGGCCGAGGCCCGCGACAGCGTCCCCCAATGAGGCGCCCGCGATGAAGCCGGCCCTCCTCGACCAGTCGCCGACGGACCGCCAGATCGCGGACTGCGCGAGCGAGCCGATCCGCGTCCCCGGCGCCATCCAGCCGCACGGCTGGCTCGCGGCCGTCGACCGGGGCAGCGGCAGCCTGGTCGCCTACAGCGAGAACTGGAGCGCGCTGCTGCCGTCGCCGGCCGAGCTGCTGTCCGCGCGCATCGAAGGCGCGCTCGATCCGGTGATCGCCGGCCGGCATGCGCTGGTCGACGGCGAGGGCCCGGTGTCCTGCGGCACGCTGACGATCAACGGACGGCGGCTGCATGCGACGGGCCATCGCCTGGGCGAGCTGGCCTACCTGGAACTCGAGCCCGAGACCGAGGACCCCGGCCCCCGCGCGCCGATCTACAGCCTGGCCCGGCACCTGGTGCCGCTGATGCAGCGCACCGACGCGGTCGACGAGCTCTGCCGGGTCGTGGTCGCCGAGATGAAGCGGCTGACCGGCTTCGGCCGCTGCCTGGCCTACCGCTTCGACGGCGACGGCCACGGCGAGGTGCTGGCCGAGGCCGCCGACCCCGGCTACGACCTCTACGCGGGGCATCGTTTCCCGGGTTCGGACATCCCGCCCCAGGCGCGCGAGCTCTACCGCATCAACCACATCCGGCTGATCGCCGACGCCCATTACGAGCCGGTGCCGGTGCGCTTCGTCGACGGCCGCGATGGCACGGCGCTCGACCTGTCCCAGGCCGCGCTGCGCAGCGTCTCGCCGGTGCACCTGCAGTACATGCGCAACATGCGCACGCTGGCGTCGATGTCGGTGTCCATCGTCGTCGACGGCCAGCTGTGGGGCCTGGTGTCCTGCCACGACCATGCGCCGCGCCAGCTGTCGTGGCAGACGCGCATGGCCTGCGAGCACCTGGGGCAGCTGCTGTCGCTGCAGATCGAGGCCAAGCAGGACAACGAGCGCGTCACCGAGCAGTTGCGCCTGCGGCAGCTGACACTGGCGATCGTGGCGCACCTGGCCGACAGCGACGCGACGCTGCAGCGCCTGGTCGCCGAGCCCGGCCCGCTGCTGCGGCTGGGCCGGGCCGCCGGCGCGGCGGTGATCCTCAACGACAGCTGCTGGTCGGTCGGCGAGACGCCGGACCGCGACACGCTGCTGGCCCTGGGCCAATGGCTGGCCCAGCGCGTCGACCAGGTCTGGCACAGCGACCGGCTGCCGGTGGACGCGCCGTCGCTGGGCGGGTCGCTCGGCTCGACGGCGGGGCTGCTGGCGATCTCGATCTCCCGGCTGCACCGGCATCACATCGTCTGGTTCCGGCCCGAGATCGTCCAGACCATCGTCTGGGCCGGCGATCCGCGCAAAGACGCCACGTCGGCGCCCGACGCGCGGCTGCATCCGCGCCGCAGCTTCGCGAGCTGGAAGGAGCAGCTCGGCGGCCGCTCGCTGCCGTGGACGTCCGGCGAGGTCCACGCGGTGCAGGAGCTGCGCCAGGCGCTGATCGGCATCGTGCTGCGCCGCGCCGAGGAGATGGCCGAGGTCGCGATGGAACTCGGCCGCGTCAACAAGGAGCTGGAGGCCTTCTCGTACACGGTGTCGCACGACCTGCGCGCGCCGATGCGCCACATCGCCGGGTTCGTCGACCTGGTGCTGGAGATGGAAGGCACGACGCTGTCGGCGCGCTCGCAGCGCTACCTCGCGCACGTGAAGGAGGCCTCCGCGCATGCCGGGCAGCTGGTGGACGCGCTGCTGGACTTCTCGCGGATGGGGCGGTCGGCGCTCAAGCATTCGTCGGTCCACACCGACCACCTGGTCGACGACCTCATCGCCGAACAGGAGACGCAGAACAAGGACCGCCGCATCGAGTGGATCGTGCAGCGGCCGCTGCCGCGGCTGTGGGGCGACGCGGTGCTGCTGCAGGTGGCGGCGCGCAACCTGGTGGCCAACGCGGTCAAGTACACGCGTTCGCGCGAGGTCGCGCGCATCGAGATCGCCGGCATCGACGACGCGACCGGCACCGGACTGAGCGTGTCGGACAACGGCGTGGGTTTCCAGATGAAGTACGTCGGCAAGCTGTTCGGCGTGTTCCAGCGGCTGCACCAGTCCGAGAGCTTCGAAGGCACCGGCATCGGCCTGGCCAGCGTGCGCCGCATCGTCGAGCGGCACGACGGCCAGGTCGACGCCTGGGGCGAGCCCGAGCGCGGCGCCCGCTTCAGCTTCACCGTGCCGACCCGCGCGATGCTCGACGAGGCGTCGCGCGAGCGCCCGCAGCCCGGCATCGCGGCCGATGCCCTGCCCCCGCCGATGGCCGGCGACACCGCTTTCCTGAACTGACCCCCGATTCCCATGCTCAAGCCCATCCTCCTTGTCGAAGACGATGCCCGCGACCTCGAGCTGACGCTGGTCGCGCTCGAACGCAGCCAGCTCGCCAACGAGGTGATCGTGGTCCGCGACGGCGCCGAGGCGCTGGACTACCTGCTGCGCGAGGGCGTCCACGCCGAGCGCGCGGAAGGCAACCCGGCGGTGATCCTGCTCGACCTGAAGCTGCCCAAGGTGAATGGGCTGGAGGTGCTCAAGGCGGTGCGCGGCACCGACCCGCTCAAGAGCATCCCGGTGGTGATGCTGACCTCGTCGCAGACGGAGTCGGACGTGGTGCAGAGCTACGAGCTCGGCGTGAACGCGTACGTGGTCAAGCCGGTGGAGTTCAAGCAGTTCGTCGCGGCGATCGCCGACCTGGGCGTGTTCTGGGCGGTGCTCAACGAGCCGCCGCCCGGCTCGCTGCGCGCGGCGCGACGCTACGAATGAGCCATGGCTGAGCCGTCGTCATCGCCCGTCCCGGGCCAACCGCCGCTGGAGATCCTGCTGCTGGAGGACTCCAGCTTCGATGCCGAGCTGCTGCTCGCGTCGCTGGAGTCCACGCATCCGCGGGCGCGGGTGACCTGGGTCAAGGACGAGCCGGGGCTGCTGGGCGCGCTGGAGACGCAGCGCTTCGACCTGATCCTGTCGGATTACCAGCTGCCCGGCTTCACCGGCGCGGAGGCGCTGGCGCTGGCGCAGCAGCGGGTGCCGGGGACGCCCTTCATCTTCGTGTCGGGCGTCATCGGAGAGGAGAACACGGTGGAGCTGCTCAAGCGCGGCGCCACCGACTACGTGATGAAGGGCCGGCTGGCGCGGCTGCCGGTGGCCATCGACCGCGCGCTGCGCGAGGTGCGCCAGCGCGACGCGCAGCGCCAGGCCGAGGCCCAGCTGCGCGAGGCCGACGCGCTGTACGGGCGGGTGGTCGATTCGCTGCAGGACCACGCGGTGATCCTGCTGGACACCGAGGGCCGGATCCGCGACTGGAACCGCGCGGCGGGGACGATCTTCGGCCACGCGCTGGACGCGGTGCGGGGCATGTCGGTGGAGATCCTGCTGACGCCCGAGGACCGCGCGGCCGGCGTGCTGGAGAACGAGCTGGCCTTGGCGCTGACGCAGGGCGCGGCGCGCGACGACCGCTGGCTGATGCGCCAGGACGGCACGCGGCTGCGGGCCGAGGGCGTGGTGACGCCGCTGTTCAGCGCGGCGGGCGCGCCGACGGGGTTCTCGAAGATCGTCCGGGACTCGACGCCGGCCTACGAGGCGCAACAGGCGCTGCGCCAGGCCAAGGAGGAGGCGGAGCGCGCCAACGAGCTCAAGGACCAGTTCCTGGCGGTGCTGTCGCATGAACTGCGCTCGCCGCTGAGCGCGATCACCGGCTGGGCGGACATCCTGACCAACTTCGCCGACGCGCATCCGCTGCTGGGCAAGGCGGCGGCGGTGATCCGGCGCAACGCGCAGCTGCAGGCGCGGATGATCAACGACCTGCTGGACATGAGCGCGGTGGTGGCCGGCAAGCTGGTGCTGCAGACGGCGCCGCTGGACCTGGCGGCGCTGGCGTCCGACGCGGTGCTGGGCGCGCTGCACGAGGCGCAGGGCAAGGGCGTCGCGCTGAACTGCCGCGCGCCGGAGCCGGTGTGGGTGCGGGCGGACGCGCAGCGGCTGACGCAGGTGATGACCAACCTGATCGGCAACGCGATCAAGTTCACCGAGGGCGGGGGCGTCGTCGATGTCGAGGTGACGCTCGACGGCGAGTGCGCCTGCCTGCGGGTGCGGGACACGGGGCGCGGGATCTCCGCGGAGTTCCTGCCTTATGTCTTCGACCGGCTGCGGCAGGAGGACGGGTCGTCGACGCGCAAGGTCGGCGGCCTGGGCCTGGGGCTGGCGATCGCGCGCGCGATCGCGGAACTGCACCAGGGCCGCCTCGGCGCCGACAGCCCGGGACCGGGCGGCGGCTCGACCTTCGCGCTGCGGCTGCCGCGGCTCCAGGGCGAGGCGCTGCCGCCGATGCCGGCGGCGGAGCCGATCGAGTTGTCGGAGGACACGCTGGCGGGCGTGCGGGTGCTGCTCGTCGACGACGAGGAGGACGCGCGCGAGGTCGGCCAGGTGGCGCTGAGCCGGCTGGGCGCGAAGGTCAGCATCGCGGGGAGCGCGGCGGAGGCGCTGGCGCGGCTGGAGGAGGAGCGCTTCGACCTGCTGGTGTCCGACATCGGGATGCCGGAGATGGATGGGCGCTCGCTGATCCGGGCGGTGCGTCAGTTGCCGGACTGCGCCGCGGAGGCGCTGCCGGCGGTGGCGCTGACGGCGTTCGCGATGGTGGCCGACCGGCAGGAGGGCCTCGCGGCGGGGTTCCAGGGGTATGTGGCCAAGCCGATCGAGCTGGCGACGCTCACGCGGGCGATCCAGGAGGCGCTGGGGCGCCGGGCTGGAGCGGATTGAGGGTCAGCGGCGCGGCTTGCGCGGGCCCGCCGCGCTGAGCGCGCGACGCTTGTGCGCGCGGAGCGGCTCCGCCGGTTCGCGTGGCTGCACGCGCGGCCGATAGTGGGGCTGCATCCCCATGTACTCCGTCCGACTTACCCAGCCCTCCCTATAGAGATTGAAGAAGGTTCGAAGCATCATTCGATCAGAGAGGTTTCGAGACTTGTGCATGGCACTCCACCTTGGAAAGTTCTCCTATTGCGACCTGGTCTTCACGCTGTTCGGCGTTCATTGAAAGAAGCTGCCTCGCCGCCAGGCGGCAATGGACTTCTTTCAACGAGCTGATGTTTTCCTGATCGCTCTTCGCGAAACCGTAGATGAAGAACCAGTGGCCCGATTCCAGAGTGGCCACGATCGTTCGATAGGCACCACGCTTTCCTTGACCGTTTCGGGCGATGCGCTTCTTGAACAGCCCTCGACCGAGACGCGCGTCGATCAACCCGCGTGACATCTCAACCACGGCACAACAGATGTCTCGATCAGCAAGACCTTCCTTCTGCATCCAGCGCCTGAAGACCTTGACTGCATACACGGCCACATCGACCTCCACGCATCGCTGCGATGAAGGTCAGTGCCAGGTCTTGCTGATCGCCGATTCGTCCTGAGGACGGCCCTCTGATTGGTGTGCGAGCGCGCATCCATCGAACAACGCGGGCATCGTCACTGGTTCCAGTAGCCGCCTCTACTTGTTCCCGTTGCCATCGGCTTCACGATCACCCCGATGACGCGTGCCGTCGCGCCTTCCCGGTGGACCCTCCCTGCCCTCCGAAAGGAAGACGACATGTCTGTTGAAGTCACGCATGAGCAAGTCGCAAGCACCGGGCATCTGCTGGCCCGGGAAATCGCATGGCGCGCTGTCGAAAGGCAGTGCGAACTGCCGCCCTCCGACCCACCCGGCGACGAGGTGCGCGTCGCGCCGTTCTGGCCCGATCGCACGCCAATCCTCGATCGCCGTCCCGTGCCTGTGAAGGCACGGCTCACATGAAAGGAAATGCATGGCTGCCGGAAACGCTCATATGAGCAATACTATGCGCTCAAAGGAGCGCATCATGGCGAAGTCAATTTCAACGGCACGGCAAGCAATGAAGACGTCGACGAAGGCGTCTGCCCAACGCATCGCGCCGGCGCAGAAGATCCTCGCGTTCGCATGCAAGGAGCACCTGAGCGCCGAGAGTTACCGGATCCTCTTCTACGCGGAGCCGATGGAGCGCGTTGTCATCGTCAAGCAGGGCGTTCATCCCTGCGTCGTCGAGGATATCGCCAGGCAAATGGAGATGCCCAAGGAGAAGCTGCTGGGCACCCTGGGTCTGGCGAGGGCCACCGTAGAGCGCAAGGTGCGCGAAAACAAGCTGCTCTCGCCGGACGAGAGTTCCAAAGTGATCGGCATGGCTCGTCTGGTCGGACAAGTGCAGGCGATGGTCGACGAATCGGGAGATCCCGCCGGCTTCGACGCGCCGGCCTGGACTGCGACCTGGCTGGATGCGCCCCTGCCCGCGCTCGGGGGCAGGAAGCCTGCGGAGTTCATGGACACGTCGGAAGGCCAGCAATTGATCTCAAGCCTGCTCGCGCGGATGCAGAGCGGAGCCTACGCGTGACGGTCCAGCTCTGGCGAATCGCAACCGATACCCGCGACTACCTGGCAGAGGACCTCGGCGGCAAAGGCGCGGAGATCACGGGTGGTCGATGGAATCGTCCTGGTCGCGCCGTCGTGTACACCTCGGTCACTGCCTCGCTGTCGTGTCTCGAAACCGTGGTGCATCTACAGGACAACGCCTTGCCGCTGAATCGGTATCTGATTCGAATCGATGTGCCGGATGACGTGTGGGCTCTCAAGGCTGTCCTCAGACTCGAAGACCTGAATCCGGGTTGGAGCGCCATTCCGGAGGGAAGGATCTCGCTTGATCTTGGCGATGGCTGGCTGGCGGCAAACGACACCCCCTTGCTCGTCGTTCCTTCCGTGATCGTCCCCGAGGAATCGAATGTGTTGATCAACCCGACGCATCCCGCAGTCAGACACATCGTCGCCGTCAAACTGCGAGCGTGGCATTACGACCGACGATTGGCGTGACCAAAAAGACAACGGGCCGTGCCCTCGCCAGGCACGGCCCGTTCAAAGCGGCCTGTCGGCCCTCAGCCGTTCAGAACCGCTGCGACTGCATGAAGTCGTCGAAGCCGGCTTCGGCGAAGCGGAACCACAGGTTCTGGTCGCGGCGGAAGTTGGCGTAATCCTCGTACACCTTCTTCCAGTTCGGGTTCTTCGCCGACAGCTCCGAGTACAGCGCCATCGACTCCTTGAACGCCAGGTCCATCGCGTCCTTCGGGAAGCGCATCAGCTTGGTCTTGGCCGCCACCAACTGCTTGAGCGCCGGCGGGTTCACCACGTCGTACTTGGCCTGCATGTCCACATGGGTGTACGCCGACGCCGCCTCGACGATCGCCTTGTATTCGGGCGACAGCGCCTCGTAGGCCTTGGTGTTGATGTAGAAGTCGACCTGCGGGCCGCCTTCCCACCAGCCGGGGTAGTAGTAGTACGGCGCGACCTTGTTGAAGCCCAGCTTCAGGTCGTCATACGGCCCGACCCATTCCGCGGCGTCGATCGTGCCCTTCTCCAGCGCCGAATACAGCTCGCCGCCCGGCAGGTTCTGCGGCACGCCGCCCATGCGCTCGATCACCCGGCCCGCGAAGCCGCCGATGCGGAACTTCAATCCCTTGAAGTCCGCCGCCGACTTGATCTCCTTGCGGTACCAGCCCGCCATCTGCGCGCCGGTGTTGCCGCCGGGGAAGTTGATGATGTTGTAGTTCCGATAGAACTCGCGCATCAGCTTCAGGCCGTTGCCGTGGAAGGTCCACGCCGTCATCTGCCGCGAGTTCAGCCCGAACGGGATCGAGGCGCCGATGGCGAAGGTCTCGTCCTTGCCGAAGAAGTAGTACGGCACCGTGTGGGCGATCTCGACGGTGCCGTTCTGCACGCCGTCGACCACGCCGAACGCCGGCATCAACTCGCCGCCCGCGTGCACGCTGATCTGGAACTTGCCGCCGCTGAGCTCGCTGACCTTCTTGGCGAAGACCTCGCCGCCGCCGTAGATCGTGTCGAGCTGCTTGGGGAAGCTCGACGCCATGCGCCAGCGAAGGTTGGCCTGCGCATGCACGATGGCCGGGGCCGCACCGGCGGCCAGCACGCCGGCCAGGCCGGCATTCTTGACGAACGAACGACGCTCCATGAAGTCTCCTGTGTCGATTGTTGGGGGTCGGGCCCCTTTGAGCGAACGCAGGATTAACCACCGGGCGGCTGGCGTCAACCTGACAGACCCGGGGAGCGACGCCTCAGGCGCCCGCCAGCCTCATGTTCTCGATCAGGATCGACCCCACCGTCTTGCTGCCCAGCGTGTAGGCGTCGGCGCCGATGCCCACGATCTGCTGGAACATCTCCTTGACGTTGCCGGCGATGGTGATCTCGTGGACCGGGAAGGCGATGACGCCGTTCTCGACCCAGTAGCCGCTGGCGCCGCGCGAGTAGTCGCCGGTGACGTAGTTGACGCCCTGTCCCATCAGCTCGGTGACGAACAGTCCGGTGCCGAGCCGGCGCAGCATGGTGGCGAGGTCGTCGCCTGGCGCGGTCGCCTTGCTGCGCATGGTGAGGTTGTGCGAGCCGCCGGCATGGCCGGTGGTGCGCAGGCCCAGCTTGCGCGCCGAGTAGGTCGACAGGAAGTAGCCCTTGAGCACGCCTGCCTCGACGACGGTGCGGGCGCGGGTCGTGACGCCTTCGTCGTCGAAGGGCGAGCTGCCCTTGCCCTTGACGATGTGCGGGTCCTCGACGACCTCGACGTGGGGCGCCAGGATCTGCTGGTCCAGGCTGTCGAGCAGGAAGGTGGCGCGACGGTACAGCGCGCCGCCGCTGGTGGCCTGCACCAGCGCGCCGAGCAGGCCGGCCGCGACGGGGGCCTCGAACAGCACCGGCACGTTGGCCGTCTTGACCTTGCGGCCCTTGAGCCGCGCCAGCGCGCGCTCGGCGGCGTAGCGGCCGATGGATTCGGCGGAGGACAGCTCGGCGGCGTCGCGCATCGAGCTGTACCAGGCGTCGCGTTCCATGCCCGCGCCGCGGCCGGCGATCGGCGCGACGGAGATCGAGTGCCGCGAGCTGGCATACCCGCCGCGGAAGCCGCGCGAGTTGCCCGAATAGAAGTGCGACTGCTGCGCCGACACCGCGGCGCCTTCCGAGTTGGTGATGCGCGCGTCCGTCTTCAGCGCCGCGTCCTCGCAGCGCAGCGCCAGCTCGGCGGCCTGCTCGGCGGTGATCGCCCAGGGGTGGAACAGGTCCAGCGCGGGCCGCGCGGCCTCGTCCAGCGACAGGTCCTGCTCGTCGGGCAGGCCGGCGAACTCGTCCTCGGCGGTGAAGCGGGCGATGTCGTAGGCGGCGCGCACCGTGTCCTTCAGCGCCTTGGGCGAGAAGTCGGAGGTGCTGGCGTTGCCTCTGCGCTGGCCCAGGTAGACCGAGATGCCCAGCGACTTGTCGCGGTTGCGCTCGACGTTCTCGAGCTGCCCGCGCCGCACCGACACCGACATGCCGCTGCCCTCGGACACTTCCGCGCCGGCGTCGCTGGCGCCCAGGGCCTTGGCCTCGGCCAGCACGTCCTCGATCAACTGGCGGAACTGGTCCTGGCGGTAGGCGAATCCTTGCTCGGCTTGACTCATGAATGCGGTCTCTTTGAAAGCAGCGCGGCCTGGGGAAATCCGAGGCCGCGACGGGGTGGCGACTATCATACGGGCGCCACGCCCCCGCCCTCCCGGCCGGGGCTTCTCGCTTTTTTGCCATGCAAGACGACCACGACGATTTCGACGACGACCGCCCCAGCAAGAGCCAGCTCAAGCGCGACATGGATGCGCTGCAGGTCCTGGGCGCGGAGCTGCTTACGCTGCCCGAGAAGCGCGTCGCCGCGCTGAACCTGCCCGAGCAGCTGATGGACGCGCTCAAGGAAGGCCGGCGGATCGTCGCGGGCACCGCCCGCAGCGGCAAGAAGCGCCACCTGCAGCTGATCGGCAAGCTGATGCGCCAGGTCGATCCCGAGCCGATCCGCGAAGCCGTCGCCGAATTCAAGCTGGGCCGCGCGCAGGACTCGCTCGAGCTGCACCAGGCCGAGCGCTGGCGCGAGCGCCTGGTCGAGGACGACAACGCGCTGCAGGGCTTCATCGACAGCTTCGCCGCCGTCGATGTCCAGCAGCTGCGCAGCCTGATCCGCGCCGCGCGCAAGGACCGGGCGCAGGCGCCCGAGCAGCGCAACGGCCGCGCCTGGCGCGAGCTGTTCCAGTTCATCAAGGGCCATGTGCTCACCGCCAAGGGCGCCGCCCCGGCCGACGACGACATGGCAAGCACCTTCGAGGACGACGATGAGTGAGGCCCCCGCCACGCCGGCCGCCGGCGCCGCGGCGCTGCCGCCGCCGGAGCCGGTGCGCATCGGCATCGTGTCGATCAGCGACCGCGCCTCCAGCGGCGTCTACCAGGACCAGGGCCTGCCCGCGCTGAAGGACTGGCTGGGCGCGGCGCTGTTCAACCCGATCGAGTTCCAGCCGCGCCTGATCCCCGACGAGCGCGAGCTGATCGCCCGCACGCTGCGCGAGCTGGTCGACGAGGTCCGCTGCGACCTGGTGCTGACCACCGGCGGCACCGGCCCGGCGATCCGCGACGTCACGCCCGAGGCGACGATGGACGTGGCCGACCGCGTGATGCCGGGCTTCGGCGAGCAGATGCGGCAGATCTCGCTGCATTTCGTCCCGACGGCGATCCTGTCGCGCCAGGTCGCGGTGATCCGCGGCCAGGCGCTGATCGTCAACCTGCCGGGCCAGCCCAAGGCGATCGCCGAGACGCTGGCCGGCCACGACGCCGCCCAGGGCATCTTCGCCGCGGTGCCGTATTGCCTCGACCTGATCGGCGGCCCCTACCTCGAAACGCGCGACGCGATCTGCGCCGCCTTCCGCCCCAAGACCGCCCAGCGCCCCAAGCGCCAGGGCTGACCCCCACCACCCGCCTCCACGAGAAGCCACCCTCATGAAAATCACCAAGGACACCGTCGCCACCGTCGAACTGAAGGTCGCCAACAAGCTCGGCCAGGTCATCGAGAAGACCGACGAGCCGATGGCGCTGTTGATCGGCGGCTACGGCAACACGCTGCCGGCCATCGAGACCGCGCTGGAAGGCCAGGAAGCGGGCTTCGCCACGACCATCGAGCTCACGCCCGAGACCGGCTTCGGCGAGCGCGACGAGAACCTGCTCATCACCATCCCGAAGAAGGACTTCCCGCCCGGCGTGAAGGTCGGCGGCCAGCTGCAGATCCGCCAGGCCGCCGAAGGCGAGGAGGAACCGACGGCCGACGACGGTTTCCATGTCTTCACCGTCGTGAAGATCAAGGGCGACACCGTGCACCTGGACGGCAACCACCCGCTGGCCGGCGAGCACCTGAAGATCAGCGTCAAGGTCAAGGACGTGCGCGCCGCCACGCAGGAAGAGATCGACCACGGCCACGCCCACGGCGACCACGGTCACCACCACTGATCGGGGTCTCCCCCGGAAGAACGAAGGGCGCCATCGGCGCCCTTCTTCGTTGGGGGATCAGCGGATCACTTCACCAGCCGCGTCAGTTCGTCCGCGTCGAAGTGCTCGCCCTGCTGCGCGCCTTGCGGCACGCAGTCCTTGCGCTCCTCCTCCGACAGCTTCGCGATCGCCTGCCACAGCAGCGCGATCTGGTGCTCGTGGCCGGCGGCGTTGTCGATCAGGCCCTTCATCGCCTGCGCGACCGGGTCGTCGCCCTGCGTCACGCCGTAGGCCGAGAACCCCATCCGGGCCGCCGCCTCCTCGCGCTGGGCGTCGCCCTTGGCCTCGATGATGCGGGCCGGGTTGCCGACCGCCGTCGCGCCGGGCGGCACCGGCTTGGTCACGACCGCGCCGGAGCCCACGCGCGCGCCCTCGCCGACGGTGAAGCCGCCGAGGATGCAGGCGTTGGCGCCGACGATCACGCCGCGTCCCAGCGTCGGATGGCGCTTGGCGCCCTTGACCAGCGAGGTGCCGCCCAGGGTCACGCCCTGGTAGATCGTCACCTCGTCATGGATCTCGGTCATCTCGCCGATGACGATGCCCATGCCGTGGTCGATGAACACGCGCCGGCCGATGGTCGCGCCGGGGTGGATCTCGATGCCGGTCAGGAAGCGCCCGATGTGCGAGGTGAATCGCCCGAGCCACCGGAAGCCACGCCGCCAGAACCAGTGCGCGCATCGATGCATCACCAGCGCGTGCAGACCCGGGTAACAGGTCAGCACCTCCCAGGCCGAGCGGGCGGCGGGGTCGCGTTCGAGGATGCAGGCGATGTCTTCGCGAAGACGCTGGAACATGGGAGGAACCCGATGAGGACCCGCGAGGGGCCCGATGCTGAGGGCCGGCCAGTTTAGCGGCGGGCCCCGACCTTGCCGGTCACAGGCTTACTGCCCGGACCGCGCGGGTCACTCGTCTCCCCCGAGCGCGGGGGGCGCGCCCTCGGCCGGGCGGGTCTTCTCGATCGCCCGGGCGATGCCGCGCAGGAGGTGGACCTCCTCCTGCGTCAACTGGGCGCGGTTGAACAGCTGGTTCAGGCGCGGCATCAGCTTCTTGGGCGAGGCCGGGTCCAGGTAGCCCAGGTGCACCAGGCTGGTCTCCAGGTGCGCCAGCAGCCCCTGCACCGCCCGCGCGTCGGCGAGCTTCGGATCGGCGGTGCGCGCCTGGACGGCGAAACCGCCCAGCGCCTGGCGCCAGTCGTAGGCCACGAGCTGCACCGCCTGCGCCAGGTTGAGCGAGCCGTAGACCGGGTGCGTCGGGATCGACAGCACCGCATGCGCCCGGTAGACGTCCTCGTTGCTCATGCCGTAGCGCTCGGAGCCGAACAGGAAGGCCACCTGATGGGCGCCCTCCCCGGCGGGACGCGGCGCCGCGAGTTCGGCGAACAGCGGCCGGGGCTCGCGCGTCGGCGGACCGAAGTCGCGCGGCGTCATCGCCGTCGCGCAGACGAAGGTGCTGCCGTCGAGCGCGTCCTCCAGCCGGTCCACGATCCGCGCGCGGGCCAGGATGTCGGCGGCGCCGCTGGCCATCGCGACCGTTTCCTCCTGGCTGAGCACGTCGGCGAAGCGCGGCCGCACCAGCACCAGGTCGCGGAATCCCATCACCTTCATCGCCCGCGCGGTCGAGCCGACATTGCCGGGATGGCTGGTCTCGATCAGCACGAAACGTGTCGGATCGGACACCGCGGGGGGAACGGTCAGGCCGGATTCAGCCGAGGGCATAGGGGAAACCACGAGTCTGTGCCAAAATATCGGATTATCCGCGCCGGACGTTGGTCGACATCGACGTCCGGCGCTTGCTCTTTCCCTTCGCCAGTCCACTTCCCAGCACAGGAACCGTCCCGCATGACGCAAGCCGCCCTTCATCCCATGCTCAACGTCGCCATCAAGGCGGCGCGCACCGCCGGCGCGATCATCAACCGCGCGTCGATGGACCTGGACATCCTGAAGATCAACACCAAGTCGCCCAACGACTTCGTGACCGAAGTGGACCAGGCCGCCGAGCAGGCGATCATCGAGACGCTGCTGCAGGCCTACCCCGACCACGGCATCCTGGCCGAAGAGTCCGGCCGCGAATACGGCGCGCGGCACTCCGAGTACCAGTGGATCATCGACCCGCTGGACGGCACCACCAACTTCATCCACGGCCTGCCGTTCTACTGCGTGTCGATCGCGCTGGCGCACCGCAACGTGGTGCAGCAGGCGGTGGTGTACGACCCGACGCGCAACGACCTGTTCTACGCGACCAAGGGCCGCGGCGCCTTCCTCAACGACAAGCGCATCCGCGTCAGCAAGCGCACCCGCATGAGCGACGCGCTGATCGGCACCGGCTTCCCGTTCCGCCGCGGCGACAACTTCAAGCGCTACCTCAAGATGTTCGAGGAAGTCATGACCCAGGTCGCCGGCGTGCGCCGCCCGGGCGCCGCGGCGCTGGACCTGTGCTACGTGGCCGCCGGCCACTACGACGGCTTCTTCGAGACCGGCCTGAACCCGTGGGACGTGGCCGCGGGCTCGCTGATCATCCAGGAGGCGGGCGGCCTGGTGGGCAACTTCACCGGCGAGCCGGACTTCCTGCACCAGCGCGAGATCGTCGCCGGCACGCCGCGCATCTACGGCCCGCTGGTCCAGATCCTGGCGCCGTTCACCCGCGTGATCACGCAGGACGACTTGGACGCCGACGCCGCGGCCGGCGAGACCCCGGCCGAGAAGCCGGCCGCGAAGAAGAAGGCGGCCGCCGCCGAGGGCGACGCGCCGAAGAAACGCGGCCCGGTTCGCATCAAGAAGACGGACGAGAACGCGGAAGGCTGATCGCCGCCACCGCCTGCGTTCGCTGTGGCGGACCGGCGGGTTCCTTACGCCACCTGACAAGGCCCTCCCCTCGGAGGGCCTTGTGCTTTCGACGGGGGAATCGCGGGGGAGGCCTGCGCCACGACCGGTCCGGCGGGACTAGCATGCGCTTCATCTCGAGCCTCCGACGCTTGCCCTACACTCCCTTCCCAGCCACCCTCCACAGCGCCCTCCGACCGAGGGCGTTGTCCATTTCCCGCCTCCGATGACCAGCGCAGCGACCGACGACTTCAGCCAGCACACGCCGATGATGCAGCAGTACTTCCGCTTGAAGGCGGAGCATCCGGACACGCTGCTGTTCTATCGGATGGGAGACTTCTACGAGGTCTTCTTCGACGACGCCCGCAAGGCCAACGCGCTGCTGGACGTCACGCTGACCACGCGCGGCCAGAGCGGCGGCGAGCCGGTCGTCATGGCCGGCATCCCGGTGCACTCGCTCGAGTCCTACCTGGCCAAGCTGCTCAAGATGGGCGAGCCCGTCGCGATCGCCGAGCAGACCGGCGAGGTCGGCGCCGGCAAGGGCCCGGTCGAGCGCAAGGTAGTGCGGGTGGCCACGCCCGGCACCGTCACCGAATCCGAGCTGCTGGCCGACAAGCAGGACTCGATCCTGCTGGCCATCACCACGCAGGGCAAGACCTTCGGGCTGGCCTGGCTGTCGATGACGCAAGGCCGGATCGGACTGACGCAGTGCGGCGAACGCGAACTGGCCTCGTGGCTGTCGCGGCTGTCGCCGGCGGAGGTGCTGGTCGACCGCGAGAAACATCCGCAGGCGGTGCTCGCGGCGCGGCTGCCGATCACGAACTGCCAGGTCTGGCAATTCGACGCGCCGCTGGGCTTGCGCAAGCTCTGCACCCAGCTCGGCGTGGCCAGCCTGCAGGGCTTCAATGCCCAGGAACTGACGGCCGCCCACGCGGCCGCGTCCTGCCTGCTGAGCTACGCCGAGAAGACCCAGAACCGCGCGCTGACGCATGTGAAGTCGCTGCAGGTGCTGCGCGCGACCGACCTGCTGGACATGCCGCCGGCCACCCAACGCAACCTGGAACTGACGCAGACGCTGCGCGGCGAGACCTCGCCGACGCTGCTGTCGCTGCTGGACGTCTGCCGCACCGGCATGGGCAGCCGCATGATCCGCCACTGGCTGCTGCATCCGGAGCGCGAGCGCGCCACCGCCCGCGAGCGGCAGGACGCGATCGCCGAGCTGATGACCACCGGCTTCGAGCCGCTGCGCGAGGCGCTGCGCCAGGTCTCCGACGTCGAGCGCATCGCCGCGCGCATCGCGCTGCGGCAGGTCCGCCCGCGCGAGCTGTCAGGCCTGCGCGGCACGCTGCAGGTCCTGCCGGAACTCGCGCAGACGGTGCCCGGCGGCGCGCCGCTGCTGGAGCAGTTGGCCGAAGGCCTGCGCGCCTCGCCCCACATCGGCGAGCTGCTGACCCGCGCGATCGCGGAAGAGCCGTCCGCGCTGTTGCGCGAAGGCGGCGTCATCGCCAAGGGCTTCGACGAGGAGCTCGACGACCTGCGCGCGGTGCAGACCAACTGCGATGATTTCCTGATCGCGCTGGAGACACGCGAGCGCGCACGCACCGGCATCGGCAACCTGCGGGTCCAGTACAACAAGGTGCATGGCTTCTACATCGAGGTGACCAACAGCGGCCTCGAGAAGATCCCCGCCGACTACACCCGCCGCCAGACGCTGAAGAACGCCGAGCGCTTCATCACGCCGGAACTGAAGGCCTTCGAGGACAAGGCGTTGTCGGCCAACGAGCGCGCGCTGGCCCGCGAGAAGATGCTCTACGAGTTGGTCGTCGACCAGCTCACCGAGGAGATGCAGGCGCTGGGCCGGCTGGCGCGCTCGCTGGCATCGCTGGACGTGCTGGCGGCGCTGGCCGACCGCGCGGCCGAGCTGAACTGGTGCCGGCCGGAGTTCGTCTCGCATCCCTGCATCGACATCCAGGGTGGGCGTCATCCGGTCGTCGAGGCGCGGCTGCGCGAGACCGGCGCGGGTGAGTTCATGGCCAACGACTGCCGGCTCGACGCGCGCACCAAGCTGATGGTCATCACCGGCCCGAACATGGGCGGCAAGAGCACCTTCATGCGGCAGGTGGCACTGATCGCGCTGCTGGCGGCCATCGGCGCCTATGTCCCGGCGACGGCCTGCCGGCTCGGCCCGATCGACGCGATCCATACCCGCATCGGCGCGGCGGACGACCTGGCGAACGCGCAGTCGACCTTCATGCTCGAGATGACCGAGGCCGCCGCGATCCTGCACGGTGCGACCGAGCAGTCGCTGGTGCTGATGGACGAGATCGGCCGCGGCACCTCGACCTTCGACGGCCTGGCGCTGGCCGGCGCGATCGCGACCCATCTGCACGACAAGTGCCGCGCGTTCACGCTGTTCGCGACCCACTACTTCGAGCTGACCGAGTTCCCGGCCAAGCATCCGCAGGCGATCAACATGCATGTCTCGGCGGTCGAGAGCGGCGAGAACATCGTCTTCCTGCACGAGATCCAACCCGGTCCGGCGAGCCGCAGCTACGGCGTGCAGGTCGCGCGCCTGGCCGGCATGCCCTCGCCGGTGGTGCGGCAAGCCCGCGCGGCGCTGGAGGCGCTGGAGTCCCGCGCCACCGAGGGCGAGAGCCAGATCGACCTGTTCGCGCCGCCGCCGGAGCCCGCGCCCGGCGCGCACGTCCAGGAGCCTTCCGAGCTGATGGACGCGCTGCGCGACCTGGACCCCGACGCGCTCAGTCCGCGCGAGGCGCATGCGGCGCTCTATCAGTTGAAGACGCTGGCCGCGGGTCGCCACTGACGCCTCGCCGCACCACCGATCGCCCGCCATGGACACCGCCGACACCCCCGCCAAGACGATCGTGTTCTCGCATGCCAACGGGTTTCCGTCGGGCTGCTACCGGGTGCTGTTCGACATCTGGCGCGACGCCGGCTGGAACGTCCATGCGCTGCCGCGCATCGGCCACGATCCGCGCTACCCGGTGACCAGCAACTGGCCGCATCTGCGCGACGAACTGCTGCACTTCATCCAGGACGAGGTGAAACCCGCCGGCCCGGTGATGCTGGTGGGCCACTCGCTCGGCGGACTGCTGTCGCTGCTGGCGGCGTGCCGCAAGCCGGCGCTGGCACAGGGGTTGGTGATGCTGGATTCGCCGGTCGTCGACGGCTGGCGCGCGCACAGCCTGCGCGTGGCCAAGTCGGCCGGGTTCATCAAGCGCGTCTCGCCGGGCAAGATCTCGCACCAGCGCCGCTACGAATGGCCCAGCCGCGAGGACGTGCACACGCATTTCGCGTCCAAGGGCAAGTTCGCGCGCTGGGATCCGCGGGTGCTGAAGGACTACATCGCCAGCGGCTTCGACGAGCACGAGGACGGCCAGGTGCGGCTCGGCTTCAGCCGCGACATCGAGACCCGCATCTACAACACGCTGCCGCACAACCTGCCGCGCATCCTCAAGGGCCACGCGCCGAAGTGCCCGGTGGCCTTCATCGCGGGCACGCAGTCCGAGGAACTGCGGCAGGCGACGGCCGCGGGGTCCAAGGCCTTGGCCAAGGACCGGTTCAGATGGTTCGAGGGCACGCACCTCTACCCGTTCGAGCGCCCCGACGACACTGCCCGGCTGGTGCTCGAGCTCATGGGGGACATGAGCCCCCATCCCTCATCGCTATAATCGCGCTTTACCACCACGGCGTTTTCGGGTTCCGTTCGGAAGACCCAGGCGCTGCAAGACAATGACCAAGTACGTCTTCGTCACCGGCGGTGTCGTGTCCTCCCTCGGCAAGGGCATCGCATCGGCCTCTCTCGCGGCCCTTCTCGAGTCCCGCGGCCTCAAAGTCACCCTGATCAAGCTGGATCCCTACATCAACGTGGATCCGGGCACGATGTCCCCGTTCCAGCACGGCGAGGTCTTCGTCACCGACGACGGCGCCGAGACCGACCTGGACCTGGGCCATTACGAGCGCTTCATCACCACGCGGATGAAGAAGAGCAACAACTTCACCACCGGACAGATCTACATGTCGGTGCTGGAGAAGGAACGCCGCGGCGACTACCTCGGCAAGACCGTCCAGGTCATCCCGCACATCACCAACGAGATGCAGGACTTCATCCGCCGCGGCGCCGGTCACGGCACCGCCGACGCGGTGGACGTGGCGATCGTCGAGATCGGCGGCACGGTCGGCGACATCGAGTCGCTGCCCTTCCTCGAAGCCGCGCGTCAGATGAGCCTCAAGATGGGCCCGACCAACGTCGCGTTCGTCCATCTGACCTACGTGCCGTGGATCGCCGCGGCCGGCGAACTCAAGACCAAGCCCACGCAGCACACCGTGCAGAAGCTGCGCGAGATCGGCATCCAGCCCGACGCGCTGCTGTGCCGCGCCGACCGCCGCGTGCCGGACGACGAACGCGAGAAGATCTCGCTGTTCACCAACGTGCCCGAGTACGGCGTGATCTCGATGTGGGACGTGAACACCATCTACAAGGTGCCGCGCGTGCTGCATGAGCAGGGCCTGGACCAGCTGATCTGCACCAAGCTGCAGCTCAACACCAAGTCCACCGACCTGCGGCGCTGGGACATGCTGGTCAACGAGGTCGAGCACCCGAAGACCGAAGTCACCATCGCGATGTGCGGCAAGTACACCGACCTGTCGGACAGCTACAAGTCGCTGAACGAGGCGCTGCGCCACGCCGGCATCCACAACCATGCCCGCGTGAACATCGAGTACGTCGACTCCGAGACGCTGGATGCCGAGCACGTCAAGCAGCTCGAGAAGTACGACGCGATCCTGGTGCCCGGCGGCTTCGGCAAGCGCGGTGTCGAGGGCAAGATCCTCGCCGCCCAGTACGCCCGCGAGCACCGGACCCCTTACCTCGGCATCTGCCTGGGCATGCAGGTCGCGACGATCGAGTACGCGCGCCACAAGGCGCAGCTGGACGGCGCGAACTCGACCGAGTTCGAGCCCGACGCGCCGCACAAGGTGATCGCGCTGATCGACGAATGGCAGGACGCCGACGGCTCGATCCAGAAGCGCACCGCGCAGTCGGACCTCGGCGGCACGATGCGCCTGGGCGCGCAGAGCTCGGACGTCAAGCCCGGCACGCTGGCCTACGAGATCTACGGCCCGGTCGTGAACGAGCGTCACCGTCACCGCTATGAAGCGAACGAGCAGTACCTGGACCAGTTGCAGGACGCCGGCCTGGTGATCTCGGCGATCACGCAGCGCGAGAAGCTGACCGAGATCGTCGAGCTGCCGCGCAACGTGCACCCCTGGTACATGGGCGTGCAGTTCCACCCGGAGTTCAAGTCGACCCCGTGGGACGGCCACCCGCTGTTCATCGCGTTCATCAAGGCCGCGCTGGAGCACAAGGCCAAGGCCGGCCACGACGTCAGCGCCCCCGCCGCGGCCTGAGCCGCGACGCGACCGGGACCTCCGCCCTTCACGACCGAGACACCGCCCATGCCCGCCTTCATCATTGCCGACGTGACCGTGACCGATGCCGACCAGATGGCGAAGTACCGCGAATGGAGCACGAAGGCGATGCAGGAGCACGGCGCGGAGGTGCAGGTCCGCGGCGGCACGGTCGAGGTGCTGGAAGGCGACTGGACGCCCTCGCGGCTGGTCGTGCTGAAGTTCCCCGACCGCGCGGCGGCCAAGGCCTTCTACGACTCCGAGACCTACCAGCATGCGAAGTCGCTGCGCGAGCACGCTGGCATCATGCGCATGGTCGTCGTCGACGGCGTCTGATCCTGGCCGCGCCAGCGATTCCCCATGAATCAGCCATCGCGCCGCAAGCCCGCTCCGACGGGCCTTCGCGGCCCGATGGCTTTTTTTCGTCCCGCATTCCCGGCGCAGCTTGTTCAGCACAGGTAACCCGTTGCTGGCACCATGCGCGCCGACCGAGTTTTTTCACTTCTGGAGACTGTTCCCATGAGCGCCATTGTTGACATCGTCGGCCGCGAGATCCTCGACAGCCGCGGCAATCCCACCGTCGAATGCGACGTGCTGCTGGAGTCCGGCGTGATGGGCCGCGCCGCCGTGCCGTCGGGCGCGTCGACCGGCTCGCGCGAAGCCATCGAGCTGCGCGACGGCGACAAGTCCCGCTACCTGGGCAAGGGCGTGCTCAAGGCCGTCGAGCACATCAACACCGAGATCTCCGAAGCGGTGCTGGGCCTGGACGCCTCCGAGCAGGCCTTCCTGGACAAGACCCTGATCGACCTGGACGGCACCGAGAACAAGAGCCGCCTGGGCGCCAACGCGATGCTGGCCGTGTCGATGGCCGTGGCGCGCGCCGCCGCGGAAGAGTCGGGCCTGCCGCTGTACCGCTACTTCGGCGGCATGGCCGGCAACCAGCTGCCGGTGCCGATGATGAACGTCATCAACGGCGGCGCGCACGCCAACAACTCGATCGACCTGCAGGAACTGATGATCATCCCCGTGGGCGCGCCGTCGTTCCGCGAGGCGCTGCGCTGGGGCGCGGAGGTCTTCCACGCGCTCAAGAAGATCATCGACGCCAAGGGCATGTCCACGGCCGTCGGCGACGAAGGCGGCTTCGCCCCGAACGTCGAGAACCATGAAGCCGCGATCCAGATGATCCTGGAGGCGATCGACAAGGCCGGCTACACCGCCGGCGAGCAGATCGCCCTGGGCCTGGACTGCGCCGCCAGCGAGTTCTACAAGGACGGCAAGTACGTGCTGGAAGGCGAAGGCGGCATCCAGCTGAGCGCCGAGCAGTGGACCGACATGCTGGCCACCTGGGTCGACAAGTACCCGATCATCTCGATCGAGGACGGCATGGCCGAAGGCGACTGGGACGGCTGGAAGCACATCACCGAGAAGCTGGGCGACAAGGTGCAGCTGGTGGGCGACGACCTGTTCGTCACCAACACCAAGATCCTGAAGGAAGGCATCGACAAGGGCATCGCCAACTCGATCCTGATCAAGATCAACCAGATCGGCACGCTGACCGAGACCTTCGCCGCCATCGAGATGGCCAAGCGCGCGGGCTACACCGCCGTGATCTCGCACCGCTCGGGCGAGACCGAGGACTCGACGATCTCCGACATCGCCGTCGGCCTGAACGCCGGCCAGATCAAGACCGGCTCGCTGTCGCGCTCGGACCGCATGGCCAAGTACAACCAGCTGCTGCGCATCGAGGAAGACCTGGGCGACGTCGCCGTCTACCCGGGCCGCGCCGCGTTCTACAACCTGCGCTGACCGACACCGCGAGGACTCCCCGTTTCGTGGGGGAGTCCCGCGACGAGGGCGGGCCCGGCGGGCCTGCCCTTTTTTGTTGCGGCTACACTCGCGGCCTGTGAAAGCCCTGGCCATCGTCCTCATCGCCTTCCTCGCCGCCATCCAGGGCCAGCTCTGGGCCGGCAAGGGCGGCCTGGCCCGTGGCGTGCAACTGCGCGCCGAGCTGCGCCAGCAGGCCGAGGCCAACGAGAAGGCCCGCGCGCGCAACGCGCAGCTGCAGGCCGAGTTGCTCGACCTGCGCGAAGGCCTCGAGATGGTCGAGGAAAAGGCCCGCATGGAACTGGGCATGGTCAAGCCGGACGAGGTCTTCGTCCCGCTGCGCCGCTGAACCTCCGCGTTTCCCGCATGCTCACGCCGATGGATGCCTTGCCCGGGCCGCTCGCCGCCCTTCTGAACGATTTCAACGCCGCGCTCGCCTGGGCGCTGTCGCCGGCCTTCACCGCGCTGGGCAGCCCGATCAGCTGGCTGGAACTGATCGCCTTCGTGCTCGCGATCTGGATGGTCGTGTGCAACATGCGGGTGCAGGTGCTGGCCTGGCCGCTGGCGCTGACCAGCTCGCTGCTGTACTTCCTGCTGTTCTGGAGCGGCAAGCTCTACGGCGAGGCCTCGCTGCAGCTGCTGTTCGCGGCGCTCGCGCTGTGGGGCTGGTGGCAATGGCTGCGCGGCCGCACCGCCGACGGCCAGGCGCTGCGCGTGCGCACGCTCGACACGCGCGGCCGCATGACCGCGCTGCTGGTGACGCTGGCCGCCTGGCCGCTGCTGGGGCTGTTCCTGCAGCACCGCACCGATTCGCCGCTCCCCTATTGGGATGCCCTCCCGACCGTGGCCAGCATCACCGGCCAATGGCTGCTCGGCCGCAAGTACCAGGAGAACTGGCCCGTCTGGGTGATGGTCAACCTGGTCAGCATCGCGCTGTTCGCGCTCAAGGGCTACTGGCTGACGGTGCTGCTGTACGCGGTGTTCGTGCCGATGTCGGTGGCCGGCTGGCGTGCCTGGCAGCGCCAGTTGCGCCCGGCCGCCATCGCCGCCTGACGCCGCCGCGCGCCGCCGCGTTCCGCCGCGTTCCGCCCTCCCCGTTCCTCCGCCCGTCTCCGCCCATGACGCTGCACATCGCCCTCGTCGGCGCCGAGAGCACCGGCAAGAGCCAGCTCGCGATCGCGCTGCACGAGCACCTGCGGTCCCAGACGCGGCTGCGCTGCGCGCTGGTCGGCGAGTTCCTGCGCGAATGGTGCGACCGCGAGGGCCGCACGCCGCGCCCCGACGAGCAGCGCGCGATCGCCGAGGAACAATGGCGCCGCGCCGAGATCGCCGCCCTCGACCACGACCTGGTGCTGCACGACACGACGCCGCTGATGACCGCGGTCTACAGCGAACAGCTCTTCGACGACACGAGCCTCCACCCCTTCGCGCTCCAGGTCCAGGCCCGCATGGATGCGACGCTGCTGATGGCGCTGGACCTGCCCTGGGTCGCCGACGGCCTGCGCGACGGCCCGCACGCCCAGCAACCCACCGACCGGCTGTTGCGCCGCGCGCTGCGCGATGCCGGCCTGGGCTACAGCCTGGTCACCGGCGCCGGGCCGGAGCGCCTCCAGCAGGCGCTGAACGCGCTCGGCCCGCTGCTCCGCCCCCGTCTCGACCGCGAGGACGGCCTGTTCGGCCGCCTGCTGCGGCGCGACGAGCGCCTGGCCGGACCGGCCGGCGGGTGGCTCTGCGAGCTGTGCGACGACCCGGCCTGCGAGCACGCCAGCCGCGCCACTGAGCGTCAGCCGCGCGGCTGAACGCGACCCTCACGAAGCGGACGGACACGCAAGGCACAATCCGCCGCCTGCGTGGCCGCAAACATTTGCGGGCGGCGCTTCCCGGAGTCTGCTGGAGCCCTTGCGATGAACCGTCCTTCCGTCCGCCGTCCGTTGGCGGCCCTGTCGATGCTGCTGAGCGCGGCGCTGCTGGCCGCCTGCGGCTCGCTGAACCCCTCGGCCCCGCAGGCGACGATGCCGCCGGTGCTCAGCGCGCCGCCCGCCCCCGCGAAGGCGCTCACCGGCCAGGTCGCCGTCAAGGTGCTGGCGATCAACGACTTCCACGGCAACCTGCTCCCGCCGGCCGGCGGCATCAAGCTGCCCGACCCGCAGAACCCCGGCAAGACGATCACGCTGGACGCCGGCGGCGCCGAGCGCCTGGCGACCGTGGTCGCGCAGATCAAGGCGAAGAATCCCAACCACGTGTTCGTGGCCGCCGGCGACCTGGTCGGCGCCAGCCCGCTGCTGTCGGCGCTGTTCCATGACGAGTCGACGATCGAGTCGCTCGGCCTGATGGGGCTGGACCTGTCGGCGGTCGGCAACCACGAGTTCGACCAGGGCCTGGACGAACTGCTGCGCAAGCAGCGCGGCGGCTGCCATCCGAAGGACGGCTGCAAGGGCCCGACCGAGTTCAAGGGCGCCAAGTACCAGTACCTCGCCGCCAGCACCATCGACACCCGGACCGGCCAATCGGTCCTGCCGGCCTACGCGATCAAGCGCTTCGGCGGCGTGCCGGTCGGCTTCATCGGCCTGACGCTCAAGGGCACGCCGGAACTGGTCAGCCCGACCGGCGTCGCCGGCCTGCGCTTCGACGACGAGGCCGAGACCGTCAATCGCCTGATCCCCGAGCTCGAGCGCCAGGGCGTGCGCGCGGTCGTCGTGCTGATCCACGAAGGCGGCGTGCCCGTGGGCGGCATCAACGACTGCCCCGGCATCTCCGGCCCGATCGTCGACATCGTGAAGAAGCTCGACAAGCGCGTCGGCCTGGTCGTCTCCGGCCACACCCACCGCGCCTACAACTGCCGCATCGACGGCCGGCTGGTCACCAGCGGCGACAAGTACGGGACGCTGGTCACCGAGATCGACCTGACCCTGGACCGCGCCACCGGCGCGATGGTCGAGGCCCGCGCCGACAACGTCGTCGTGCGCCCCGAGACCGCGAAGGACCCGCGCCAGACGCTGCTGATCAGCAGCTACCAGCAGGTCGCCCAGCCGCTGATCGAGCGGCCCGTCGGCTTCCTCGCCCAGGCGCTCAGCAAGGACGGCGACGACCGCAACGAAGGCGGCGGCACGACCATGGGGCAACTCGTCGCCGACGCGATGCTGGCCGCCACCCGCGGCCCGGCCCAAGGCGGCGCGCAGATCGCCTTCACCAACATCGGCGGCGTGCGCACCGGCCTCGTCCACCGCGCCGACGACCGCGTCACCTACGGCGACCTGTTCGCGGCGCTGCCGTTCTCCAACATGCTCACCGTGGTCGAGATGAACGGCACGCTGCTGCAGCGCGTGCTCGAGGAACAGTGGCAGAACAACGGCACGAAATGGATGCCGCTGCAGCTCTCGCAGGGCTTCAGCTACCGCTGGGACGCTCGCCGGCCCCTGGGCTCGCGCGTGGTGCCCGGGAGCATGACGCTCGACGGGAAGCCCATCGCCCCCAACCAGACGCTGCGCGTGGCGATCAACAGCTTCCTGCAGGTCGGCGGGGATGGGTTCGTGTCGCTCAAGGACGCGACGTTCGTCCAGACCGGGCCGGTGGACGTCGACGCGCTGGAGGCCTACTTCAAGGCGCTCGGGTCGGGTCGGGTGCAACCCACCGCGCTGGACCGCGCGGTGCGGGTGGATCGCTGACGTCGCTTACTGGACCTGGCGCGAGCCAGGCGCCTGGTTCTGGGGGTCGGTGAAGAGCTCGCCGACATCCACCGCGTCGAAGACGTAGTGGTTGCCGCAGAAGTCGCAGCCGATCTCCACGCCGCCCAGCTCCACCAGGATCTCGTCGACCTCCTGGCGGCCCAGGCCCAGCAGCATGCGCCCCACCCGCTCGCGCGAGCAGGTGCACTGGAAGCGCGGGTACTGCGGGTCGAAACGGCGCACCGTTTCCTCCCAGAACAGCCGGCGCAGGATCGTCTCGCTGTCCAGCGTCAGCAGCTCCTCCGCGGTCAGCGTCGCCGCCAGCATGCTGATGCGGTTGTACGCATCCTCCATCTCCTCGCGCTCCACGCCCGAGGACGCGCCCGCCCCCAGGTTGCCCTCGCCCTCGATCGGCAGGCGCTGGATCAGCAGGCCGGCGGCCAGCTGGTCGTTGGCCGCCAGCACCAGCGTCGTCTCCAGTTGCTCCGACTGGCGCATGTAGTGCTGCAGCACGTCGCTGAGCTTCTCCAGCGGCCGGCCGTCCGGGCCGCTCAGCGGCACCACGCCCTGGTAGGGCTGCTGGCCCGGGAGCCGGTCCTTCGGATCGAGCGTGATCGCGCAGCGCCCCTGCCCATGCAGGTTGAGCATCTGCTGCAGCGTCGCGTCGTCAGGCACTTCCTCGCGGGCCTTGGCCGTGGAGCGGAAGCTCATGTCGGGCTGTACCTCGGTGACCGCCAGCTTCAACGGCCCGTCGCCCATCACCTGGAAGACCAGCGCGCCGTTGAACTTGATGTTGGCCTGCATCAGCACGCCCGCGGCCGTCATCTGGCCCAGCAGGTCGCGCACCGCCGGCGTCAGCGGCTCCTTGCGGCGGCCCAGCAGCTCCTTCCAGCCCTCGTCCAGGCGCACCAACATGCCGCGCACCGGCAGGCCTTCGAAGAGGAATTTGTGCAGCTCGCTCGGAGCCGGCTTGATCGACGTGGTCATGGGAAGTCCTTTGAATTCGAGTTATCTGGGGGCGGACGCCGGATCGTCAACGCGGACGAGTGCCTCGGCATACCGCTGGCCGTTGCGCACGTAATGCGCGGCGCTCATCGCCAGGCCCTGGATCTGCTGCGGCGTGAGCTGCCGCACCACCCGCGCCGGCGAGCCGACGATCAGGCTGCCGTCGGGGAATTCCTTGCCCTCGGTCACCAGCGCGCCGGCGCCCACCAGGCAATTGCTGCCGATGCGCGCGCCGTTGAGCACGACCGCGCCGATGCCGATCAGCGAGTTCTCGCCCACCGTGCAGCCATGCAGCATCACCTGGTGGCCGACGGTGACATGGCGCCCGAGCGTCAACGGGAAGCCGGCGTCGGCGTGCAGGACGCTGCCGTCCTGGACGTTGCTGCCCGCGCCGATGGTGAGGTGCTCGCTGTCGCCGCGCAGCACGGCGTTGAACCAGACGCTGACGTCGTCCTCGAGCGTGACGCGGCCGATGACCTGCGCGCTCTCGGCGACCCAGACGCCGGTGCCGAGTTCCGGCGTGTGCTCGCCGAGGCGATAGACGGCCATGCGTTTCTCCAAAAGGGATAATTCTACGAATGGAACTTCGAACCCGCGCGCTGCAGGTCCTTCTGATCGCGGACCCGCAGGCCAAGGCGCAGGCGGCCCGCGCGCTGCACGCCGACGCCACCGCGACGGACGCTTCGCCCGCGCTGGACACCGCCGCCGTCCTCGTCCCCGACACCGAGCCCCCCGGCCGCCCCGAGCGGCCGCGCCTGGTCGCGGCGCTGCGGGTGGCGTCGCGCTCGCCGTTCACGCCGGAAGGCCGCGCGGCGCTGCTGCACGCGATCGCGCACATCGAGTTCAACGCGATCAACCTGGCGCTGGACGCGGTCTGGCGCTTCCCCGGGATGCCGCGCGCCTACTACCTGGACTGGCTGCGGGTCGCGTCCGAGGAAGCGCTGCACTTCACGCTGCTCGACGAGCACCTGCGCGGCCTGGACCGCCGCTACGGCGACTTCGACGCGCACGACGGGCTGTGGACGATGGCGATGCGCACCGCGGGCGACGTGCTCGCGCGCATGGCGCTGGTGCCGCGCACGCTGGAAGCCCGCGGCCTGGACGCGACGCCGCCGCTGCAGGCCAAGTTCGCCAAGGCCGGCGACGCGCGCGCGGTCGAGATCCTCGCGGTGATCCTGCGCGACGAGGTCGGCCACGTGCGCATCGGCAACCACTGGTACCGCCACCTGTGCCGCGAGCGCGGCCTCGATCCGATCGCGCTCTATCCCGAACTGGTCGAGCGCTTCGACGCCCCCAAGCTGCGCCCGCCGTTCAACCTCGAGGCGCGCGGCGCCGCCGGCTTCAGTGCCGAAGAACTCGCCTATCTCAGCTCATGAAGGCTGACGCCCCCTGACCAGCGGCCGCCCCCGCCGCCGTGCCCCACACTCCCGCCCCATGACCCGCATCCAAGCCAACCTGCTGCTGACCCTCATCGCGATGATCTGGGGCTCCGCCTTCGTCGCCCAGGCCCATGGCATGGAGAGCGTCGGCCCGATGATGTTCACCGGCGTGCGTTTCCTGATCGGCGCGCTGGTGGTGCTGCCGCTGATCCTGCGCGAGCGCCGCGCCCCCAACGTGCCCCCGCTGCGCGGCATCGACGCGCTGAAGATCATGGGCCTGGGCGCGCTGCTGACCGTCGGCGCCGCGCTGCAGCAGGTCGGCATCCAGTACACGACCGTGACCAACGCGGGTTTCCTGACCGCGCTGTACGTGCCGCTGGTGCCGCTGCTGGGCTGGTTCGTGCTGCGCCACCTGCCGCACTGGTCGGTGTGGCCCGGCGCCCTGGCCTGCCTGGTCGGTGCCTTCCTGCTGTCGGGCGCGCATGAACTGAGCATCGGCCTGGGCGACGCCTGGGTGATCGCCTCGTCGCTGCCGTGGGCCGTGCACGTGCTGCTGATCGGGCTGGTGGCGGACCGGTTGAACGCGCCGTTCACCGTCGCGGGCGGGCAGTTCCTGTTCTGCGGCGTGGTGGCGCTGACCTGGGGCCTGGTGGGCGAGTCCTGGAGCTGGTCCGGCCTGCAGGCCGCCGCCGGTCCGATCCTCTACACCGGCGTGCTGTCGGTGGGCGTCGCGTTCACCGCGCAGGTGGTGGCGCAGCGCTACGCGCACGCGGCGGACGCCGCGATCATCCTGTCGTCGGAAACGCTGTTCGCCGCCGTCTTCGGCTACCTGCTGATGGGCGACCGGCTCAACGCCGCCGGCCTGGCGGGCTGCGCGCTGATCCTCGGCGCGATGCTGCTGATCCAGCTGCTGCCGATGCTGCGCGTGCTGCGGCCGCGCGCGGCCTGAGCGCCGACGGCCTGCCGCCTCCCCTCGATCGCCCCTCGCCGGGCGATCAGTCCAGCGGGAAGGCGCTGGTCTTCTTCACCGTGCGCAGCACCAGCATCGAGTTGGCCTTGGCCACGCCCGGCAGCTGCATCAGCACGTGGGTGTGCAGGCGCTCGAGGTCCTCGGCGTCGCGATAGGCGAAGCGCAGCAGGTAGTCGTTGGTCCCGGCGACGTAGAAGCAGTCGAGGATGTCCGGCGCGTCCTGGACCGCCTGCTCGAACGCCGCCAGCGCCGCCGGCGTCATCCGCTCGATGTTGACGATGGTCCAGCTGGTGCCGGGCTTGCCGATCGCCTTCGGATTGAGCAGCGCGACCACGCGGTCGATCACGCCGCTGTCCTCCAGCCGCTTGACCCGCCTGAGGCAGGCCGACGCCGAGAGATGGACCTGCTGCGCGAGGTCCTGATTCGAGATGCGCGCGTCGCGCTGCAAGACCGCGAGGATCGCGCGGTCGATCGCATCCAGTTGCACTTCCTTGACCATGGGCGGCATTGTGTTCGAAGAATCCACCTATCCGCCGCAGTGGATTGCGTGATCGCGGGTTTCCCCGCCTCCGGAACGCTCACCGATTGCGCGGCCCCTTGCCTAGACTGGCCGCCATTCATCCCGGAGTTCCCATGACCACGCCCGACCTCGACGCCTACTGGATGCCGTTCACGGCCAACCGCCAGTTCAAGCAGTCGCCGCGCCTGCTGACGCGCGCCGACGGCATGTTCTTCACCGACGACCACGGCCGCCAGATCCTGGACGGCGTGGCCGGCCTGTGGTGCGTGAACGCCGGCCACAACCGGCCGCGCATCGTGAAGGCGATCCAGGAGCAGGCCGCGGAACTCGACTTCGCGCCGCCGTTCCAGATGGGCCATCCGAAGGCCTTCGAGCTGGCCTCGCGGCTCGCGGCGATCGCGCCCGAGGGCATGAACAAGGTGTTCTTCACCAACTCGGGCTCGGAGTCGGTGGAGACCGCGCTGAAGATCGCGCTGGCCTACCACCGCGTCCGCGGCGAGGGCCAGCGCACGCGGCTGATCGGCCGCGAGCGCGGCTATCACGGCGTCAACTTCGGCGGCATGTCGGTCGGCGGCATGGTCGCCAACCGCAAGATGTTCGGCACGCTGCTCGGCGGTGTCGACCACCTGCGGCACACGCACGACATCGCCCGCAACGCCTTCAGCGTCGGCCTGCCGGCGCATGGCGCGGAACTGGCCGACGACCTCGAGCGGATGGTCGCGCTGCACGACGCGTCGACGATCGCGGCGGTGATCGTCGAACCGGTGGCGGGCTCGGCCGGCGTGCTGATCCCGCCGCAGGGCTACCTGCAACGCCTGCGCGAGATCTGCGACAAGCACGGCATCCTGCTGATCTTCGACGAGGTCATCACCGGCTTCGGCCGCACCGGCAACGCGTTCGCGTCCCAGACCTTCGGCGTCACGCCGGACCTGATGACGGTCGCCAAGGGCCTGACCAACGGCTGCGTGCCGATGGGCGCGGTCTTCGCCCAGCAGCGCGTGCACGACACCTTCATGACGGGACCCGACCACCTGATCGAGTTCTTCCACGGCTACACCTACTCGGCGCATCCGCTGGCCTGCGCGGCGGGCCTGGCGACGCTGGACACCTATGCCGAGGACGGCCTGCTGACGCGGGCGTCGGAGCTGCAAAGCTACTTCGCGGAACAGCTGCATTCGCTGCGCGGCGAGCCGCACGTGATCGACGTCCGCAACCTCGGCCTGGTCGGCGGCGTCGAACTGACGCCCCGCGCCGGCGAGCCCACCAAGCGCGCCTTCGAGACCTTCCTCGACTGCTGGCAGCAAGGCGTGCTGATCCGCACCACCGGCGACATCCTGGCGCTGTCGCCACCGCTGATCGCGGAGCGGGAACACCTGGACCGGATGATCGATGCGATCCGGGTGGCGTTGCGGCGCCTGAAGTGACGAGAGATCGCACGGAGCGCGCCATCGCTGGGGCATCATCGCGCCCCATGTCCAGCCCCCCGACCGACCGTTCCCCCAGCCCGGCGCATCCGGGCCACGCCGGCCACCACGTGCCCTGGCTCTCCTACCTGAGCCTGGCCGCCAGCACCAGCGTGATCGGCAGCTACGTCGGGCTGTCCAAGCTGCTGGTCCTGGCCTTCCCGGTCTTCCTGCTGGCCTTCCTGCGCTTCGGCATGGCCGCCGTGTTCATGCTGCCGTGGCTGCGGCGCGGCCCGGCCGAGAAGCCGCTCTCCGGCCGCACCCGCTTCCTGCTGTTCCTCGAATCCTTCTTCGGCAACTTCCTGTTCTCGATCTGCCTGCTGTTCGGGATGAAGCACAGCTCCGCCGTCGTGGCCGGCGTGATCATGGCCGGCATCCCGGCCACGGTCGCGCTGATGAGCTGGCTGTTCCTGCGCGAGCGCATCGCGCCGCGCACCCTCGCCGGCATCGCGATGGCCGTCGGCGGCATCGCGATCGTCGCGCTCACCAAGCACGACAGCGGCGCCGGCGCCGAGACCTCCGGCTGGGGCGCGCTGCTGCTCGTCGGCGCGATGTGCTGCGAGGCCAGCTATGTCGTCATCGGCAAGCAGCTGACCGCCGACCTGCCGCCGCGGCGCATCAGCGCGCTGATCAACCTGTGGGGCCTGGTGCTCGTCACGCCGCTGGGCCTGTGGCAGGCGATCGATTTCGACTTCGGCGCCGTCGCGCCCAAGGACTGGGGCCTGCTGCTCTTCTACGCGATCGCCGCCAGCACCGTCACGGTCTGGCTCTGGATGAAGGGCCTGCAGCACGTCAGCGCCGCCAAGGCCGGCGTCTTCATGGTCTTCCTGCCGGTGTCGACCGCGCTGATCGGCCTGCTGTTCCTCGGCGAACGCATGAGCGCCACGCAGCTCCTGGCCTACGCGCTGGCGCTCGGCGGCGTGCTGCTGGCCACCTGGCCGGGCCGCGCCGCCCGCTGAACCGGTCTGCCTCCGGGATTACACCGGTCTTCGTCTAGTTTTACTACCAATGTAATACCATTTAGGGATGTCGCCCGCTAAGATGGGTCGATCGAACCCGCCCGGCTGCCTGGCAGCGGGGCCGCAACATCCCCGCCGATGACCGCGAACGCCGCTCCCACGGGCTCCACGCCTAGTTTTCCGACACCCGCCGGCCCGCTCGCGCCGCCCGCCGCCAGCCAGGCCGACTGGGAATCCTGGATCGCGAGCTGGTATGCCGTGCTGCGGCAGCCCGTGCGTACCGGTGTCAGTCCGTTGACCCGCCCGGCGGACCCGGCTGGTTCCGGTACCACCGAACGCGCCCCGCTGGTCCTGGTGTTCGCGCCGCATCCGGACGACGAATGCATCGTCGGCGCGCTGCCCTTGCGGCTGCGCCAGGAAGCCGGCTGGCGGGTCACCAACATCGCGGTGACGCTGGGCAGCAAGCAGGGCCGGCGCGCCGAGCGCTGGACCGAGCTGGGCGCCGCCTGCGACGTGCTCGGCTTCGACCTGCGGCTGCTGGCCGCCGACGGTTTCGAGCAGGTCAAGCCCGAAGCCGCCGCCGCGCGCACGCCGCAGTGGCAGGAACAGGTCAGGCTGGTGGCCGAGCTGCTGGCGGCCGAGCGGCCGGCGCTGATCCTGGTGCCGCATGCCGGCGACGGCATCCCGACCCACATCGGCGTGCACCTGCTGGTGAGCGAGGCGCTGGCCCGCGCGAAGGTCTCGACCGTCTTCGCCCACACGGAGTTCTGGGCGACGCAGCCCGGCCCGACGACGCTGGTCGAGACCGGCCAGCGCGACACCGCGCGGCTGGTGCGCGCGCTGGCCTGCCACCACGGCGAGATCGCCCGCAATCCGTACCACCTGCGCCTGCCCGCCTGGATGGCGGACAACGTGCGCCGCGGCGGCGAGCTGCTCGCCGGTCCCGGCGAGACGCCGCCCGATTTCGCGTTCGGCACGCTGTACCGGCTGACCCGCTGGATCGACGGCGTGCCGGCGGGCGACCTGCCCAACACGCACTGGTCCTGCGACACGCCGCTGGACCCGGCCGCCTTGCTCGGCGGCTGAACGCCGCCCGGCGCCCGCCCGGCTTTCCGCCACTCGCCGCTCGCCACTCGCGCGGCCACGCCCGAGGTCATGGCCTGGGCTCATCGCCGACGGCGATTCCGGCATGCGCGACGCGCACGCGCGCCCGGTCCGCGGGGTCGCGCGGGCCTATGCTTCGCGTTTCCCTTCCGAGCCCCCGCCCCGCCATGAGCGACGTCCGCACCGATCCCCCGACCCACCTCCGCGTCCACCAGTTCGCCGGCCTGAAGCCGGGTCCGAAGCTCCTGGTGACGGGCGCCGTCCACGGCAACGAGGTCGCCGGTGTCGACGGCATCCGGCGCGTGATGGCGATGCTGGACGACGGCCGGCTGACGCTGCTCAAGGGCACGCTGACGATGATCCCGATCGTCAATCCGCTGGCGCACCGGCTGCAGCGCCGCGAGGGCGAGCGCAACCTCAACCGCAACCTGCGCGTCAATCCGATCCCGCAGGACTTCGAGGACCGCGTCGCCAACCGCCTGTGCCCCTGGATCGCCGCCAGCGACGTGCTGCTGGACCTGCACAGCTTCAACAACCCCGGGCCGGCCTTCGCGATGATGGGTCCGCGCGACAACGACGGCGAGCTCGAGCCCTTCCGCCACCAGGCCGCCGAGACCGCGCTGGCGCTGGCGGTGGGCACCTCGCGCATCGTCGAGGGCTGGCTGTCGACCTACGCGCTCGGCCTGAAGCGCCGCGCGGAGAAGGCGGCCGACGGCTCGCGCCGGATGGCGCTGCAGCAGGACCCGCATTACGGCGTCGGCACCACCGAGTACATGCGCAGCACCGGCGGCTACTGCATCACGCTGGAATGCGGCCAGCACGCCGATCCACAGGGGCCGGAGGTCGCGTTCAAGGCGATCCTGCGCACGCTGGCGCTGCTGGGCATGATCGCGCCGGAGGGCGTCGAACTGGCCGATCCGAAGCGGCCGGTCGAGCTGCTGCAGCTCTACGAGGTGATCGACCGCGAGAGCGTCGACGACCGCTTCGAGCGCACCTGGGCCAGCTTCGACGCGGTCGCCGAGGGCGAGCGCATCGGCACGCGGGCCGACGGCACGCCGGTGCTGGCGCCCTTCGGCGGCCGGATCGTCTTCCCCAACAACAACGCCGAGCCGGGCCACGAGTGGTTCTACCTGGCAAAGCCCAGCGACCGCGTGTTGACTTGAGCTTGTGGCTAGAGTCGCGGCCATGAACGACACCCCCGCTTCCGCCGCCGCCCAGCCGCTGCAACCGCTGCGCATCGATTTCGTCTCCGACGTGGCCTGCCCGTGGTGCGCGGTCGGGCTGAAGTCGCTGGAGACCGCGCTCGCCCGGCTGCCGGACGTGCCGGTCGAGATCCATTTCCAGCCTTTCGAGCTCAATCCGCAGATGGTTCCCGAGGGCGAGGACATCGAGGAGCACCTGACGCGCAAGTACCGCTCCACGCCGGAGCAGCGCCAGGAGATCCGCGCCCACCTGCGCCAGCGGGGCGCGGATGTCGGCTTCACCTTCACCGAAGGCGCCCGCAGCCGCGTCTGGAACACCTTCGACGCGCACCGGCTGCTGCACTGGGCGGGCCTGCAGTCCGCGCCGGCGCAGCGCGACCTGAAGCTGGCGCTGCTGACGGCGTATCACACCAACGGCAAGAACCCGGGCGAGCGCGAGACGCTGCTGGCCGCGGTGCGCGAGATCGGCCTGGACGCGGCCGAGGCGGCGCGCGTCTTCGACAGCGGCGAGTACGCCGAGGACGTGCGCGAGTCCGAGTCGCTGTGGATGACGCGCGGCATCAATTCGGTGCCGGCGGTCGTGATCAACGAGAAGTACCTGATCCAGGGCGGCCAGCCGCCCGAGGCCTTCGAGCAGGCGCTGCGCCAGATCGCCTCCGAGCAGCCCTGAACCCGCGGGCAGCGAACGCCAGAGTTCGCGGGCAGCGAGTGCCTGTGGGGCCGGAATGGGGCTTGGGGGTCCAGGAGGGATCCCCCATGCCCCGTGAAGCGCCCGCGCCCCGCCTCCCGAAGTCCGGTCACGAGCCCACGCGCAAGCGCAAGGGGGTTGATCCGCGTCCGGACGCCCCGCCAGACCTGAGACAATCGCCCATCGTTTGAACGGGGCCCGCGTCGTCCGCGTGGCCCCGTTTTCATTGCTGTCGCTGTCTTCTTCCGCCTATGTTCAAGAACCTGATCGTTTACCGCCTGTCCAACGACTGGCAGCCCGATGTCGAGAAGCTCGAGGACGCGCTCGAGCAGGAGCGTTTCAAGCCGTGCGGCGCGACCGAGGCGCTGTCGGCCGGCTGGGTGCCGCCGCGCGGCGAGCCGGGCGCCCGGCTGCTCGAGGAGATCGACGGCCACTGGCTGCTGAGCCTGCGCATGGAAAAGCGCGTGCTGCCCGGTTCGGTGGTGCGCGAGCGCGTCGAGGAGATGGTCGAGCAGGTCGAGAACGAGACCGGCCGCCGTCCCGGCAAGAAGCAGCAGCGCGACATGAAGGACCAGGCCACGCTGGAACTGCTGCCCCGCGCCTTCACGCTGCAGTCGCACCTGCGGGTGTGGATCTCGCCCAGGCAGGGTTTCCTGATGGTGGACGCCGGCTCGATCGGCAAGGCCGACGAGCTGATCACGCTGCTGGTCAAGGCCGATTCGTCGATCAACCTGCACCTGCTGCAGAGCGCCGAATCGCCGGCCGCCTGCATGGCCGCGTGGCTGATGGACGGCGTGCCGCCGAAGGATTTCGTCGTCGACCGCGACTGCGAGCTCAAGGCCGCCGACGAGATGAAGGCGGCGGTGCGTTACGCCCGCCACAACCTGGATACCGACGAGGTCAAGGCCCACCTGACCAGCGGCAAGATGCCCACGCGGCTGGCGATGACGTGGAAGGAACGGGTGTCGTTCACGCTGACCGACACGATGCAGATCAAGGGCATCAAGTTCCTGGACATCGTGTTCGACGGCCGCGACAAGCCGGCCAAGGACGAGGCGTTCGACGTCGACGCCGCGCTGGCGACCGGCGAGCTGTCGCAGCTGATCCCCGACCTGATCGAGGGCCTGGGCGGCGAGCTGGACTTCATCGGCCAGTCGGCCAAGATCGCCGCCGAGCATGCCCCGGCCGGCGCGACCGCCAAGCCGGCCGCGGCCCCGGCCGCGAAGGACCAGGACCTCGCCACCGAGGCGGCGCCCTGGGACTGAGCCCCTCGCCATGACCGCCGTCCCCGCCGCCGCCACCGACTGGGTGCGCCACGGCGCGGGCGACGACGGCCTCGAGCGGCTCGAGGCCTTCTTCCATGGCGAGGCCTACACCCCGCATCGCCACGACACCTACGCGATCGGCAGCACGCTGGCGGGGGTGCAGTCCTTCACCTACCGCGCGTCGCTGCGCCACAGCCTGGCCGGGCACACCGTGGTGCTGCATCCGGACGAGGTCCACGACGGACACGCGGGCACCGACGAGGGCTTCCGCTACCGGATGCTCTACCTGTCGCCGGCGCGGCTGCAGCAGATGCTGGGCGGCGTCGCCCTGCCCTTCGTGCCGGGCGGCGTGTCCACCGACCCGCGGCTCGCGCGCGCGACGCGGACGCTGCTGGCGCGGCTGGCCTCGCCGCTGGAGGCGCTGGAACAGGACGACGGCCTGCTGGAGCTGGCGACGGCGCTGCAGCTCGCCTCCGGCGTGTCGCCGCGACCGCTGCGCGGCGATTACCGCGCCGCGTGCGTCGCGCGGGACTACCTGCATGCGCGCCTCGACGGCGCCGTCACGCTGGACGACCTCGCGGCGGCCGCCGGGCGCGACCGCTGGAGCGTGTCCCGCGACTTCCGCGCGAGCTTCGGCACCAGCCCCTATCGCTACCTGACGCTGCGGCGGCTGGATCTGGCGCGCCGCCTGATGCTGGCCGGCCAGCCGCTGGCCGACTGCGCGGTCCAGGCCGGGTTCTCGGACCAGAGCCACCTGACCCGGCAGTTCGCGAAGGCCTTCGGCGTCACGCCGGCGCGCTGGCTGCGCATGACGGGGCTGCCCGCGCGGCAGCACTAGACGCTGGCGGCGTCTTCCCGCGACGCACGATCGTTCAAGACGGGGCGGCGGGCGCTCGCCAAGATGGGCGCTCCGAACGATTCGGGCCGACCGCGCCCTCACCCACCATGACGACCCCGTCCCAGCCCGCGACGCCGCGGGACTACCGCGCCATCAACCTCGCCGACAAGCTGTCGCTGCTGCACGAGCACTGGTCCCAGCGCGTGGTCGCGGAGATGAACGACTACCAGTTCAAGATCGCCAAGGTCGAAGGCGAGTTCCTCTGGCACGCGCATGCCGACACGGACGAGACCTTCCTGGTCGTGGCCGGCGAGTTGCGGCTGGACTTCCGCGACGGCGCGGTCACGCTGCGCGCGGGCGAGATGTTCGTCGTTCCCAAGGGCGTGGAGCACAAGCCCAGCGCGGCGCGCGAGGCTCACCTGCTGGTCATCGAGCCGCGCGGCGTCGTCAACACCGGCGCGGAGCACAACGAGCGCACGCGTCCGAACGACCAGTGGGTGTGAGGCGGCCGCCGCGCCTGCCGCCTTGTCCGCCCGAGCCCCCCGGTGCCGCGCAGCGCGCGGCGCGGTTCAGAACAGGTCCTGCTGCTCGCCGACCTGCTGGCCGGTGGCCCGGGCCTCGATCGCGAGGATCTTGAGCTTCGTGACCACGCCGCCCGCGGCGGAGAAGCCGGTGAGGTTCGCCGCCTTGCCGGCGGCCGGCGCGCCCATCACGCGATGGCAGGGCACGATCGGCGCGAACGGGTTGTGGCCCTCCGCGCGGCCGACGGCGCGGGCCGCGCCCGGGTGGCCGAGCTTCGCGGCCACCTCGCCGTAGGTCAGCGTCTGGCCGACCGGAATGCGCCGCGTCAGCGCGAGCACCTCGCGATCGAAGGCCGGGACGGCGCTGTCGTCCAGCGTCACCTCCAGCAGGTCGCGGGTCTCGCCGTCGAGCAACGCGCGCACGCCCAGGCAGGCCTGCTTCACCGCGTCGGGCAGGCGGTCGAAGTCCGTTTCCTCGCGCGCCGTCGGGAAGCGCACCCACATGCGGTCGCGCGTCATCGACGGCGTTTCCTCCGGCAGCTGCGAGCCGACGATGCCCCGTTCCGTCCACGCGATGCCGCAGTGGCCGAGCACGGTCGGGTAGCAATGGAAGAAGACCTGCGGCGCCATGGCGGGATGCTGATCCGCGATCCGGTCAGTTCGTGACAGGAGCCGCCGCGGCGCCAGCCGAACCGGTCCCGCCGGTCGGCTCGCCCGGACCGCCCGCGCCGTTCGTGCCGGCCGCACGGGCCGCGCCGGCCGCGCCGCCGGGCTCCTGGAAGGCGGGATGCTGGCGCGCGATCTCGGCGGCCTGCACGCGCGCCTCGGTGGCGAGCCTGGCGACCTCGCGCGGCGCCATCGCCTTGAGCTTGTGGTCGGACCACACCTGGCGCCAGCGGCGCGCGCCGGGCAGGCCGTTCCACAGCCCGAGCGCATGCCGCATCGCCTGCGACCACGGGCGGCCGAGCGCGACCTGCGCGTCCAGATAGTCGAGCCAGCGGTCCTCGACCTCCTCGCGGCTCGTGACCCGAGGCGTGGTCTCGCCGAAGAAGCGCTGGTCCCACTGCGTCATCTGCCACGGCTCGTGATACGCCTGGCGGCCGATCATCACGCCGTCGACCTGCTCGAGCTGCTCGGCGATCTCGTCGTCGGCCTTGAGGCCGCCGTTGATCGCGATCGTCAGGTGCGGGAATTCGCGCTTGAGCCGGTGCACCAGCTCATAGCGCAGCGGCGGGATGTCGCGGTTCTCCTTGGGCGACAGGCCCTGCAGCCACGCGTTGCGGGCGTGGACGATGAAGACCTCGCAGCCCGCGTCGGCGACCTGGCCGACGAAGTCGCGGACGAAGTCGTAGCTCTCGATCCGGTCGATGCCGATGCGGTGCTTGACGGTGACCGGGATCGTGACCGCGTCGCGCATCGCCTTGACGCCGTCGGCGACCAGGCCGGGCTCGGCCATCAGGCAGGCGCCGAACGCGCCGCGCTGCACCCGCTCGCTGGGGCAGCCGCAATTGAGGTTGACCTCGTCGTAGCCCCATTGCTCGGCCAGCTTCGCGCAGGCGGCGAGATCGGCCGGCTCGGAGCCGCCGAGCTGCAGCGCGACCGGGTGCTCCTGCTCGTTGAAGTCGAGGTGGCGCGACTGGTCGCCATGCAGGATCGCGCCCGTCGTCACCATCTCGGTGTAGAGCAGCGTGTGGCGGGTCAGCAGGCGGTGCAGGAAGCGGCAATCAGCCGTCGTCCAGTCGAGCATCGGGGCGACGCTCAGGCGCCAGGGAGAGAACTTCTCGGACATAGGGCGCGGATTATCCCAGCGTGTGTCCAATTGCGTCGCCGTGCGCCCTTGCGCGCGCCGTGGCGGCCCGTACGTCGTACCATGCCGGCCGCTCATGGTTCCGTTCCGCCGTCTTTCCCGAGGCCTTCCGCGCCTGCCTGGCCTGGCCGCCGCGCTGCTGATCGCAGCGTCGCTCGCGTCGCCGCCGGCGCAGGCCGCGACGACGGCCTCCGCCGCGCGAGCCAAGCAGTCCGCAAGTGCGGCGAAGGGCTCGAAGCCCTCGAAGGCGGCCAAGCCATCCAAAGCCGCGAAGAACGCACGGTCAAGCAAGACATCGAAGCGCCCGGCGGCATCGCCGGCCTTGGCGCCGGCCGCCAGCGCCACGCCGCCCGCGACCGGTCCCGAGGCTGCGGACATCGACGAATTCCGACGGCGCCTCGCCGCCCGGTCGTTGACCCCGATGCGGCGCATCGACGTCGACGACCTCGCGATCGAAGCCTGGTCGGCGTCGGCGTCGGCGCCGAGCAGGTTCTACGTCACCGTGTCCCAGCAGGGCGCGGTGCGACGCACGCTCACCTCGTCCGACGAGTCCACCGCCTGGCAGCACTTCGACAGCTTCCGCCGCGTGGCCGCCGCCGGCGAGGTGGGTCGGCCGGTGCTGCTGGGCCAGAGGCTCGAGACCTCGGCGCCGACGGTGCTCGAAGCGGTGACACCCGCTGCGATGACGCCCGCGGCAGAGGCCCTGGCGGCGGCATCCTCCGCGCCAGCGATGTCCGCGGCGCCCCTGCTCCCCGCAGTGCCGATGACGGCCCTCACCGACGGCATCGATCCGGACCAGCGCTTCTTCGGCAGCGCGGTGGAGACGGTGCGCCGCCAGCGTTTCGGCGACGAGGTGATCCGCCTGGTCTGGAGCCCGGAGACGCAGGAGTACTTCACCGCGCTCACGCGTCACGGCACGGTGCTCATGATGGTGCGCAGCCGCGACGCGGCCGACGCCGACCGCGCCTACGCGCAGTTCGTCCGCCAGGCCGCGACACGCGCCGGGCAACGCTAGCGAGCGCCCTCCCCAGGGCGCGGCACCGAGGGCTCGAAACAAGGGCTTCCAACGAAGCCTCCCAACGAGGGCTTCGGGAACACGGATTGCCGAGAACCACGACCGGCGCCTCGCTGTCGCATCGCCGGCTTCCCGCCACTCGAGGACGGACCCCGCCATGAAGCGCTCCAGCAAGATGACGTTGCTCGCCGCGAGCATGACCGTCGCCGCGGCCGCCGCCGCGATCGCGCAGACGCCCGAGGCGCCGACCGCCTCGAGCCCGGCCAGCCGGCGGCAATCCGGCACCGTGGGCCCGCCACTGGATCCGGCGCAACTGGGCGCGTCCTCGGCCGCCACCCCGCGCGGCGCGACGCCACCAGCCACCGCGCCCACGCCGACACGGTCCGTCGACACGGCGCCTCCCGCCGACCGGACCGACCGAACGGATCGGACGGATCCGTCGGCGCGAACCGACCGCGCCAATCCGGCAGTCCAAACGGAATCGCCGGAGACGGCCGACGCGACCGAGACCGCGCCACGTCCCCGCACGGGCCCGGCCAGCCGCAAGGCCAGCGGCCGCGTCACCGACGCGGCCGTGCCGGCCGACTCGATCCCGGTGCGCCAGGACCGCAACTGACGCCGCCTCCGGCGAGGTCCGATCCAGCCCGGATCCCGGCGCGGCCACGCCCTCGTTCCCCTGTCCGCACGGCGCCGATCGCCATCCTCGATTTCCCGGAGTCGATCCCCTTTACACCCCGGCGCCCTCGGAGCGTCCGCCGCGCGCGGCGTACATCGCACGCCTCCCCCCCGATCCCCGCAAACCCAGTCTCCATGGGGCTTTGCGGCCACGCCCCTAGACGTGGGGACACGCCGTGGCATGGGTCATGCAGACCCATTCCCGAGCCGTACCGCACCCGCGCGGTCGCGCGGTGCGTCGTATCCACAACCTCCGAAGGGGATCCCCGATGTCCACGAGCGTCAAGAGCTTCAAGAACCGCTGGCTGCCCATCGCGGCGCTGGCCCTGGGCGCGGCGACGTCCGCGCAGGCGGTGGCGGTCTACGTCGAAGGCGGCGACGCCGGCGAGACCCTCCTGACCGCGGTGACCTTCGGCGGCCCGTCCAGTCCGGTCGACGCGATCCAGGGCACGCTGGACGGCGGCGCCGATGCCGACATGTTCGCCGTCTACCTGACCGCCGGCACCGCCTTCACCGCCACGACCACCGCGTCGGGTTTCCCGTACAACTTCTTCGACACGGTGCTGTACCTGTTCGATGCCGCCGGCAAGGGCCTGATCGCCAATGACGACGACGGCAACGTCGGCGGTTCGCAGTCCACGCTGAGCAACTACATCCCGACCGTCAGCGGCCTGTACTACCTGGCCGTCACCGGCGCCAGCTACACGCCGGTGTCCGGCGGGTCCGCGATCTTCCCGTCGCTGCTGGGCCAGGGCGGCAACGTCGCCGCCAACCCCGGCGCCGGCGCGCTGACCGGCTGGCAGAGCGTGACCAGCGAGTCCGGCGACTACGAGCTGGTGCTGACCGGCGCGCTGAGCGCCGCCCCGGCCGCCTCCGACGTGCCCGAACCCGGCAGCCTGCTGCTGGCCGGCCTGGCGCTCGGCGCCGCCGGCCTGATCCGCCGCCGCCGCGCCGCCCCGTCCGTCTCCGTCAACGCCTGATCCCGCAGGAGCCTGTCCATGACGATCCCTCATCGCAAGAGCTTCCCCCGCCTGCGCGTGCTGAGCGCGCTGGTCGCCCTCGCCGCCTGCGGCGCCGCCCAGGCGCAGCACGCCCGGCTGGATGCCGCGCTGTCCGACCTGGTCGACCAGCAGAACCGGCGCCAGCTGCGCTCGCTGGCGGCCGACGCCGACGAGATGAAGCCCGACGTGCGCTCGCTGTCCGACGCGCAGGGCCGCGTGCTGGTCGACATCTACCTCGAGGCCGGCACCTCCGTCGACGCGTTCAAGGCCTCGCTGGAGGAGGCCGGCGCCCGGGTGACCGGCGTGAACCGCGCCTTCGCCAACGGCGCGATCTCGGCCTACGTGCCGGCCGCCGCGCTGTCCTCGCTGTCCGGCGTGAACGGCCTGCACCTGATGAAGCTCACGCGCCGTCCGCACCGCAACGTCGGCCTGGTGACCTCGCAGGGCGCGGCGGTGATGCGCGCCAACGTGGCCAATGCCGCGGGCTGGACCGGCGCGGGCATCACCGTGGGCGTGCTGTCCGATTCCTACGACCAGTCGCCGCTGTCCTTCACCACGGTGCGCGCCGCCGACGACATTGCCTCCGGCGACCTGCGCCCGCCCAAGTTCGTCATCGACATCGGCGCGGACCCGTCCAACACCGACGAGGGCCGCGCGATGATGCAGATCGTGCAGGACGTGGCGCCCGGCGCGGACCAGTGCTTCGCCACCGCCTTCGCCGGCGAGGCCGCCTTCGCCGACAACATCCGCACGCTGCGCACGCACCCGAACTGCCGCGCCGACGTGATCGTCGACGATGTCTTCTACTTCGACGAACCGATCTTCTCGGACGGCCAGATCGCGCAGGCCGTCAACGACGTGGTCACCAGCACGACGCTGGCGGGCCGCCCGGTGTCCTACTTCTCTTCGGCGGGCAACCAGGGCTCGGCCGGCGGCGGCGGCGCGATCGACGTGCCGGTCGCGACCTTCTCCACCACGCCGTCCAACCTGGGCAACATCAACCTGGCGTCGCTGTCCACCTGCACCAGCTCGCCCGCGTCGGGCAGCACCAAGGCCAACGTGGCCGGCGGTTTCCTGGACTTCGGCGGCGGCAACTTCGCGCCCTCGGTGACCTACAACGGCGCGGGCTCCACGCTGCTGATGCAGTGGGACGACCCCTTCTTCCAAGGCAAGGTCACGACCGACCTGAACTTCTACCTGATCAACTCGGCCGGCAACTGCGTCTTCACCTTCGCGACCAACAACATCGCCGCGGACTACGCGACCGAGATCGTGGGCCTGAGCGGCGGCGCCAGCGGCACCTACCGCATCATGATCGGCCGCACCAGCGCCGGCACCAAGCTCGCCTCGCGCGTGCGCCTGGTCAGCCTGGAGGGCTGGGGCGGCACGCCGTTCCAGGTCCGCAGCAGCCCGACGACCTTCGGCCACAGCGCCGCGGCCGGCGCCAACAGCGTCGCCGCCTACCGCTACACCTTCCCGGCCACGCAGCAGAGCCCGTTCATTCCCGCGTTCGAGAGCTTCTCCAGCCCCGGCCCGGTGACGATCGCGTTCGACGCCGCGGGCAACCGCCTGGCCGTGCCCGAGGCGCGCAAGAAGCCCGACATCGCCGCGCCCGACGGCGGCAACACGACCTTCTTCTACAAGAACTCGGATTACGAGGGCGACGGCTTCAACAACTTCTTCGGCACCAGCGCGGCCGCGCCGCATGCCGCCGGCGTCGCGGCGCTGATGCTGCACAAGGCGGGCGGTCCCGGCACGCTCACCCCGAAGCAGGTCAAGTCGCTGCTGCAAGGCACGCCGGCTGCCCGGGTCATCCCGTTCTCGGGCGGGGCCGCGGTCAAGGGATGGAGCCTGTATGACGGCTTCGGCCTGATCGACGCGGTCAACGCGCTGAACAAACTGCCCTGACCGTCGCGCGCCGCTTCCCCCTATGCTTGTGGCGGCCCGGGCGACCGGGCCGCCATAAGTTCAAGGGAGATGACATGCGACTTTCGATTCGAGGCGGCGCGCAGCCGCTCGCCGCGCTGGGCCTGGGCCTGGCGCTCTCGACGCTGCTGGCCGGATGCGGCGGCGACGACGCCATCGGCGGCAACGGGCCGCCCGGGGCGTCCACCTATTCGGCGGAGATCCGCCGCACCGCGATGGGCGTGCCCCACATCAAGGCGACGAGCTGGGGCGGCGCGGGCTATGGGTATGGCTACGCGCAGGCGCAGGACGACCTGTGCACGATCGCCAACTCGATGCTGACCTTCCGCGGCGAGCGCTCGCGCTACTTCGGCGCCGACGCGACCATTCCCTTCCAGGGCACGATCGGGCAGCCGAAGAACCTGGACTCGGACTTCTATCACCGCCACGTGCTCAACGACGAGGCGCTGCAGCCGCTGATCGCGGCGCAGTCGGACCAGCTCAAGCAGCTCGTCGACGGCTTCGCTGCCGGCTACAACCGCTACGTCCGCGACCTCAAGGCCGGCGCCGAACCCAATGCCCATGCGGGCTGCCGCAACGAGGCCTGGGTCGTGCCGATCACCGCCACCGACCTGTTCCGGCGCATGTACGCCGCCCACTTCGCGGCGGGCTACAGCAACTTCCTGGTACAGATCGCCAACGCGACCGCCCCGGCGCCCGCCAGCGCGGCGGCGACGCCGAAGGACCGGGCCGTCGCCTCGGCGCGGCGCGCGACCGGCGCGCGCGTCGCGGCGCCGCTCAAGCTGGCCATCGCCACGGACCGCATTCCCGAGTTCCAGGTCGGCGGCCATGACGGCGTGGGCAGCAACATGATCGGCTTCGGCACCGCGGCCACCGGCGACGGCAGCCCGCTGCTGTTCGGCAACCCGCACTGGTACTGGCGCGGTCCCGACCGCTTCTACCAGGCGCACCTGACCATCCCCGGCCAGCTCAACGTCTCGGGCACCTCGTTCCTGGCGGTGCCGGTGATCCAGATCGGCTACACCGACAACGTCGCCTGGAGCCACACCGTCTCCACCGCGCGCCGCTTCGGGCTGTTCCAGCTGACGCTGGTGCCCGGCGACCCGACCAGCTACCTGCGCGACGGCGCGGCCGTGAAGATGACGGCCCGCAACATCGCGGTGCAGGTGCGCCAGGGCGACGGCAGCCTGACGACGGTCAACCGCACGCTCTACCAGTCGCAGTACGGGCCGATGGTGAACCTGGGCGCGATGAATCCCGCGCTCGGCTGGAACACCAGCACCGCGTTCGCGATCCGCGACATCAACGCCGACAACCACCGCGTGTTCCGCGTCTGGATGCGCTGGGCGCAAGCCACGACGCTGGACGACGTCGCGCGGATCCAGCGCGAGGAAAGCTCGATCCCCTGGGTCAACACGGTCGCGGTGGCGCGCGGCGGCAGCCAGGCCTGGTATGCCGACATCGGCGCGGTGCCCAACGTCCCGGCCTCGCAGCTGATGAACTGCGCCACGCCGCTGACCAACGCGCTCAGCGCCGCGCTGCCGCGCACGCCGGTGCTCGACGGCTCCAAGAGCACCTGCGACTGGCAGAGCGACCTGGACTCGGTGCAGCCGGGCGCGATCGGGCCGTCCCGGATGCCCGGGCTGCTGCGCGACGACTACGTGCTCAACAGCAACGACAGCTACTGGCTGGCCAACACCGCCGCGCCGCTGACCGGCTATCCCGACATCCTGGGGCCGGCCGGCACCGCGTCGATCACCTTCCGCTCGCGGCTGGCACACCTGCTGGTGCAGGGCCGGCTGGCGGGCACCGACGGTTATGCCGGCAACAAGGCGACCAGCGAGACGGTGCGCGCGATGGTGCTCAACAGCCGCACGCTGACCGCCGAGCTGTTCCGGGACCAGGTGGTGACGATGTTCTGCTCGCCGGCCGCGACGATCGACGTCACCAGCGACACCGCCACCGGCGAGACCTTCAGCCCGGCGCGCAGCGTCAATCCGGCCGACGCCTGCGCCGCCTTGCAGGCCTGGGACGCGAAGGGGCTGATCGCCTCGCGCGGCGCGCACCTGTGGGACGAGTTCTGGACGCGCGCCTCGCGCATCCCGGAGGCGTCGCTGTTCCAGGTGCCGTTCAGCGCCGCCGATCCGGTCGGCACGCCGCGCGTGTTGAACGCCGCGGCGACGGCGACGCTCCGGCAGGCCTTCGGCGCGGCGATCCTGCGCGTGCAGGCCAGCGGGTTCGCGGCCAACGCCACGCGGGGCGAGACGCTGTTCGCGACGCGCGGCAACGACAAGATCCCGATGTTCGGGGGCTGCGGCGGACAGGGCTACTACACGGTGGCCTGCGCGCTGACGCGCATCGACCAGGGCGGCTACCAGCTCGACACCGCGACCAGCGCCAACAGCTACATGCAGGTGGTGCGCTTCCCGGCTGGCAGCGTGGAGGCCTGGACCTTCCTGACCTTCTCGCTGTCGGACGATCCGGCCTCGGCGCACTTCAGCGACTACACCCGCGCCTACAGCGCGGGGACGTGGCAGCGCATGCCGTTCTCCGAGGCGGAGATCACCAGCGATCCGGCCTACTCGACGAAGACCATCAGCGAGTGAGTCCTCCGCCGTGCGGCGCGACGACGCCGCACGGCGCGCGGGACGGTCTCCCGATCGTCCCGCGGGATCGCACGCGGCGGCCGCCGCGTGCCGGCCGACTCAGAGCCGTTGGCTGAAGGTCAGCTTGATGTTGCGGCCCGGCGCGTAGACGGCCTCGGCCAGGTAAGGCTGCACGCTGCGGTTGAACAGGTTGTCGACCGCCAGCTGCAGCCGGGTGTCGGCCCAGGCGCCGCGGCCCTGCCATTGCGCGAAGAGCCCGTGCAGGCCATAGCCCTTGGACGACGGCAGCGCGTACGGGACGATCTCGTCGTCGGGCACATGGTGCTGCGCCGCGACGAACTTGCCTTGCCAGCCGGCCGCCAGGCCGAGCGAGGGCCATTTCGCGCCGAGCACGACGACCGCCTTCGGCGCGCCGATGTCGATCAGCGGCTGGTTCTTCGTCGCCCACGGATCGCGGATCGAGCCGCGGTGCTCGCCCCGCATCCAGGCCAGCGACACGCTGGCGAAGCCGCGGCGCTGCTCGTAGTGGGACTCGGCCTCGACGCCGTCGCTGCGGTAGCCGGGCAGGTTCCGATAGAACGGCAGGTTGGGCGGGCGCTCGGTGCCGGGTTCGACGAACACGCCAAAGCGCTTGTGGATGTTGTCGTGGACCAGGTTGCGGAACACGGTCAGCGTCGCGGCGAACGCGTCGCCACCGGCCAGCCAGTCGACGCGCTCGTGCTTCACGCCGCCGCGCAGCGCGGTGACCCGTTCCTTGCGCAGGTCGCGGCTGGTGGCCGGCGCGCTGGTGGCGGCGGACTGGACCTCGAAGAGCTCGTCGATGACCGGCGCGCGCCAGGTGCGCCCGGCGTCGGCGAACAGCGCGGTGCGCTCGGTCGCCTGCCAGCGCGCGGACAGGTGCTGCGACCAGCCGCGGTGGTGGACCGGGCGGTAGTCATGGCCGGCGGCGGGGTCGTTGTAGCGCGGCGCGAAGTTGGGCTGGCCGGCGGTGCGGACCTCGTCGTGGCGCAGGCCCGGCGTCAGCGTCCAGGCGCCGAGGCGGATCTCGTCCTCGATCCAGCCGGAGACGGTGCGCTGCTCGCCGGCGGGCATGTAGTACGGCTGCAGCCAGCCGAAGTTGTAGCTGGGGTCCTTCGTGCGCGTGTGCAGGAACATCAGCGTGTCGCGGTCATGGCGCTGGGCCTGCAGGCCGGCGGCCAGCGCATGGCGCGTGTCGCCCAGCGTGAAGCGCGCGGTGTTGCTGATGTCGAGCTGCCGGTCGCGGTAGCTCGCGTGGCTTTCCTTGCCGAGGCTGGCGGCGAAGTCGCTGGTGATGCTGTCGGGGCGCTGGTCGTCCTGGCGGCTGGACGACTGCGTGAGCCGCACCTGCAGGTCCACCAGCGGTTGCGCGGCCGGCGTCCAGGTCCACAGCAGCGATTGGGTGCGGTCGACCTGGTCGCGCCACAGCACCTTGCGCAGCCACGCCTCGCGTTCGCCGTACTTCGCGATCTCGGCGGGCGTGGGCGCGGGCACCTCGTCGCGCTTGGCCGCGAACGGCGCCCAGGCCTTGCTGCGGCCTTCGATGTCGGACAGGGTGAGGCGGCTGGCCTCGCTCAACTGCAGCGTCAGCTTGGCGAGCGCGGAGCGGCTGTGGGTGGCGGAGAACTCGTAGACGCTGCCGTCGGCGCGCCGCTGGTTGCCGGAGTCGCGGCCGGTCACGGCGACCAGGACCTGCCAGGGCAGCGCCGTGCCGGCTTCCGATCGGGCGAACACGCTGCCGGAGAGGACGCGCTGGTCGTCGTTGCCGGCCCAGCCGAGCTTGACCAGGCCGCCCAGGCGTTCGCCGGGGCGCAGCAGGTCCTCGGCGTCCTTGCTCTCGACCAGCACCGTGCCGCCGAAGCCGCCGTTGCCGTAGCGGACCGAGTGGGCGCCCTTGTCGACGGTGATGCGCTTGATCAGTTCGGGCTCGATGAAGATCGATCCCTGGCGGTACTTCTCGAAGCCCTTGTTCGCGCCGTCGAGCTGCACGCGGATGTCCTCGACATCGCCGAAGCCCCACATGTTCAGGCTCTGGCCGCCGGGGCGGTAGCTGCCGTTGAGGTCGACGCCCGGCAGGTTGTCGAGCAGTTGCTGGACGGTCAGCGCCTGCTGGCGTTCGATCTCGTTGGGGGTGATGGTGGTCTTGCCGGGCGCGACGCTGCGGATGCCGTAGACGGTGACCGGCGCGAGGGTGGTGGACGCCGCGGGGACTGCCGAGGCGTCGGCGGCGGCAGGTGCGGCGGATGCCGCGGCGGCGGGGGCTGGCGGGACCGGGTTGTCAGCCGCCCAGGCGGCGGTGCCGGTCAGGCTGAGCAGGAGGGGAATCAGTCGGGGTTGGCGGAAGGCTGGACTTTGTTGTTTGACTTCAGACACTTACAGAACAGATGAGAATTATTCTCAACACAGTGTAGCCGCAGATTGACGCCGCGTGAACGAAACGTGAATGGCGAAGGGGCATGGGCGCGGCGCGCAGGGGGTCAGGGTTTGCGCCGGCCATCGCAGCAATCGAACAGCGCCTGGGCGAGCGTCACTTGGCTGCGGAGTTCCCTCCGGCTCAGGTCTTCCGCCAGCTTGTAGTCCGCCTTGACCCTGAGCTTGCGCAATTCGTCGAGGCTGTCGCCCAGCCACCGTGAGAGCCTGACCTGATCGCCGGTACAGGTCGAGTCGGGCGTTTGAAGCCGGAGGATCAGGCGCTGGTGAACGCCTCCACGCCGCTTCTTCGGACCTCCGCGTGCCGGCAGCGACCGTTCCCAATCCAGACAGCGGTGATAGCTTGCGTAGTAGGCCTTGCTGGCGAGCGTGCGCCGCCGCACCTCCGGTGGCACAAGCGGCAAGTCCCTGGCCTGGTGAAGCAGATCATTGCTCGTCACGGCCATGACGACCTCCCTGCTCCGCTGCCTCGGCGGCACGCTCCCAGTCGTCCAGTTCCTCTTCCGTCCATTCCCCGACAAAGGAAAACATGAAACCTCGGCGGCACATGTCGCGGTCGATCAATCGACCGATGAAATTGTCGGTGAGCGCGCGCGCGACCTGGTGCGTCGCGTCGAGACGGAGGTCGTAGCTGAACCCGGCCTCCTCCATCTCCGCCGGATAGATGTCCACTCGCTCAGGATTGCCGGCACATATCCGCAAGCCGCTCTCACGCAAGACATCAGCGGCGACTTGGAGGATCTCCATCATCGTCGTCGCGGTCATCCCGTGGTCCATCGCCGCCTCTTGAGCGACGTCGAGGAGTTCGTCCCAGTTCACAGGCATGTGATCGGGCTCGAGGTCCACGAGCCGCTCGGAGGGTTCGCCGAACAAGGCTTCCGGTTGGCGCAGCACGGCCATCAGGTCGTAGAAATGGACCCGTCGCCGTGGCGGCAACTGGAAGAGGTCGGCGACCACCGACGCAGCGCACTTCGTTTCGAAACTCATCGTCATCACACCACTCCTGTCCCCGAGTCCCCGACCCGGAAAGGCACGCAGTGTCGAATCAGATGCGGTGTTGTCGATTCCCCTCGAAGGGCGAATCGATGGGGGAAACCACTTCGAGTAGGCCGGTCCCCCCGCACAAACCGATGAAGGTCATTGCCCCGTCGACGCTCCCATCGACGCCAGCGCCTCGCCGGCCTCGGGGCGCGCGGGCTGCGCGTCGCGCAGCGCGATGAGCACTCGCCGCGCGGCCGCCGGGTCCCGCGGCGCCAGGGCCATCGCCATGCGCAGCAGCGGGTCGTAAGCCGGCCGGAAGTCCGGGCTCATCCGGAGCGCCGCGAGCAGCGGCGCCTCCACCTGCGCCAGCATCGCCGCCGGATCGGCGGTGGGTCTCGCGGCACGCCCCGCCTCGAGGAACAGGTCCCGCGCGCGCCAGTACGCCGACAGGCGTCGCTCGTCCTCCGCGGACCGCAGGCCCAGGTCCCGGGGCCGGACGCTCAGCCGATGCATCAGCTCGAAGAACCGGTCCTTGGGCGTCGACGTCGGCGCGTACAGCAGTCGCGGCGCGAGATAGGCCACCACCGGCCGATCGTCCGTGTTCATCGGCGAATCGCCGGCGAATCCGGCCAGCGCCGCGGATCCCGCGATCACGCCGCCGAGCACGTCGAAGGCATCGTCGATGCCGAAGTCCGACAGACCGCGACCATCCCGCCGCGCAGGCGTTCCTCCCACGCGCGCCTGCCAGTCCGCCAGCGTCCGTCCTCCCGCGAACGTCCGGTCCACCGGCGGCGTCCGGTCCGCAGGCAGCATCCGGCCCGCAGGCAGCGTCTCTGCCGTCACCGGTGCATCGCGGCGCCCCACGAGTCCGACCACCGGCGTCTCCAGGCTGTTGGTGGCCAGCACCGCGACCGCCTCCGGGTACTCGGCCAGGAAGGCCCGCGTCACGCTGCGCAGGCTGTCGAGGTCGAGCTGGTGCAGCGGCAGCCACTGGCAGAACAGCCCGCCGGGCGCGAGCCGCTCGCGCACCGCCGCGAAATGCTCGCGGGTGTAGAGCGCGCCGGATCCGCTGCGCGCGGGATGGAAGTTGTCCGAGACGATCACGTCGTAGCGCGTCCCGGCCGCGCGCACGAAGCGCCGCGCGTCCGCCGCGACGAAGCGCGGCAGCGCGCCAGCGAGCCCCAGCGACTGCGTGAAATGCGACGACGCGTCGATCACCTCCGGCAGCAGCTCGACGGCATCGACCTGCAACGACGGGTCCTGCGCGGCGGTCCCCGACGTCGCGCCGGTGCCCAGCCCCAGGAACAGCGCGCGCCGTGGCGCCGGATGCAGCAGCAACGGCAGCAGCGCCTGGCGACCGTCGACGAACAGGCTGGTGCTGCTGCCCTCCTGCTGCCGGTTGTTGATCCGCAGCCGCGAGACGCCCTGCCCGTCCTCGACCACGCTCACGGCGGCCATCGCGCCCTCGGCATAACTGACGAGCCGCGCGCCGTCGGGCAGGTCGACGAACGTCAACGGCGCGCCGAACACCGCCATCAACGCCACCGCAACCGCCGGGAGCGCCACCAGCGGATGGCGCCAGGCCTTCGCGCCGGTCATCACGGCGGTTGTTGCGGTGGTTGTCGCGGCGGTCATTGCGCCGGTCGTCGCAGCAGTTGTCGCAGCGGTCGTCACAGCGGTCGTCACAGCGGTCGTCACAGCGGTCGTCACAGCGGTCGTCACAGCGGTTGTTGCAGCAGTCGTCGCAGCGGCCAGAACGTAGCCTCCGGCGATCAGCAGCAACGCGGTTTTCGGTCCCCACCAGGGGGCGACGAGGACGCCGAAGAGCGGCCCGGCCACGGCGGCGCCGAGCGTGTTCACCGCGAGCGCGCGGCCGAAGCCGAGGTCCTGCCGCAGGGCCTGCGCGCCGAGATGGCTGAACCAGGCGCCCATCGCGATCGTCGGGAGGCCGAAGGCGGCGAGCGCCAGGGTCGACTCGGCGCCGAGGGCCGCGGCGAAGCCGTCGCCGAGCGCCCGCATCGCGCCGGACTTCAGGGCCGGTGCGCCCCACAGCGCGCAGAGTCCGGACAGGGTGGTGATGGCGAGCGCCGCGGGCAGCGTGATCGAGAGCCGGTCCTGGTCGATCGCTCGCAGCCAGCGTTGGTACGCCGCCGCGCCGATCGAGGTGCCGACGAGGTACACGGCGAGCAGCAACGCGAAGGTATAGACGGTGTCCTCGTTGAGTTGGCTGAGCACGCGCACGGCGACGACTTCGTAGCCGATGCCGAGCAGGCCGCTGGCGGCCAGCAAGACGAGCACCGCGGAACCCGCGCCGCGCCCCGCCTCCCCCGCGGGCGCGCTTGCGCGAGGGTTGTCTCCGGGACCGGAACAGGGCTTGGGGGTCCCGGACGGGCGCCCCCATGCCCTGTGATGGGCCGCGCTCGACGCTGGCAGGTGGGCGGTCGCGCCCTTCCCCTGCCCTCCGGAAAAGCCGACCCACGCTCCGACCACGCAGAGCGCGTTGAGGAGCACGCAGACGCCGGCGGACATTGACAGCCCGAACGCGGGCACCAGCCAGAAGGTCACGAGCAGGACGCCGAGGACGGCGCCGAGCGTGTTGGCGGCGTAGAGCCCCGCGATGGAGCGCCGCTCGAGCGCGGTGGACTCCGAGGCGGACGCGATGGGTGCGGAAGCGGACTCGACGATCCGCTCGATCGCCGGCAGGGTGGCGCCCATGGCGGCGGTGGCGGGCAACAGCAGCAGGAAGCTGGCGCCGAAGGTGATGGCCCATTGCCACAGGGGGGTCGGTTCGGCGCCGATCCACTGCTGGACCGCCGCCCCGGCGGGCTGCATCAGCGCGATCAGCGCGAGGCCCCACAGCCCGATGAAGGCTTCGCACGCGAGGTACCAGCGCCGAGACTGTCGCGAGCGCTCGATCCGCGCGCCGAAGGCCAGGGCACCGAGGGCCAGTCCGCCGAAGAACGCGGTCACGACCGCCAGGACGGCGGCGGCTTCGAAGCCGAGCCAAAGCGCGCATTGCTGGGTCCACACCATCTGGTAGCCGAGCCCGGCGAACCCCGACAGCCCCATCAGCGCGAGCGCGAATCGTCGCGCTCGCGCATCCGGCCTGGCTGTTCCGCCAACCGGGCCAACCGGGCCAACCGGACCGACCGGGCCGACCGGGCCGACCGGGTCGGCCGGGTCGGCCGGGAGACCGGCGGGCTCGATGGACACGCTCATCCGCTGAACCCGATCGTGTAGCCCCAGGAATCCAGGCGCAACGGGATCGCGTTGAACGCCAGGCTGATCCGCTGGCCGCCGTCGTTGGGCGGCACCGCATGCATCAGGTAGCTGGGGAACAGCACCAGGTCGCCGGGCGACGGCGCCGGGCTGATCCATTTCTCGGCGTTGAACGGCCCGGCCACCATGCCGGGGTGGTCGTTCTTGAAGCTGAAGTCGGTCCCGCCGGGCGACTTCATGAACACCGTGCGCGCCGACTCGTCGGTGCCGGTCAGGTACACCACGCCCGAGGCGAAGCTGTTGGCATGGTTGTGCATCGACTGATGGCCGCCGTGGGCCATCACGTTGACCCACATCTCCTTGACCGCCCAGCCCATGCGTTCGCCGAAGAGCAGCGCGCCGAACTCCGACAGCGGTCCGGCCAGCAGCGCCGCGACGTCGACCAGCAGCGGGCTGTCGCCCGGCCTGAGCATGCGCGTGTGCACGAGCTTCGCCGAGCTGTTGTTGTCCTGCACCGCCTCGGCGCTGAAGTGCGCGACCAAGCCGGCGACCAGCGCCGGCGGCAACGCGCCGGGCACGCGCATCACCGGCGTGGGGAACAGGCTGAAGACTTCCGGTTTCATCGTCCGTTGCTCATCCACGTCTCAGCCCGCGATCGCCGCGATGCGCAGCCACGACCAGTAGGCCGCCGCCGAGCCGATCAGGTACAGCAGCACCGTGCGCAGCCGCGCCGTCCAGGCCCAGCGGTGCGACACCCGCCACAGCGCCCAGCAGGCCGCCACCGTCATCAGCTGGCCGATCTCGACACCGACGTTGAAGGTCAGCAGCGCCACCAGCAGGTGGTGTTCGGGCAGGCCGATCTCGCGTAGCGCGCCGGCGAAGCCCAGCCCGTGCACCAGCCCGAACAGGAAGGCCACCAGCGCCGGCCAGCGCCGGGCCAGCGTCACCGGCCCCGTGGAGGTCTTCAGCGCCTCGCACGCGACCAGCACGATGGACAGCGCGATCGTCGCCTCCACCGGCGGCGGCCGCAGCTGCAGCCAGCCCAGCGCGCTCATGCCCAGCGTCAGGCTGTGCGCCGCCGTGAACGCGGTGATGGTCCACAGCAGCTGGCGGCGGAAGCCCACCAGGAACAGCAGGCCGATCACGAACATCAGGTGGTCGATGCCCGCCAGGATGTGCTCCACGCCCAGCAGCGTGTAGGCGCGCGCGATCTCGCCCATGCCGCGGCGGTCCTCGGCCGAGCCGAACAGCTGCACCGTCGGCTGGCCGGCGGTCAGCGTGTAGACGCTGGCCTGGCCGTCCATCCAGAACACCTTCACCACGGCGGCCGAGTACTGCTTGCCCACGCCCTCCATCGTCAGCGCGCCGCTCAGGCCGGCCTTGCCGCAATGCAGGTTGGGACCGTCGGCGGTGCAGCCCGTCGGCCATTGCGGCGACAGCACCTCGTCGGCGGCGCGCTTCTCGCTGGCGGTCCATTGCCAGAGGTACTCGCCGGGCGAGGTCTCGCGAACCTGCATCTCGGCCATGCTCATCTCGTGCGCCGAGGCGGAGCCGCTCCACAGCGCGGCTGACGCGGCCAGCAGGGCCAGCAGCCACAGGCGCCACAGGCGCCACAGTCGCCACAGCCGCCACAGCCGCCACAGCGGCGACACGCTGAATCGAAGCACGCCGCGTCGAACCGGACGGAGTCCGCCGGCTGCCATGCCGCCCGCGCTCATTTCGTCTCGTCCTTGACGGCCGGGGTCGACAGCGCGGCGGCGGCCGTGCCGTCGCGGCGGATGTGGTACTTGCGGCTCAGCGCCTGCACCGCCGCGCTGCGCTGCTCCGACGAGGTCGCGTCGGTCCAGTCCTGCAGCACGACGCCGCGCAGCACGTTGAAGTCGCCCGGCTTGGCCGGCGTCGTCGCGACCAGCCGCATCGCGCGCCAGGCCGGGTTGCCGCCTTCGACGGTGCGGAACACGCGCCACTCGCCGAGGGTCGAGCCTTCCAGCGACTTGGCGAACTCCGCGCCGTAGCTCTGCACCAGGTTCGCGTGCGGCCGGCCCTTGAAGACGCGCAGGCCCGCGCCGGTGTCGGCGGGCGGGGTGGTGGTGGCGGTGGCGCCGCCGCCAGAAACGGTACCGCTGCTCGCTCCGTTGAGCTTCGCGGCGAAGGCACGTAGCGCGGCCTCGTCGGCATCGCCGGGCAGCACGGCCTCCTCGAAGTCGAAGCGCGCGGGGTCGTCGTACTTGTCGCGGTGCGACTCGAACCAGCCGCGAAGGTGAGCGTCGTCGGCGGGCGGGAGTTTCACGCCCGCGTCGATCATGCTGAGCGACTTGAAGATCACGCGTTCGCGGATCGCGACGTCGCCTTTGTCGAGCTGCAGCGCGAGGCCTTCGCGGTAGAGCACCTCGTTGTCGAGCCACACCTGGCGCAGCGCGGCGAGTTCCTTGGCATCGGGCGCGCGGCCACGCGAGGCGGCGAACACCTGCGCGGCCTCGGCGTCGACTTCCGGGCCGACGACGATCAGCAGCGGGTCGTCCGCGCGGCTGGCGAGCACGTGATCGAGCCCGAACAGCACGCCGCCGAGCAGCAGGAAGTGCAGCAATGGTTCACGCGTCCACGCGGGCCAGCCGCGTTTCGCGGACGGGGACTTAGAGGCGCCGGCGGGGGTGCGCGCTTCGGGTGCGGAGGGCATCGTCGTCGACATGGCAAAACGGGAGATCAAGAAACGAACATGCGCCGCACGAAAGATCGTGCGGCGCGAGAAAGGTGAAGTGACCGGCGCGGCCCCGATTCGGGATGCGGCGCTAGGCGCAAACCGGAGCCATAGCCCAGCTATGGCGAGGATTTGCAACGACGCGCGGCGCCCGAAGCGGGGCTGCGACGGTTACTTCACACCGGCGACTTGAGTTGAGCCGGCGACCTCGATGTAGACGGGGTTGCTGTAGAACCAGAGGTCCGACCAGGCGGCGACGTCGTAGGCCACGTACTTCACGCCGCCGACGGTGGGCAGGTGGTTGGGGCAGCCGTCGATCGTCGCGCCGGTATAGGTCGTGCCATTGGCCGGCACGTTGGTCCCCACCGTCGTGCAGGGAATGCGCAGCTTGGACGTGTCGTTGGCGTTGGTGAACAGGTCGGCCATCGGGTTGCCGCTGCCGTCGGTCTCGAACGGCACCGACACCGGCAGGTTGGTGCCGCGCAGGCGCACGTACTGCGAGGCTGTCACCGCCGGGATCCGATAGCTCATCTTCAGGAACTGGGTGTTGTCCACGCCCGAGTTGACCTTCACCCACGGCGAGCCGCCCGCGCCGTTGAAGGTGCGGATCACCGCCGCCGTCGTGTTCTTCGCCGCCGCCGGCACGTTGGCCAGCCCGGTGGTGGTGCCGTCGGTGCGCAGCCAGTTGGTATTGCGCGGCCATTCGCCGGCGTAGTCGGCCGAGCCCGGCGCGCGGTAGCCGCTGACCAGGCCGCGGATCAGGTCGATGTGGTCCAGCACCGGCTGGTTGATCGGCTGCTCGACGTTGACCTGCTTCAGCGACGGGTTCGGGAAGCTGTACGGCGAGTAGTTCGTGCCCGCCGGGTCGCGCACCGCGACCGCGACGACGATCTCCGCGCCCGGACGCACGACCAGCTTCTCGCCCATCGTGGCGCAGCCGACGAGGTCGGTGTCGGTGTTGCCGGTGGCGGCGTTCAGCGCGATCTGCTCGACCGCGGCGTTCGTGCGCGCGCCCGGCTGGCCCGGGTAGGACACGCAGGCCACCAGCGCCAGGCGGTCGATCAGCTGGCCGGTGGTCGACCAGGCATTGCCCGAGCGCAGCCCGTTGACGATGGTCTGCGGGCGCAGCTTGTCGCTGCCGTTGCGCACCATCACGTAGGTGCGCTGGTATTCGCCGGGATAGAAGTCCTGCGTCGAGCGGCGGTCGTCCGGACCGAAGCTGCCGCGGTTGTGCCAGTCGGAGCTGGCGAAGAACCAGAAGTTGCGGCCCTCGCCGAGCAGCGCGTCCCACACGCCGCCGACGACGCCCGCGTACACGCCGGTGCCGCCGAAGGTGGTGCCGCCGACCGAGTCGACCTTCTCCGAGCCGAAGGTGTTGCGGTTGACCTGGTACTCGCCGCGGTTGCTCGACGCGCCGTGGCCCGGCTGCGATTCGAAGCCGAAGGCGATCGCCGGCGCGGCGTTGTTGAAGTTGCGCAGGTGCTCGACGTTGAAGCCCTGGTTGCCGTCGGCGTAGAACGGGCCGGCGCGCTCCAGGTGGGCCGGCACGTAGTAGCTGGCGTTGCCATGGAACTGCGCCATCCACTTCAGCGCCTCGACCGTCTTGAGGTGGCCGCGCGTGCCGGTGCCGGCGCCGCCGGCGGGCAGCAGCTTCTGCGCGGTCGTGTTCCAGCTGACGTCGGCTTCGCTGTTGCTGCCCGGGACGGCGCAGTTCCAGTTGTTGCCGGTGTTGGAGCCGGTCACGTTGCCGCGGCTGCGGTCGGTGTCGCCGCGGTCGAAGCAGTAGGACCACTGCGCCAGCGCGTTGGCGTTGCCCAGCGCGGAGAAGCTGCCGCTGGCCGGGAGCGTCGTGGTGTCGATGGCCGCCGGCATCTGGCCGGTCACGATCGACATCGAGGTGTGCTCATGGCCGGCCACCACCGATTCCATGCCGATGAACAGCGGCTGGTTCTTGGCCACGGCCAGGTACTCGAGCACCGGGTACTGGTACTCCTGGATCGACTGCCAGCGCCACATGTTGCCGTTGCCGCCGACACCGCCGCCGTCGCCCTTGAGGTTGGCCGCGCCGATGCTGGCCGACCAGGTCGTCGTCGGGCCCTGGCCGGCGACGTAGGGGTACGAGGGCGTGGACAGCGAGGCGTCCTCCACCAGCGTGCAGTTGCGGTTGCCGTTGCCGCCGTGGCCGGCTTGCACGAACCAGTCCAGGCCCCAGGGGGTGTCCTGCTTGTCGGTGGCCTTCTTCACCAGCTTCTGCATCGAGATCGAGCCGTCGGAGCAGGTGGTGTGGTTGTGGAAGTCGCCGCTGACGTAGCGGCCGGGGGTCTTGCCGGCGGCGGCGACCGTCGCCGGGGCGATCGACAGCGAGGCGGAACCGAGGGCGGCGAGCGCGGCCAGGGCGACGTCGCGACGGGCGAAGGGGAAGCGCATGGTGGACTCCAGGTTTCTTCGAGGACCGGGTGAGGAAAAAGTCACGCGCAGCGTAGAAACCGGCCTTGACCGAGCCGTGACAGCGCCGTGGCAATGGCGCCGGCGGCGTCCCCTGAAACCAGGGACGCGGGAAACCCGTGAAGCGAGACATCCGTCACGCAACTGCCTTGCGCGGATTCGAGACTGCCCGCGGTCCTGTCTCGACGACCCCTGTCGCACTCAACCCCTGACCCCCACCGGGAGAATCTCCATGAAGCGTGCTGCTTCCTCCGTCCTGCTGTCCCTGTCCGCGCTGACGGCGCTGGCGCTGAACGCCGCCCCGGCGCATGCGGCCAACACCTGGATCGATTTCGACGGCCCGACCAGCTTCGCGTCGGTGCTCGACTACTACAACGGCGGCACCGACGGCAACGGCGCCAGCGGCGCCAACCTGGGCGTGTCGTTCAGCGGCTCGGTCCTGGGCCTGGCCAACGACGAGCTCGGCCCCTACTTCAGCAACGCCCCGACGATGGGCGGCGTGGCGTTCAACTTCGCCGAGACCGGCTTCATGAACGTGGCCAAGGGCTTCACCGGCGAGGTGTCGATGTTCTATTCGTCGGCCAGCGCGCTGGCGGGCGCGGTGACGATCTACAGCGGGCTGAACGGCACGGGCTCGATCCTGGGCACGTTCTCGCTGGCCGGCAACGCGCAGGCGGGGTGCTCGGACACGGCGTTCTGCCACTTCGACCTGGCGTCGGTGAGCTTCAACGGCGTGGCGCATTCGCTGAAGTTCAGCGGCGACATGAACGCGGCGATCGACAACATCGCGATCTCGGCGGTGCCGGAGCCGCACAGCGTGGCGCTGATGCTGGCCGGCCTGGCGGCCGTCGGCTTCGTGGCGCGCCGCAAGCGGGCGCAGTAACTGCTGGCAGAAGAGTCAATGCGCCGGGAGGCGCATTGACTGGCTCAATCGCCGCATTCGCGGAACAGTTCCCTGGCGTCCGAAAGCTGGCGCTTCATCTCCTTGCGGCTCACGTCCTGGCCCAACTCATAGTCCGCCTTCACGCGTCGTGCTCGCTGCAGCGACAGGAGCCGATGAAGTTCGGTCGACTGCCGCTTCTCCACTTCCGTGCAAGCCGGATTCGGATCTTTTAGTCGATTGAGCAATTGCTGATGCTCACTGCCCTTGCGACGACGCGGCGGTACTGCCGTCGTCAGATTGGATTCCCACAACAAACAGCGGTGATAGCTCGCGTAGTAGGCCCGGGATACAGCTGATCGTTGCCACGACTCGCCAATCACCTTTGATTGCTGCTCGGCGAGTGCCTGGAGGTCCTCTGGCCTGATGGTCATTCGCTCGTCTCCTCACTTGGAGCGTCGCGCAACGACACACAGGCTGGCGGTGGATCTTCGTCATCGCCGCCCTCACCATCCATGAAGCAGAAGGTGAAGCCATCACAAGGGACCTCCAAGGCGATGGCGCGGCGATCCAGGACGCGTGTCAGCCTCGCAGCCTCTTCCGACGTGGCGTCGATGCTCAGTTCGATGAAGACACTCGGGGACAGGTCTTCATGCTCGAGGAAGGTCACATTCACGTCGCCTCGGCAAATCTTCACCCCATGGTCTCGCAGCACATCCGCGCCCAACTTCATGTGAAGCAACACGTCTGCGCAGCGTGCATCCCAGTACGCGAGACACCACTGCATCCGCACTGGCGCATCACCCCAATCCTGGAATCGCCTGCATGGCTCGGGCTTACGCTCGGAAGATTCACCAAACAGCGTCTCGGGTTCGCGCAGCACACGCATCAGCGACGTCAACCCCGGCATTCGCTCGTCGCCAACGTCATCCAGCGACCGTGCCGCCTCGGGCACAACCAGCTCCTCGGTCCTCGGCGCGGCCCGCCACGCCAGTTCCTTCTCGACAAACGCCATCACACGCTCCTTCTCAACTGCACGTCATCGAGCCCACGACCCGAAGGCCCGCAGTGTCGAAGCGAAGGGGCGTTTGTCGATTCCCTCCGAAGAGCGTTCCGTTGGGGGACGCTGATCCGAGTAGGTCAGTCCCCCTGCGTCGACTGATGAAGGCTGTTGAGTCAGCCGAGCGTCAGAAGCTCCGCCGCAGCGTCACGCGGACCGTGCGCGGTTCGGCCGGATGGACGTGGCGGTCGGCGACCGGCGCGTCCTCGCCGCGCAGCTGCGATTCGTAGAGGTACTCGATGTCGTTGACCTTGCGGTCCATGAGATTGAAGACATCCAGCGTCAGCTCCGTCTTCGCGCCGAAGCGCCGGCTCACGCGCAGGTTGGTCGTCAGCGACGCATGCGAGCGCACGCTGTTGTCCTCGACCAGCGCGCCGCTGCCGAGGTAGCGCCACTGCAGGCTCGCCGACCACGGCCCCAGCTCGCGCACCGTCACGCCCATCGACGCGACCTTGTCGACCGCATTCGGAATGCGGTTCCCCACCGGATCCGCATCCGAGAAGCGCGCATGCGTCCAGGCGAAGTCCGCGTCGATCAGCAGCCACGGCAGCGGCACGTAGCGGTTGTTCCATTCGATGCCGCGCCGCCTGCTCGGCCGGTTGGCCTCGGTCGCGCCGGCATCGCCGACGTAGACCAGCTCCGAATCGAAGTCCAGCTTCCACAGCGCCAGCGAGGTCTGCAGCCCCGGCAGCCACTCGCCGCGCAAGCCCAGCTCATAGCCCTTGGCCTTCACCAGGCCCGGCGCCGGATCGACCGCCGCCGTCACGCCGCGCGCGTCGTTGCTGTGGAAACCGCGGCCGGCGTTGACGAAGAACTCCGTGCGCGCCCACGGTCCCAGCACCAGCGAGAACTTCGGCGACACCAGGCTGTCGCGCACGCGGCCCGACTCGCCCTCCCCCGCCCGGTGATCCACGCGGAAGCGCCCCTGGTCCGCGCGCACGCCGAGCACCGTCCGCGCCCACGGCGCCAGCTCCACGCTCGTCTGGCCATAGACGCCGGACAGCGTCTCGCGCACGTCGTCGTCGCGGGTCGTGTCATTCGCCGGATCGACGACGACGCGGCCCACCGTCTTGAACAGCCCGACGCGCGCCCGGTCCTGCCTGACCTGGAAGCCGAACTCGCTGCGCGCCGGCAGCCCGCCGAGCGCGTGGTCCACCGCGTGGCTGCCGCTCAGGCCGTAGACCTTGCGATCGTCCTGCTGCGAGAACTGGTCGCCGGCCTCCGGCCGCTCCATCGCATAGGTGAAGTTCGAGTACAGCGACAGCTTGTAGGCCATCGCGTACGCGGCGATCCGCGTGCTCGATCCCTCGGTGTCGCGCTGCCATTCGCCGGACAGGCTGCCGCGACGCGTGCGACCGCCGTCGGTGGGATCGATCGCGTCGAAGCGGCCGAACGGCCGGCCCTCGTGGGTGCCGGCGTCGATCAGCCGCTGCGGCACCTGGTCGGTCGAGGTCCAGTCCGCGCGGTAGTCCATCAGCGCCACCCGCCACTTGTCGCCGCCGCGCCCGCCGGACAGGCCGAGCACCAGGTTGCGGCGATCGAGGTCCTCGGGCGTCGTCCAGGGGCCGTCGTTGCGCATGCCCTCGACGGCCGCCAGCAGCGACATCCCGTCGCCGACCTCGGCCGAGCCCGCCGCCAGCGCGCGCCGGTAGCGGCCCTCGCCCAGCGTCAGCGCGACGAAGGGCTCGTCCAGCCGGCGGACGTAGCCGATGTCCGCCGAGCCCGCCGCGGCGAAGTCGCCGTTGCGCGCGAAGTACGGCCCCTTGCGGTAGTCGATGCGCTCGACCAGCTCGGGCATCAGGAAGTTCAGGTCCGAGTAGCCCTGCCCATGCGCATGGCTGGGCATGTTCACCGGCAGGCCCATCACCGTCGTGGCGAAGTCGGTGCCATGGTCCAGGTTGAAGCCGCGCAGGAAGTACTGGTTGGCCTTCCCGTCGCCGCTGTGCTGCGTGACGATCAGGCCGGGCACGAACTCGAGCACCTCGCCGGGGCGCAGCGCGGGCCGGCTCTTGAGCAGCTCCGCGCGCACCGCGCCCTGCGAGGCCGCGTCCGAGGTGCCGATGCCGTTGTCGTAATGCCGGCCGCTGAGCTCGACGCGTTCGAGCGCGACCGGCTCCGCCTTGGCGATCCGCGTCGGCGGCGTCGATGGCGGGTCTGCCGCGGCGCCTCGATCCGATCCGGTGTTCCCGATTTCCTGGGCACAGGCCGGGCCCGCCAGGATCGCCGCCAACGCGCAGCAGCGCACCATGCCCGTCACGGGCCGCGGCCCTCGCCTGATCGTCATCCGTCGCTCGCTTCGCAAGAGAACAAGAGAAAACGCCGCACACCCGGTGCGGCGCCGCGCGACTCTAGGGAGCCGTCGTGAAGATTCTCTGAAAGCGCGCGCTCAGGGTCTGTACGTCACCTGGCGTAGGGACAGCGCGTGCGCGCCGCGCTCAGTCGAGCGCGCGCAGCGGATGCGTCGCCGCCGTCCACGGGCTGCGGAAGAAGGCCTCGACATCGGCGCGCGTCACGTCCTCGACGCGCGCGGGGTTCCACTTCGGCGCATGGTCCTTGTCGACGGCCAGCGCGCGCACGCCCTCGACCGTCTCGCTGGCCGCGCCGGGGCGCAGGTGGAAGCAGTGGTGGACCAGGTCGCGCTCCATGCGCAGGTCGTCGGCCAGGCCCAGGCCGCGGGCGCGCCGGATCTGCTCCAGCGTGACGGCCATCATCAGCGGCGAGCGCTGGCGCAGCGTCTCCAGCGTGCGCCGGGCCCAGGGATCGGTGTCCTCGGCCAGCGACGCGAACAGCGCCGGCACCGAGCCGGCGGAGAAATGCTTGTTGATCAGCGCGCGCGCGTTCCAGTGCTCGGCCGGCGGCGCCAGGTCGACGCGCTCCATCACCGTCGCGACGACGTGTTCGGCGCTGTCCTGCACGCCGGTCTTGAGCCCGGCGACGATCGCCGGCAGCTCGGCGCTGCGCACGAACACGTCGCCCAGGCCAAGCTCGATCGCGTCGCCCGCGCCGATGACCTGGCCGGTCAGCGCCAGCCATTCGCCGCTGTGGCCCGGGCAGCGCGACAGGAAGAAGCCGCCGCCGACGTCCGGGAACAGCCCGATGTTGGTCTCCGGCATCGCCAGCTTGGAGTGCTCGGTCAGCACCCGCAGCTTGGCGCCCTGGCTGATGCCCATGCCGCCGCCCATCACGACGCCGTCCATCAGCGCGATGTAGGGCTTGGGGAACTGGTGGATCAGGTGGTTGAGCGCGTATTCCTCGGTGAAGAACGCGTCCAGCGCGGCGTCGCCGGCCAGCGCCGCCTGGTGGAAGAAGCGGATGTCGCCCCCGGCGCAGAAGGCCGCGGGCTTGCCCTCGCGCCCCGCGCCCAGCACGGCCACCGCCTGGATGCGGGGATCGTCCCGCCAGGCGCTCAGCAGCGCGGTCATGTCGCGGATCATGGCCAGCGACAGCGCATTCAGCGCCTGGGGCCGGTTCAGGGTGATCAGGCCGAGGCAGCCGTTGACCTCGGCCAACACCAGCCCTTCGGATTGCAGCGACGGAATCACAGCGACATCTCTCCACTCGTAGGAGCGCCCGGGCGGCGCCAGGCGCCCAGCAGCTCATTGCCAATCAACGCGGCCAGCACCATAACACCGCCGAGCAAGGCCGCCGGCGACGGCGCCTCGTCCGCCAGCAGCCAGGCCCACAGCACGCCCAGCAGCACTTCCATCAGGCCCAGCAGCGCGACCTCGGCCGCCGGCAGCACCCGCGTCACCCCCACCACCATCAGGCAGGGGACCGCCAGCTGGAACACGCCCAGCCCCGCCAGCAGCGCCAGGTCCCGTGCCGACGCGGCGAACGGCCAGGCCAGCGGCAGCGTCGCCGCCGCCGACAGCAGCGCGCCCAGCCACACGGCGGGCAGCAGGTCGGTCTCGCCGTCGCCGGCGCGCGCCTGCAGCAGCGTCCAGTTGCTGGCCGCCGCGACCGGCACCGCCAGCGCCACGCCCATGCCGAGCCAGGCGCCCGCGCCCGCGCGCATCTCGCTCGCGAACATCCAGGCGATGCCGGCGCTGGCCAGCCAGATCGCGACCCAGGTCCGCGCCGCCAGCCGCTGGCGCAGGAACACCCGCGCGAACAGCGCCGTCAGCAGCGGCCCCAGCGCCATCGTCACCAGCACGTTGGCCACGCCGGTCATCGTCAGCGCCAGCATGAAGGCGGTGTACATGACGCCCCAGCACAGGCCCGAGCCCAGCACCGACGGCGAATGCCGCATCCGCGGCAGCGCCCGGCGCCAGTAGTCGCGGCCGCGCAGCAGCGGCAGCAGCGCGGTCAGCGCCAACGCGTTGAAGGCGCTGCGCCAGAAGGTCACCTCGAAGCCGCGCGCCGAGTCCAGGTGGCGCGATACCGCGCCGGCGCTGCTCCACAGCAGCGTCGCGAACAGCATCACGAGGACGGCGGCACGGTGGTTCATCGGGTGTTCAAGCGGCGTCAGGCTGGTTCAGGCCGGTTCAGGCGGATTCAGGCGGATTCAGGCGGATTCAGGACGATTCAGGCGGCTTCGGACGGATTCAGGCGTCGCGGTAGATGCCCACGACCGGCGCGCCGCCGGCCGCGACCCAGCCGCGGTACATGCCCTCGGTGTTGAAGCCGAGCCAGACGTTGCCGGCCCGGTCCACCGCGATCAGGCCGCCGTCGCCGCCGACCATCGGCAGCTCGTCGAACACCACCCGCGCGCAGGCCGCGTCCAGCCCCAGGCCGCCGATGCGCATCAGCGCGCCGACCTCGTGCGCGGCCGAGGCGCGGATGAAGGCCTCGCCGGTGCCGGTGCACGAGACCGCCACGCTGCGGTCGTCGGCAAAGCAGCCCGCGCCCGGGATCGGCGAGTCGCCCACCCGCCCCGGCCGCTTGTTCGTCATGCCGCCGGTCGAGGTCGCCGCCGCCAGGTGACCGGCGAGGTCGCGCACGACCGCCCCCACCGTGCCGAACTTGTCCCGCTCGTCGATCGGTCCCGAGGCTGTCGCGGCGTCCTCGGCCTGCGCGGCCTCCGCGACCCGCTGGCCGTCGTGGTCCAGCACCTGGCCGAGCGCCTGCGCCCGCGCCGTCTTCAACTGCAGCAGCCGCTGCGGCGTGCCGAACCAGCCCGGCTCGACCCGCTCCAGCCCCTGCTCGAACGCGAACGCGTCGGCCGCCGGCCCGATCAGCATCACATGGCCGCTGTGTGTCATGACCGCCCGCGCCGCCAGCACCGGGTTGCGCACCCGCGTCACGCCGGCCACCGCGCCAGCCGCGCGATCGCGGCCGTCCATCACGCTGGCGTCGAGCTCATGGCGCTCGTCGGCGGTGTAGACCGCGCCCTTGCCGGCATTGAAGAGTTCTTCCTCCTCCAGCCGGCGCACCGCCTCGATCGCCACGTCCAGCGCCGCGTCGCCGCGCGCGAGTTGCCGCTCGCCGTCGGCCAGGATCGCCGCCAGCGCGGCGCGGTAGCGGGCTTCGCGCTCGGCGGACAGGCGGTCTCGGCGGATGGTGCCGGCCCCGCCGTGAAGGGCGAGCACGGCACGCGGCGCGTCGGTCGGGGCGAAGGCGGTCATGGTCGGGGGCCGGGCGTCGGCCCGGGCATTGGCGCAAGGCGCGCATTCTCCCTCCCCCGGCGCCATGCCCCTGGGCTTGTCCCGGTCGGGACACGGAAAAAGCGAACGCTCGTGCTAAAAACCGACGCAGTCCGGTCCGGGCGTCCGCCCTGGCCGACGCGACCCGCCGACCCGAGCGAGATGTCAGAGCGAGATTTGGAGACAAGACATGGACTTGAATTTCACGCCTGAGGAACAGGCCTTCCGGGCCGAGATCCGCCAGTGGGTGGCCGAGCACCTTCCGAAGGACATCAGCCACAAGGTGCACAACGCGCTGCGCCTGAACAAGGACGATCTGCAGCGCTGGGCCCGCATCCTGGGCAAGCAGGGCTGGCACGGCTGGGCCTGGCCCAAGCAGTTCGGCGGCCCGGGCTGGAACGCCGTGCAGCGCCACCTGTTCGAAGAGGAATGCGCCCTGGCCGGCGCGCCGCGCGTGGTGCCGTTCGGCCCGGTGATGGTGGCGCCGGTGATCATGGCCTTCGGCTCGCGCGAGCAGCAGGAGCGGCACCTGCCCGGCATCATGAGCGGCGACGTCTGGTGGAGCCAGGGCTACAGCGAACCGGGCTCGGGCTCGGACCTGGCCTCGGTCAAGACCCGCGCCGAGAAGCGCGGCGACGTCTACATCGTCAACGGCCAGAAGACCTGGACCACGCTGGGCCAGTACGGCGACTGGATCTTCTGCCTGGTGCGCACCGACGCGAGCGTCAAGCCGCAGGCCGGCATCTCCTTCCTGCTGATCGACATGAAGTCACCGGGCGTGACCGTGCGGCCGATCATCATGCTGGACGGCGAGCACGAGGTGAACGAGGTGTTCTTCGACAACGTCGAGGTGCCGGTCGCGAACCTGGTGGGCGAGGAGAACAAGGGCTGGACCTACGCCAAGTACCTGCTCGCGCACGAGCGCACCAACATCGCCGACGTCAACCGCGCCAAGCGCGAGCTGGAGCGGCTCAAGCGCATCGCCAAGGCCGAGGGCGTCTACGAGGACGCCCGCTTCCGCGACCAGGTCGCGCTGCTGGAGATCGACATCGTCGCGCTGGAGATGATGGTGCTGCGCGTGCTGTCGGCCGAGAGCAGCGGCAAGCAGTCGCTGGACGTGGCGGGCCTGCTCAAGATCCGCGGCAGCGAGATCCAGCAGCGCTACTCCGAGCTGATGATGCTGGCCGCCGGCCCCTACGCGACGCCCTTCATCCAGGAAGCGATGGAGGCCGGCTGGCAGGGCGACCAGGTCGGCGCGGCCCACTGCGCGCCGCTGGCCAGCCACTACTTCAACTACCGCAAGACGACGATCTACGGCGGCTCCAACGAAGTGCAGCGCAACATCGTCGCGCAAACGGTTCTGGGCTGAGGCAGGAGACACGACATGGATTTCGATTTCACCGACGACCAGAACTCGCTGCGTGACGCCGTGCGGCGCTACGTCGACAAGGACTACGGCTTCGAGCAGCGCCGCGCCATCGTGAAGGCGGGCGGCTTCTCGCGCGACGTGTGGAACGGCCTGGCCGGCCTGGGCCTGACCGCGCTGGCGGTGCCCGAGGCGCACGGCGGCCTGGGCTTCGGCCCGGTCGAGGCGATGGTCGTCATGGAGGAGCTGGGCCGCGGCCTGGTGATGGAGCCCTACGCGCAGGGCGGCCTGGTCGCGCCGGCGGTGCTGGCGCAGTCCGGCGACGACGCGCAGGCCGACTGGCTGCCGCGCATCGCCGGCGGCGAGGCGCTGGTGGTGCTCGCGCACCAGGAGCGCCGGGCGCGTTACCGGCTCGACGTCTGCGACACGCTGGCCACCGCCGACCACCGGCTGAGCGGCCTCAAGAGCGTCGTGCCCGCCGGCGACGCGGCCGACGCCTTCATCGTGCCGGCCCGCGCCGGCGCCGCCGATGCCGGCATCGCGCTGTACCTCGTGGCCAAGGACGCGGCCGGCGTGGCGCTGCGCGGCTACGCGCTGCACGACGGCTCGCGCGCCGCCGAACTGACGCTTCAGGACACGCCGGCCACGCTGCTGGTCGGCCCGGACCGCGGCCTGGCGGTGCTGGAACACGCGGTCGACATCGCCATCGCCGCGCAGGCGGCCGAGGCGGTCGGCGCGATGGACCGCTTCGTCGCGCTGACGGCGGAATACCTGAACACGCGCAAGCAGTTCGGCGTCGCCATCGCCAGCTTCCAGGCGCTGCGCCACCGCATGGCCGACATCAAGATGCAGCTGGAGCTGGCGCGCTCGATGAGCTACTTCGCCACGCTCAAGCTCGGCGAGCCGGCCGACGCGCGCCGCCGCGCGCTGTCTCAGGCCAAGGTGCAGCTCGGGCAGGCGATGCGCTTCGTCGGCCAGCAGTGCACGCAGCTGCATGGCGGCATCGGCGTGACCGACGAGTATGTCGGCAGCCACTACTTCAAGCGGCTGACCGTCATGGAGATGCAGTACGGCGATTCGCTGCATCACCTCGGCGAAGTGGCCGCCCGGATGCAGGACACGGCCGGCGTCTTCGCCTGAACCTAAACTGCGCGGGTCTCGCCGCCTTCGCGGCGAGGGAGACCGCCATGTCGCTCGCGCCCTCCTCCCTGATCGCCGGCCTGCTGCTCGCGGCCGGCGCGATGACCGCCTCGGCCCAGGACTTCAAGCCCGGGCTGTGGGAGATCAAGCAGAAGCCGCAGCTCGATCCTCAGCGCCAGGCGCAGATGGAGCAGATGCAGAAGCAGATGGCGGCGCTGCCGCCCGAGCAGCGCAAGCAGCTGGAGTCGATGATGTCGAAGAACGGCGTCAGCATGAACTTCCAGGGCGGCGAGCTGACGCTGAAATCCTGCGTCACCAAGGAACAGGCCGACCGCGCCGCGATGCCCCGCACCGACGGCAAGTGCGAGCACGACAGCAAGCGCACCGGCGACAAGATGCTGGTGAACTTCCGCTGCACCAATCCGGCCTCGGAAGGGACGAACGAGATCACCTTCCTCGGCGCGGACCATTACCTGACCAAGTCGGAGATCCGCTCGCAACGCGACGGCAAGACGGAGACGATCCGTTCCACCGGCGAGGCGCGCTACCTGGGCGCGGACTGCGGCAGCCTGAAGCCGCAGGGCCAGCCCCCCACCCCGGGCGTCAAGCCTTGAGCGAGCTCGAAGGCGCGGGCGGGTCCGTCTCGACCGATACGCCCGCCCCGCCCGCCCCGCCCGATGCCGGCAGCCTGTGCGACGTTGCCGGGCTGAAGCTGGGCCACTTCACCCATCCGTCGGTGCCCACCGGCTGCAGCGTGGTGCTGTGCGAGGCCGGCGCCGTCGCGGGCGTCGACGTGCGCGGCGCCGCGCCCGGCACGCGCGACACCGAGCTGCTGCGGCCCGAGAACACCGTGCAGCAGGTGCACGCGCTGCTGCTGACCGGCGGCAGCGCCTTCGGGCTCGCGGCGGCGGACGGCGTGATGCGCTGGCTGGCCGAGCGCGGGCACGGCTTCGCGGTCGGCCA
>NZ_JAOCCU010000033.1 GCF_029840635.1 Mitsuaria sp. GD03876 | reverse complement strand
CGCTCCAAGCGGGCGGTGATGAACCTGTTCGGCGAGGCGCGGCTGGGCAAGGCGATCGACGCGGAGCAATGCCTGCCGCTGGTGGAGGAGGTCGCCAGCTCGGTGGTGCGCAATCCGTCGGCGCTGATCAGCCTGGCGCGGCTCAAGACCAAGGACGACTACACCTACATGCATTCGGTGGCGGTGTGCGCGCTGATGGTGTCGCTGGCGCGGCAGATGGGCCTGGACGAGGCGCAGACGCGCGAGGCCGGCCTGGCGGGCCTGCTGCACGACATCGGCAAGATGGCGATGCCGCTGAACGTGCTGAACAAGCCGGGCGCGCTGACCGACGACGAGTTCGCGATCATGCGCGACCACCCGGCGCGCGGTTACGAGATGCTGAAGGAGGGCACGTCGGTGCCGGAGGCGGCGCTGGACGTGGCGCTGCGGCATCACGAGAAGATGGACGGCAGCGGTTATCCGGGCAAGCTCGCGGGCGAGCAGATCAGCCTGCTGTCGCGCATGGGGGCGGTGTGCGACGTCTATGACGCGATCACCTCGAACCGGCCCTACAAGAACGCGTGGGATCCGGCCTCGTCGCTGGCGCGGATGGCGCAGTGGTCGGGGCATTTCGATCCGCGGGTGTTCCAGGCGTTCGTGAAGTGCGTGGGCATCTATCCGGTGGGCACGCTGGTGAAGCTGCAGTCGGGGCGGCTGGCGGTGGTGCTGGAGCAGAACGCGACGGCGCTGACGGCGCCGCGGGTGCGGGTGTTCTATTCGACGAAGTCGCAGATGCCGATCCCGACGCAGGTGATGGACCTGTCGGCCACGGGCGCGTCGGACCGCATCGTCGGCCGCGAGGACCCGGCGACCTGGGGCTTCCAGCGGCTCGACGAGCTCTGGCAGGCGCCGGCGAAGTGAGGGGGCGGGGCGGCCTCGGGAGGGGCGGCTCATCCGACAACGGCTTGTCTCGGTAGGGCCCGCCGACTTGCTTGTGTAGCCGACCTGGATGTCCGAGGCGAATGTCTCCTCGTCGAGGCAATGGTTCGCCGAACCCGGTCGCCCGAAGATGCGGACTCGCGCCGACGACTGGCGCAGGAGGGTCTGCGATGGCGGTACTTCTGAAGGAAGCGAGTCCGGCGACGGATGCGACGCAGGGGTCGGAGCGTTTGCCGAATCCGGCTTCGCTGGTGCCGCCCTTCGACGTGGTGACGTATGCGGGGCCCATCACGGTGGAGGGCTACGAACGGCTCAGCGCGCTGCTGGAAGAGCGACGAACACATGCCTCCGTGCTGGTCGTGCTCGAGACGCCGGGGGGAGATCCGCATGCCGCCTTCCGAATCGCCAGGGCACTGGGTTTTCACTACGACCGCGTCGAGGCGTTGATTCCCCGCTATTGCAAGAGCGCCGGAACGTTGATCGTGCTTGGTGCATCGACGCTGCACATGGACGACCTCGGTGAGCTAGGTCCTCTGGACATGCAGGTGCCACGTGTCAACGAGGCGACGCGTCAAGCCTCGGCTTTGGAGTTCAGCGAGACGCTGGACTTGCTGTGGACCCAGCAGATGCAGTGCCATGCCGAGTCGATGCGGCAACTTACCGACCATGGCCTGTCACCCGTGGCTGCGGCGCTTGCCGCCGCCGACTTCATCGAGGGTGTGTTTCATCCCATCGCGCAGCAGGTCGATCCTGTTCATCTGGTCGCGATGTCGCGCGCAATGACCCTTGCCGTGGCCTATGGCGAGCGACTGGCGTTCAAGGGACAGAACATCGCTTCGGCGGCGCTGTTGCAACTCGTCTACGGCTACCCATCCCACTCCTTCGTGATCGATCGGAAAGAGGCTCAGCGTCTCTTCTTCGATGTCCGGGCGCCCGAAGACGCCATTGCGGAGATCGCGCGATGGTGTCGCACGCGCGCGTCGGGTTGGTCGATGGCGGAGACGCCAGACGTGCACCTCCACACCTTTCCCTTTTCCAATCTGGAGCTTCCCCATGCCCAAGAAGATTCCCGTTCACATCGTCCTGCTTGAGGGGCGCAAACGAAGGCTCATGGCGGCCATGGCCTACTACGCCGACCTGTTCGACCTGAACCGGAAGCCGGTGCGTGACGCGCCGGCAATCGGCAAACCGTACGGAAAGACCCCGACCACCCGCTGAGCGGGCGCTGCCTACACTGCGCCGACATTCACAGAGTCGTTGGGGAGACCGGGATGACGCGCATGCTCATGCTGCTGGCGCTGTGCGCCGGCGTGGTCGGAGGATCCCTCGGCGCGGGGCCGGCGGCGGCGCAGACCCTGCGCTGGGCCAGCCAGGGCGACGCCCAGACGATGGACCCGCACTCGCAGAACGAGAGCCTGACCAACGGCATGAACTCGCAGGTCTACGAGCGCCTCACCGCCCGCGACAAGCAGCTCAACATCGTCCCCGGCCTGGCCACCGAATGGACCCAGATCAGCCCGCTGGTCTGGCGCTTCAAGCTCCGCCCCAACGTCAAGTTCCACGACGGCGCCGCCTTCACCGCCGACGACGTCGTCTTCTCGATCCAGCGCGCCAAGGCGCCGACCTCGCAGGTCGCCGTCTACGCCAACGCCGTCGGCACCGCCCGCAAGGTCGACGACCTGACCGTCGAGATCACCCAGCCGCGCTTCAACCCGATCTTCCTGCAGCACCTGGACCTGCTCTTCATCATGAGCAAGTCCTGGTCCGAGCAGCACAAGGTCACCCGTCCGCTGAGCTTCAAGGACAACGAGGAAAGCTTCGCCAGCTTCAACATGAACGGCACCGGCCCCTTCATGCTGGTGCGCCGCCAGCCCGGCATCCGCACCGTCTACAAGCGCAACCCGAACTGGTGGGGCCGCTTCGAGGGCAATGTGCAGGAGGTGCAGTTCACGCCGATCGCCAACGACGCGACGCGCCTGGCGGCGCTGGTGTCCGGCGAGGTCGACCTGCTGCTCGACCCGTCGCCCCGCGACGTGCCGCGGCTGCGCACGACGCCCGGCGTGCAGGTCGTCGACGGCCTGGAGAACCGGCTGATCTTCGTCGGCATGGACCAGGCCCGCGACACCCTGGTCTACGGCCGCTCGCCGACCGGCAAGAACCCGTTCCAGGACCTGCGCGTGCGCCGCGCGATGTACCAGGCCATCGACATCGACGCCATCCACAAGCGGCTGATGAACGGCCTGTCCGAGCCCACCGGCGGCCTGACGCCGTCGCCGCTGGGCGCCTACAACGACACCTCGCTGGAATCGCGGCTGCCGTTCGACGTCGCCGCCGCGCGCAAGCTGATGGCGGAGGCCGGCTACGCGGACGGCTTCGAAGTCAATTTCGACTGCCCCAACAACCGTTACGTCAACGACGAGCGCATCTGCCTCGCGCTGGCCTCGATGTGGGCGCAGATCAACGTCAAGGTCAAGGTCAACGCGATGCCGCGGGTGCTCTTCTTCCCCCGCCTGGAGCGCTACGAGACCAGCCTCTACCTGATGGGCTGGGGCGGCGCGATCACCGATGCCGAGACCATCCTGACGCCGGTCTACCGCGGCGAGGACCGGGCGTCCGGCGCCGGCTTCTACAACTACGGGCGCTCGAGAAACCCGAAGTTCGACCAGCTCGCCGCCGCCTCGTCGAGCGAGGCCGACCCGATCCGCCGCGAGCAGCTGATCAAGGCCGCGCTGCAGGAGTACCGCGAGCAGATCCACGTGCTGCCGCTGCACCGGCAGGCCGCGCCCTGGGCCACGCGCCAGGGCGTGAAGGCGGCGCATCGCGCCGACAACTGGCTCGACTACGCCTGGGTCACGTTGCCCAAGTGAGGTCTCCCGCGCGCGGCTGCCCCTAACATCCGCGCCCATGACCGAGTCCCCGAGTCCCGCCGTACCCGACCCCCACTGGCTCGCGCGCCTGCGTGCCGACTACCGCCTCGAACGCGGCCGATGTGTCGTCAGCCATGAACACGACGGCCCGCTGCGGCTGCTCAAGAGCCTCTATCCGGAGGGCGACGCGATCTGCCACAGCGTGCTGGTCCACCCGCCGAGCGGGCTGGTCGGCGGCGACACCCTGGACATCGAGGTCTCGGTGGGCGAGGGCGCGCATGCGCTGGTCACGACGCCGGGGGCGACGCGCTTCTACCGCAGCCCGTCCGGCGCGCTCGCGACGCAACGCGTGCGCGCGGTGCTCGGCGACGGCGCGCGGCTGGAGTGGCTGCCGCTGGAGGCGATCGCCTATCCCGGCTGCGAGGCGCTGAACGAGGCGCGCTTCACGCTCGCCCCGACGGCCGAACTGCTGGCGTGGGACATCACCGCGCTGGGCTTGCCGGGCGCGGGGCAGCCGTTCTCCACCGGCTGCTTCCAGCAGCACCTGGAGATCCCGGGCGTCTGGCTCGAGCGCGGACGCCTCGAGGCCACCGACGCGCTGCTGATGGATGGCGCGCTGGGCCTGGCGGGGCATCGCTGCCTGGGCACGCTGGTGTTCGCGGCGGGCTCGGCGATCGGGCGGGAGCGAAGGGAATCGGCGCTCGACGCGGTGCGCGCGGTGATCGAGGGAGATGCGTTGCGGCTGACGGCTGGCGCGACGGCCGCGCACGACGGGGTGCTGGTGGTGCGGGCGTTGGGGCCGGTGGTGGAGCCGGTGTCCTTGCTGCTGCGTCGTTGCTGGGCGGCGTGGCGTCAGGTCTTGTGGGGCCTGGACGGGGCGACGCCGCGCCTGTGGGCGATGTAGGGCAAACGGGCTGCCTGTGCGCATCCCTCACAGAGGGGACGAATCGCGCCGCGGGTGTGGCGTCGAAGTCGCATGGATGTGCCTGGTGCTGCCGGGTGGCGCTTAGCATGGCCGTTCCACATCCGATCTCCAGGGAGGTGATCGATGACGACACGGACCGCTTCGTGCAGTTGCGGACAGTTGAAGATCGTGGTGCAGGGTGAGCCGCTGGGAACCGGCCTCTGTCATTGCCTGGCGTGTCAGCGCCGAACGGGGAGTGTGTTCGCGGCGCTGGCCGCGTTCCGGGAGCCGTATGAGGTGATCGGCGTCGCCGCCGAGTTCGTACGAACGGGTGATCAGGGCGCACGTTTCCGATTCCGTTTCTGCCCAGTCTGCGGCAGCAATGTCTTCCACACGGAAGAGGGCGTCGAGGGGTCAGTCGGCGTCGCCGTCGGCGCTTTCGCCGACCCGGACTTCCCCGCCCCGCAGGACTCCGTCTACACCTGCCGCATGCACGCATGGGTGCAGCTTCCCGAGGGCATCACGACCCACGACCGCGAGCCGTTGTGACCTGTCCGGATCAGGCCGACCGGGTTCCCTTTTCGTAGGTATTAGGAGGAATTTGGCACCCGGTAGGGTGCCAAAGGGGGACACGGAGAAAAGGGAACCCGGTTGGTCTGATCGTGCTCGGTTGATGCACGTCCACCGGAACCGGGCGCCAGGGAGGTCCGCCATGACTCGGCTCCCTGACGCCCGGCCCGGCGGGGTGTTTCACGCCGCGAGTCGGAACTGTGGTTGCGGTGCCGCGGCCGGGCGCAGCGGCTGCGCCAGTTGCAGCAGATGCCCCGGCTCGCTCAGGAAGCGCATGCGTTCGGCGTTGGACAGCGATTCCATCGCGCCCGGCTGCATCGTCAGCTGATCCAGCCGACGGCCGCGCACTCGCGCGCGGGTGCCGTGGCCGATTTCGCGTCGTCCCATCGCCTCGGCCGCCAGGGCGGTCAGGCGTCGGCTGGCCAGCAGTTCGCTGAAGCCGGGGAGTCGGCGTTCCTGGCGGCTGTAGGCCCAGGCGTTGCTGAGCACGGTCGGGGTCTGGCTTTCCTCGGGGATGACCAGCAGGCCCGCCTGGCGCATCTTCTCGCCCAGTCGCGCGCGGCTCGAGAGCACGGTGATCGGCGCGGCCAGCAGCAGCGGCAGCGCGATCGGCGCGACCCAGATCAGCGTCGACGGGCTGAGCGCGCCGATGACGGCGGCGATCACGCCGGTGATCACGCTGATGCGGCCGTAGGCGGCGAAGGCTTCGCGCCAGGACACGTCCTCGGCAGCCCGCGGCGGCGACTTCCAGTCCAGCGAGATGCCGGTCAGCGCGACCACGCAGAAGATCGAGTGCGCGACCATCCGCAGCGGGGCTTGCAGCAGCGACATGCCGGCCTCGGTCGCGCAACTGGCGACCAGCTTCAGCGACCCGCCGTACTGCGCCTGCTCGCCGCGCAGGATCAGCGCGGCCACCGACAGCAGGCGCGGCAGCACCAGCATGCCGATGGTGCCCAGCCACAGCGCGGCCACGCCCGGGGCGAGCGAGCCGTCTTCCATGAAGGGCTGGAAGGCCTGGCTGCTGCCCACGTTCCAGAGCAGGACGCCCAGGCCGACGTACAGCAGCCACAGCGGCGCGGCCAGGTAGGACAGCGCGCCGGTCACCAGCATCGCGCGGTGCACGCCGTGCAGGCCGGGTTCGGCGATCAGGCCGGCGTTCTGGATGTTGCCCTGGCACCAGCGGCGATCGCGCTGCAGCTCGGCCAGCAGGTGCGGAGGCTGCTGCTCATACGAGCCCGGCAGGTCCGCGACCAGCCAGACCTGGTAGCCGGCGCGGCGCATCAGGGCCGCCTCGACGAAGTCGTGCGACATGATTTCCTTGCCGCGCAGCGGGGCCAGGGCGCAGTGCTTCATGAAGGGCTCGACGCGGATGATCGCGTTGTGGCCCCAGTAGTGGGCCTCGCCGAGCTGCCAGAACTGCATGCCGGCGGCGAACAGGCGGCCGGTGACACGGCTCGCGAACTGCTGCGCGCGGGCATGCGGCGTGTCGTGGCCGCAGACCTGGTTGGCGGCCTGCAGGATGCCGGCGCGCGGATGCTTCTCCATCAGCCGCACCAGGCCCAGCAGGCAGTCGCCGCTCATGACGCTGTCGGCGTCCAGCACCACCATGTAGCGGTAGTTGCGGCCCCAGCGGCGGCAGAAGTCGGCGACGTTGCCGGCCTTCTTCTTCACCCGGCGCTGGCGCCAGCGGTAGTGGATGCGGCCGCGGCCGGCGAACTGCGCGCGCAGCTCGGCCCAGGCGGCCAGCTCCTGCGTGCGGCATTCCGGATCCGAGGAGTCCGACAGGATGTAGACGTCGAACAAGCGCAGCGCGCCGGCGGCGGCCAGCGATTCGCAGCTGGCGCGCAGCCCGGCGAAGACGGTGGTGACGTCCTCGTTGCAGATCGGCATGACCAGCGCGGTCCGGGCGTCGGCGCCCAGCGCCTCGTTGCCGGCGTCCTTGATCGAGATGGCGTGGCGGTCGCCGCGCAGCATCACCCAGAAGCCCATCACCGCGGTGACGCAGCCGGCGCTGACCCAGGCGAACAGCAGCGCGAACAGCGCCAGGTGCACGCATTGGAGCGCGAAGGCCCAGGGCTCGCTCGCCCAGCCGTTGTGGGTCTGCCAGAGCACGCCGGTGGCCAGCGCGGTGGCCGCGGCGATCGACAGCTTCAGCGCGTTGCGGCGGTTGCGGGCGGCGGTTTCCCAGGCCTGGGCGGGTTCGGCCGCGGGCAGGGCTTCGACCGGCGGCGTGCGCTGCCCCCAGGGCCGCGGCACCATCGCGCCGCGTTTGATGGCGGGGGCGCTCGGACCCACGGGGCCCGGCGCGGCGTTGGCCTGGCGCAGGGCCGTGGCGTGGAAGGAATCGGTCATCTCGTGCTCCTTCACTGGGGAGGAAGAATCAGGCTCCAGGTCTCCGTCAGGACCTGCTGCTTCGTCTGGAGGAAGCCGCGCAGCTCGGTCGACTGCCCGGGGCGGAGTTGCTTGATGCGCACGGCCATGCGCCAGCCGCCGGTCACCGGATTCGGATAGGCGTTGACCTCGGTCACCTCGCCGTTGGCGTTGGTGCTGGCGACGGCCTTGACGTCGGTGCCGGGCTGCAGCGCGGCGAGGGCGGGTCCCTCGAAATCGACGATGAACTGCTGCTCGTTCTTGTCGAGCTTGGCGTAGCTGTAGCCGGTGCGGGTCTGCACCGCCCAGGCGCCGGGCGGGCGTTGCTGCTGCTCGCCCTGCAGGTGCAGGCGGTAGGAGTAGTCCAGCGGCTGGCCCGGGGCCGGCTGCTTGGCGGGTACCCAGTACGCGACGATGTTGTCGTGGGTCTCGTCGGGCGTGTGCAGCGACATCAACTCCACGCGGCCCGGGCCCCAATCGCTGGTCGGCTCGACCCAGGCGGAGGGCCGCATCTCGTAGCGGGCCTCGGTGTCCTCGTAGCTGGCGAAGCGGCGATCGCGCTGCATCAGCCCGAAGCCCTTCACGCCGGGCAGCGTGAACGAGGTCGTCAGCGTGCCGTTCGGATTGATCAGCGGGCGCCAGATCCATTCGCCGCTCGCGCTGGCGACCATCAGGCCGTCGCTGTCGTGGACCTCGGGCCGGAAGTCGCCCTTCTGCGGCTGGTTCTCGCCGAACAGGTACATCGAGGTCAGCGGCGCCAGCGCCAGCGTGGCCACCGGCGCGCGCAGGAACAGCCGCGCGCGGGTCTCGACGACGGTTTCCGCGCCCGGCTTGATCACGAAGGTGTAGGCGCCGGACGCGCGCTGCGAGTCCATCAGCGCATGCACCGTCAGCGCGGTCGCGCCGGCGGCGGGGCGCTCGATCCAGAACTCGCTGAAGCGGGGGAATTCCTCGCCCTTGCCGCCGACGGTGTCGATGGCCAGGCCGCGGGCCGACAGGCCGTAGTGCTGGTTGCCGCCCAGCACGCGGAAGTAGCTCGCGCCCAGGAAGACGGCCAGCTCGTCCTTGTACTTGTCGTTGTTGAGGTGGTAATGCGCGCGGAAGCCCGCGAAGCCGACGTCGCCCCACTTCTGCGGCGACAGCTGGCTGTTCTTGCCGTAGTCGAAGTCCTCGCGCTTGAAGGGGACAGGTCTTGCCTGGCCGCCGACGATCTCGTTGATGCGCACCGCCTGGGTCTGGTAGTGGCCCAGGTGGAAGAACATCAGCTCGAAGGGCAGCTTCTCCTCGCGCCACAGCGCGCGGGCCGGCTTGAACCGGATGTCGCGCATCTGGTCGTAGTTGAGGTTCTTCAACTCGGCCGGCAGCGCGTCCGGCGGCGCGGCGTACGGCTTGGCCGCGAGCGCCTTGGCGCGCTCCGCGACCTCGTCGAAGCCGAAGGCGTGCGCCGTGGCCGTGGCGGCCAGCAGCGCGGCGCCGACGGCCAGTCCGAAGAACGATCCGATCCACCGACGCTGGTCAGCCTGGAGGCGAGCACTGGTCGCCTGGATGCGGGCCTGGGAGTGAGGGGCGTGAATAGTTCGCATGTGGCTTGACCTTTTGCAAGGCCCGTGCCACATGCGATTTCTCTTTCAGATCAAGGGCTTACGCCATTTGTGCGCTGCTGCACACCGCGATTTTTGTCGCCGGGCGGCGACGCGGAACCCCACCTATTCAGCAAGTCCTTGATTCACAAGGACTTTTCTTGTCGCTAATCGGCGACAGGCCCATCGGCGCGGAACATCGACGGGTCCAGTCCGTTGCGCTGCAGCAAGCGGTAGAACTCGGTCCGGTTGCGGTCGGCGAGCCGCGCGGCATCGGCGACGTTGCCGTCGGTGAGCTTGAGCAGGCCGACCAGGTATTCGCGTTCGAAGCGCTGTCGCGCCTCCGCGTAAGGAAGTACTTCGATGCTGGGCGAGCGCAGCGCGCGCTGCACCAGCGCCAGCGGAATCAGCGGCGAGGTGGCCAGCGCGCTGACCTGTTCGACGACGTTGTGCAGCTGCCGCACGTTGCCCGGCCAGCTGGCCATCGTCAGCGCCTTGAGCGCCTCGGGCGCGAAGCCGTTCAGGCGCTTGTCGTACTTGGTCGCGAGCTTCTGCAGGAAGTGCTGGGCCAGCAGCGGGATGTCCTCGCGGCGCTCGTCCAGCCCGGGCAGCGTCAGGCTCACGACGTTGAGCCGGTAATAGAGGTCCTCGCGGAACTGGCCCTCGGCCAGCGCGGCTTCCAGGTCGCGGTGGGTGGCGGACAGGATGCGCACGTCCACCGGCACCGAGTCGCTGGCGCCGACCGGCCGGACCTGGTGTTCCTGCAGCACGCGCAGCAGCTTGACCTGCAGCGGCAGCGGCATGTCGCCGATCTCGTCGAGCAGCAGCGTGCCGCCGTCGGCGGCCTGGAACAGGCCGCGGTGATTGGCCAGCGCGCCGGTGAAGGCGCCCTTGACGTGGCCGAACAGCTCGGACTCCAGCAGCGGTTCCGGGATCGCGCCGCAGTTCACCGCGACGAAGGGCCGGCCGGCGCGCGGGCTGGCCGCGTGGATCGCGCGGGCCAGCAGTTCCTTGCCGGTGCCGCTTTCGCCGCGGATCAGCACCGGCGCCTGCGACGCGGCCACCAGCCGCGCCTCGGCCAGCACCTCGGCCATCACGTTGGAGCGGCTGACGATCGCTTCGCGCCAGGCCTGGTCGGGGCTGTCGTCGCGCCGCGCCGCCGACAGGGTCAGGGCTTGCGCGATCGTGTCGAGCAGCGCGCGGCCGTCGAACGGTTTGGTCAGGTAGGTGTAGACGCCCTGGGCGGTGGCGGCGACCGCGTCGGGGATGGTGCCGTGCGCGGTCAGCAGGATCACCGGCAGGGCCGGATGCCGCTCGCGGATCAGGTTGAACAGCGCCAGGCCGTCCATGCCGGGCAGCTGGACGTCGCTGAGCACCAGCGCGGGCCGCTGCACTTCCATCTGCGCGAGCGCGGCCTCGGCGCTCGCGACGGCGATGACGTCGTAACCGGCGGCCTCCAGCCGCATCGACAGCAGCTTGAGCAGGTCGGCGTCGTCGTCGACCAGCAGCAGGCGGGCGCCGCCGCTCACGGGCGTTCCTCTTGCACTCGAGCGGCCCTCATGGCTTGTCGAGCGCCGACCGCGGCCCGCCCAGGCTGCGCTCGATCGCCTTGAGCGCCTCGAGCTTGCGGTTGGCGTCGTCGAGCCGGCGCTGCAGGTCGTCGCGGGCCTGGCGGGTCTTCTCGAGTTCGCCTTCCATGCGGCGCTGCTCGGAGACGCGGTCGACGAGGAACTGCGCGATCGGTCGCCACTCGTTGGCTTCGGGACGGGTGTCGCGCAGCACCTGGTCGAGCAGCGTCTGCGCGCGGAAGGTTTCGCCGTTGTTGTGGCTGAACATCAGCGCCAGCGCGAGCTGCACCGCGGCGCCCGGGGCCAGCGCGGCGTCGTCGCGCGGCGCGACCTCCTGGGCGAGCTCCAGCGGGCTGAGCTGGCGCAGCCGGTCGTTGGCGTTGAGCACCGCGCGGGCGGCGTTGTCGGTGGGCGCGACCACGGGCACCTGCACCGGCACCTCGACGCGGACCTCCTTGACGATGGTCTTGGGAGGCTGCTGCGCGCAGCCGCCCAGCAGCGCCAGCGCCGCGGCGGCGCACAGGGTCGCGGCGCGGGCGGCGGGCCGGGCGCGCGCGCTCAGGCGGGGAGGGACTTCAGGGACCTTGGCGTGTGGGCGCATGGCAGCGTGATTCTGAAATGGGCGCCCTGGTCGGCGGGCAGCAGCTCGAGGCGCCCGCCGTGGGCGGCGATGTATTCGTTGACGATGGACAGGCCGATGCCAGTGCCCTTGAGGGCGTCGTCGGGCTGGCGTTCGCCGCGGTAGAAGGGCTCGAAGATGCGGGCCTGGTCCGCCGGCGCGACGCCCGGGCCGTCGTCGCGCAGGTCGATGGTGAGCTGGCCGCCCTGGCGCGCGAGGTCGATGTCGACGCGGCCGCCGGGCGGGGCGAAGCGTATCGCATTGGAGAGCAGGTTGCCGACGGCGGCCGCGATCTTGGCCGGGTCGACATCCGCCTCGAGCGGTCCGCCGGACAGGGCGACGTGCAATCCGCGTGCCTGCCATTGCAGCCGCTGGTGGTCGATCGTGCCCTGGATCAGGGACACGAGTTCGGTGCGCTGCGGCTTGAGGTCGCGGGCCTCGAACGCGGCGGCGTTGAAGCGCAGCAGGTCCTCGATCTGGCGCTGCAGCACGGCGGTGTTGTCGCGCAGGATGCGGGCGACTTCCTTCTGCTTGTCGTTGAGCGGGCCGGCGACCTCGTCCTCCAGCAGCGCGGTGCCCTCGCGCAGCGCGGCCAGCGGGGTCTTGAGCTCGTGCGAGACATGGCGCAGGAAACGCGCCTTGTCGGCGTCGAGTTCCGCCAGCCGCAGCCGCAGCCAGTCCAGCCGCTGGCCGAGCGAGCGCAGGTCGGCCGGGCCGGGAATCTCGATGCGGTCGTCCAGGCGGTTCTCGCCGAGGCCGGCGATCGCGCGCTCCAGCCGCTTGAGCGGGCGGGTCAGGAAGATGCCGAACACCAGCGACAGCAGCGCGGCGACGGCGATCGCGCCCAGCACCTGCTGGCCCAGCAGCACGCGGCCGTTCTCGAGCTTGTCCTGCAGCACGCGGTTGCTGGATTCGGCATGGCGGCGCACGTCCTCGGCCAGGCCGGCGGTCAGCGCGCCGAGTTCGCGGAAGCGGGCCAGCAGGTCGGTCTCGCGCTTGCGCGGGTTGGCCGCGCGGGGCGAGTCCATCAGCGCGCGGACCTCGCCGAGCTTGGCCTTCCAGGCGTCCAGCGGCGCCGGCGCCAGGCCCTGGGCGCGCAGCATCCGGAGGAGGTTGTCGGCGTCGTCGGCGTCCTCTTCGAAGCGGCGGCGCAGCGCCTGGTCCTCCAGCACCGCGTACTGGCGCGCGGCGCGTTCCATGCTGACGCCGCGGTCGCCGAGCTGCTGCACCTCCGAGCTCATCCGCGCGGCGCGCACGACGGCCTCGCGGCTCTGCATCGTCAGCCGCTCCAGCGTCAGCAGGCCGCCCAGCGACGCGGCGGCGAGCAGGCCGGCGATCGACAGGAAGCCGATCAGCAGCATCTGGCGGAAGGAGATTCGGTTCAGCATCGGGGGCGGATGTTAGCGGCGCCTCCGCGGGCCGGCCGGTGCGCGGCGGCGCGGATACGGATGGATACTCCGGCGGCCATGAACCTGCATCGCGTCGATCTCGTCTCGCTGTCGCTCTTCAGCCTGGTGGCGCGCACCGGCAGCATCAGCAAGGGGGCGGAGCTGGCCGCGCTGGCGGTCGGCGCGGCCAGCAAGCGGCTCAGCGACCTGGAGCGCTCGCTGGGCACGACGCTGCTGGAGCGGCATTCGCGCGGCGTGACGCTGACCGAGGCCGGCCTGGCGCTGCAGCGGCATGCGCAGCGCATCCTCAGCGACGTCGACCAGATGGCGGCGGACCTGTCGGACTACGCCTCGGGCCTGACCGGCGTCGTGCGGCTGTGGGCCAACACCTCGGCGGTGACGCAGTTCCTGCCGGGGCAGGTGTCGGCCTTCGTGCGCGACAACCCGCGCATCCGGATCGAGCTCGAGGAGGCGGACAGCCACGAGATCGTAGTGGCGGTGCTGGACGGGCGCGCGGACCTGGGCATCTTCGCGGACCGCACGCCGGCGCTCGGCTTGCGGGTGCTGAACTACCGGCACGACCGGCTGGTGCTGGTGGTGCCGGCGGGGCATCCGCTGGCGCGGCGCAAGGCGGTGCGCTGGGAGTCGGCGGTCGAGTACGACTTCGTGACGCTGGCCAAGGCGACCTCGCTGCACAAGCGGCTGGAGATGGAGACGGAGAAGCTGGGCCGGCGCTTGAAGAACCGGATTCAGGTGCGCAGCTTCGATGCGATGTGCCGGATGATCGCCGCCGGCCTGGGCATCGCGGTGCTGCCGGACGTGGCGGTGGAGCCGCTGCTCAAGCCGCTGAACCTGCGCCGCGTGGCGCTCGACGAGGCCTGGTCCGACCGCACGCTGCTGATCGGCGTGCGCGACCTGGATGCGCTCCCGCGACATGTGCGGGTGTTCATCGATTACCTGTGCGATGCGAACTGAGGACGCGCGGAAGCCGCTTTGGATCCATTTCTACATGCTGTTGACAAACGGCTGATTTGTGCCGATAGCTGCGATATTCCAGGTCTATCGGCAGAAGGCTGCCGGTAAAGACACGGTCGACACACTGTCGTTAACCATCACTTTTCTGCCGGTTGATGGGGAAATTGTCGTCTAAGGGTAGAATTCTGCCGATTAACGACAGCTCTATGAACGCAATTCAGACCGATGACGAGGTCGAGCAAAGCGTCGGCGAAAAGATTCGTGCGCTTCGGCTCCAACGGAACCTGGACCAGGCCACCGTGGCCGAGCGTTCGGGTGTGAGCGTTCGGGCGCTGCGCAGTCTTGAGAAAGGTGCTGGCTCGACGTTGCGTACCTTGATCATGGTGATGCGCGCATTGGGCCGCGAGGCCTGGTTCGAGGCCGTGGCGCCGGTGGCGACGATCAATCCGCTGAACCTGCCCCGCAGGAGCAACCAACGACAGCGGGCCACCGCCACCAGCGTGAAGCGCGCGCAGGCGGAGGCGAAGAAGTTGACGTTCTTGGCGAACCGCCGGACAGGCGTGAAGTAGGCTCCCGCCCCCTATGCCTTACCACCCTGTAGATCGCGTCGAGGTCCATCTGTGGGACATGCTCGTCGGCGTGGCCGCGCTCGATCCGGCCTATGGGTTCTACGCCTTCGCGTATGACCCGGCGTTCCGCGGGACCGGCATCGAGTTGGCGCCGCTGCACATGCCGCTCAATGCACAAGACGTCCATCTGTTCCCGAACCTCCCGGTCAACACCTACAAGCGCCTGCCCGCATTGCTCGCCGACGCGCTGCCCGACGACTTCGGGAATGCGCTGATCAACAGCTACATGGCCCGGCAAGGCGTGTCCGCCTCGCAGGTGACCGCGCTGGACCGGCTGGCTTACATGGGAACACGAGCCATGGGAGCGATGACCTTCAGGCCGGTCCGCGGCCCCCGCACCCAGCAGGCCAGCGCGATCGACATGCGCAAGCTCGTGCTGGCCGCCCGCGAGGCTGTACGAGGCGCCATCGACGAGGACGAGCACACCAATGCCGCGCTGCGCTCGATCATCGATGTGGGCACCTCCGCCGGCGGCGCTCGTGCCAAGGCCGTGGTGGCCATCGATCCAAGGACCAAGGAACTGCGATCGGGGCAGGTGGACGCTCCGCCCGGCTTCGAGCACTGGCTCCTCAAGTTCGACGGCGTCGGCGTGGACAAGGAGCTCGGGGCGACGCAGCAATACGGGCGTATCGAGTTCGCCTATCACCTGATGGCACGGGAAGCCGGCATCCGGATGAGCGACTGCGATCTGCTCGAGGAGAACGGCCGCGCGCATTTCATGACCCGCCGTTTCGATCGTCACGGGAGTTCGGGTCGACATCACGTGCAGACGCTCTGCGCGATGCAGCACCTGGACTACAAGCTCAAGGGGGTGCATTCGTACGAGCAGTTCTTCCTGACCATGGATCAACTGGATCTGCCGTACGAGGACCGCGTGGAGGGCTTCCGGCGCATGGTCTTCAATGTCGTCGGCATGAACTGCGACGACCACGTGAAGAATCTGAGCTTCATCCTGCCGGAGCACGAGCCGGCATGGCGCCTGGCGCCCGCCTACGACCTCACGTTCGCGCACAACCCGCAAGGGGAATGGACCCATCAACACCTGATGTCGGTGAACGGCAAGTTCAAGAACATCGAGGTGACGGACCTGCTGATCGTTGCCGATCGATTCGGCATCCGGCATGGGCGTCGGATCATCGACGAGGTCCGGCAGGCGTTTGAACTGTGGCCCGTCTACGCCGATGCCGCCGGCGTGCCGGCGCGCGAGATCGATTTCATCGACAAGCAGTTCATCCTGCTCCGCTGAGGGTCAACCCTCGGCCGCTTTCGCGATCCGTGAAAGCTGGCGCCGCGTCTCCCGCATTCCGTTTCCGCCGCGACCTTCCCAGAATCCGCTCCCATCACAAGGAGACATCGGACCATGGACGGATTGCAGGCGCTGCAAGGATTGCGCGTCGTCGAGATGGGCCAGCTGATCGCCGGCCCGTTCGCCGGCAAGACGCTGGGCGATTTCGGCGCCGACGTCGTGAAGATCGAGGCCCCCGGCAGCGGCGACCCGCTGCGCAACTGGCGAATGATCCAGGACGGCACCTCCGTGTGGTGGCAGGTCCAGTCGCGCAACAAGCGCTCGATCGCGCTGGACCTGCGCCAGAAGGAAGGCCAGGACATCGCCCGCGCCCTCATCGCCGAAGCCGATGTCCTCATCGAAAACTTCCGCCCCGGCACGCTCGAGGGCTGGGGCATGTCCTACGACGAGCTCGCCAAGGCGAACCCCGGCCTGATCATGCTGCGCATCAGCGGCTACGGCCAGACCGGCCCCTATCGCGACCTGCCGGGCTTCGGCGTGATCGGCGAGGCGATGGGTGGGCTGCGCCACCTCACCGGCGAGGCCGGCCGCGTGCCGGTGCGCTGCGGCATCTCGATCGGCGACACGCTGGCCGCGCTGCACGGCACCATCGGCGTGCTCACCGCGCTCTACCACCGCAAGGTCAACGGCGGCCGCGGCCAGGTCATCGACGTCGCGCTGACCGAGGCGGTGCTCAACGTGATGGAAAGCCTGATCCCCGAGTACAGCGCCTTCGGCGCGGTGCGCGGTCCCGCCGGATCGGCGCTGCCGGGCATCGCGCCGTCCAACGCCTATCCCTGTGCCGACGGCGTCGTGCTGATCGCCGGCAACGGGGACTCGATCTTCAAGCGGCTGATGCAGGTGATCGGCCGGGACGACCTCGCCAACGACGAGGCGCTGGGCAACAATGCCGGCCGCGTCGCCCGCGTCGAGGAGATCGACGCCGCCATCGGCGCCTGGGCCGCGACGCGCAGCGTCGAGCAGGTGCTCGCGCCGCTGGCCGAGGCCAGCGTCCCCGCCGGCCGCGTCTACACCGCCAAGGACATCGTCGAGGACCCGCATTTCCGCGCCCGCGACATGATCCTGCGCCAGCAGACCCGCGACGGCCATGAACTGGACGTGCCCGGCATCGTGCCCAAGCTGATGGGCACGCCCGGGGCCGTGCGCCGCGCCGCGCCGCGGCTGGGCGGCGACACCGACGAGGTGCTGCGCGAGATCGGCCTCACCGCCGGGCAGATCGCCGCGCTGCGCGACCGCAAGATCGTTTCCTGAGGTGCCGCGATGACTGCTGCTTCCCCCGTCTGGACCGGCGCCGGCCGCCGCATCTTCATGCAGGACGTCGGCACCCGCGACGGCCTGCAGGCCGAGACCGCCTTCGTGCCGACCGCCGACAAGATCGCGCTGGTGGACGCGCTGTCCGAGGCCGGCCTGGCCAAGGTCGAGGTCACCGCCTTCGTCTCCCCCAAGGCGATCCCGGTGCTGGCCGACGCGTCCGAGGTGATGCGCGGCATCGCGCGCAAGCCGGGCGTCGTCTACACCGTGCTGGTGCCCAACGTCCGCGGCGCCGAGCGCGCGATCGACGCCCGCGCCGATGAGCTCAACCTGGTGATGTCGGCCAGCGAGAGCCACAACCTGTCCAACCTGCGCATGACCCGCGCGCAGTCCTTCGCCGGCCTGGCCGAGGTCGCCGCGATGGCGCACCAGGCCGGTACCGCGGTGAACGTGTCGCTGTCGTGCTCGTTCGGCTGCCCGATGGAGGGCGACGTGCCGGTCGGGACGGTGCTGGACTGGTGCGGGCGATTCATCGACGACCTCGGCGCGCGCGGCGTGACGCTGTGCGACACGACCGGCATGGCTTATCCGACGCAGGTGGTCGGCCTGGTGCGCGCGTTCCGCGAGTGCTGGCCCGGCGCCGAGCTGACGCTGCACTTCCACAACACGCGCGGCATGGGCCTGGCCAACGTGATCGCGGCGATCGACGCCGGAGCGGACCGCTTCGACGCGTCGCTGGGCGGCATCGGCGGCTGTCCGTACGCGCCGGGCGCGACCGGCAACGTCTGCACCGAGGAGATCGTCCATGCGCTGCAGCTGATGGGCTGCGACACCGGCGTCGACCTGGAGCGGCTGATCGCCGCGGCGAAGCGGCTGCCGCCGCTGATCGGTCATCCGGTGCCGAGCCAGATCGTCAGCGCCGGCCGGCGGCTGGACCTGCATCCGAAGCCGCGCGACTTCGACGCGATCCGCGAGCGCGCGCTGGCCCGCGAGGCCTGACCGCCCGGACCACGCCGGCGGTCTAACGCCGATCCCGAGCCCTTCGGACGCCCGTCCCCCATTCCCGATCACCCGATTCGCATCAACGACAACGCCGCCCCGAGCGGCCCTTCCTGGAGACACCCATGAACCATCTCCGCCGCCGCCTCGTCGCGGCCGCCGCGCTGAGCGCGACCTCCCTGGGCGCGCTGGCGCCGGTCGCCACCGCGCAGGCGCAGTCGCCTTACCCCAACAAGCCGATCACGATGCTGGTCGGCGCCGCGCCGGGCGGCACCACGGACATCGCCGCGCGCATGCTGGCCGAGCCGCTGGGCAAGGCGCTGGGCCAGACCGTGGTGGTGGACAACCGCTCCGGCGCCAGCGGCGCGCTGGCCGCCATCGCGACCAAGCGCGCGGAGCCGGACGGCTACACGATCCTGATGCAGTACTCCGGGTATCACGTGATCACGCCGCACATCCAGAAGGCGGCCTGGGACTTGAAGGACCTGCGCCCGGTGGCCAACGTGCTGACCGCGCCGCAGCTGATCGTCGTGCGCGAGGGTGTGCCGGCGAAGACCACCGCGGAGCTGCTCGCCTACGCGAAGAAGAACCCCGGCAAGCTGTCGTTCGCGTCGTCGGGCAACGGCTCGCTGCAGCACGTCACCGGCGTGATGCTGGAGCAGCAGGCCGGCATCCAGATGATCCACGTCCCCTACAAGGGCACCGGCCCGGCGCTGCAGGACCTGCTGGGCGGCCAGGTCGACCTGACCTTCGGCACGCCGCCGCCGTTCATGCCCTTCATCGCCTCGGGCAAGCTGCGCGCGGTCGCGGTGACCGGCAAGGAGCGCCTGTCCTCGCTGCCCGACGTGCCGACCGCGGCGCAGGCGGGACTGCCCAACCTGGACGCGGGCTCGTGGTTCGCGGTGTTCGCGCCGGCCAAGGTGCCGCAGGCGGTCGTCGACAAGCTGACCGCCGAGATCCAGAAGATCATGGCCACGCCCGAGTTCAAGAAGAAGGCCGCCGAGCTCGGCGCCACCGCGGACTACATGAATCCGCAGCAACTGCAGGCGCATTCGGATGCCGAGTTCCTGCGCTGGGGCAAGGTCATCAGCGCCGCCAAGATCCAGGCGGACTGAGGCCGTCGCGAGCGGAGCGGCGAGAGGGCGCGTCGCGGGCAAGCGATACCGCTGGCGGCGCCGGCCCTCGGATCGCGCTCAGATCGCCACCAGCCCGCGGATCTCCGGCGTCTGCATCGCCGCGTGGTCGCCCCGCGCGATGACGCTGCCGCGCTCCAGCACGAGGAACTCGTCGGCGAGTTCCGCGGCGAAGTCGTAGTACTGCTCGCACAGCAGGATCGCGACCGGGTGGCCGTCGAGGCCCTCGTCGGCGAGCCGCCGGATCACCCGGCCGATGTCCTTGATGATGCTCGGCTGGATGCCTTCGGTGGGCTCGTCCAGGATCAGCAGCCGCGGCGACGCCGCCAGCGCCCGCGCGATCGCCAGTTGCTGCTGCTGGCCGCCGGACAGGTCGCCGCCGCGGCGCCGCAGCATCTGCTGGAGCACCGGGAACAGCGCGTAGAGGTGCTCCGGGATCGGCGTCCCACCAGGCTTGCTCGCCAGCCCCATGCGCAGGTTCTCCTCGACCGTCAGCCGCGCGAAGATCTCGCGCCCTTGCGGCACGTAGCCGATGCCGGCCCGCGCGCGCTGGTACGGCGTCGCGCGCGTGATGTCGGCACCGGCCAGCGTCACGCGGCCCGCGCGGACCGGCACCAGCCCCATCAGGCTCTTGAGCAGGCTGGTCTTGCCCACGCCGTTGCGCCCCAGCAGCACGGTGATGCGGCCCGGCGTTGCGCTCACCGACACGTCGCGCAGGATGTGCGAGCCGCCGTAGTACTGGTGAATGGACTCAGCGATGAGCATGAAATGGCATCTCGTCGTTATCAAAGCAAGCGGACCCCATGGAACCGGCTTCGCCGGGCCATCGGGGTCGCCCCCTTGAGGGGGCCGGCGAAGCCGGCAGGGGGTGGGTCCTATCTCCCAAGGTACACCTCGATCACGCGTTCGTCGGCCTGCACCTGCGCCAGCGTGCCTTCGGCCAGGACCGAGCCCTCCGCCAGCACGGTGACCTTCTCCGCGATGCGGTCGACGAAGCCCATGTCGTGCTCGACGACGACGATGCTGTGCCGGCCCTTGAGCGTCAGGATCAGCTCCGCGGTGCGTTCGGTCTCCTGGTCGGTCATGCCGGCCACCGGCTCGTCCAGCAACAGCAGCTTCGGGTCCTGCACCAGCAGCATGCCGATCTCCAGCCACTGCTTCTGCCCGTGGCTCAGCAGCCCGGCCGCGCGCGTCATGCGGTCCTGCAGCCGGATCAGCGTCAGCACCTCGGCGAGCCGGTCCTTCTGCGCGCCGGTCAGCGTGTCCCACAGCGACGCCCGCAGCGCGCGCGAGCCCTGCAGCGCAAGCTCGAGGTTCTCCACCACGCTGAGCGCCTCGAACACGGTGGGCCGCTGGAACTTGCGCCCGATGCCGAGCTGCGCGATCTCGGCCTCGCTGTGGCGCAGCAGGTCGATGGTGCCGCCGAAGAACACGGTGCCGCGGTCCGGCCGGGTCTTGCCGGTGATGAGATCCATCATCGTGGTCTTGCCCGCGCCGTTGGGGCCGATGATGCAGCGCAGCTCGCCGGGCGCGATGTCGATCGACAGGCCGTTGATCGCGCGGAAGCCGTCGAAGCTGACGTGCACGTCCTCCAGGTACAGGATGCGGCCGTGCGCCAGGTCCAGCTGGCCCGGCAGCACGACGCGGCCGTAGCCGGGACCGCTGGCGGCGCGCAGCCGGTCGCTGCCTTGCTCGAGCAGGTCGGGGCTCATGGGGCGGTCTCCTCGGACTTCTTCCCGAACTTGCGCTTGAGCAGCCCGGCGATGCCGTCCGGCATGAACAGCGTCACCGCGACGAACAGCGCGCCCAGCAGGTACAGCCAGTACTCCGGTGCGACCTGCGTCAGCCAGCTCTTGGCGCCGTTGACCGCGAACGCGCCGGCGATCGGGCCGACCAGCGTGCCGCGCCCGCCGACGGCGGCCCAGACGGCGATCTCGATCGAGTTGGCGACGCTCATCTCGCCGGGGTTGATGATCCCGACCTGCGGCACATACAGCGCGCCGGCCAGGCCGCAGATCAGCGCCGACAGCACCCAGGCGGCCAGCTTGTAGGGCAGCGGCGAGTAGCCGCAGAACATCAGCCGCGACTCGGCGTCGCGCACCGCGCCGAGCACGCGGCCGAACTTCGCGCGCGTCAGCCAGCGCAGCCCGAGCGCGCAGCCGGCCAGCGCCAGCGCGCTCAGCACGAACAGCGCCATGCGCATGCCCGGCGTCGTGATCGACAGGCCCAGCAGCCGCTTGAAGTCGGTGAAGCCGTTGTTGCCGCCGAAGCCGGTCTCGTTGCGGAAGAACAGCAGCATCGCGGCGTAGGTCATCGCCTGCGTGATGATGGAGAAGTACACGCCCTTGATGCGCGAGCGGAACGCGAAATAGCCGAACACGAAGGCGATCCCGCCCGGCACCAGCAGCACCAGCAGCAGCGTCGCGGCGAAGCTGTCGCTGAGCGCCCAGTGCCAGGGCAGCTCCTTCCAGTCCAGGAAGATCATGAAGTCCGGCAGCGTGCTGCGGGATTGGCCCTCGGTGCCGATCTGGCGCATCAGGTACATGCCCATCGCGTAGCCGCCGAGCGCGAAGTACAGGCCGTGGCCCAGCGACAGGATGCCGGCGAAGCCCCAGATCAGGTCCATCGCCAGCGCGCACATCGCGTAGCAGCAGAACTTGCCCAGCAGGCTGATCCAGTAGCCGTCGACATGCAGCGCATGGCCGGGCGGCACGAGCAGGTTGAGCGCGGGCAGCAGCACGCAGGCGACGGTGAGCGCCGCCAGCACGGCGAGCCAGCCGGCGCGGCTGAGCAGGGCCGGCCGCTGAGGCAGCGTCAGCGCCACGGCGCGGGCGTCCGGCCGTGCAGCGGCTGGCGCAGCGGGCGCGAGGGGCGGAGGGGAGGTCATGGCGGGGGCGTCGGGGTCGGCGCGCATTCAGGTCTCCTGGGCGCGGCCCTTGACCGCGAACAGCCCCTGCGGGCGCTTCTGGATGAAGACGATGATGAACAGCAGCACGGCGATCTTGGCGAGCACCGCGCCGACGACGCCTTCGAGCGCCTTGTTCGCCAGGCCCAGTCCCAGCGCGGCCAGCACCGTGCCGGCCAGTTGGCCGACGCCGCCCAGCACGACCACCATGAAGGCGTCGACGATGTAGCTCTGGCCCAGGTCCGGGCCGACGTTGCCGACCTGGCTCAGCGCGCAACCGGCCAGTCCGGCCAGGCCGGAGCCGAGCGCGAAGGCGTAGGTGTCCACGCGGGCGGTGGGCACGCCCATGCAGGACGCGATCGGGCGGTTCTGCGTGACGGCGCGGACGAACAGGCCCAGCCGCGTGCGCGCGATCAGCAGCGACATGCCGCCCAGCACCGCCAGCGCGAAGACGATGATGGCGATCCGGTTGGTCGGCAGCGCCAGGCCCGGCAGCAGCGCGAGCGAGCCGCCCATCCACGACGGGCTCTCGACGGCCACGTTCTGCGCGCCGAACAGCGAGCGCACCGCCTGCATCAGCGCCAGGCTCAGGCCCCAGGTGGCCAGCAGCGTCTCCAGCGGCCGGCCGTAGAGCCAGCGGATGACGCTGCGCTCCAGCGCGGCGCCGACCAGCGCCGACGCGAGGAAGGCGGCCGGCATCGCCACGAGCAGGTAGAGGTCGAAGGCGCCCGGCAGCCATTGCCGGAAGGCGACCTGGACGAGGTAGGTCGCGTAGGCGCCGATCATCATCAGCTCGCCATGGGCCATGTTGATCACGCCCATCAGGCCGTAGGTGATCGCCAGGCCCAACGCGACCAGCAGCAGGATGCTGGCCAGGCTGACGCCGGTGAACAGCGCGCCCAGGCGTTCGCCCCAGGCCAGGGTGTCCTCGACCGCGCGCAGCGAGCGCTTGAGCGCGCGCTGGACCTCGGGGTCGGCTTCGTCGGCCAGGCGCTGGTTGAGCAGCAGCCGGGTCTCCGGGCTGTGGGATTCGCCGAGGAGCTTCGCGGCCTCGAGGCGCTTCGCGGTGTCGGGACTCGCGGCCAGCGCGGCGGCGCGGGCGAGCTTGAGCGCGTCGAGGACGGTGCCGTCCTGTTCCCGGGCGATCGCGCCGTCGAGCAGCGCGACGCGCCCGTCGTCGCCGCCGGAGTCGAGCAGCGCCTTCGCGGCGGCGAGGCGCTCGCCCTTGTCGGCGCTGGACAGATGCAGCGCGGCGAGGGCGCCGTCGAGCTCTCCACGCAGCCGGTTGTTGAGCATCACGTCCTCGAGCGAGGACAACGCATCCGGCGCCAGCGCCACGGCGGCGCCGGTCGCCGCGTCGACGACGCCGGTGTCGACGGCGATCAGCACGCGGTGGTCGGGTGTGAGCTTGAGGCGCTCATCGGCCATCGCCTGCAGCAGCGCCGCGGTGCGCGCGTCCGGCGCGGCGACGAGCCGGCCGATCGCCGCGATGCGGTCGTCGGTCTCGCCCTGCGCGACGGAGAGCGCCTGCGGCTGCGTCAGCGCGTGGGCGACCGGCGCGAGCGACAACAGGGCTACCGGCAGCAGCGCGGCGCACCGGCGAAGGAACTGGATCATGGTGAAGCGGTCTCTCGCAACGCCCTCTCCCGCACTGCGGGAGAGGGTGGGGGTGAGGGTCGTGCGCGACGCGCGGTGCCTTACTTCTTCACCGGCTCGTCAGGCTTGCCTTCGTTGCCCGCGATGTACGGGCTCCACGGCTTGGCCTTCACCGGCGCCGGCGTCTTCCACACCACGTTGAACTGCCCGTCCGCGCGGATCTCCCCGATGAACACCGACTTGTGCAGGTGGTGGTTCTTCTCGTCCATCGTCGAGGTGATGCCCGACGGCGCGCTGAAGGTCTGGCCGCCCATCGCCGCGATGACCTTGTCGACGTCGGTCGACTTGGCCTTCTCGACGGCCTGCTTCCACATGTTGATGCCGATGTAGGTGGCCTCCATCGGGTCGTTGGTCAGCGGCTTGTCCTTGTGGCCCGGGATGTTCTTCGCCTTGGCATAGGCCGACCACTTCTTGATGAACGCGTCGTTGGTCGGGTTCTTGATCGACATGAAGTAGTTCCACGCCGCCAGGTGTCCCACCAGCGGCTTGGTGTCGACGCCGCGCAGTTCCTCCTCGCCGACCGAGAACGCGACCACCGGCACGTCCTTGGCCTTCAGGCCGGCGTTGCCGAGTTCCTTGTAGAAGGGCACGTTGGAGTCGCCGTTGATGGTGGACACCACCGCGGTCTTGCCGCCGGCGGAGAACTTCTTGATGTCGGCGACGATGGTCTGGTAGTCGCTGTGGCCGAAGGGGGTGTACTTCTCGTCGATGTCCGAGTCCTTCACGCCCTTGCTCTTGAGGTAGGCGCGCAGGATCTTGTTGGTGGTGCGGGGGTAGACGTAGTCGGTGCCCAGCAGCACCCAGCGCTTGGCGCCGCCGCCGTCCTTGGACATCAGGTAGTCGACGGCGGGGATGGCCTGCTGGTTGGGCGCGGCGCCGGTGTAGAAGACGTTCTTGCTGAGTTCCTCGCCCTCGTACTGCACCGGGTAGAAGAGCAGGCCGTTGAGCTCCTCGACGACCGGCAGCACCGACTTGCGCGACACCGAGGTCCAGCAGCCGAAGATCACCGCGACCTTGTCCTGGGTCAGCAGCTGGCGGGTCTTCTCGGCGAAGAGCGGCCAGTTGGAGGCCGGGTCGACGACCACCGGCTCGAGCTTCTTGCCGAGCACGCCGCCCTTGGCGTTGATCTCGTCGATCGCCATCAGGACGGTGTCCTTGAGCACGGTCTCGGAGATGGCCATCGTGCCCGACAGGCTGTGCAGCACGCCGACCTTGATGGTGTCGGCGGCGAAGGCGGGCAGGGCGGCGAGGTTCAGGCCGGCCAGCGCGCCGGCGACGGCCAGCGTCTTGAGCGTTAGGCGGCGGGGGGCTTTCGTCGGATGCGAGGACATGGAGGGCTCCGGTGGATGGGGAGGGCGCCGGGCGGCGCCGCTGGACTTCGCAAGACTTCGGGAAGTGACCGGATGCTAGGAACGGGGGGCCGGGCGGCCTATACGGCACATGGCGTACGTGGGGCGGCGGCGCGACGCCGGGGGAGAATCGCCGGCCATGCAGATCCATGTCCACAACGACCGCGTCTTCACCGTGCCGGGGTTCCTGTCGCCCGCGGAATGCGCCGAGGTGACCGCGCTGGCCGAGCAGGGCGGCTTCGAGGCGGCGACGGTGCGGACCTACCTCGGTCCGAAGATGCTCACCGACATCCGCAACAACGAGCGCGCGATGGTCGAGAGCGCCGACTGGGTCGCGCGGCTCTGGGAGCGGCTGCGCGGACTGCCGCTGCCCGAGCTCGACGGCCAGCGCGCGGTGGGACTGCCCAAGGACCTGCGCTTCTACCGGTACTCGCCGGGGCAGCGCTTCCGCATGCACAAGGACGGGCCGTGGCGCGAGGACGGCCGGGTCAGCCGGCTGACCTTCCTGGTCTACCTGAACGACGGCTTCGCCGGCGGCGGCACCGACTTCCGGGACTTCGTCGTGCAGCCGGAGACCGGCACCGCGCTGCTGTTCATCCACGACACCTGGCACGAGGGCAGCGAGGTCACGGCGGGCGTCAAGTACGTGCTGCGCTCCGACGTGATGTACGCGCCGGCGTCGGAGATCGAGGCCGATCGGTTCGGCGCATCGAGTGACCGGTCGTAACACCTTGGCCGGGGGGGCGTCTACCGACCTCCGCGTCACGCCGTTGTGGCAAGGTCCGGCCCTTCCCGGGCGACGGCCCGCCGGGGCCGTCGAGGAAGGCGGACCCGCAGGACACCAGACAACATGAACGAACCAGGAGGTACCGTGCACACGATGACTTCAACCCTGATGCCGGCCACGCGGCCCCACCACGCGATCGCGCGGGCGCTGCTGATGGCGGCGATGCTGCTGATCTCGCTGCTGAGCGGCACGTCGGCGTTCGCGCGCGACGATGGCCAATGGCAGATCATGAATGCCCGGTACGGCACGGCGCAGCGCAACATGGACGTGACCGACCGGCTGCGCGAACTCGCCCGGCGCGACGACCGCGTGCGGGTGAGCAACGAGTTCTTCGGCAACGACCCGGCCTACGGCCAGACGAAGACGCTGCGCATCTACGCGCGCAGCCGTGACGGCCAGACCCGCACTTTCGAGTTCCCGGAAGGCAGCGTCATCGACGGCAACGACTTCACCGGCTGGCGCGGTGGCGAGTGGGGCCAGGGCGGCGGCAATGGCGGCTGGGAAGGCGGCGGCGGTGGCCGTGACGATGGCGCGTACGCGATCCTCGGCGCGCGCTACGGCATTCCCGACGCGAGCATCGACGTGACCGGCCGCCTGCGCGAGCTGGCGCGGCGCGACGCCCGGGTGCGGGTGACCAACGACCTGTTCCGCGACGACCCGGCGGTGGGCCGCACGAAGACGCTGCGCATCTTCGCCCGCGACCGCGCCAATGGGCAGATCCGGACCTTCGAGTACCGCGAGGGCTCGTGGATCGACGGCAGCCAGTTCTCCGGCTGGGGCCGTGGCGACTGGGGCCAGGCGGGATGGAACGGCGGCTGGGATGGCCGGCCGGGTTCGGGCTCGGGCGGCGGCTACAACCCGGGGCGCGATCAGCTGACGATCGTGCGCGCGACCTACGGCAGCGGCCTGCGTTCCATCGACGTGACGGACCGCCTGCGCAACATCAGCCGCGGCGGCTCGTTGGACGTGCGGGTCGACAACGACCTGGCTGGGCGCGATCCGGCGTATGGCGAGAGCAAGACGCTGCGCGTGGTGTACCGCGTCGGCCGCGGTCGCGATCAGTCCGCCGAGGCTCGCGAGGGCGATCGGATGCGTCTGCCCTGACGATCACGGCGCGATCGACGCATGCATGACGAAGGCCCCGAAAGGGGCCTTCGTCGTTTTCGCCTCTGCTTGAGCGTGTGGCAAACTGCAGCATATTGAAGCACTATGCGGCAGTTTGCGACGGGAGAGGATCATGAACTCGAACTCGATTCGAATCAGCAACCAGCTGTTCCGCGACGCCCAGGAGACTGGTGAGTTCGTCGCCCGATCGGCGGCCCAGCAAGTGGAGTTCTGGGCGCGCATCGGTCAGGCGCTGGAGGCGTCCGGTGTCCGCTCCCAGACGCTGCTGGAGTTGCTCCGCGGGGACCACGGCAGCCAGGCGTTGGTTCGCGTGGAGGATGAACTGCGCGCCGCCAAGCGGGTCGAGCAGGCGCGCGACATCGAAGCGGTCAAGTCTGGCAAGGCGGCTCCCGACGCGACGATCGGCGTCACCGCGAGACGGGCGAAGAATGCGAAGGCCTTGGACTCGCCCTATTGACCATGACCACGCAGCCCTCGATCCCGGATGACGAAGCGCCGTTGAACGGCGTCTTGCTTGAGCGCGTGCTCACCAGCCTGCCGCCCGGGGTCATCCTCGTGGGCGGCCAGGCGCTGGGCTTCTGGATGAACCGCTTCGGCATCCCCACGGAGGGCGCGGCGGTGACCGCGGACGCGGACGTCATCGGCAGCGTGGCGGACGCCCAGGAAATCGCTCGTCGCCTTCGGGCGCGCATCGAGCTGCCGAGGAAGACCGCGCGCACCTCGCTGGTCGCGCAGGTGCGGATTCCGACGACCGCGGGCAGGGAAGGCAACGTCGACGTCCTGCATCTGCTGTTCGCTCACGGCGGCCTTCGCAAGTGCGGCGTCTTCACGCGACGAGTCATCGCGGGCTGCCTTTCCTTCGATCTTGGCGGAGGTCACGTCCTTCGCGTGATGGATCCCTTCGACGTCCTCGAGTCGCGCATTCACAACCTGGCGGGCCTGCGCGGGAGCAAGGGCGACCACGTCGAGACGCAGGCGCGATGGGGCATCCAGGTGGCCAAGGCGGCGCTGTTCTCTCAGGCATCGGGGAACGAGGAATTCGCCTCCCGCGTGGGCGCGGCCGTCCAACGGCTCTTCCATCTCGCGAAGAGCGCAGCGGGCCGGAAAGCGTTCCGGCTGTACGGCATCGACGTGCTGGAGGCGATCGATGCGGACCTGCTCGAGGCGATCGTCCCCGCCTGCGCTCGTCAGCTCGACGGGGTCCGATCGATGCAGGCGGAACGCCGCACCGGCGAGGGCTGACCGCCGGTCAGGCCATCGACGCGCGATGCGCCGCGAGGCCCGCCATCGCGCCGTCCGAGACGGCCAGCGTGACGCTGCCGGCGGCGCGCGCGGCGTCCCCGCAGGCGAAGACGTTCGGGACGCTGGTGTCCTGCATCTGGCCGACCTTGATGAACGGGCCCATCGGGCCATCCTCCATCGCGCAGCCGAGCTGCGCCGCGACCGGGCTCACGATCTGCGTGCGCGGCTGCGTGAACAGCCCGTTCATCGTCAGCCGCCGCCCATCCTGGAGGACCACGTCCGCGAAGCCGTCGATGCGCGCGATCGGCGTGGGCTCCACGCGCGTGCCGCGGCGGGCGAACGCGTCGAGGTCCTCGGCGCTCGGCTCGTAGGCGCCATTGAGGAACAACGTCGGCTGCCCCCAATCCGGCAGCATCAGCGCGTGGTGCTGCGCCAGCGCCGACGCCGCGACGATGCCGATCTGCCCCTGGTCCGTCTCATAGCCATGGCAATAGGGGCAGTGGAAGACGCTGCGCCCCCAGCGCTCGGCGAGACCGGGCACCGGCGGGAGTTCGTCGCGCACGCCGGTGGCGAGGATCAGCCGCCCGGCGCTGACGGCGACATCGCCGACGTGGAATTCGAGCCGGCCGTCCGGCGCGACACGGGCGTTGTCGGCGAGACCGGCCATCCAGTGCACCGTTGGATAACGGCGCAGCTGGCGCAGTCCTTCCTCCGCGATCGCGCCGGGCGCGCGACCATCCTGGGTCAGGAAACCGTGGGCCTCGCCATCGTGGTCGTCGACGCACTGGTTGCGGCGGCGTCCCGCGTCGACGACGAGGACCTGGCGACGCGCCCGCGCCAGCTGGAGCGCGGCGGAGAGTCCGGCATAGCTGCCGCCGATGACGGCGAAATCAATCTTCATGGTGGTGCTCCTCGAGGCGATGGGGCGCGTGGCCGGTCTCGACCATGCGGCGATGGAAGTCCTGGGACAGGGTGGCGAGCGTCACGCCGCCGAGCCGCTTGAGCAGCACCGCTTCGGCCTCCTGCACCGCGTTGCCGAGCGCGTCGTTGACGGCGCGGGCGACCAGGCAGTCGGGGTGCTCCTCGCGGAAGCCGAGCGACACCAGCCCCGGCGCGCCGAGCGCCTCATGGACGTCGCGCAGCGTGATGCGGTCGAGCGGGCAGGAGATCACCCAGCCGCCGCCGTGGCCCTTGGCGGAGGAGACGAAGCCCGCTTCGCGCAGGCCGCCCATCAGGCGGCGCAGCACGACGGGATTCGTCCGCATCGCCGCGGCGAGCGCCTCGGACGTGGCGGGGGTGTCCCTCTCGGCCATGTGCAGCAGCACGTGAAGGACATCGGACAGTTGGCTGTTGACTCTCATGGAACATTATGTGTTGCATGAGAAAGGCCTTGTCGACGACGAGGCTTCCCAGCCTCACACCTCCCACTGCGGATGCATCTCCCTCACCCGCGTGAGCGCCATCGCTGCGGCCGCGGTGCGGGTCTCGACCCCCAGCTTGGCGTGGATCCGCTCCAGGTGCTTCTTCACCGTCGCCGGACTGGCCCCGAGGATCTCCCCGATGTCGCGGTTGATCTTGCCCTTCACCACCCAGTACAGCACCTCGCCCTCGCGCGCCGTCAGGCTGAAGGCCAGGCCCAGCGAGCGGATCACCGCCGCGTCCGACACCTCGCGCATCACGATCAGCCAGTCGCCGCCCGCCAGGCCGCTGCCGGGCGTCTCGTCGCCGCCGATGCAGTGATGCAGCCGGAAGCTCAGCCGCCGCGCGCCGAGCTCGGCGCTCAGCCGCGGCGGTTCCTGCGCCGGCGAGCCCGCGCCCGGGCCGCTCGACGCCATCTCCGCCAGGCACCTGCGCAGCCACGCGAGCACCGGTGCCGGCGTCTGCGGCGCCACCGTGCCGTAGTAGAGCTGCAGCAGCTCTCGCGCCAGCGGCGTCTGCCACAACAGCCGGCCCGACGACGCCCGCACCGCGATGCTCGCGTACCCGAACGCGTCCAGCGCCTGTCGCGTCTGCCGCGCCTGCCGAGCGCCCTGCAGGTGGACCTGCATCCTTGCGAGCACCGCCCGCGGGTCCAGCGGCTTGGTCACGTAGTCGACACCGCCGGCCTGCAGCGCGGCGACCAGGTGCTCCGTCTCCGTCAGCCCGGTCATGAAGATGATCGGCATGTGCGCCGTCGACGGATCGGCCTTCAATCGCCGCGCGACCTCGAAGCCGTCCATGCCCGGCATCATCGCGTCCAGCAGCACGATGTCGGGCCGGCCCTGCTGCGCGCAGGCCAGCGCCGCTTCGCCGCTGGTCGCCGCGAGCACCGTGTAGCCGTGCTCGTCCAGCGCGTCATGCAGCAGCGACAGGTTGTCCGGCACGTCGTCGACCAGCAGGACCCGGTCGCCCGGCTGGCGGTCCAGCAGCGCGGCCACGGAGGAGGGAAGCGGCGTGTTCATCGCGGTCGGTCCGGCAGGTCGTCATTCGCGGGCACTTCGCCGCGCGCCTCGCCGCGCATCAGGCCGCGCAGCATCGCCTCGAACTGGAATTGCCTGGCCAGCGCCCGCTGCGTCTCGCAGAAGGCGCGCCAGCGCGGGGCGGTCGCCTCGATCTCGTCGAGCTGCTGCATCACGCCCCGGTAGTAGCCGAGCTCGAGCGCCTCGCGCAGTCCCGCGAGCTGCGCCGGCGGCGGGATCTCGACCGGCGCAGGCGGTTCGACGGCGATCGCGGCCGCAGAAGCCGCAGCGCCCGGCACGGTCCCCGCATCGGCGCGCCAACGCAGCGACAGCCGCTCGGTCAACCAGTCCAGCAGCAGTTCATGCCGCACCGGCTTCAGGATGAAGTCGCGCGCGTCGATGCCGGCATCGTTCTCCTGCCCGCGCTCGAACGCGTTGGCCGACACGATCGCGATGACGGGCGGGCGGACGCCCAGGTCCTCCAGCATCCGCCGCAACCGGCGGATCGTTTCCCAGCCGTCGATGCCCGGCATCGCCAGGTCCATCAGCACCGCGTCCGGCACCCAGCCAGCCGCCACCAGGTCCAGCGCGTCATGGCCGCTCGACGCCTCCCGCACGGTGAAGCCGAGCGGCTCCAGCAGCTCGATCAGCAGGTGCCGGTCGTCCGACTCGTTGTCGACGACCAGCACGCGCGGCGAGACGCCGTCGAGCCGGGTGCGCTCCGGCGCCGGGCGCCGATGCCGCGTGTCATCGGGCACGCGGCCGTGCAGCTCCGGCACGAACAGCCGCACGCGGAAGGTCGATCCGCGCCCTGGCGCGCTGCTCGCCGACATCTCGCCGCCCATCAGCTCGGTCAGCATCTTCGCGATCGTCAGGCCCAGTCCCGCGCCCGGCGCGCCGCCGGCGCCGCTCGCCCCGCGGGCGAAGGGCTCGAAGATCCGCGCCAGTTCCGCCGCATCCAACCCGGGCCCGGTGTCCGCGATCTCCACCGTCGCCATCTCGCGGCCATGGCGCACGCGCAGCACGACCTCGCCCTCGGCGGTGAACTTGATCGCGTTGCCCAGCAGGTTGATGAGGATCTGGCGCAGGCGGCGTTCGTCGGCCCGCACCCATTCGGGCAAGGTCCCGTGCGGCTCGAAGCGGAAGCCGAGGCCCTTCGCTGCGGCCTGCGGCTCGAACATGTCGGCCAGTTCCCGCAACAGGTCGGCGAAGCGGACCGGCGCCGGCTCCAGGCTCAGCCGCCCGGCCTCGATGCGGGCGATGTCCAGCGTGCCGTCGATCAGCTGCATCAGGTGCTCGCCACCGCGCTTGATCACCTGCACCGCCTGCCGCCGCTGCGGCGGCAGCGAGGCGTCGGCCGCCATCAGCTGCGCGTAGCCCAGGATGCTGTTCAGCGGCGTGCGCAGTTCATGGCTGATGGTGCTGATGTAGCGGCTCTTGGCCTGGTTGGCCGCCTCGGCCGCGGCCTGCGCGCGCTCGGCTTGGTGGCGCGCGCCCTGCAGCGCCTCGTCGGTGCGTCGGTGCGAAGCGATCTCGCGCATCAGCGCCTGCGTCTGGCGCTTGGACTCCTCCTGCGCGACCTCGCGGCTCTGATGCGCCAGCACCAGCCACCACGCGACCGTGCCGGCCACCAGCAGCAAGGCGAAGAAGGCCTTCAGCAGCCCCGCGCGCAGGCTGGCGCGCAAGGCCTCCTGCGCCGCCGCGTCGATCAGCGGCGGCAACTGCTGCAGCTGCTGGTGATAGAGCAGGCCGAACAGCGTCGCCAGCAGCGGCGTGATCACGCCCATCAGCAGCAGGTAGTGGCCAAGGCCCGTGTCGAGATAAGGCCAGACACGACGCGGCAACACGCGGCGCAACGCCGCCGTCCATTGCGCCGACAGGTTCGCGCGCGGCTTGCACAGGTCGCCGCAGCGCGCGTCCAGCGTGCAGCACAACGAGCAGATCGCCCCGCGGTAGGCGGGGCAGTGCGCCATGTCGGGGCCCTCGTAATCGCGCTCGCAGATCACGCAGCGATGGACGGCGACAGCAGCCGCCTCGCCGCTCGCGCCGCCGAACTTGCCGGTGCCGGGCTCGCCGGGCCCGAGTTCGCCTGGATCGACCTCGCCAACGCCACCGAACTCGCCCGCCGGCCGCGCGAGGTAGTAGCGCCCCTCGGTCGCCCACGCGATCAGCGGCGAGGCGACCAGCGCCGTCACCATCGCGATCGCCGCGGACCACGCCTGCGCCATCGGTCCCATCACCCCCAGATGCGCCGCCACCGACAGCACCGAGGCCAGCGCCATCGCGCCAACGCCGACCGGATTCACGTCATACAGATGCGCGCGCTTGAACTCGATGCCCGGAGGCGACAGCCCCAGCGGCTTGTTGATGACCAGGTCCGCGACGACCGCCATGATCCAGGCGATCGCCAGATTGGCGTACAGGCCGAGCACGTGGCCGAGCGCCTCGAACACGTTCATCGACATCAGCATGAACGCGATGAGCGTGTTGAACACGACCCACACGACCCGGCCGGGATGGCTGTGCGTCAGCCGCGAGAAGAAGTTGCTCCACGCCAGCGAGCCGGCGTAGGCGTTGGTGACGTTGATCTTCAGCTGCGAGACGACGACGAACAGCGCCGTCGCCGCGACCGCCCAGCCGTAGCGGGGGAAGACGTACTCGTAGGCGGCCAGGTACATCTGATTGGGATCGACCGCGCGTTCCGGCGGCACCGCGTGGCTGACCGCCAGCCAGGCCAGCATCGCGCCGCCCAGCATCTTCAAGACGCCCAGCACGATCCACCCCGGCCCGCCCGCCAGCACCGCCGCCCACCAGCCGACCCGGTTGCGCGCGGTCAGGCGCGGCATGAAGCGCAGGTAGTCCGCCTGCTCGCCCATCTGCGTGATCAGCGCGACCCCGACCGTCAACGCCGCACCGAAGGCGTGCGCGTCGAAGGCCGCCGTCCCGGACTGCGACCCAACTTGGGTCGTGATGCCGTCGAACGCACCAGGATGGCGCCACCCCACCCACGCGAACGGCAGCACCAGCAGCGCCAGCCACAGCGGCTGCGTCCACAGCTGCAGCCGGCTGATCGCCGAGATGCCATGCGTCACCAGCGGGATCACCACCAGCGCGCACAGCAGGTAACCCCACTGCGGCGGAATGTCCAACGCCAGCTCCAACGCATAAGCCATCACGGCGGCCTCGAGCGCGAAGAAGATGAAAGTGAAACTCGCGTAGATCAGCGAGGTCAGCGTCGAACCGATGTAGCCGAAACCCGCGCCCCGCGTCAGCAGGTCCATGTCCACGCCATGGCGCGCGGCGTAGACGCTGATCGGCAAGCCCGCCAGGAAGATGATCAGCCCCGTCGCCAGGATGGCCAGCGCCGCGTTGGTCCAGCCGTAATGCAGCAGCAACGTGGCGCCGACCGCCTCCAGGATCAGGAAGGACGCCGCGCCGAACGCCGTGTTGGCGACACGCCAGGTCGACCAGCGCCGGAAACGGTGCGGGGTGTAGCGCAGCGCGTAATCCTCCAGCGTCTCCCTCGCCACCCAGGCGTTGTAGTCCCGGCGCAGCTTGATGATGTGCTGCGGGGCGTCGGGGGAGGGGAGTGGGGCGTCCATGGGCGTTCGAGGCGGAGGCTGCAGGAAACGTGCCGAGATCGAGCGCCAGACTGGCAAGCGGGGGCTGTCTTCTCCATGTCCTCCTTTGCCGGCCTACCCGGCCGGCAAATTCCCCCTAATACTTCCGAAGACAGCCCCCGCTCGCCAGTCCCCACGAGGCGCTCGCTGTGCGCGTTTTCTTGCACCGGCATGGGGATTGCTAGTCCTCCCTCAGGAAAGGTGATCCATGGAACTCACGCCCAGAGAGAAGGACAAGCTGCTGATCTTCACCGCCGCGCTCCTCGCCGAGCGACGCATGGCCAAGGGGCTGAAGCTCAACTACCCCGAAGCCGTCGCCTACCTCAGCGCCGCCGTCATGGAAGGCGCCCGCGAAGGCAAGACCGTCGCCCAGATGATGAAAGCGGGCCGTGAGTTGCTCACCCGCGACGACGTCATGGACGGCGTGCCCGAAATGATCCCCGACATCCAGGTCGAGGCCACCTTCCCCGACGGCACCAAGCTCGTCACCGTCCATCAACCCATCCCCTGAGGACCCCGATGACCCGACGCCTCCTCGTCGCGATCGCCGTCGCCACGCTGCCCGTCCTCGCCACCGCGCACACCGGCGACACCGCCCACGCCCACGGCTTCACCGACGGCCTCTCGCATCCGTTCACCGGCCTCGACCACCTCGCCGCCATGCTCGCCGTCGGCCTGTGGAGCGCGCTGACCCAGCGCGGCCCCCGCATGCTGGCCGCGCCGCTGGGCTTCGCCGCGCTGCTACTCGTCGGCGCCCTGGTCGGCGCGACCGGCATCGCCCGCGTCGCCTTGCCCGGCGTGGAGTCGATGGTCGCCGCCTCGGTGCTCGTCCTCGGCCTGATCGCCGCCGCGCGCTGGCAACTCGGCACCGGCGCCTCCGCCGCGCTCGTCGGCGCCTTCGCGGTCTTCCACGGCCTCGCGCATGGCAGCGAGTTGTCCGGCGCGGCCGCGCTGGCCGGCATGGTCGTCGCGACCGCGGTGCTGCATGCGGGCGGCCTCGCGCTCGGGCTGAAGCTGCGGGCGCTGTCGCCCCGGTGGTCCCGGCTGGCCGGCGGCGCGATCGCGCTGCTGGGCATGGGCCTGCTGACGCGCCTGGTGGCCGCATGAGCACCCGCCTCGTGCCCGGCGAACTGCTCGTCGACGACGGCGAGATCGCCCTCAATCCCGGCCGCCGCACGGCGACGCTGACCGTCGTCAACGGCGCGAACCGGCCGATCCAGGTCGGCTCGCATTACCACTTCGCCGAGACCAACGCGGCGCTGGTCTTCGATCGCGAGGCCGCGCGTGGCATGCGGCTGAACATCGCTTCCGGCACCGCCGTGCGTTTCGAGCCCGGCCAGCAGCGCACCGTCGAGCTGGTCGACATCGGCGGCCTGCGCGAGATCTGGGGCTTCCGCGGCCTGGTGCAGGGAGCGCTGTAATGGCCCGCATCGGCAAACGCGCCTACGCCGAGATGTTCGGCCCCACCGTCGGCGACCGCGTCCGGCTCGCCGATACCGCGCTGGTCATCGAGGTCGAGCAGGACCTGACGCTGCGCGCCGGCGGCTACGGCGAGGAAGTGAAGTTCGGCGGCGGCAAGACGATCCGGGACGGCATGGCGCAGTCGCAGCGCACGCGCGCGCAGGGCGCCGTCGACACGGTGCTGACCAACGCGCTGATCCTGGACCACTGGGGCATCGTCAAGGCCGACATCGGGCTGAAGGACCACCGCATCGTCGCGATCGGCAAGGCCGGCAACCCGGACACGCAGCCCGGCGTGGACATCGTCATCGGCCCCGGCACCGAGGTCATCGCCTGCGAGGGCGCGATCGTCACCGCCGGCGCGATCGACTCCCACATCCACTTCATCTGCCCGCAGCAGATCGAGGAGGCGCTGGCCAGCGGCGTGACGACGATGCTGGGCGGCGGCACCGGTCCGGCGACCGGCACCTTCGCCACGACCTGCACGCCGGGCCCCTGGCACCTCGAGCGCATGCTGCAGGCGGCCGACGCGTTCCCGATGAACCTGGGTTTCCTCGGCAAGGGCAACGCCAGCCGGCCGGAGGCGCTCGTCGAGCAGATCGAGGCTGGCGCGATCGGGCTGAAGCTGCACGAGGACTGGGGCACGACGCCCGCGGCGATCTCCAACTGCCTGGACGTCGCCGAGCTCACCGACACGCAGGTCGCGATCCACACCGACACGCTCAACGAGAGCGGCTTCGTCGAGGACACGGTGGCCGCCTTCAAGGGCCGCACGATCCACACCTTCCACACCGAGGGCGCGGGCGGCGGCCATGCGCCCGACATCCTGAAGGTGGTCGGCGAGGCCAACGTGCTGCCCAGCTCCACCAACCCGACGCGGCCGTACACGATCAACACGCTCGACGAGCACGTCGACATGCTGATGGTCTGCCACCACCTGGACCCGGCGATCGCCGAGGACCTGGCCTTCGCCGAGAGCCGCATCCGCAAGGAGACGATCGCGGCCGAGGACATCCTGCACGACCTCGGCGCGATCAGCATGTTCAGCTCCGACTCGCAGGCGATGGGCCGCGTGGGCGAGGTGGTGCTGCGCTGCTGGCAGACGGCGCACAAGATGAAGCAGCAGCGCGGCCAGCTGCCGGGCGACTCGGAGCGCCACGACAACGGGCGCGTGAAGCGCTACGTCGCCAAGCTCGCGATCAATCCGGCGATCGCGCACGGCGTGTCGCACGAGGTCGGCAGCATCGAGGTCGGCAAGTGGGCCGACCTGGTGATCTGGAAGCCGGCCTTCTTCGGCGTGAAGCCCTCGCTGATCCTCAAGGGCGGCGTGATCGCGCTGGCCGCGATGGGCGATCCCAACGCGTCCATCCCGACGCCGCAGCCGGTGCACTACCGGCCGATGTTCGGCAGCTTCGGCGGCTCGCTGGCGCGGGCCTCGCTGAGCTTCGTGTCGCAGGCGGCGCTGGCGGCCGGCGCGCCGGCGCGCTACGGCCTGGCCAAGACGGCGGTGGCGGTGAAGGGCATCCGCGGCGTGGGCAAAAGGGACATGGTCCACAATGCCTACGCCCCGCGGATGGAGGTCGATCCCCAGACCTACGCGGTGCGCGCCGACGGCCTGTTGCTGCACTGCGAGCCCGCCACGGTGCTTCCGATGGCGCAGCGCTACTTCCTCTTCTGATGATCCAAGTCTCCAAACTGCTGGCCCAGGGCGCCGGCCTGGCCCCGGTGCTGCTCAAGCGCGCCGCCACCGTGACGCTCGACTGGGACACGCGCCAGAAGAGCCGCTTCCAGGCGACCGACAGCCAGGGCCGCGAGCTCGGCGTCTTCCTGCCGCGCGGCACCGCGGCGCGCGGCGGCGACGTGCTGGTGGCCGAGGACGGCTCGCTGATCCGCGTGGTCGCGGCGCCGCAGCCGCTGCTGCGCATCACCGCCTGCGCCGCGCACGGCTCGCCGTTCGACCTGGTGCGCGCGGCGTATCACCTGGGCAACCGCCACGTGCCGATCGAGCTCAAGCCCGATCACCTCAAGATCGAACCCGACCACGTGCTGGCCGAGCTGCTGCGCGCGATGCACCTCATCGTCAACGAGGTCGAGGAGGGCTTCGAGCCCGAAGGCGGCGCCTACGCGGCCGGCGGTCATGGCCATGGCCACGCGCACGGCCACGCGCACGGCGACACGCACGACCACGGCCATGCGCACGGCCACGATCACGCGCATGACCACGGCCACGCGCATGGTCACGAGCACAAGCCCGCCGGGAAGAAGACGATCGCGATCCAGGCCGCGCCGGCACCGCACGTGCACGGCCCAGGCTGCGGCCACGACCATTCGCATGACCACGAGCACCCGCACGAGCACGGTCACTCCCACGCCCACGATCACAAGCACGGTCACTGATCCGGTCCCGCCGCTGCTGCGGCTGGTCTGGCTCGCGTCGCCGGCGCTGCCGATCGGGGCCTTCTCGTATTCGGAGGGGCTGGAGGCGGCGGTGGAGCACGGCCTGGTGCATGACGACGCGAGCGCCGGCGACTGGCTGAGCCAGCAGCTGCGTCTGCTCGCGCGCGGCGACCTCGCCGCCATCGCCCAGGGCATCGCCGCCTGGCGCGCCGACGACGGGCCCGTGCTGCGCGAGCTCGCGCGCTGGCTGCGCACGACCCGCGACGGCGCCGAGGCGCGGCTGCAGGGCGAGCAGATGGGCCAGTCCCTGCTCGTGTGGCTGCGTGGCCAGCCGATGGCGAGCGCCGCGCAGCTCGCGCGCCTCGCCGACTGCTGCGACGGACAGCCCCCGCCCTACGCGTTCGTGATGTCGCTGGCGCTGTCGACGATCGCCGTCCCCGCCGACCAGACGCTGCACGCGCAGGCCTTCGGCTGGGCGGAGAACCAGGTCCAGGCCGCGCTGAAGGCGGTGCCGCTGGGCCAGAGCGCGGGCCAGCGCGTGCTGGCGCGGCTCGCGTCCGAGATTCCCGCCGCGGTGGCCGAGGCCCTCGCGACGCCGCCCGCGCGGCGGCAGCTGTTCGCGCCGATGCTGTCCATCCTGGCGGCGCGCCACGAAATCCAGTACTCCCGACTGTTCCGATCATGAGCACCACGACCTCCACGGCTTCCGCTTCCGCGCTTCACCACATCCCGGGCCGCACGAAACGCCTGCCGCCGCTGCGCGTGGGCATCGGCGGGCCGGTCGGGTCGGGCAAGACGACGCTGCTGGAGATGCTGTGCAAGGCGATGCGCGACAAATGGGACCTGGTCGCGATCACCAACGACATCTACACGAAGGAGGACCAGCGGCTGCTGACGATCAGCGGCGCGCTGCCGCCGGAGCGGATCCTCGGCGTGGAGACCGGCGGCTGTCCGCACACGGCGATCCGCGAGGACGCGTCGATCAACCTCGAGGCGATCGACCGCATGCTGGCGCAGTTCCCTGACGCGGACGTCGTGTTCATCGAGTCCGGCGGCGACAACCTCGCCGCGACCTTCAGCCCGGAGCTCAGCGACCTGACGATCTACGTCATCGACGTGGCGGCCGGCGAGAAGATCCCGCGCAAGGGCGGCCCCGGCATCACGAAGAGCGACCTGTTCGTGATCAACAAGACCGACCTCGCGCCGCATGTCGGCGCCAACCTGGACGTGATGGCGGCCGACACGACCCGGATGCGCCCGACACGGCCCTTCGTGATGACCAACCTCAAGACGCTCAGCGGACTGGACCAGGTGGTCGCGTTCATCGAGGACAAGGGGATGCTGGGCGCCGCGTGACACCGCGCGTCCCGGGACGGACGCGCGGCGTCACGGCCGGGCGCCTCAGTTCGGCCCGGTGTAGCGGCGGGTGAACTCGACCGGGATCCGGACCTTCACCGCGCCGGCCTGCACCGCGGCGATCTGGTGCCGGCCGATGAAACTGGCCGGCGGGCCGCGGAACAGGTGGCAGAAGCTGCCGTCCGGACGCGCGGTCGTCGACCCCAGCGACGGGCCGTCAGGACCGTCCACGTGCAGCGAGACCGCGCCCGGCGTGAAGCCGGAACCGAAGACCGGGAACGTGTCCTCGACGCCGACCTTCTGCGCGTAGTCCGGCAGCGGACGCATCGGGCAGCCGGTGTCGCCGTAGAAGCTGCCGGTCAACAGGAGACGGGTGTTGCCGTTCCCGGCGCCGTTGGCCGCGGCCACCTCGATCGGAACGCTCGCCTGCGCGCCCGCCGTCGTGGCGCGCAGGCTGTGCGTGCCGCCCGCGAGTCCGGCGGGAATCCGCACCGTCGCGGTGAAGCTGCCGCTGCCGTCCGCCGTCGTGGTGCCGAGCGCGACGTTGCCGTCCAGCGCCAGCGCGATGCCCTGCGCGCCGCCCGTCGCGGTCGTCAGCGGCAGCGGCGGCGTCCAGGCGCTGCAGGTGAACGGATCGCAATCCCGCGCCCGCAGCCGGTACGCCGTGGCGGGCGTGAGGGGACGCAGCGCATGGCGACCCGCGCAGGCCGACCCGTTGCCGCTCGGCGGCAGCCGGTCGACGCGTGGCGCGGCGCCGGCCGCGGCCCATTCGAGGTCCGTGCCGCCGCCGTTGCAGGCCGCCGTCGCCGGACGGTCGAACGACAGGTTCAGCACCGTGCCGTCGACGCTGGCCGGGAAGAAGCGGCCGCCGATCTCGATCGCGGTGCCCGCCACGGCGATCGGCGGCGCCTGCAGGCTCGGTGGCGCGAAGCCCGGCGTGGCGTTGCCCAGCACGCGCCGTCCGGACGCGAGCGCGTTCTGCCGCGCGGTCTGCGTGCGCTGCGCCGGCGTCACGCAGACGACGTCGCCGGAGCGGCCGTCGCGCCAGACAAAGCCGGATCGGCAGGTGTTGGGGCCGTAGGCGCCAGGGGTGCGGCGCGAGGCCGCTGCCGCGTTGTCGAGCGCCGCCTGGCGACGCTCGTCCGGCGTCACGCAGACGGTGTCGCCGGACCAGGCCTCGCGCCAGACGAACCCGTCGCGGCAGGTCGCCTCGCCGAAGGGCAGCGCGACGTTCTCGAAGCGCGGCGGCGCGATCGCCGGATGCACCGCCTTGAGCACGAGGTCCTGCCGCTCGATGTCCACCTCGAGCGTGCTGAACGCCGCCAGCACGCGCCCTCCCGGACTGGCGCCGTCGGCGCACGCGGGACTGGCGCGCAGCTCGGCGATCGCCGCGTCGAGGGGAAGCGAACGCCTCGAGCTCGCGGCTTGGATGGCGCGCTCGGCGGCGGGGAACTTGTTGCCCAGGAAGATCGGATCGACGATGTTGCGGGCGATGTCGCCGGCGGCGTTGTGCGTGTCGATCTGCACCGCATGCAGGTTCACCGTGCCCGGTTCCGTCGTCATCGCGCACAGGCCGGGCGTGCGCAGCACGGTCCAGACCTCGCTCGCGAAGCGCACGCTGAGCAACGGATCGGTCGGGCAGAGCGGGGTGCCGCCACCGGGACGACAAGTGAACGGCGAGGTCGCGCGGAACTCGACCAGGTTGCCGGGCAGTTGGTAGCTGAGGTAGAGGGTCGCGCCGACCTGTCGAACCAGCACCATGCCGGTCGTCGCCAGGCGGCACTGGATATCGTAGGCCGAGAACCCGGCGCCGATCTCGCTGACCTGCCGCGCCACGCGCTCGCGGATGCCGTCGGGACCGTCGCAGGCGGACTGGCGCGGCGTCATGCCGCTGCGCGGGTCGACGGTGGTGTTCCAGTCGTTGTCGAACAGCGGCCCCAGCGGCTTGCCGAGCAGCGCGCCCATCTTCGGCCCCAGCAGCGCGTCGGGCAGCGCGATCTCGACCGGCTGGCCGCTGTCGCGCTGCGGCGCGATGGCGCGCAGCAGCACCCGGCCGCCGGTGATGTCGATCGGACTGGTGTACACGGGCAGGTTGCCCGAGGGTTGCGCCTGCCCCGCGATCGCGGCGGCGGCCAGGAGGGTGGTGACCGACAGCCGCCGGGAACGCCGGACGATGTCGATGCGAGTTGAAGCTTTCATGGTTTTCTCCCTGACAACGGATTCCCCGGATCGCGCCGCGCGGCGCGCGGGGATGGGGTATTCAGATCGAACGGGACCAGCCGGCCTGGACCAGCTTGGCGCCGCCGCTGGCATAGGCGCGCTGCAGGGCGCCGGCGGGCACGTGGGCCGCGGCGTCCTCGAACTGCAGCCCCATGACGATCAGGTCCACGCCGCCCAGCTGCGACTGCCAACCGGGCGGTTCGGGCCGGGGCCGGGGCAGGTGCAGCCGCAGGTCGTTGCCGCACAGTTCGTCGACCTGCGACAGCAAGCGCGCGCCGACGCGGATGCGACCGTCGTCGCCGGCGTGCGCCCAGGCGGCCCATTCGTCGGCCTGGGCCGCGCGCTGGATCAACTCGTCCGCCAGCGTCGCGGCGAATGCCCAGCGCGGCGGGAGCGGCTGCGGATTCAGCGCCGCCAGGTCCGGCGACGACGCGACGGCGAACAGCCAGGGCGGACGTGGCGGATAACCGGGGTCGAGTTCCTCCGGCGGCGGCAGCGTGAGGCGCGATCGCGTCCCCAGCAGGCGCTTGCCCACCCGGGACAGCACCGCATCCCACGGCGCGGGCGGCGGCGTGTCGTCCCGGTCGGGCATCGCGCCCAGCAGCCGACGCACGAGGCTGATGAGCTGGCGCTGCGAGAGCCCGCTGGCGCCGGCCTGTGTTGCAAGCGTTTCCATGACAGCTGTTCCTTGTCACCGGCGGCGGGCGCCGGGAAGGCGCCGCTTGAGGACCGCGGTGACCGGAGCGTGCGGCGGCGCGACCTACCGATCGCTTACGCATGCGCGGCAACGGCGCGCGGGCCGGTGGGAGCGCGGCCCGGGCCGCTCAGGCCGGGAGCAGGGGCTCGACCAGGCGCCGGATCGGCGACGCGTCGGGATAGAAGTCCAGCGCGCGCAGGTACAGGGAGGTCGAGGCCCGAGGGTCGCCCTCCAGCCGCCGTTGCTCGCCCAGGCGCAGCGCCAGGTCGAGCAGCTTGCCGCGCACCCGCTCCGCGGCCGACAACGCCCAGGGCTGCAGGCGCTCGGCGGGCAGCAGCGGCCCGGGGAAGTCGAGGAAGGCCTGCTCGACGAGTGGGCCGGGGACGGCCCCCGGACGCTGCCAGGCCAGCGCGTCCCGCACGCGCGATTCCCACCACCCGAGGTCGACCCACACCCGGCCCGCGGCGAAGCGCACGCTGCCTTCCGCGCTGGACGACCAGCTCGGCGTCCCCCAGCAGGCGGCGCAGGCGGTGCAGCGCCTGCTCGCAGGCGGCCTTGGCGCGATCGCCGTCGGCATCGGGCCAGAACGCGTCGTGCAGGTCCACCAGCGCGCAGGTGTGGTCCCGGGCCAGGGCGAGCATGCGCAGGATGTCCAGCGACCGCGCCGGCGTCTTGGCGCCGGGTTCGAGCGGGACGCCGTCGCGCTCGACCGCGAAGCCGCCGAGCACCCGGATCCTGAGCGCCCAGGGCCAGTCGGGCGGCGCATCCGCCGGCGGGTCGAGCCGGCGCTCGCGGATCAGCGCGCGGCAGCCGTCGGGGTCGATCCGCTCGGCCAGCGCGTCGGCGCAGACCTGCGCCAGCTGCCGCGGCAGGTTGGCCCACACCGACGACCAGCCGGTCTGCCGCAGCAGCGTCCACGCCGCGCGCAGCCGGCGCCGATAGGCCCTCGGGTCGGTCGACTGGCGCGCCTGCCAGGCGCGCGCGAGGGCGATGCAGGCCTCGGTGCGCAGCCGGATGCCGCCGTCGAACAGCGCGAGCCGGTCCTCGAGGCACCGCGCCGCCTCGTCGGCCCGGCCGTCCGCGACCAGCACCTGATGGGCGGTGATGAAGTGGGGCCAGCGCTCGATCGGCGGTTCGTCGGCGGCATCGATCGCCGCCATGAAACGCGCGCAGTCGAGGTGCGCCGCCGCCAGGTCGCCCTGGTGGACGTGCGCCGCCGCCTGGCAATCGGCGACCACGGCGACCTGGGTCGTGTGGCGGCTGTCGGCGATCGCCGCGAGCCGCGCGACCCAGGCCGAGCACGCCACCCAGTCGTTGCGCAGCTTCGCCTGCAGCTGCAGGTGGTAGAGCGCGCCGAACTCGACGCCGCGCAGCGCTTCCCGCTCGCCGATCGCCACCGCTTCCCGCAGCGCGGCTTCCGCCGACGCATAGGGCAGTCCGCGGCGCGCGCAGGGGAAGTAGCGGCCGCTGGCGGCGCCGAAGGCGACCAGCCACAAGCCGAGGGCCCAGGGCGACGCGTCGCGGTGGCGCAGGTCCTCCAGCACGCAGTCGACGGCCTGCGCGAAGAGGTCGGCGTCGCCGGCCGAGCCGGCGCATTCGATCAGCGTCTCGCTGGCCAGCAGGCGCGGCGTGGGCGCGGTGCCGTCCGGGTGGCGCAGCAGGGCCAGCAACCGTTGCGAGATCGCCTGTCGGGCGGCTTCGCCGCCGCCGTACTCCTCGCCGAAATCCAGCGCCCGGAGCAGCCCGGTCAGCACCAGCAGCGCCTCGGGCGGACGCAGCGGCGGCAGCTCGCCTTCCAGCAACTGGCGCGCGCGCTGCGTCCACAGCGCCAGGCCGTGGTGGGTCCGCCAGCTGTCGGTCTTGGCCAGCACCGCGTGCGCCGCGGTGAGGCACTGTCCGGCCCGGTCGCCCCGCGCCGCGAAATCCGTCCAGGCGCGCGCGAACCAGCCCTCCGCGACCGCGTCGTCGCCCAGATGCGCCACGCCCAGCCAATAGCTCAGCCAGGCGTCGAGCTCGCCGGCCGGCATCCTCGCGCACCACTCCGAGAGCGTGACGCGCCGCCCCTCGGCCAGCAGCGCTTCGGCCCGTGCCGAGATCAGGCGCCGCGCGAGCGGCCAGGACGCCGCCCGCAGCGCCAGGTCGATGGCCGCGTCGACATGGCCGGCCGCCTCCAGCAGGCCGGCGGCGTGCGTCCTCAGGCGGGCCAGCTCGGACGGCGCCAGCCGGCGTTCGAGGCAGCCCTGCAGGAACTCGCGCATCAGGTCATGCATCCGGAAGGTCACGCGTCCCTTCCAGCCGCTCATGACCAGCAACTGGCGCCGGTGCAGCTGTTCGAGCGCGTGCCTGGGCTGGTCCGGGCCGGCAAGCGCCGTGGCCAGGTCCGCGGTGATCTCGGGCAGCAGGCTGAGGTGGAGCAGCAACTGCTGCTCGGGCGGGGGCAAGGTGTCGAACAGGCGCGGGCCGAAGGCCGAGAAGACCGCGCCCTCGTCGCTGGGCGGCTGCTCGCCCGCGATCATCCGCGCGTGCTCCGCGCCGCCGGCCTCGCGCTGGGTGAGCGTCAGCAGGCCGACGGCCCAGCCCCGCGCCGCGGACAGGGCGCGGGCATCGGGCGCCGCCTGGCCGCGCGCGCCGGCCATCGCGCAGGCTTCCTCGTCGGTGAACTCCAGCTCCGACTGGCCCAGGACGGCCATGCGGCCGGTCAGCAGCAGGTCGTTGAACTCGGGCGGCGGCAGGGTGCGCGACAGGCAGGCGCAGCGCAGCGCGGCGGGCAGTTCCTGCAGCAGGATCGCCAGCGTGGCCCGGAAGGACGCCGAGTCGGCGTGGTGCAGGTCGTCGAGCACCAGCAGCGTCCCGGGACGAAGACGCGCGAAGCGCTCGCGGAAGTAGCGGCGCGCGAAGGCGGCGGGCTGCTCGGCGTACTCGGGCCCGAAGACCGCCGCGCGCGCCTGGCGCGGCCGTGCGATCGCGAAGGCCTGGGCCAGGTCGTGGAAGAAGGCGGCGATGTCGCGATCGCCCTCGTCGACCCGGTACCAGAGGCTCGGGGCCGGGAGCGCCGCGGCGAAGTCGGCCATCGCGGTCGTCTTCCCGTAGCCGGCCGGCGCGGCCATCCAGCAGATGCCGCCCTGCAGCGACCGCTCGATCGCGTCGGCGACGCGAGGCCGCCGGACCGTGCCGGTGGCGCGAGGCGCGACGAGCTTCGCGATCTGGACAGCGTCCATGCCTCACCTCCCCGTGGGCTTGTTGGCCGGCCAGTCTGCCCGCGGCCGGTGCCGGCCGCACCCCCACGTTCGTGGAACCCGCGATGTCGGCGTCGGGCGACCACGCCCGCTTGGGGGAAGAACCCGTCGGAGGACCCCGGGACTGATCGGCGATGCAGTCCATCACGCCGACGTCCTCCGCCGCGAGCACCAGTGCTTCTTCCGGCGCCAGTGCCAGTGCCAGCGCCAGCTCCAAGGCCTCCGAATCCGCGCTGATCGACGACGCCGTCGACACGCTCGGCGCCGCCGGCGTCGAGGCATCCGCGCGACTCGCACGCGATCTCCTCGACGGCATCGATCTCCGCGCCGCCCGCGACTCGGCGGCCGATCGCGTCGACCGCTTCCTCCGTGACGGCGATGCGCAACGCCTCCCGGACGCGCTCCAGGACACCGCCGCCGAGGCGTTGGCGCTCGAACCGGACTCGCGTTGCGCCAGCGGCCGGCTGCGCGCCGTGATCGCCGCGTTCGGCCGCGCGGCGGTCAACCTCGCCCACTGCGGCGCGCGCAGCTTCGGCTCGGTCGCGCTGCCCACGATGGCGCGCCAGGCCGTGGGCCGTGCGCTGGACCTGGCGTTGGCCGACAGCGTGTCCGAGACTGCGCGCACGCTGCTGTCCTGCGCCTGCCTGGCGGTGCCGGTGAGCGGCCAGGTCGTGCTGCTGCTGCGCGACGAGTTCAGCGGCGACGCCACGCGCTACTCGCGCGCCACCCGCGTCGTGCTGATGGCGTTGCCGGCCGGCGCGGCGGCGCTCGGCGCGACGACCGGCACCTTGCTCAACGCCGGCACGCGCTTCGCCGAAGTGATGCTCTACCCGCTGCTGCGCGATGGCGTGCAGGCGTGCTGGCCGATGCGCACCGCGCCCGACAGCGGCCCGACCCGGCGCGCGCTCGCGCTGACGGGCCTGGGTTATGCGATCAACCAGCTGGCGGTCAGCCGCGCGTTCACGGCGGCGCCCGATGTCGGCCCTGGTGGCCGGACGCTGTTGCCCGGCGGCATCGTGCTGCGTGGGCTCGCGAACTGGGGCGGCGAGACGGTGGACCTGTGGACGCTGCTGATGCTGTATCACGCCTGCCGGCACGGCACCGCCACGCAAGCGCGCATGCGCGTCGGGGAGGGCAGCCTCGGGGAGGCGCTGCGCTCGCCGGGTCACTGGGACACGATGTCGGCGCGCGGCTGCTTCGTCGCGGGGTTCAACCAGCTCTACGACTCGCTGTTGGACGAGCGCACGCTGGCGCGCTGGCTGCAACCCCTCGTCGGCGACGCCCGCGCGCCGGTGGCCGCGGACTGGCTGACCGAGCTCATCGCCGGCGCGCTGACCGCGCCCACCTACCTGTTCTGGACCGACCCGCTGCATGCGCGCGGCATCGAGCTCCAGACGCTGGACGAGCAGGCGAGGGGTGTCGCGCCGCCGCGCCAGTACGCCGGCAATCGGCGCGAGCCGGCGCTGCCGGATGCCGAGGGCATCGTGTTGACGCACGTGCGTGAGTTGCGGGAGGCATCCGAGACGCAGGAAGCTCGGCAGACGCGAGAGACGCGAGAGACGGGAGAGACGCGCCGCGACGTGTCCGGCGCGAAGCCTCTTCCTGACCCGACCGCTCCGCCGGACGGCGCGTGACGAGCGGAATTTCATGTCCGCATCCGGCCAGACGCCGGGATCGCGCGACGGAACACTGCGGCTCCTTCACCACCACCCCAGGGAGCCCCTCATGCAATCCTTTGAACTGACCGGCCAGGTCGCGCTGATCACCGGCGCCAGCAGCGGCATCGGCCGTGCCGCCGCGACGCTGTTCGCGCGCGCCGGTGCCGCCGTCGTCGTCGGCGCGCGGCGCCGGGTGGAACTCGACACGCTGGTCGCGGAGATCGAAGCCGCCGGCGGCCACGCCGCCGCGCTGGCCGGCGACGTGCGCGACGAGTCCTATGCGCAGGCGCTGGTCGCGCTGGCGCGCTCGCGCTTCGGCGGCCTGGACATCGCCTTCAACAACGCCGGCGCCTTCGGCCACCTCGGCCCGACGACCGAGGCCTCGCTCGAGGCCTGGCGCGAGGCGGTCGACGTGAACCTGACCGGCGCCTTTCTCGGCGCCAAGCACCAGCTGCCCGCGATGCGCGAACGCGGCGGCGGCGCGCTGATCTTCACCTCGACCTTCGTCGGCCACACCGCCGGCATCCCCGGCACCGCCTGCTACGCGGCCAGCAAGGCCGGTCTGGTCGGCCTGGCGCAGGCGCTCGCGGTGGAGGTCGCGGCCGACGGCATCCGCGTCAACGCCTTGCTGCCCGGCGGCACCGACACGCCGATGGCGCGCGAGATGAACGGCACGCCCGAGCAGATGGCCGCCGTCGCGCGGCTGCACGCGCTGGGCCGCATCGCCGCGCCCGAGGAGATCGCCCGCGCGGCGCTGTTCCTGGCATCGCCGGCCTCGTCCTTCATGACGGGCACGGCGATGCTGGTCGACGGCGGGGTGTCGATCCGCAAGGTGTGAGCGGTCAGGCCTCCTGAGGCGCCACCGTCCCCGCGTCCGGATCCTGGTCGTGGTCGTTGCCGCCCGTCTTCTTCGCGCCCTTGCGGTTGGCCATCAGGAAGGCGATGAACTGCCAGCCGATGAACACCGCGATGATCCCCAGCAGCGTCGCGCTGATCGGGCGCTGCACGAAGACATCGAAGTGGCCGCGGCTGATCAGCATCGCCCGGCGGAAGTTCTCTTCCAGCATCGGGCCCAGGATGAAGCCCAGCATCAACGGCGCCGGGTCCATGTCCAGCCGCATGAAGATGTAGCCCGCCAGGCCGAAGGCCGCCGTGACGAAGATGTCGTCCAGGTTGTTGTTGACGCTGAACGTGCCGATGCAGCAGAAGAACAGAATCGACGGGAACAACACGTTGTACGGGATCTTGAAGACCGACAGCCAGTAGCGCACCAGCGGCACGTTCAGCACCACCAGGAACACGTTGCCGATCCACATCGACGCCACCAGGCCCCAGAAGATGTCCGGGTGGCCGGCGATCATGTTGGGACCCGGCTGGATGCCCTTGATGATGAACGCCGCCATCATCAGCGCCATCACCGGGTTCTCCGGGATGCCGATGCTCATCAGCGGGATGAAGCTGGTGCGCGCGGCCGATTCGTCCGCCGCGGCCTGGCCGGCCACGCCCTCGATCGCGCCGTCGCCGATCTCGTGGCGGTACTTGCTGACCTTCTTGTCCACGGCATAGGCCGCGAACTGCGCGATCGTCGGGCCGCCGCCGGGCAGGATGCCCAGGATAGACCCCACCACGCTGCCGCGCAGCGCGCTCGGGATGATCCGCTTGAACTCCGGCCACGTCGGCATCAGGTGGATCTTGCCGTTGAAGGGCGTGCGCTCGTTCTTGGCGTCCAGGTTCTTCGAGATCTCCGCGATGCCGAAGCAGCCCAGCGCGATGCTCACCAGGCCCACGCCTTCGGCCAGGAAGGGCATGTCGAAGGTGTAGCGCTCCATGCCCGAGTTGACGTCGGTGCCGATCTGGCCGAACAACACGCCGATCAGGCACATCGCCAGGCCGTTGAGCAGGCTGCCCGTGGTCACGAAGCTGACGCACAGGAAACCCAGCAGCATCAGCGAGCAGTAGTCCGCCGGGCCGAACAGGAAGGCCACTTCGCCCAGCGTCGGCGCCAGGCAGGCCAGCACGACGATGGCCACGGTGCCGCCGATGAAGCTCGAGATGCCCGCGGTGAACAGGGCCAGGCCCGTCTTCCCCTTCAAGGTCATCTGGTACCCGTCGATGCAGGCCACGATCGAGCTCGCATGCGGGATCTTCATCGTGATCGCGCTGACGCTGTCGCCGTACTGCGCGCCGTAGTAGATGCCGGCGAGCATGATCAGCGCGCCGTTGACCGGGATCGAATAGGTCAGCGGCAGCAGCACGCTAATCGTGGCCAGCGGGCCCAGGCCCGGCAGCAGGCCGACCAGGGTGCCCACCACGCAGCCGATCGCGCAGAACATCAGGTTCTGCCAGGTCAGCGCGTGCTCGAAGCCGAAGGCGAGGTTGTGCAGGATTTCCATGGGCACCTCAGAGCAGCGGCAGGTTGAGACCGAGGAACTTCTGGAAGACGAAGGCGATCGCCAGCAAGCCGGCCGAGATCACCACATTGCGCTTCCAGGAGTAGTTGCTGCCCGCGGCCGTCGCGATGAAGACCATGACGACGATGCCGGCCGACATGTTCGCGAAGCGCGAGACCAGCGAGAACGCGCACAGCGCCCCCAGGATCAGGCCGATGTTGCGGTACTTGAAGTCCAGCCCCGGGCCGCCGGAGACGAGGCCGCGCACGATGGTGGCCAGCGCCACCAGGCCCAGCAGGACGCTGATCATCAGCGGGAACAGGCCCGGACCGGCATGGTCCATGCGGCCGATGGGATAACGCAGCGCGCCCAGTCCGAAGAACAGGGCCACCGCGGCGAGGAACAGGCCTCTCGCGAGCGAACGGTTGAAGGTCATGGAACACACCAGGGAGGGTCCGAGATGTGCCCATGGTTCCGGCGACGCCCCGCCGTGTCGTACGCGTTTCTGCGCAGCGGCGCGCCGTTCGACCCGCCTCGACAGCTTGCGGACAGCTTCAGGTCAAGAGGTCGTTAGCGCGCTGTTGAAGCCGCGTTGTCGAGGTGTCGCGAGCGCGTCGCGATGTCGCTGATCCGCTACGCCGAGGCGCCCAGGTCGAACGCGCCGACGACGCGGCTGAGGCGGCTGGCGTGGTCGTCGAGCGTGGTCGCGGTGGAGGCCGACTCGACCACCAAGGCCGCGTTGCGTTGCGTCATCTCGTCGAGCTGGCTGACCGCCGCGTCGATGCGGCCGAAGTCGCGGCGCTGCTCGCCGGCGGCATCGGCGATGTCGTTGATCAGCGCCGAGACGCGCTGCACCGCGCCGACGATCTCGCCCATCGTGCTGCCGGCTTCCCGCACCAGCGCCGCGCCGGTGCCGACCTGCTCGGTCGACGCGGTGATCAGCGCCTTGATCTCGCGCGCGGCCTGGGCCGAGCGCTGCGCCAGCGATCGCACCTCCGCCGCGACGACGGCGAAACCGCGGCCTTGCTCGCCGGCGCGGGCCGCCTCGACCGCCGCGTTCAAGGCCAGGATGTTGGTCTGGAAGGCCAGGCCGTCGATGACGCCGATGATGTCGGCGATGCGGCTCGACGCCTGGTGGATGTCCGTCATCGTCGCCACCACGCGCGTGACCGCGCTGCCGCCGGCGTCGGCGACCCGCATCGCCTGGTCCGACAGTTCGCGCGCCTGCTGCGCCGCCTCGGCCGTGTGGCGCACCGTCGCGGAAAGCTGCTGCACCGACGCCGCCGTCTCCTGCAGGCTGGCCGCGGCCAGCTCGGTCCGGCCGGACAGGTCGGCGTTGCCCGCGGCGATCTGCGTCGACGCGCTGCCGATGTGCTGGGCCGCTTCGCGCACCCGCGCCATCGCGCCGTTCAGCCGTTCGAGCGATTCCTTGATCCGGCGGCCCGCCGGCGTGCTCGCCTTCACGTGCGCCACGTCCAGCGCCAGCCGGTCGTCGCGGCTGCCCAGCGCGCGCACCAGGTCGTGCAGCTCCAGGCCTTCCTTCGTGTTGCGCCGCATGTGCGCGGCCATCACCAGCTCGATGCCGGTCTGCGCCACCACGTAGGCCGCGTGCAGCACGATGCGGCCCAGGTCCGGCTCGCTCAGGCAGTAGGTGCCGAAGCCCGCGGCCAGCAGCCGGTCGAACAGCAGGTGATGGACCGCGAAGAGCGCCGCGCCCACCACCAGCACCTTCCAGTCGCGGTACATCAGCAGGTAGGCCAGCGTGACGAAGACGCCGAAGTGCAGCTCCACCATGCCGCCGCCCACGTGGATGTGCAGCATCACCATCAGCGCCTGCGCGGTGGTGAGCGTCATGCGGGTGGCCATGGCGCCCGGCGCCGCCGCGTAGGCCAGCCCGGCGCCGGCCAGCAGCGCGGTGCCCAGCCCCGCGGCCAGCCCCATCTGCGCGTAGCGCCAGCCCAGCCCCAGCGCGAGCAGCCAGCTCACCGCCAGGATCAGCAGCATGGCGCGGTCACATGCCGCGTAGATCTTTCGGAAGCCCGTCAGGCCGGCGTTGCGGTCGGGGGTGGCGGTCTGGCTGGCCCCGGTGTGCTGAGTCATCGTCGTTCTCCCTCGCTGCGATGGACGTGGCGGCGCGTTCAAGTCGGCTCTGGCCACGCGGGGCGGATGTTCGTTTCAGGATGTGACGAACGCCCTGGGAGAAACGCCGAGACGCAACACCCGCCCCGCGACGGAATTCACGGAACGGCGGCACCGTGGTCAGCGTTGTCAGCCGTCGCGCCGGCGCGGCCGCGCGGGGCCGCCGCCGCCAGCACCTGGTCGCGCAGCCAGCGCTGCGCGGCGTGGCCGTGGTTGCGTTCGTGCCAGACCATCGCGATGTCGAAGCCGTCGATCTTCAGCGGCGGCGGCAGCACCTGCAGCCCGGCGGCGCGGCCTTGGACCAGGCGCTCCGGCACCAGCGCGACGAGGTCGGAGCGGCTGACGATGTCGGGCACGAACAGGAAGGACGCGGCCGACAGCACCACCTGGCGCTTGAGCCCGAGCGCCGCCAGCGCATGGTCGACCGGCGTGGCGAAGGCGCCGCCGGCCGGCGAGACGACCACCTGCTCGAGCGCGGCGAAGGCCTTCGCGCTGAGCTTGCCGGACGCCGCCGGATGGCGGCGGCGGGCGATCAGCACGTAGCGCTGGTGGAACAGCGCGCGCATGCGCAGGCTGGGCGCGGCCTCGATCGGCTGCATCAGGCCCAGGTCCACGTCGCCGCGCGCCATCTGCGCCGCGTGCTGGCTCGGGTCCAGGTGCCGGATGGCGACGCGCACGCCCGGCGCCACCCGGCGCAGCCGCAGCACCAGCGGTTGCAGCACCACCGCCTGCAGGTAGTCGGAGGCGGCGATCGTCACCGTCAGGTCGGCGGTGGCGGGGTCGAAGCTCAGGTGCGAGCCCGCGACGCCGCGCACCTGGTCCAGCGCCTGGCGCAGCGGTTCCAGCAGCGCCAGCGCCTTGGCCGTCGGCGTCATGCCGCGTTGCGCGGGCAGCAGCAGCGGGTCGTCGAAGACGTCGCGCAGCCGGCTCAGCTGCGCGCTGACGGCGGGTTGGCTCAGGTGCAGCCGCGCGGCCGCCTTGGTGACGTTGCGCTCGGTGAGCAGCGCCTCGAGGGTTACGAGCAGGTTCAGGTCGAGTCGGCTGGTATCCATGCGGTCGATAGTAGGGCAGAGGACAAGCAATTTCACGGATGGCGACCGGATCGTCAGACTCACATCCATTCCCGCTTCATCCCTCTCTGTCCTTCTCCAAGGAGTCCGTCATGAGTTCCGCCGCTTCCTTCCAGATCCCCTCGTCGTCCCCGTCCTCGTCGTCCGCCTCGTCAGCTTCCCCGTCGGCTTCCGCCGACGGTGGCAAGACCGTGCTGATCGTCCACGCGCAGCCGGAGCCGACCTCGCTGACGCGCACGCTGGTCGACGCGGCCGGCCAGGCGCTGGGCGCCGCCGGCCACCGCGTGCTGCAGTCCGACCTGTATGCGATGGGCTGGAAGGCCGTCTACGACGAGCACGACTTCCCGCGCCGCGCCGATGTCGAGCGGCTCGACTTCGTGCGCGAGTCCGGCCACGCGTATGAGCAGGGGCACCAGCCCGCCGACGTCGTCGAGGAGCAGCGCAAGCTGCTCGCCGCCGACCTGGTGATCCTGCAGTTCCCGCTGTGGTGGTTCGGCATGCCGGCGATCATGAAAGGCTGGATCGACCGCGTCTGGGCACGCGGCCTGGCCTACGGCCACGCCGGCCAGGGCAACCGCAGCCGCTACGGCGAGGGCGGCTTCTCGGGCCGCCGCGCGATGGTGTCGGTGACGACCGGCGGCCCGGCGGCGGACTACGGCCCGCGCGGCATCAACGGGCCGATCGACCAGTTGCTGTTCCCGGTCACGCATGGGACCTTGTTCTATCCCGGCATGTCGGTGCTCAAGACCCACGCGGTGCATGGCACTGGCCGGATGACGGCCGAAGGCGTCGAGGCCGCGGCGGCCGCGTGGCGCGAACGGCTGGCGGGCATCTTCGACGAAGCGCCCATCGCCTTCCGGGCCCAGAACGGCGGCGACTATCCGAACGGCCATGAGCTGGGCGAGGACGTCGCGCCGGGGCTGGCGGGCTTCGCGGCGCACGTCGCGGCCTGAACCGCCAGGGCTGCCTGTTGTTCCGTCGACCTGGTGGGCGATGAGGCCGTCGCCCGCCGGCGGGCGGCCGCGACGGCTCGCCGTTCAGCCGCGCAGCGAGGCGGCTGACGCCAGCGTGCGCAGCAGGCGCCGCAGGTGGGGCGGCGCGGGCGGATCCTCGAAGCGCAGCGTCGTGCCCGCGGGCAGCAGCGTGAGGCCGAGGTGCTCGAACGCGACGATGTCGCCCGGCTCGCGGCGGTCGGTCATGCGCGAGCCGTCGACGACGGTCACTGCGCCGGCGCCGACGACCCGAAGGTCCACGTCCGGGCGCACGATCAGCGCGGTGTCCTCGTCGATGCCGACACCGGTGCGGCGCGGATCGAGCGAGACCAGCTGCAGCAGCCGCGCATGGCGCTTGCGCTGCGCGAAGTGCTGGTCGACGACCAAGGCGGGCATCAACCCGAGCGCGCGGTGCAGCGGCTGCGCGGGACCGGCGAACTGCTCGTTGAGGTCGCCCACCGGCATGTGCGCGCCCAGCGCCGACGCGCCGGCGCTGGTGCCGGCGACGGCGAGCTCGCCGGCCGCGTGGCGTTCATGGATGAGCGCCTGCATCGGCGTGTCGGCCAGCACGTCGACGAGGCGCTCCTGGTCGCCGCCGGTCAGGAACAGCAGGTCCGCGTCGCGCAGCGCGTCCAGCGCGGCCGCGGCGCCGGCCGCGGCGCGATCGCGCGGGTCCAGCCAGGACGGCGTCGCGCCGAGGGCGCGGAAGGCGGGCTCGTACTGGGACCAGAGCAGCTCGGGCTCGCCGCTGGCGGTGCTCAGGACCACGATCCGCGGCGGCGCCGCGTCGGCACGCGCGGCGCGGCAGGTCGCGACCAGCTCGCGCAGCACCGGGCCCGGGGTCAGGCGGTCTTCGTTGCCGCCGATGAGCGCGAGCGGGGCCGGCAAGCGGGCGGGGAGGGAGCGGGAATTCATGAAGCTCGGAACGATACGCCAACCGCGATTCGAGCCCGCCGTCAGATCGCCCGGGCGTTGCATGGCGATGACGCCCCCCATTCCTGGGGACTTCCGTGGCGTGCGCCACGAAACGGTGGGCCATTAGGGGCCGCTCCCGATGTGGACCTCCCAGCCGGATGGGCTAGATTCCCGCACCCGTCGGCGGAGATCGGCGGGACTTTCGCATCGAGGAGGGGGAAATCCCATGAGCATCCGCAATCTGCTGGCCGCCGCATTGCTGGCCGCCGGCGTGGCCGTCGCGCCGGCCGTCTTCGCCCAGGACAAGAACCTGGCACCCGGTTTCACCCAACTGCCCAAGGCGTCCGAAGTGGTCGTCATGCCGGTCGACGTCGAGCTGTTCTCGATGTCCGCGGGCGGCGTCAACGAGCCGCGCGCCGACTGGACCACGTCGGCGCAGGGCTTCATGAAGTCCGCGCTGCAGAAGAAGACCGGCACGCTCGGCCTGAAGACGCTGCAACTGGAAGAGAAGGACGCCGACGAGTTCGGCGAACTGATGTCGCTGCATGCCGCGGTCGCGCGTTCGATCGCGCTGCACCACTCGGTGGGCGGCGGCTGGAAGCTGCCGACCAAGGAAGGCCGCCTGGACTGGAGCTTCGGCGACGCGATGCGTCCGCTGCAGGAGAAGACCCATGCCCGCTACGGCCTGTTCCTGTGGGTGCGCGACAGCTACGCCAGCGCCGAGCGCAAGGCCGCGATGATCGCCATGGCGCTGCTGGGCGTGGGCCTGACCGGCGGCGCGCAGGTGGGCTACGCCTCGCTGGTCGACCTCGAGAGCGGCCAGGTGCTGTGGTTCAACCAGCTCGCGCGCGCCTCGGGCGACCTGCGCGAGGCCACGCCCGCCGCCGAATCGATCGACGCGCTGCTGAGCGGCTTCCCGCGCGTGCAATGAAGCGCCGCGCGATGCTGGCCGGCCTGGGCGCCGGCTGCCTGCACTGCACCGGCTTCGCCCAGGCGGGCGACTGGGTCGCGCCGCCGCGTTTCGAGAAACCCGCCGTCGAGAGCGACGAGGGCGGCCTGTGGGCCATGATGGAACGCGAGGAAACGAAGCTGCGCCGCAGCCCGTTCCTGATGCGCGACGCGCCGCTGCGCGACTACCTGCAGGACATCGCCTGCAAGCTCGGCGGCGAGCATTGCGCCGACGTGCGCGTCTATCCGGTGCGCACGCCGTTCTTCAACGCCAGCATGGCCCCCAACGGGATGATGCAGGTGTGGTCCGGCCTGCTGCTGCGGGTGGACAACGAGGCGCAGCTCGCCGCGGTCATCGGCCACGAGATGGGGCATTACCTGCAGCGCCACACGCTCGAGCGCATGCGCGACATCAAGTCGCGCAGCGCCGGCAACCTGGTGCTGGCGATGTTCGGCGTCATTGGCGCGGTCGGGCAGATCATCAACTCGGCGGGCGCCTTCGGCTTCTCCCGCGACCATGAGCGGCAGGCCGACGCGATCGGCCTGGCGCTGATGCGCAAGGCCGGCTACGACACGCGCGAGGCCGCCAAGATCTGGGAGAACCTGCGCCTGGAGATGGCCGCCGCGCACGACCCGACCAAGAGCAGCGGCGGCGGGCTGTTCGCGACGCACCCGCCCAGCGCGGAGCGCAGCGACACGCTGGCGCGCCTGGCCGAGGCCGACACCGGCGGCTTCGTCGGCGACACGGAGTTCAACCAGCGCCTGGCCGGCCTGCAGCAGATGATGCTGGAGGACGAGCTCAAGCGCGGCCAGCACGGCGAGACGCTGGTGCTGCTGAACCGGTTGATCGGCCGCTCGCCGCAGCGCGCGGACCTCGTCTACTACCGGGGCGAGACCCACCGCATGCGCAACCAGCCCGAGGACGGCGACATGGCGCTGGCGGACTTCGACGCCGCGCGCGCGATGGGGCACGAGCCGCCGCAGCTGTACCGCTCGATGGGCTACCTGATGAAGGCCCGCGAGCAGACCGACAAGGCGCGCGAGGCATTCGCGCGCTACGTCGAGATGGCGCCCGACGCCGCCGACGCCAGCCTGATCAAGAGCTATCTGTAATGAACATGCGGACGCCGCGGGCGTCCGCCGAGGAGCAATCATGAACAAGCAATCCTGGACATCCGTGAACGCCGCCTGGACCCAGCGCCTGGCCGCCCTGGCCGTGGCCGTGGTGCTGACCGGCTGCGCGGCGGTGAGCCACGTGGCCACCGGCGACGCCGTCGTCGGCAACCGCCTGGCGCTGAAGCTGGACACGCCGTGGAACCAGTTCGAGCAGGGCATGAGCACCTCGACGCCGACCTGGACCGTCGAGGGCATCACCGTGGACGCGCTGCAGTTCTACGTCGGCGTGAAGGACGGCGCGCCGATCACGCGCGTCAACGGCTCGGACAACGGCAAGAAGCCGCTGACCTTCAAGGCCGCGATGCAGCCGCAGGACATCGTGTCGCTGTACGAGGCGCTGCTGACCCGCGACGGCTCGAGCTTCCAGCTCGAGAAGCTGGAGCCGACCGAGTTCCTCGGCGGCCAGGGCTTCCGTTTCGAGTACACGCTCAACCGCAAGACCGACGACGTGCCGATGCGCGGCCTGGCCGTCGGCGCGGTGCGCAACGGCGAGCTGTTCGTGATCCAGTACAGCGCGCCGCGCCTGGTGTTCTTCCCCCGCTACCAGCCGCGCGTCGAGGCGCTGATCCGCAGCGCGTCGCTCAAGGGCTGAGCGCCGGGCCTTGGCCCAAAGACGAAGACCGCCCGAGGGCGGTCTTTTTCATTGGGGCCTCGCCAGTGGCAGGGCGGGCGGATTCTGGCGGAGACGGTGAGATTCGAACTCACGGAGGGCGCGAACCCTCGGCGGTTTTCAAGACCGCTGCCTTCAACCACTCGGCCACGTCTCCTGGAAGAAGGCGCGCATTGTATGCGCGGCTCAGTCGGCGCCCGGCTTCCTCGCCTGCGCGCAGGGCACCTGGATGATCTCCAGCGCCTGGCCGTCGGCCACGCGGGCCGCCGTCAGCTCGCCGCCCCAGACGCAGCCGGTGTCCAGCGCCAGCAGGTCGGGACGCTGCACCAGCCCCAGCGTCGACCAGTGCCCGAACGCGACCGGCTGTCCCGCCGTGAGCCGCCCCGGCACGTCGAACCACGGCAGGTAGCCCTCCGGCGCCGTGCCCAGGCCTTCCTTGGTCTTGAAGTCCAGCTTGCCCCGGGCATTGCAGTAGCGGATCCGCGTCAGCACGTTGATGATGAAGCGCAGGCGCGGCACGCCGGCCAGATCGTCCTTCCAGCGGTCGGGTTCGTTGCCGTACATCTGCGGCAGGAACTCCGCCAGCTCCGGCCCGCGCAGCAGCGCGTGCACTTCCTCCGCCAGCGCCAGCGTCCGTGCGGTGTCCCACTGCGGCACCATGCCGGCGTGCACCATCAGCCAGCCCTGCGCCTGCATCGCCAGGCGCTGCCGGCGCAGCCACTCCAGCAGCGGCTCGCGGTCGGGGGCCTGCAGGATCGCGTCCAGGGTGTCCCCTTTGTGCGGGGCGCGCACGCCCGCGGCGGTGGCCAGCAGGTGCAGGTCGTGGTTGCCCAGCAGGCACTGCGCCGCGTCGCCCAGCGACTGCAGCCGGCGCAGCGTGGTCAGCGAATCGGGGCCCCGGTTGACGAGGTCCCCCAACAGGTAGAGCCGGTCACGCGACGGGGAGAAATCGATCTTGTCGAGGAGCCGCGCGAGCGCGTCGCAACAGCCTTGGAGGTCGCCGATCAGGTAATGCATAGCGGGATTTTGCGGTGTCGATGTCACATCGGCTCTGCTACCCTTGCCGGCCTTGTGTTTTGGGCGCGACTCGGGGTAACTACCCGGTCCGCGCTGTCAATGGATACCGCCCTAGTTCTCTTCCTGATACTGCTCAACGGATTGTTCGCCATGTCGGAGATGGCCCTCACGGCCTCCCGCAAGGCTCGCTTGCAAGTGATGGTGGAGAGCGGCGAGGCCGGGGCGCAGGCCGCGATGGACCTGCATGAGAACCCCACCAAGTTCCTGTCCACCGTGCAGATCGGGATCACCTCGATCGGCGTGCTCAACGGCATCGTCGGCGAGGCCGCCTTCTCCGCGCCCGTCGCCTCGTTCCTGCTCGCGCACTTCCCGCTGACCGCGCGCGCCGCGGAGATCACCGCCACCGGCCTGGTCGTCGTGATCCTGACCTTCGTGACCATCATCTTCGGCGAGCTGGTGCCCAAGCGGCTCGGCCAGATCTTCCCGGAGACCGTCGCCCGCCTGGTGGCGCCGCCGATGGAGATCATGTCGCTGATCACGCGGCCCTTCGTCAAGCTGCTGAGCTTCTGCACCGAGTTCACGCTCAAGCTGCTGGGCATGGGCGGCCGCGCCAACCGCGCGGTGACCGAGGAGGAGATCGCCGCCAGCCTCGAGGAAGGCCGCGACGCCGGCGTGATCGAGGAACACGAGCACCAGATGGTGCGCAACGTGTTCCGGCTGGACGAGCGCCAGATCGGCTCGATGATGATCCCGCGCGCCGAGATCGCCTGGCTGGACGTCACCGACCGCGCCGAGCAGGTGCTGCAGATCCTGCGCGCCCACGGCTACAGCCGCTACCCGGTGTGCCGCGGCGGGCTGCACGACGTGGTCGGCACCGTCAGCGCGCAGACGCTGCTGGCGCGCGCGCTGGCCGGCGAGAGCATGGACCTGGCGCACGGCCTGGAGGCGCCGGTGTTCGTGCCCGAGACGCTGTCGGGCATGGAGCTGCTCGCGCACATGCGCGGCACGGAAACGCCGCTGGCATTCGTCGTCGACGAATACGGCGAAGTGCAGGGCGTCGTCGCGATGCGCGACGTCCTGGAGGCCATCGCGGGCGAGTTCAACTCGTCCGATGGCGAGGACGCCTGGGCGGTGCGACGCGAGGACGGCAGCTGGCTGATGGACGGCCTGATTCCCGTGACCGAGCTGAAGGACCGCCTGGACTTGAAGGAACTGCCCGAGGAAGACCGTGGGCGCTACAACACCCTGGCCGGCATGGTGATGCTGCTGCTGGGGCGTCTGCCGCGCACGGCCGATGTGGCGGAGTGGGACGCGTGGAGATTCGAGGTGGTCGACCTCGACGGCAAGCGTGTGGACAAGGTGCTGGTCTCGCGACTGGCGGACGATGGAGTGAATGAATGAGCAACCCCCCGATGTATGAGAACCTGGTCCCGGTGGACCGGGTGCAGCACAAGAACACGCGCATGAAGATCGGCGCCCCGGTGCTGGACCGCGTGACGCCACTGAACTCGCTGTTCATCGCGGTGGCCGAGTTCGCCGACGCCAGCCTCGAATACCCGGTGGTGTTCGTGCGCATCGGCCAGGCCGCCGAGGGCCAGCGCCCGGCGGTGGCCCCGCTGGCCGTGTTCGGCCTGAAGCAGGGCAGCAACCTGTTCATCAAGAACGGGGAATGGACCGGCCGCTACGTGCCGGCCTACGTGCGCCGCTGGCCCTTCGCGATGGCCCGCATCGAGGAGAACGGCAGCGACATGGCGCTGTGCCTGGACACCGGCTCCGGCGCCTTCTCCGAGACCGAGGGCGAGCCCCTGTTCAAGGCCGACGGCGAAGCCTCGGACCTGCTGCTCAACGCCAAGCAGTTCTGCGAGGACTTCGAGCGCGAGGCCGAGCGCACCCGCCAGGCCTGCGACCTGCTGCAGGAACTGGACCTGCTCCAGGACATGCGCTTCGAGGCGCAACTGCCCAGCGGCGAGAAGATCGACGTGGACGGCTTCATGACGATCAACGAGAAGGCCCTGGCGGACCTGCCCGACGCCAAGATCGTCGAGCTGCACCGCAACGGCCTGCTGGAACTCATCACGATGCACCGCCTGTCGCTGCGCCTGATGAGCCGCCTGGCCCAGATGTACGTGCCGGCCAACTGAGCCCCCGGGGCCCTCGGATGAGGGCCCGCCGGCGGGCGATCACCGGCCGAGACAAACCCCAAGCGGGTTTGCTTGAGTACGGCGTACGCGCGAGCCTCGATAGCATTCGCGTCCTCCGAGAGGATGTTGGATGTTGTTCGAGGCTTTTTTGTCTTCCACCGCGATGGAATCGGTGTTCTCGCCGACCGCGGTGGTCCAGTCGATGATGGACGTGGAGGCCGCGCTCGCGCGAGCGGCGGCCCGCACCGGGCTGATCCCCGCGCAGGCCGCGCCGGCGATCGCCAGCCTGTGCCGCGCCGAGCTCTATGACGTGCAGGCGCTGGTCGCCGCCGCGCCGCGCTGCGGCAACCTGGCGCTGCCGGTGGTGCAGCGGCTGCGCGAGACGGTCGCGCTGTTCGACCCGGCCGCCGCGGTCTACGTGCATCGCGGCGCCTCGGCCCAGGACCTGATCGACACCGCGATGGTGCTGCGCACCCGCGAGGCGCTGCGGCTGCTGGACGACGACCTGCAGCAGCTGTGCGCGCGGCTGCTGGACCTGGCCGAGCGGCACGTCGCCGTGCCGATGCTGGGCCGCACGATGATGCAGCCGGCGCAGGTGATCAGCCTGCGCTTCAAGCTGATGAACTGGCTGATGCCGCTGCTGCGCAGCGCCGAGCGGCTGCGCGAGCAGGGCCGCGCGTCGCTGCTGCTGCAGCTCGGTGGCGCGGTGGGCACGCTGGACGCGATGGGCGATCGCGCCGACGACATGGTGGCCGCCGTCGCGGCCGAGCTGTCGCTGGCCCGCCCCGACATGTGCTGGCACACGCAGCGCGACCGCTGGCTGCGCCTGGGCCTGGAGGTCGGGCTGCTGTGCGGCAACCTGGGCAAGCTGGCGCAGGACTTCGCGCTGATGGCGCAGGCGGAGGTCGACGAGCTCAACGAGCCGCCCGGCGAGGGCTACGGCGCCTGCCTGTCGATGCCGCACAAGAAGAACCCGGTCGCCGCGCTGCAGGCGATGGCGGCGGTGCAGCGCGCGCCGCAGCGCGTCGCCGGCCTGATGAGCTGCATGACGCCGGAGCACGAGCGCGGCCTGGGCCAGCACCAGGCCGAACTCGCCGAATGGAGCGGCCTGATGGGCGGCGCGCACGCGGCGGTCGAGGCGCTGCATCGCGCGCTGGCCGAGCCGGTCATCCGGCTGGACCGGATGCGGGCCCATGTGCTCGAACGCCAGGGGCTGGTCGCCAGCGAGCGGCTGGAGCACCTGCTGCTGCCGCGGCTGGGCCGCCAGCGCACCGCCGCGGTGATCCGCGACCTGATCCACCGCGTCCGCCAGGGGCAGGGCACGCTGGAGCAACTGCTGCATGCCGCCATCGAGGTCGGCGACCTGCCGGCGATGGCGCTGTCGTCGGAGGAACTGGCGGCGATGTTCGACCTGGATGCGATCGCCGCGCAGGCGGACGGCCGCGTCGAGGGGCTGCTCGCCGAGGCCCGGCAGCGGCTGGACACGCTCGCCGCGACGCCTTGCGCCTGACCGTTTCGCCGGTCCGGCGGCGCCTCCTTCAGAAGCAACGAGATACGAACTTTCTTGGCCGCATCGCGTTCGCATCGGGCGTCCCGCGACGAATATCCCTAGTTTCTGTAGGCATTTCCGCAAAAAAGTGGCGGGCGACTGTCCCCTGAATTCGGCAAATGAACTGGGAGCATTTAGTTACACCTGCAACAGAACCAGCCGGAAACCACGGTGGAATCGGGTGTCGAGGGTTCGGTGAACCGGACCTTCCGCGAGGGTTCCCGCGCGCTGCGAGGTGGGCGGGCGCTTTGTAACTGAATTCCCTCAAATGCGGGGTTTCGCCCTGGCAAGGGATTGACCCGGGCGGGAACCCGGGACAGACCCGTAAGGTCAGGGTCGCATTTGTTAACTATCGTAGCGGCCAAAGCTAATTACTTTGTGTGGGCCATAGACTCGCCCTTGATAACCAAGCAGTCTGGAGTTGGGAATGAGCGACGAATCTCATCTGACGAACATCGATCTGGAAGCGCCTGCAAGCCCGTTGCAGGCGCTGCAGTCGTTTCGTTCGGAGATTCCGTTTGTCCGCTCCGATTCGGTCGAGCTCGTTTGCCGCGACACCGACTATGGCCGCATCGAGATCCGCGCGCTGCTGGACGGCGCCGGACACGCGCTGCTGGAGCGCCGGTACGCGTCACGCGGTTACCGGCTGAGCCGCTCGGCCGACGTGACGCTGGGCGCCTATTGGGAAGGCCGCCTGGTGGCGACGCTGGGCCTGCGGCGCGACGGCGGCAGCCTGGCCGCCGACCAGAGCTTCCCCGACCAGATGACCGACATGCGCCAGCAAGGCTGGCAGCTGTGCGAATTCACCCGCCTTGCCGCCGATCCGGACGGCCCGTCCAAGCTGGTGCTGGCCAGCCTGTTCCACCTGGCCTACCTCCATGCGGTGCACCACTGGGGGGCGGAGTTCGTGGTGATCGAGGTCAACCCGCGCCACAAGGCTTTCTACCGCCGCATGCTGGACTTCCAGCCGCACGGCGAGGAACGGCTGCATCGTGGCGTCGGCGCGCCGGCGGTGCTGATGAGCCTGTCGCTGGCCTATGTCGCGACGCAGGTGCGCAAGCACGGCGGCTCGCTCAACGAGGACGGCCGCTCGCGCACGCTGTTCCCCTATTCCTTCCCGCCCGAGGAAGAGACCGACCTGCTGGCCAAGCTGGCCGACGTCTACGGCTACGACGCCTGAGCGCCTCAGGCCTCCAGCCAGTGGAGGCTGAACCAGCGCTGGTCGTCGGTCCAATGCGCCGACGGCCGGAAGCCCGCCTCGCGCGCCAGCGCCTGGAAACTCTCGACGCTGTACTTGTACGAGTTCTCGGTGTGCAGGCTCTCGCCGGGCTGCAGCGTGTAGCGCCGGCCCTGCAGCTGCAGCTGCTGCTCGCCACGCGGCAGCAGGTGCATCTCGATGCGGTGCTTGCGCGGGTCGTAGAACGCGTAATGGTCGAAGCCCGCCGCGTCGCATTCCAACCCCAGCGCGCGTTGCGCGTGGCGCAGCAGGTTGAGGTTGAAGCGCGCCGTCACGCCCTGCGCGTCGTTGTAGGCGGCGTGCAGCAGCGCCGGGTCCTTGATCAGGTCGACGCCGATCAGCAGCGCCCCGCCATCGAGTTCCGCGCGCAGCAGCCGCAGGAACTCGAGCGCCTCGGCCGGATCGAAGTTGCCGATGCTCGATCCCGGGAAGAAGCCGATGCGCCTGCCGTTGGGCGGCGGATCGGGCAGCACATGCATCTTCGTGAAGTCGGCGACCACCGGCAGGATGCGCAGCGCCGCCTGCTCGCGCTGCAGCGCGTCGCACGCGGCCAGCAGGTGCGGGCCGGAGATGTCGACCGGCACGAAGCTGTCCAGGCGCTCGGCGCGCTCCAGCAGCAGGCGCACCTTGACCAGCGCGCCGGCGCCGTACTCGATCAACTGCGCGCCGGAGCCCATGCGCGCGGCGAAGTCGCCGGCATGGCGGCGCAGCAGCGCGAGCTCGGTGCGGGTCGGGTAGTACTCGGGCAGCTCGCAGATCTGCTCGAACAGCGCCGAGCCCTGCGCGTCGTAGAAGTACTTGGGCGAGATCTCGTGCTCGGGGCCGGCGAGCGCGGCGTGAAGGTCCTCGGCGAAACTGCTCATGCGGGGGTCTCCGCGCGCGGACGCGCATCGCGGGCCAGTCGCAGCCCGGTGAACTGCCAGCGCGCGGCCGGCGGGAAGAAATTGCGGTAGGTCGGGCGCGCATGGCCCGGCGGCGTCGCCAGGCTGCCGCCGCGCAGCACCAGCTGGCCGACCATGAACTTGCCGTTGTATTCGGAGGCCACGCCCTCCAGCGGGCGGAAGCCCGGATAGGGGTGGTACGCCGAGCGCGTCCACTGCCAGGCCTGGTCGTCGAGCTGCGCGATGCCGGGCAGCGCCGCGGCCGCCTCCCATTCCTGCTCGCTGGGCAGTCGCGCGCCGGCCCACTCGGCATAGGCCGCCGCCTCGTAGAAGCTCAGCTGCATCACCGGCGCCGACGGGTCCATCGCCCGCAGCCCGTGCAGACCGAAGACCGACCAGCGCGAGGGCGCGCCGCCTTGGCCGTCGCCTTCACCGTCGCTGGCGTCCACCCAGTAGGGCGGCGCCCGCCAGCCCTGCGACTGCACCGTGGCCCATGCGTCGGACAACCACCAGCGCGGGTCGCGATACCCGCCGTTGTCGATGAAGCGCTGGAACTCGCCGCAGGTGACCAGGTGGCTGGCGATCTCGAACGGCTCGAGCCAGGCGCGGTGGCGCGGCCCTTCGTTGTCGAAGGCAAAACCCGCCCCCGCGGCGCTCGCGTCGTGGCCGATGTCGACCAGTCCGCCGTCATGGCGCAGCCATTCGCTCGCGTGCGCGACCGCCGGCACCGGCGCGGTGTCCCGCAGCGCCGGCCGCCACGGATGGCAGGACAGCAGGTGCAGCGCGTCGGTCAACAGCAGTTCCTGGTGCTGCTGCTCGTGGTGCAGGCCGAGCTCGAGCGTCGGCGCGATCGCGGCCCAGGTCGCGTCGTCGCAACCCGCGATCAGCTGCTGGATGTGCGCGTCGACATGGCGGCGATAGGCGCGGACCTCGTCGAGCGACGGCCGCGTCAGCAGGCCGCGTTGCGGTCGCGGATGGCGCGGGCCGAGGCCTTCGTAATACGAGTTGAAGAGATAGTGGTGGGACTCGTCGAGCGGCCGGTAGCCCGGCAGGTGCGGGCGCAGCAGCAGCGCCTCGAAGAACCAGCTGGTGTGGGCCTGGTGCCATTTCGCGGGACTGGCGTCCGGCATCGACTGGGCGGCCTGGTCCTCGGCCGACAGCGGCTCGGCCAGCGTCAGCGTGTGACGCCGGACCGCCTCGTAGCGGCGCGCGAGATCGCGCCGCTCGGGCGGCAGATCGTGATCCGACATGCAAGCAACTCCTGCCGGTCCGGGGGAGTCGGACCGAGCGGCTACGGTAGCCGATTTGCCAAGCCCGTGTCCGGCGCGGGACGCCGCGCGCGGCCGGGTGGGCCGGCACAACTGCCACCCGATGTCAGCAAGGGCAAGGCCGGTTCCCGCCGCGCGCGTCCGGGGTGCGCCTTCATCGCGGCGTCATCCCGCGCGGGCAGGCTCACGGCGACCCGGCTCACGCATTCCCCCATGGCCATGACGCCGCACGCGATGTCTTCCTCGATCCCGACGCCCGTGGCGTCGTCGCCGACCCTGTCCACGCCGAGCGCCTTGCCGGCCGGCCTGGCCGACGGCGACGCCTTGCCGCTGTCCTGGCTGCAGGACCATGTGCTGGTCGAGCGCCTGCTGGAGGCGCTGTGGAGCGCGCGCCAGCCGGCCACGCCGGCACAGTTCTTCGTCTGGAGCCAGAGCCGGCTGCAGCCGCTGCTGCCGCACCGGCTGCTGGTGTGCGTCGGCGACCAGCCGCCGTCGCCGCGGCTGACGGCGCAGCTGTTCCATCTGAAGCCGATCGGCGACGCGCTGCAGGCGCAGCTGGAGGCGCCCGACCACGGCTTGTGGCTGCACCTGATCCGGCGCTGGGGCGACGGCCGGCGGCCGTTGCACCTGGACCTGACGCGGGAAGCGCCGTCGGCGCTGTTCCAGCCGCTGCTCGAGGCGGGGCTGCGCGACGTGGCGCTGCATGGCGTCGCCGGCGACGGCGAGCGGCCGCAAAGCCTGTTCCTGCTCGCCGGCGACGGCTGGGAGGACGAGCACCTGCGGCGCCTGGAACTGCTGACGCCGTCGCTGCACGCCGCCTGGCGACGCGCGCGGCTGCAACCGCGGGGTCAGGCCGCGCCGCGGCGCGCCGGCGCGCTGGTGACGCCGCGCGAGCAGCAGATCGTCGAGGGCCTGCGCGCGGGCCTGAGCAACGAGGGGATCGCGATCCAGCTGGGCATCAGCATGTTCACGGTCAAGAACCACGTGCGCAAGATCCTGCGCAAGCTCGGCGCGAACAACCGCGCCCAGGCGGTCGCGATCGCGATGTCGCGCCGCGAGTTCAGCGAGCCGGAGCCGCCCTTGGCGCGATGACGCGCAGCACCAGCGCGTGCACGGCCAGTCCGATGACGGCGCCGATCATGTCGGCCAGGACATCGGCCGCGTCGGCGTCGCGGCCCGGGATCTGCGACTGCACCAGCTCGATGCCGACGCCGTAGGCCAGCAGCGTGGCCAGCACGATCCAGCGCCGGCGCGCGCCGGCGGCCAGGCACTGCATGCCCACGAAGGCCAGCGTGCCGAAGGCGGAGAAGTGATTCGCCTTGTCCCAGCCCAGGTCGGCCATGCGCGGCGGATGCGGCGAGAACGCCAGCCAACTCGCGCCGAGCACCACGGCGAGGAACAGCGTGCGCCAGGCGTTGCGCCAGCGCGGGTCATGCAGGACTTCAGACATCACGAGGGGCCCGCCTCCGATCCGGGCGAGCGGCAGTGTGCCACGCGGGTGTGAAGCCACGGTGAGGTCGACGGCGCCGATGCGCCTGTTCATCGGCCTCACCGGCACTCGACGCTCGCCGGGTGCCGGGTGCCGGGTGCCGGCGCACGCCGGCGCACGCCGGCGCGTCCTTACTCCAGATGCTCGTGATGGTGGCTGGCGCCGCGCTTCCAATAGGCCGACGCGCGGATCGCATGCCGGTCGTGCCCCTTCTCGTCGACCAGGATGCGGCGCAGCGCGGCCATCGACGCGGCCTCGCCGGCGCACCAGGCGTAGCCCTCGCCAGCGGGCAGCGTCAGCGCGCGGGCGGCGTCGAGCAGCGCGTCGTCGCCGTCGACCCAGCGCAGGTCCACGTCGGCCCGGGTGTCGAAGACGCGCCGGTCGGCCTCCGGCACGTTCAGCAGCGCGATCACGCGGGTGCCGGCCGGCAGTTCCTCCAGGCGGCGGGCGACCGCGGGGAGGGCGGTCTCGTCGCCGGCCAGCAGGTGCCAGTCGAAATCGGCCGGGATGATGAACGAGCCGCGCGGCCCGCCGACGGTCAGCGTCTGTCCCGGGCGCGCCTGCGCGGCCCAGTCGGCGGCGGGGCCGTCGCCGTGCTGCGCGAACTCGACCACCAGCTCGTGCGCGGCGGTGTCGAAACGGCGCGGCGTGTAGTCGCGCATCACCGGGCCGTCGGCGGCCTCGGCGTCGAAGATCAGCTTCACGTGGTCGTCGAAGGACGCGCTGACGAAGTCGGCCAGCGACTCGCCGCGCAGCGTGACGCGACGGAAGTTGGGCGTCACGTCGTCGACGGCGGCGACGGTCAGGACGCGGCGCTTCAGTTCATGCCGCACCCGCTGCACGCGGCTGGCGGGACGGCTGTCGGCGGAATCGGCGGGCAGGGGCGAGGGGGTGTTCAGGGACTCGGGCTTCATTGCGAGGTGGCTTTGTTTCGTTGACAATGTCATCCATCTTGCGACCGATCGATTGACAATGTCAACTAACACCACCGGCCGAAGGGTCAAGGACGACGACGTGCTGGAGCTGATCCATTCGGTGATGCACCGGTACCGCGCGCGCCAGTACCGCTTCCTGCGCGACGGTCCGCAGGACATCACCCACATGGAAGGCAAGGTGCTGTTCTTCTTCGAGCGGCATCCCGGCGGCACGCAGAGCGACCTGGCGCAGCACAGCGGGCGGGACAAGGCGCAACTGGCGCGGCTGATCAAGGGGCTGCGCGACAAGGGACTGCTCGAGGCGGAAACCGACGAGGCGGACCGTCGCCAGGTCCGGCTGCAGGTCAGCGAGGCGGGCCTGGCGGTGCAACGTGAACTCAAGCGCCAGGCGCGGCAGGTGTCGGTGCAGGCGCTGGCCGGGCTGAACGCCGCCGAGCAGGCGCAACTGGCCGAGCTGCTCAGGCGCGTGCAGGCGAATCTGGGCGAGGAGTGACGCGGCGCGCGTCGATGGAGAGACGCGGCGGTTCAAAAACTTGTCGGGTCGAAAAATCTGGCCTATACTCTTCGACTCTGTTGTTCGCGACAGCGCCGGTGTAGCTCAGTTGGTAGAGCAGCGCATTCGTAATGCGAAGGTCGGGAGTTCGACTCTCTTCACCGGCACCAATCCTGAAGGGCCCGATGTGCAAGCATCGGGCCCTTTTCATTTGCCGCGCGGGACGGCGAGGACCCTCGGTGGTGGCAACATGGCGCGCCATGACCCTCCCGACACCCACCGCCTCGCCCGATGACCGGCCCGATCACGCCTCGGTGAGCTTGCGCCTCGCGCCGCTCCTCGCCGAACCGCTGCCGCCCACGCTGAAGGGCCTGCCGGCGATCGCCGAAGGTGTCTTCCTCCAGGACCTGGACCGGCTGAAGTTGTCGCTGCTCGACGGCGACCTGCCGCTGCCGGCCGCGGTGTTGAAGGACTCGGCCCTGCGGCACAACGCGCGCTGGATGCGCGAGTTCACGGAACGTGCCGGCGTCAGCCTGGCCCCGCACGGCAAGACGACGATGGCGCCGCAGCTGTTCCAGCGCCAGTTCGACGAAGGCGCCTGGGGCATGACGGCGGCGACCGCGGCGCATGTCCGCACCTATCGCCGTTTCGGCGTGCCGCGCGTGCTGTTGGCCAACCAGTTGGTGGGCAAGGCGGACGTGGAACTCGTGTTCCGCGAGCTGGAGGCGGATCCGGATTTCGACTTCTATCTATTGGTCGACTCGATCGCGGGCCTCGAACTGCTTCGGCGCGCCGCGGCCGGGCGCGGCTTGCGCCGGCCGTTGCAGATCCTGCTGGAAGTCGGCACGCCGGGCGGGCGCTCGGGCGTGCGCACGTTGGAGGAGGGCATCGCGCTCGGCCAGGCCATTCATGACGCCGCGCCGGCGATCGCGCTGCGCGGCGTCGAGGCGTTCGAGGGTGTCTACAGCGGCTCGGACACGGCGCGGGTGGAACTCGGCGCGCTGACGATGATCGAGACGGTGGCGGAGTTGACCCGCCTGGGTTGCGCGCAAGGGTGGTTCGCGCCGGGCGAGGTGCTGCTCACCGCCGGTGGGTCCGCGTTCTTCGACATGGCGGCGAGGACGCTGGCGGCGGTCGAGGCCGCGGGGGCGGGCCACGCCTTGCGCGTGGTCCTGCGCAGCGGCTGCTACCTGTCTCACGACAGCCTTCAGTACGAACGCATGCAGGACCGCATGCGTCAGCGCGCCGGCGCGCTGTGGGGGGATGGACCCGGATTGCGCAACGCGATCGAGGTGTGGGCGCATGTGCAGTCGGTGCCGGAGCCGGGCCGGGCGATCTGCACGGCCGGAAGGCGCGACCTCAGCTACGACGCCTGCCTGCCGCAACCGCTGTGGTGGTTCCGGCCGGGGCTGCATGAGGCGCCGCAGGCGACGCCCTCGCACTGGTCGGTCACGAAGCTGAACGACCAGCATGCCTATGTCGACGCGACGGGGGAGGGCGCGGGCGCTCTGCCGCTGCAGGTGGGGGACTTGATCGCCTTCGGCATCGGGCATCCCTGCACGACCTTCGACAAGTGGCCGCTTCTCTATACGGTGGACGATGGCTACCGCGTCATCGGCGGGGTCCGCACCTTCTTCTAATAGAAGGGCACGCCGGCGCCATCGCTCGGCATCGAACGCGCTGTCGACGAAGGACGATCGCCCACATGGGTATGGCGAACGCCCCTGACCCCGATCGACCGCGCCGTTCCTTCGACGGGGGACCGGCTCGCAGACTTTCTTCCATGAAGGCCGCCGCGCGAGGCGGCCACCCCATCGACTACGGTCTGCCGCTTCGAATGCGCGGGTATCCGCCGGAGGCTCCACCCCGTACGCGACTCGTTCGCGACGGCATCGCGGCAGGTGGCGGGTCTCCGGAGGGCTTCTCGGACCGCGCGATGGAGGACCGAGCCATGGGTATCAAGAGCGCCGTGATGGGTGCGATGTTTGGCGGACCGCTGGGGGCCCTCGGCGGCGCCGTCGGCGGGGGAGGGGGTGCACTGCTGGGCAGCATGCTCGGAGGCTTCGGCGGCGGCATGTTGTCGCCCTTCATGGGTGGCCTCGCGAGCAACTTCCTGGGGATGTCGATGATGTCGCCCTTCGGCGGCATGGGCGGCTACGGCGGCTTGATGGGCGGCTTCGGCATGGGCTGCTACCCGATGATGGGCCCCCGCTGGTGAGGCGCATCGCCCTCTGAATCCCGCGCGTCGGAACGCCGCGCCCATGGAGAAACAAGGACTTGCCTCCGTTCCGTGCGAAACGCGGGCGGCCGTCAACGACTTTCTCTTGTAGTTCTTGCGAGCCGCGTAAACGCTGTGCTACAGTCGCGGTCTTCGCTGCACAGACACCTGTCTTGCAGCGGTCCCCGAAGGAACTGTCGGGGATGTCGAATGACTGACCGGGCTTTGCCC
>NZ_JAOCCU010000032.1 GCF_029840635.1 Mitsuaria sp. GD03876 | reverse complement strand
AGCCGCCAGACCACCGTCGCGCCCGCGGCCAGCAGCGTCGCGGCGACCGCCGCGGCGCACCAGGCGGCGCGGCGCTGCTCGCCCGGCAAGGGCCGCAGCCGGGTCTCGGGATCCGGCTGGTCGAAGAGCATCGCCAGCGGCAGCGCGTCGCCCAGGCGTTCCCGGCCCGGCAGGTGGCTGGCGACCCGGACCGGCCGGTCGGGATGCATGTCGCGGAACTCCGCCAGCAGCGCCTGCGCGGCCGCGAGGTCCGGCAGCAGCCGGTCGAAGCCCGGGACCGGGCGGCGGTCCATCAGCCCGACCAGGGCGACCCGCTCGTCCACGGCGATCAGGCAGACCTCGGCGCCCTGTTCCGCGAAGCGGGCGATCAGCAAAGCCACCGCCGAATGGGCCCGGCGCGCGCCGTCGACGCGGCGGGCCAGACCGAGCAGGCTGCCGTCGGGCAGCCGCGCGACGAGGCGGAATCCCGCCTCCCGCGCTTGGCGCAACTCCGCGCGGGGATCGCCGGCCCGGGCCACCGGCTGCCATTCCAGCCCGAACGCCAGGGGCACGCCGCCGATCTCGACGACGGTCGCCGGCGGCGTCTCGGCGGGCCGCGTCGAGGCCGCGGCCTTCATGGCTCGACCAGCCGCGGCGTGATCAGCACGACGGTGCCCTGCTTGCCGCGCGTGCCGCGCCGCGCCAGCGGCAGCACTCCGCGCACGACGTCGGCATCGTCGAGCTGCGCGTGTTCGCGCTCGAAGCCGGCCAGCACCAGCGTGCGTCCCGCCGGCACGCGGATGCGCTGCATCGCGCTGAAGCTCGTCGTCTCCGGCAACTGCACCGACTGCGCCGCGTCGCCCTGGCCGCTGGTGAAGGCGCGCAGCTGCTGCAGCTCGCTGACCTGCAGCGCGGTCTGCAGCAGCACCAGGTTGGAATCGAGGATCACCGGCAGCACCGTCAGGCCCAGCCCGGTGGACAGCTTGCCGGGTTCGATCGCGCCCGGGATGGTGACGCCGGTGGCGGCGTTCTGCGTCGCCGCGGTGGTGCGCTGCACGTAGGCCCGGGTCTGCAGCGCGCCCAGCGGCACCGGCATCCGGTTGGTCGTCGTGACGACGCTGGAATAGGCGGTCGAGACGCGGCCGTACTCCTGCAGCGCCTTGGCGATCCACTCGCTGGCGCTGCCGCGCGAGCTCGACGCGCCGAGCAGGAAGCTCAGCGCCGCCGGCGGCCCGCCGCTCATCGGCCCGAGCGCCGACGGCCCGGTCAGCCTCAGCCGGTTGCCCTGGTCGAGCCGGCCGAGCACCGCGTTCCAGTCGATGCCATGGTTGTATTCGTCGAAGAAGCTGACCTGCAGCACCTCGACCTCCAGCACCACCTGCCGCAGCAGGTTGGCGTTCAGCGCCTCGAGGTGGGCCTGCACGCGTTCCACGTTGGCCCGCGCGTCGGTGACGGTGACCAGCCCGGCGCGGGGGTCGACCTGCAGCGCGGCCATCGGCGACAGCATCGGCCTGAGCACCTCGGGCAGGCCGGCCCAGTAGTCGCTCTGCGCGGCGACGTCGACCTTGGCCGACCCGGCGCCGCCATCGGTGCCGCCGAGCACGTCGAAGGCGGCGCTGGTCCTCAATCCGCCGGGCAGCGCCTTGACCGGGATGGCCCGCGTGACGACGCGGGAGAAGACGATGCGCCCGCCGGCATGGATCCACTGCAGCCCGGCCTGCGCCGCGATGCGGTCGAGCAGGCCGCGCAGCGGCCCGGCGTGGTCGATCTCGACGGTGTTGCGATGCTCCGCCGCCGACACGTCCAGGCGCCGCGCGCCGGCCAGCGCGGCCTGGCGCATCGCGTCCGACTCCTCCGGACGGGCCGCGGCGGCGTCGAAGGCCGGGCGGGGCAGGAGGCCGGGCGCGTAGTCGGCGGCGTCATGCAGCGCGTCGGGCGACATGACGACGGGCAGGTCGATCGCGCGCGAGATCAGCTCGGCCGCGGCGGCCAGCGACAGGCGCCCGGGCGCGTGCAGCCGGATGTCGCCGAGGTGCGCGGGCAGGCGTTCCTCCTGCCGCAGCGGGACGGACCGGGTGGCGAAACGCGGCACCGGGTCGGCCAGGACCAGCGAGGGCGAGGCGGACGCGTCGCGCAGGCGCGCCTGCAGCTCGGCGGCGCGGTCGACCAGGTCCTGGTGGCGACGCGCGGCCTCGCGCGCCGCGGGCCCGGCGCAGCCGACGAGGACCGCGGCGGCCAGCGAGGCGAGCGTCGCCCGCGGGAGCCGCCGCGGGCGCGTGGTGTCGGGCGGGCGCATCAGCGGCGGGCCCCATCGGGCCGGTAGCGGTCGATGCGCAGGACGCGCGTCTGCGGCTGCAGCCGGGCCTGCAGCGGGCAGTCGGTGTCGCGCAGCGCGGCCATCGCCTGTTCGAGGGCCTCGACGAAGTTGCCGCGCAAGGTGACCTCCGCGTCGATCGGGAAGTCGCGGTCGACCTCCCACACGAGTTGCCAGCCCGCCTCGCGGGCCCAGCGGCTCAGGGCGAGGTGGACCGTGCCGTCGGCGCGGGTGAAGGTCCAGTCGGAGGGCGGCGCCGCCCGCAGGACGGACCAGTCGGACCAGTCGGACATGACGGACGATGCGGCCGATGCGGGCGCCGCGGACCGTGCGGACGACGCGGGGCCTGCCGCCGGCGGCTGCGACGCGGCCGGCAAGGCGCCGGTCGGCAAGGCGCCGGTCGGCGGGGCCGGGGCGCCGGTCACCGAGGCATGCACCGCCGCCGAGGCGATGAGGGAGAACAACAGCACGGGCGGGCCGGGCGCTCAAGGCACCATCAACGCGTGGATCGTGACGTCGGGCCCGGACGGCGAGCATTGCGCGGCGATGGCGGCGAGGTCGATCACGCCCTGGGAGCCGGGCGCCTTGAGCATCTTGGAACCCTCCGGCACGCCGGTGGGTTCGGTGGTGGTGGTGTCGACCCACACGGCCTCGGCCATCGTCGCGAAGTTGCCCGCGAGGGCGGCGCATTGCGTCTTCGGGATCTTGGTGTACGAGATCGCGAAGGCCTTGCCGGCCAGCAGCGGCGGCATGGCCTTCTCCAGGCCGATGGTGAAGATCTGTCCACCGAACGGGTTGCTCACCATGTCGCCGGAAATGCTTTCCTTGGGAAAGGCGCCGAGCTTGATCGCGGTGGCGGTCTTCAGCTTGGCCAGGCTGGTCGGGTCGCCGGAGCCCAGCCCGGCGATGTTCAGCTTGATCTGCGCCACCTGGCGCAGCGTGGTCGAGGTGTTCATCTGCTCCTTCAGGCCCCGCACGCCCAGCAGCAGGACGACCACGGCGAAGATGATCACGCCCAACACGATCACCAGCTCCAGCAGCGTGAAGCCGCGTTGCGGCCGTTCGCCGCGGCGGCGGGCCTTCGCGCGCGACAGGGGAGCGGATGCGTTGAACTTCATGGAACAGACCTCCTAGCAGGCATATCGAAAGGACACAGGGTGCCGGGTGTGACCGGCGGCCGCTCAGTGGCGCTGCGCCACAATGCGCGCATGACTTCCTCCCCGTCCGCCGCGGTGTCCGCTTCCCCGTCCGAGATCGCCGTCCCGGCGTCCCACGACCTGGCCGCGGCGCGTGCCGCCGAGCTGCATGAGCAGCTCCATCACCATGCCCATCTCTACTACGTGCTGGACGCGCCGGCGCTGCCCGACGCCGAGTACGACAAGCTCTTCCGCGAGCTGCAGGCGATCGAGGCCGCGTACCCGGCGCTGCTGACGCCGGACTCGCCGACGCAGCGCGTCGGCGGCCAGGTGCTGGAGGGCTTCGAGCCGGTGCGGCACGTGGTGCCGATGCTGTCGATCCGCACGGAGACCGACACCGAGGCCAGCGGCGCGGAGAACTTCGACGCGCGGGTGCGCCGCGAACTGGACCTGGGGGAGAACGCCGCGCCGGTCGAGTACGCGGCCGAACTGAAGTTCGACGGGCTGGCGATCAACCTGCGCTACGAGCGCGGCGTGCTGGTGCAGGCCGCCACGCGCGGCAACGGCGAGACCGGCGAGGACGTGACGCAGAACGTGCGCACGATCGGGCAGATCCCGCTGCGGCTGCGGGGCGACGGGGCGACCGCCGCGGTGCTGGAAGTCCGCGGCGAGGTCTACATGCGCCGCGACGACTTCGAGGCGCTCAACGAGCGCCAGCGCGCCGCCAACGAGAAGACCTTCGTGAATCCGCGCAACACGGCCGCGGGCGCTATCCGGCAGCTCGATCCCGAGCTGGTGCGGCAGCGGCCGCTGAGCTTCTTCGCCTACGGCCTGGGCGAGACGCAGGGCTGGGAGATCCCGGCCACGCACGGGGCGATGCTGGACGCGCTGAAGTCCTACGGGCTGCCGGTCAACGAGGACCGCGCCGTCGTGCGCGGCGCCCAGGGGCTGGTGAAGTTCCATCGCGAGATCGGCGAGAAGCGCGACGCGCTGCCCTTCGACATCGACGGCGTGGTCTACAAGGTCAACAGCCGCGAGCTGCAGCGCCGGCTGGGCTTCGTCTCGCGCGAGCCGCGCTGGGCGGTCGCGCACAAGTACCCGGCGCAGGAGCAGGTCACCCGGCTCGACCGCATCGAGATCCAGGTCGGCCGCACCGGCAAGCTGACGCCGGTGGCCAAGCTCGAGCCGGTGTTCGTCGGCGGCACGACGGTCAGCAACGCGACGCTGCACAACCTCTTCGAGATGCGCCGCAAGGGCATCCGCGTCGGGGACCAGGTCATCATCCGGCGCGCCGGCGACGTGATCCCGGAAGTGGTCGGCAAGGTCGACGCCGCGCGCGCGGCCTACGTCCCCAACTTCCGCATGCCCAGGCACTGCCCGGTGTGCGGCAGCGACGTGGCGCGCGAGAAGGGCGGCATCGACCATCGCTGCACCGGCGGCATCTTCTGCCCGGCGCAGCGCAAGCAGGCGCTGCTGCACTTCGCCGGCCGCCGCGCGATGGACATCGAGGGCCTGGGCGACAAGCTCGTCGACCAGCTGGTGGACGGCGGCATCGTGACCAGCCTGCCGGGGCTCTACAAGCTGGGCGTGGCCAAGCTCACCGCGCTGGAGCGCATGGGCGACCGCAGCGCGCTGAACCTGGTCGAGGCGCTCGACAAGAGCAAGCGCACGACGCTGGCGAGGTTCCTGTTCGCGCTGGGCATCCGGCAGGTCGGCGAGACGACGGCCAAGGACCTGGCCAAGCACTTCGGCAACATGGACGCGCTGATGGCGGCGACCGAGGAGCAACTGCTGGCGGTCAAGGACGTGGGGCCGATCGTGGCCAGGAGCATCGCCGCGTTCTTCGGCGAGGCGCACAACCGCGAGGTGGTCGAGCAACTGGTCGCCGCGGGCGTGACCTTCCCCGAAAGCGAGGGCGCCGCCGCGGCGCCCGCCGGGCCGCAGCCGCTGGCGGGCAAGACGCTGGTGCTGACCGGCACGCTGCCGACCTTGTCGCGCGACGAGGCCAAGGAGCTGATCGAGGCCGCGGGCGGGAAGGTCAGCGGCTCGGTGTCGAAGAAGACCAGCTACGTGATCGCGGGCGAGGAGGCAGGCTCCAAGCTCGACAAGGCTCGCGAGCTGGGCGTGACCGTCCTCGACGAGGACGGACTGCAGGCGCTGCTGGCGTCGCCGGACTGAGGACTGCCACGACCCTCACCCCAACCCTCTCGGTCCCTCATGGCCCCCTCTCCCGCGCTGCGGGAGAGGGCGGGGGGTGAGGGTCTCTCAAGCCGCCGCGGTCTTGCGGCGGATCACCATCGCCATCGCCGCCGCCAGCAGGCAGGCCGCGCCGGCGACGTAGAGCGCCGGGGCGTAGCTCAGCAGCAGGCTGCGGCTCAGCCCCGCGCCGTACGCGGCCACCGCGGCGCCGATCTGGTGCCCCGCGAAGATCCACCCGAACACCATGCCGACCTTGGCCGCGCCGAAGCGCTCGGCGGTCAGCCGCACCGTCGGCGGCACGGTGGCGATCCAGTCCAGCCCGTAGAACACCGCGAACAGCGACAGCCCGTAGAGCGTGAACTCCGCGTTCGGCAGCCACATCAACGACAGGCCGCGCAGCGCGTAGTACCAGCACAGCAGCTTGCGGGCGTCGTAGCGGTCGCTGAGCCAGCCCGACGCGATCGTGCCGATGAAGTCGAAGATCCCCATCATCGCCAGCACCGACGCCGCCGGCACCGCCGCCAGGCCGTAGTCGCCGCACAGCGAGATGAAGTGGGTCTGCACCAGCCCGTTGGTCGACAGCCCGCAGATGAAGAAGGTGCCGAACAGCAGCCAGAAGGTCGGCTGCGTCGAGGCCTCGCGCAGCGCGGCGAACGGCGTGCGCCAGGTCACCTTCGCCGCGGGGGCGGCCGGCGCGGCGGCCGTGGCGGGATCGGCGCCGTACGGCGCGAGACCCAGGTCCGATGGCCGGTCGCGCATGAACAGCAGCACCAGGCTCATCACCACCAGGCACAGCACCGCCAGCGGCAGCAGCGGGGCGCGCCAGCCCCAGCGCTCGATCATCCACGCGGCGATCGGCAGGCAGATCAGCTGGCCGGTCGCCGCGCTCGCGGTGAGGATGCCCATGATCAGGCCCTTGCGGACCGCGAACCAGCGGTTGGACACGATCGCGCCCAGCACCAGCGCGGTCATGCCGCTGCCCAGCCCCAGCACCACGCCCCACAGCACGACCAGGTGCCACAGCTGCGTGACCAGCCCGGCCAGCAGCATCCCGCCGCCGACCAGCCCCAGCGCGACGCTGACCACCGCCCGCACGCCGAAGCGCTCCATCAGCACCGCCGCGAACGGCCCCATCAGCCCGAACAGCGCGAAGCGCAGCGCCAGCGCCGACGAGATCTGGCTCGTCGACCACCCGAACTCCTGCGCCAGCGGTTGCAGCATCGCGCCCGGCAGGCCCAGCGCGGCCGACATGAACAGCATCGTCAGGAAGGTCAGCCCGGCGATCACCCAGCTGAAGTGGAGACCCCGCGGGGTCAGGCGTCGGGACATGGCGGCGGCGAGCATGCGGGGATCCTTCCGGAACCGGTCGGGCGACCAGTTTTGATGATGGCCAGCATCGTATCGAGATTCCCGCGTCGCGCTGAAGATTTGATGATGCCCCTACTCAAAATCGTGGCATCGCGCCTCCACCCGAAGTCGCGGACGGCGTTCCTACAATGGTGCCCATCATGAAAGTCACCAAAGAGCAATCGGCCGCCAACCGCAAGGCGCTGGTGGACGCGGCGTCCCGGCTGTACCGCGAACGCGGCGTGGCGGGGGTCGGGCTGGCGGAGATCTCGCGCGAGGCCGGCTTCACGCATGGCGGGTTCTACGGGCGCTTCGCGTCGAAGGAGGAACTCGCGGCCGAGGCCTGCGACGTCGCCTTCGAGGGCTCGCTGGCGCGGCTCGGCGCGCAGCTGGAGAAACACGGCGGCGACCTGCAGCCGTTCCTGAAGCGCTACTTCAGCGCGGCGCACCGCGACGCGCCGGGCGCGGGCTGCCCGATGGCGGCCCTGGGCGTGGACGCGGCCCGCGAGGGCGGGCTGCTGCGCGAGGCGATGAGCGGCGGCATCGCCGCCTACCTGCGCGAACTGGCCATGCACCGGCCCGACGGCACGGTGGTCGAGGACCCGACCGCGGACGACGAGGCGCGCGCGATCGGGGTGCTGTCGACGATGGTGGGCGGGATGATCCTGGCCCGGGCCTGCGCGGGCGCGGCGCCGGGCCTGTCGGAGCGGATCCTCAGGACGTCGCTCGAGACGTCGACGAAGGCAGCCTGAGCACGCCCACCGCCAGCGCGGTGCCCACCAGCACCACCAGGCAGCCCAGGGCCATGCTGGCGTTCAGGGTCTCGCCCAGGAACACCCAGCCCCACAGCAGGCCGAAGACCGGGATCAGGAAGGTCACCGAGATCGTGTTGGTCGGCCCGACCCGCTTCATCAGCCGGAAGAACAGGATGTAGGCGATGCCGGTGCACAGCAGCGCCAGCAGCGCGACCGCGCCCCAGGCGTGGCCGCTGGGCATCGCCGCGGGACGCAGCGTCCAGGCCGGCGCGGCCAGCAGCAGCGCGGCGGCGAACTGGCTGCCGGTGGCCACGGCCAGCGGGCTGGCGCCGGTCAGGTAGCGCTTGGTCGCGCTGGCGGCGATGCCGTAGCTGAGCGCGGCGATCAGGCACGCGACGATCGCGAAGCCGCTGCCGCCGGGCTTGAACGAGGCCTTGTCCCAGGCCAGCAGCACCACGCCGGCGAACCCCAGCGCCAGGCCCAGCAGCCGCGAGCCGTCCAGCCGTTGCCCGAACCAGGCCCAGGCGACCAGCGCGCCCCACATCGGCGTCGTGGCGTTGAGGATGCTCGACAGGCCGGCGTTGATCGACAGCGCGGCGAAGCTGAACAGCGCGAACGGGAAGGCGCTGTTCAGGAACCCGACCAGCAGCAGGCCCTTCCAATGGGTGCGGAGGTCGCCGACGCCCTCGCGGAAGGCCAGCAGCGGGATCAGGAACAGCGAGGCGCCGGCCACGCGCACCGCGGCCGTCGCCACCGCGCCGAACTCGGGCGCGGCCAGCCGCATGAACAGGAAGGACGCGCCCCAGATGGCGGCCAGGATGAGGAGTTCGATCAGATCGCTTCGTTTCACGCGGGCACCCTTGGCATGTTGTCGCGGCGCGGGGCCGGCTTGTTGGAAGGCTGTGGGGAAGGCGAGGGGCGAAGCGTAGCCGGGAGGCTGCCCTCGATTGTCAGTAGGGCTTCCTTGCGGTGCAGTCCGCCGGCGTAGCCGGTCAGGCTGCCGTCGGCGCCCAGCACGCGGTGGCACGGGATCAGCACCGACACCGGGTTGCGGCCCACCGCCGCGGCGACGGCGCGCACCGCGTCCGGGCGGCCCAGGCGGGCGGCGAGTTCGCCGTAGGTCACGGTCTCGCCGGACGGGATGGCCAGCAGCGCCTGCCAGACCGCTTGTTGGAACGCGGTGCCGGACGGGGACATCGGCGGCAGCGGGGCGGGGCCGGCCGAGGCGTCGTCGCGCGAGCCGGTGAAGTACGCCGCGAGCGTCGCCACGACGGCGCGCAGCAGCGGATCGGCGTCGTCGCGCGGCGCGGCGAGCGTGCCCGGGTGGTACTTCTGGCCTTCGAACCACAGGCCCGACAGGCCGCGGTCGTTGCGGGCGACCAGCAGGCGGCCCAGCGGGGTGTCGGTCTCGGTCCAGGCGGTGTGCGTGACGGCGGTCGGCTTCATGGCGTGGTTCCTTTGCGGGGTTTGAGCGCGGCTTCGCGCCACAGTTGCAACACGGCGTAGCTGCGGTAAGGCGCGAAATGCTCCGCGGCGGCGATCAGTTCGCGGGGGCGCAGCGGGGTGCCGGCGCGTTGTTCCAGGCACTGCTTCAGCACGACGTCGCCCGGCAGGTAGGCGTCCGGCCAGCTCCAGCCGCGCATCAGCATGTAGTGGGCGGTCCAGGGGCCCAGGCCGGGCAGGGCGGCCAGCTCGGCGATCGCTTCCTCGACGGTGCCGCGGCCTTGCGCGAAGGCCAGCGTCGGCCACTGGCGGGCGAGGTGGATCAGCGCCTCGGCGCGGCGGCCTGGCATGCCGATCGGCGCGATGTCGTCGACCGTCGCGGCGGCCAGCGTGGCCGGCGTCGGGAACACATGCGTCACGCCCGGCGGCGCGCCGGCGCTGTCCGGCAGCGGCTCGCCGAACTTGGCGATCAGGCGGGTGGCGAGGGTGCGCGCGGCGGCGACGGTCACCTGCTGGCCCAGCACCGCGCGGATCGCCAACTCGAAGCGGTCCAGCGAGCCCGGCAGGCGCAGCCCGGCGGCGGCGGGGCCGAGGTCCTCGCCCAGCGCGGCGGCGATCGCCTGCGGGTCGGCGTCCAGGTCCAGCCAGCGGCGCAGCCGCGGCATCAGCGGCGCGATCGCCGGCCAGAGGGAGGGGCTCAGCGAGAGGCGGACCTGCGGGCGTTCGGCGCCGTCGGGGCTCAGGCGCAGGTTCAGCCAGCCCAGCAGGTCCGGCTGGCCGGGACGGACGAGGCGCACGCTGCGGGAGAGCGTCAGGCGCTCGACGTCGACCTGCTCGACGCCGGGGACCGCGCGGGCCGCCAGGAAGGCCAGCAGCGCGGTGCCCTGGAAGGGCGGGCGGAGGTCCAGGCGGAGTTCGGCGGTCTGGAGCGCGGCGGTGGAGCCCTCACCCTCACCCCCCGCCCTCTCCCGCAGTGCGGGAGAGGGCGCCAGGCCGGGGCGGCCCGAGGCGGTGTCGGTGTCGCTGCCGCCCTTGCGCAGCGCGGTGGGGCTCAGGCGGTAGTGTTCCAGGAAGGCGGCGTTGAAGCGGCGCAGGCTCGAGAAGCCGGCGGCCAGCGCCACCTCGGCGATCGACAGGCGGGTGTCGGTCAGCAGCTGCTTGGCCAGCAGCAGGCGGCGCGTCTGCAGGTACTGCAGCGGCGCGACGCCGTGCACGGCGGTGAAGACGCGGCGCACGTGGCGCTCGCTGACGCCCAGGTGCGCGGCCAGCGCCGGCAGCGAAGCGTCTTCCGGCGCGCATTCGTCGAGCCAGCGCGCGGCCTCGCGCGCCAGCACCTCGGCGGCGTCCATCGTGCTCCAGGGGCGTGCGGCGGGCGCCAGTTCGGGGCGGCACTTCAGGCAAGGGCGGAAGCGCGCGGCCTCCGCCAGCGTCGCGCTGGGGAAGAAGCGGCAGTTCTCGCGGCGCGGGGTGCGGACCCGGCAGATCGGGCGGCAATAGACGCCGGTCGAGGTCACGCCGACGAACCATTGCCCGTCGAAGCGCGCGTCCCGCGCCAGCAGGGCGGGGTAGCAGTGGTCGGGGTCGAGCAGGAAGTCCATGGGCTGGATGATAGGAGCGCGTCCCGGCCGGATCTGGCCGTTTTCGGACATGTCCCTGAGGCCCTGTCCGCCGGCCCCGGACCGTCATTTGCCCTCGGTGCACCGGGTTACATGGGCGCCTCGCCTTCGCTGCCTACAATCCGCCCCAGTTTTTGGATCCCCACCCATTTCCGCAAGGACGCACATGCAAGTTCACGCATCCATCTTCAAGGCTTATGACATCCGCGGCGTCGTCGGCACGACGCTGGACGAGGCGCTGGCCGAGCACCTCGGCAAGGCCTTCGGCACCGAGGCGGTCAAGGCCGGCGAAAAGGCGGTCGCCGTCGGCCGCGACGGCCGGCTGTCGGGCCCGTCGCTGGTGGATGCGCTGATCCGCGGGCTGAAGTCGACCGGCCTGGACGTCGTCGACATCGGCGCCGTCACCACGCCGATGCTGTATTACGTCGCCGCGACGCGTGGCAAGCATGGCTGCAATTCCGGCATCCAGGTCACCGGCAGCCACAACCCGAAGGACTACAACGGCTTCAAGATGGTCCTCAAGGGCGCGGCCGTCTACGGCGAGCAGATCCAGGGCCTGAAGCGCCGCATCGAGGCCGAGGACTACGCCACCGGCAACGGCCGTGTCGCGCAGATGGACATCGTGGCCGAGTACACCCACCGCATCGTCAAGGACGCCAAGCTGTCGCGCCCGATGAAGGTCGTGGTCGACAGCGGCAACGGCATCCCGGGCGCGACCGCGCCGGCGATCCTGCGCGCGCTGGGCTGCGAGGTCGTGGACATCTTCTCCAAGGTCGACGGCGACTTCCCCAACCACCATCCCGATCCGTCGCGTCCCGAGAACCTCGAGGACCTCAAGCGCATCGTGCACGCCACCGATGCCGAGCTGGGCCTGGCCTTCGACGGCGACGGCGACCGCCTGGGCATCGTGACCAAGGAAGGCACGATGATCATGCCGGACCGCCAGATCATGCTGATCGCGGCCGACATCCTGAAGCGGCTGCCGGGCTCGGAGATCATCTTCGACGTCAAGTGCACGCAGCGCCTGGCGCCGTGGATCGAGGAGCACGGCGGCAAGCCGCTGATGTGGATGACGGGCCATTCGCTGGCCAAGGCCAAGCTCAAGGAGACGGGCGCGCCGCTGGCCGGCGAGCTGTCGGGCCACATCTTCTTCGCCGAGCGCTGGTACGGCTTCGACGACGCCATGTACACGGCGGCGCGCATGCTGGAGATCCTGTCGCGCAGCGACGACCCGTCCAAGGTCCTGAACGACCTGCCCAACAGCGTCAACACGCCGGAGCTCAACGTTCCCTGCAAGGAAGGCGAGCACCACGAGGTCGTGGCCAAGCTCAAGGAGATCGCCGAGTTCCCGAACGCCAAGGAGCTCATCACGATCGACGGCCTGCGCGTCGAATACGACGACGGCTTCGGCCTGGTGCGCGCGTCCAACACGACGCCGGTGCTGGTGCTGCGCTTCGAGGGCCACACGCAGGAGGCGCTGGAGCGCATCCAGAAGGAAGTGCTGGCCCAGCTCAAGCGCGTGAAGCCGGACATCACCTTCACGTCCGGCCATTGATCGCCGCGCGTTGATCGCCGACTCGTTCAAGGAGCGCCTGGCGCGCGGCGTCTTCAGCACCGTGCTGAGGCTCGCCGCGCCGGCGTATCTCCTGCGCGTGTTCCTCCGCGGACGCCAGGAGCCGCTCTACGCGGCGCATCCCGGCGAGCGTTTCGGATTCGGCGACGCGATCGCGCCGGGATCGGTCTGGGTGCATGCGGTCTCGCTGGGCGAGACGCGGGCGGCGGTGGCGCTGATCGAGCGCCTGCGCCAGGACCGCCCGGGCATGCGGCTGCTGCTCACGCACACGACGGCGACCGGCCGGGAGGCCGGCCGCGCGCTGCTGCGCGAGGGCGACACGCAGCGTTGGCTGCCCTTCGACACGCCGGGCGCGGTGAAGCGGTTTCTCAAGCGCACCCGGCCGGCGGTCGGCGTGCTGATGGAAACCGAGATCTGGCCCAACGTGCAGCACCAGGCCCGCAAGGCCGGCGTGCCGATGGTGCTGGCCAACGCGCGGCTGTCCGCGCGCAGCCTGCGCCGGGGCGAGAAGTTCAAGGCGCTGCTCGCGCCGGCGGCGCGCACGCTGCGGCTGGCGCTCGCGCAGTCGCAAGCGGATGCCGAGCGCCTGCGGCAAGCGGGCGTGCCCGACGTGCGCGTCTGCGGCAACCTGAAATTCGACTTGCAGCCCGACGAGGCGCAACTGGCGCGTGGCCGCGCCTGGCGCGCGGGGCTGAACCGGCCCGTGGTGATGCTGGCGGTGTCCCGCGAGGGCGAGGAGGCCGCGATGCTGACCGCCTGGAAGGCCGCGGCGCAGGCGAGGGCGCAAGCGGGGAATCCGCTGCTGCTCATCGTGCCGCGCCATCCGCAGCGTTTCGACGAGATCGCCGCGATGGTGACCGACGCCGGCCTCACGCTCGTGCGCCGGAGCGCCTTCGGCACCAGCGAGATCACGACGCCGCCGTTGAGCGCGGGCGTGGCGGATGTGTGGCTGGGTGACTCGATGCGCGAGATGTCGCTGTACTACGGCCTCGCTGACGTGGCGCTGCTGGGCGGCAGCTTCGAGAAGCTGGGCGGCCAGAACCTGATCGAGACGGCGGCCTGCGGCGTGCCGCTGTTCATGGGCCCGCACACCTTCAATTTCGCGGAGGCGGCTGAGCTGTCGCTGGAGGCGGGCGCGGCGCGCCGCGTGGAGACGCTGCCGCAAGCGCTGGATGAAGCGCTGCGGCTTCTGACGAAGCCGCAAGAGCGCGATGCGATGGCGGCCGCGGCGACGGCCTTCGCGGCCGCGCATCGCGGCGCGGCGGCGCGGATGGCCGCGCCGATCCTGGCGCTTACTGGTTACTCGTCGACCTGACCTCACCCAGTGTCGTGACGCCCTGCAGGACCTTGGCGATGCCGTCCTGACGCAGCGTGCGCATGCCTTCGGACATGGCCAGGTGCATGAGTTCTTCAGCGCGTCCGCCGGTCTGGATCAACCGCCGGATCGGCCGCGACACGGTCAGCAGTTCGTGCAAGCCAGCGCGGCCTTTGAACCCCGTGTGGTCGCACTTGTCGCACCCAGGCGAGTGGTAACGGAGCAGGTTCGGCTGCCCATACGCGCCTTTCCACTCCGCCAGCACCGCATCCCTTGCCGGCCGGTTCTCGGCCGAGAACACGTGCAGGTAGTCGTCGAGCAGCTCGTTGAGCGTCGCATCCGGCATCGGCTCCGAGGTCCGGCAGGCCGGGCAGATCCGCCGCACCAGCCGTTGCGCCAGCACCGCCAGCAGCGAGTCGGCGAAGTTGAACGGGTCCATCCCCATGTCCAGCAGCCGGGTGACGGTTTCCGGCGCGCTGTTGGTGTGCAGCGTCGACAGCACCAGGTGGCCGGTCAGCGAGGCCTCGACGGCGATCTCCGCGGTTTCCTCGTCGCGGATTTCGCCGACCATGATGACGTCCGGGTCCGCGCGCAGGAACGCGCGCAGCGCCTTGGCGAAGGTCCAGTCGATCTTGGGGTTGACCTGCACCTGCCGCAGCCCCGCCTGGGTGATTTCGACCGGATCCTCGGCGGTCCAGATCTTGCGCTCCGGCGTGTTGATGTTGGCCAGCACCGAGTGCAGCGTCGTCGTCTTGCCCGAGCCCGTCGGGCCCACGCACAGCACCATGCCGTAGGGCCGCTCGGAGGCCGCCTTCAGCTCGCGCAGGTTGCGTTCGGAAAAGCCCAGCTTCTCCATCGGGATCGGCTTGGCCGAGGCCAGGATCCGCATCACCACGTCCTCGAGGCCGTTGTTGGTGGGGATCGTCGCGACCCGCAGCTCGATCTTGTGGCGCTCGGAGAACTTGGCGAAGTTGATCTTGCCGTCCTGCGGCTTGCGGCGCTCGGAGATGTCGAGGTCGCACATGATCTTGATGCGCGCGATCATCGCGCTGCGGTAGGTGTGGGGCAGCTCCAGGTGGGGCTGCAGCACGCCGTCCTTGCGGAAGCGGATCTTGACCTTCTCCTTGCCGGGGTAGGTCTCGATGTGGATGTCCGACACGTTCTGGTTGTGCGCGTCGATGATCATCGTGTTGATCAGCCGCACCAGCGAGTTGTCGCTCTGCTCGATCTGGCGGTCCTTCTCCTCGTCGCGCGCCGCCTCGCGGGCGACCTGCTCCTGGCCCTCGCGCTCCAGCGTCTCGATCAGCTTGTCGGAGCTGTCGAGTTCGAAGTCCATCGTCAGCGCCGGCAGCCCGCCGCCGGTGGCCGAGACCGGCTGCCCGCCGAAGCGTTCGTAGGAGGTCGGGATCGCGAAGGCCAGCGAGCCCAGCCGCGCCAGCGCCGGCACGACCTTGAGCTGGGTGATGAACTCGACCTCGTCGATGCAGTCGCGCCGGGTCGGGTCCTCCATCGCGACGATCAGCCGGCCGTCGCGCAGCACCAGCGGCAGCACCTCCAGCCGCTTGGCCACCGAGAACGGCAGCTTGCGCACCGCGTCGGGCTCGATCGCGAAGTTGTCCGCGTCCACCAGCGGATAGCCCATCTTGCGAGCCAGCGCCGACTGCAGCTGCGCGCGCGTGACGATGCCCTTGCGCACCAGCAGCTCGCCCAGCGGCACCGAGCGGTCCTGCTTCTGCTGCGCCAGCGCCTCGTCCAGCTGGGCCTGCGTGACGAGCTCCAGCGCCAGCAGCGCCTCGCCGATGCGCACCATCGGCATCTTGGCCTGCTGCTCGATGGCGATCATCAGCTGCTCGGCGCTGACGATGTGCTGCGCCACCAGGATGTCGCCGACGCGGCGGTCGCGCAGTTCGCGCTGCTCGTCGACGGCGATGTCCACCTGCGCCTGCGTCACCACCTCCTGGCGCACCAGCAGGTCGCCGATGCGCTCGCCGACCTCGAAGCTGAGCAGCACCTCGCGCGGCACGAACATGCAGCGCACCCAGTCGCTGGTGTCGCTGACCGGCGGGAACAGGAACAGGCCCAGGTCGGTCTCCTGGTGGCCGATGGTCGTGCCCTTCTGTTCCTCGCCGCCCTGGTAGACGAGCTTGAATTCGCTGCGCGGGCGCTGGTCCAGCGACAGCGGGTCGTCGGCGGTGCCCGGGTCGCGGGGCGGCACCTCGACCGCGTGCAGCAGCTTGAGCGCCTTGAACTGCGAGAACTTCAGCGGCATCGCGTTGCGCGCCGGCGGGACCACGACCTGCGCCAGGCGCTCGGACGGGACCATCAGGATCACCTTGCCGACGGTGCGGCTGCCGTTCAGGCCGAGGATCTCGCAGGCCTGCGGTTCGCGTTGCGGCCGGGGGCGGGGATAGGCGGCAAAGGGCGGCGTCGGCCATTCGAACTGCGGTACCGCCGTGTCAGCCGTTCCGGAAGTCGGCTGAGCATGGGGCCATTGCAGCGGCATGGACGGGTCGGTCATCTGGCGGTCTCCGCGGGAATGCTTTATCTAGGCAGATCAGGGCGGGAGAGTAACCCGTTTGTAGGGTGCCCACTACCGGGATAAGCAGGGCGCGTGCCTGCCAGGCGGACGGGCAAGACCTGGCCACCGGCAACCCCGGCCGCCGGACAGGCCCGCCGCGAAGACGGCTCAGAGCGTCCGGGCGGCCAGCACGCGCGGCTGGGCCGGCAGGCCTTCCCAGGCCATCGGCGTGTCCAGCAGCTCGACCCGGGTCAGCGGGCGATCCCCCGGCACCTGGACCGCGAACAGCCGGAAGCTGTCGCCACGCAGCGGGTCGCGCGTGTCCGGGCCGGGGGTGCCGCGGGCCTGGTTGAACGGACGGAAACCGCCCTGCAGCAGCCGGTGGCGCACGGTGCCGTCCGCGTAGGTGAGCCGCAGGGTGAAGTCGCAACCGCCGGCGCGGCAATACCAGTAGTTCGTCGAGGTGTCGGGCACGATGCTCGCGCGGTCCTCGGCCGACGACGGATCGATGCCGCGCGGCAGGTTGCCGGTGAAGCTCAGCACCGGATAGATCTGCGTGATGCCGGCGCTCGTGGCCGGGTTGGCGGGGTCGGCGTTGCTCAGCGTCAGCACGATCGCGTGGACCGGCACGCCGCGCCGCGTCGCCAGGCCGCGATCCAGGCCCCAGATGCCGCCCGAGGCGGTCGCCGTCGAGGCCTGCACCCAGCGCTTGTCGAGCGTGTCCCATTGCTTGAACCCGCTGGCGAAGGCCGCGTCCTCCACCAGCCGGCCGCCCGCGACGTGGTTGCCCTTGTCGTCGAGTGTGGTCTTGCCTTCCAGGTCGCGCTGCATGACCGCGGTGCTGAAGTCCGAGAAGGTCGCGTAGCGATAGCCCGAGGCCTGGTCGCCGGCGCCGCTCTGCATCGGGTCCTGTTTCACGCAGCGACCCGTCGCGTCCAGGGTGCGCGGCTTGCCGCCGTAGGTGTCGGCCTTGCAGCGGGCGTAGCTGGAGGCGGTCGTCGGCACGAACGGCGCGAGGAACTCCTTGCGGCGCGCGTCCCAGCCCCAGGCCGAACCGTTCAGGCTGCCCCAGGCGTAAGGGTAGGCGCCGTCGTCGTAGGCCTCGCCCGCGTGCGGCAGGCCGAAGGCGTGGCCTTGCTCGTGGACGAAGATGCCGGTGTACGCGTCGTCGCCGGCACCGACGCTGCCGCCGCCCAGGCCGCCGCCGGGACCGCGGGACTTGCCGGCGGCGTCCAGCGCCAGCAGCGGCGCGTAGTACTGGACCGCGAGCGGCCCTTCGCCGTTGGCGTTGCGCAGCGCCCCCAGCACGCCGAGCACGCCGGCCAGGCCGGCGAAGCCGTCCTTGTAGTCGGTCGTCGATCGCGCGACGTAGGCGGCCCGCGGCTGGCCCGACGCGTCGCCGCGCGGACCGATCACCAGCGTCGGCCAGAACGCGGCGCGGGCCGGGTGATTGACGGCGTCGAGCCGGGCGACGGGCCATTTCGCCAGCAACTCGGCGACCGCGTCGGCCGGCGGCGCGGCGGTGGCGGACAGCGGCCGGCCGGTGTTCGATTCGTCGGCGCCGAACAGGTAGAACGGCAGCACGCGCAGCGTGAACGGCATGTCCGCGCCGACCTCGACCGGCCGCGCGTCGCCGGCCGTGTAGTTGGCCGCCTTGACGCGGAGCGAGAGCCCGGGCCGCAGCCACGCGGCCGGCAGGACGGCGCTGTGGAGGTCGCCGGCATAGGCCGGGCCGCCGGCCTCGGTCGGCGGCAACTGCGCCGGCGGCGTCAGCGCGACGGTGCCGAGCGACTGGCCGCCGAGCAGGCCCTCGACCATCGGCCGGTCGGCGTTCGTGGCCGACAACCGGACCAGCGCCAGCGCCTCGCGGTCGCCGACGAGGTGCAGCGTCTCGGTGGCCTTGGCGGGACTGGGCGGCGCCCAGCTCCGCGAGCCGTCCGGCAGCAGATGCGTCTGGGCGAGCTCGAGGCGCTGGATGTTCAGCGCGCCGGACGGCTGCCCGATGCCGATGGTCGATCCATCGGCGCCCGTGTTGGCATCGCCGCCCCCCGAACCGCCGGAGCCCCCGCAAGCGGCCAGCAACGCGCTCACGACGAGGGCGGCGCCGGCCGCCAGCGCGACCGGCGTCCGCGCCCGGAGCGGGCGGCGAGCGGCGTCGGAGGAGGGCGCGGGGCGATCGGGCGGCTGGATCCGGGGCATGGGGAGCGAAGGAAGGTCGAAAGGGGCGAAGTCTCTCCGGTGCGCGCCGGCGGGGCCGCCGCCCCAAGGCGGGTTTCTGGCCGCATTTGGGTAAGCGCTGTAACGCCAGGTGTCCATCGCGCCGCGGCAACGGAACGTCGGCGTCCGGACCGCGCCGCTAGACTCGCCGCCATGAACAACGTGCTGGTAACCGGCTTCGAGCCGTTCGGGGGCGAAAGCGTCAATCCGTCGTGGGAACTGGCGCGCGCGCTCAACGGCGAGGTCGTCGCCGGGATGCGGGTGGTGGCGGTGCAGCTGCCGTGCGTGTTCGGCGAGGCGCTGGCGCGGCTGGACGAGGCGCTGCAGCGGGTGACACCGGCCGTGGTGCTGGCGATCGGGCAGGCGGGCGGCCGCTGCGACCTGTCGCTGGAGCGCGTGGCGATCAACGTCGACGATGCCCGGATCCCCGACAACGCCGGCGCGCAGCCGGTCGACGAGCCGGTCGTGCCCGACGGTCCGGCCGCCTACTTCTCGACCTTGCCGATCAAGGCGATCGTGGCGGGCCTGCGGGCGGCGGGGTTCCCGGCCTCGGTGTCGCAGACGGCCGGCACCTTCGTCTGCAATCACCTGTTCTACGGCCTGCAGCACCGGCTCAGGGAGGCCGGTGCGCGCAGTGGCTTCATGCACATCCCCTACCTGCCGGAGCAGGCCGCCCGCCATCCCGGCGCGCCCAGCCTGCCGCTGCCCACGCTGGTGGCGGCGACGCGGCTGGCGGTGGAACTGGCGATCACGGCGCGGGAGATCCGCGCCGGCGGCGGCCAGCTGGACTGAGGCCGCCGCGCCGCGATCGCCGCGGCGCTCAGAGCGAGCGCTCGGCCAGCACGCGCGGCTGGACCGCGAGGCCTTCCCAGGCCATCGGCGTCTCGAGCAGCTCGACCTTCGTCAGCGCCTTGTCGCCGGGCACGTTCAGCGCGAACAGGCGCCAGCTGTCGCCCTTGAGCGGATCCTGCGTGGCCGCCGACGGCACGCCCCGGGCGTCGCCATAGGGCCGGAATCCGCCCTGCAGCAGCCGATGGCGGATCGTGCCGTCCTCGTAGCTCAGGCGCAGCGTGAAGTCGCAGCCGCCGTTGCGGCAGTACCAGGGGTTCGCCGACGCGTTGGGGACGATGCTCGCGCGGTCCGCGGCCAAGGTCGGATCCATCGTCCGGCTCAGGTTGCCGACGAAGCTCAGCGGCGGGTAGATCTGCGTGGCGCCCTCGGTGCCCGCGTTGCTGATCGTCAGGACGATCGCGTGGACCGGCACGTCGCGCTGCTGCGGCAGCCCGCGGTCCAGGCCCCAGATGCCGCCGGAGATCGTGCCGGTCGCCGCCGCCACCCAGCGCCGGTCGATCGAATCCCACTGCCGGTAGCCGGTCGCGAACGCCGCGTCCGGCACGAGGCGGCCACCGGGCACGTGGCGGCCCTGGGCGTCGACGGTCGTGACGCCTTCCAGGTCGCGCTGCATGCCGGCCGTGCTGAAGTCGGAGAAGGTGGCGTAGCGATGGCTGGACGCCTGGTCGCCGGCGCCGCTCTGCATCGGATCCTGCTTGATGCAGCGGCCCGAGGCGTCGAGCCTGCGCGCCTTGCCGCCGAAGGTGTGGGTCTTGCACTTCGCGTACGAGGCGGCCGTCGTCGGCACGAACGGGGCGAGCAGTTCCTGCCGGTTCATGTCGAAGCCCCACGTCGATCCGTCCAGGCTGCCCCAGGCGTAGGGATACACGCCGGCATCGAAGGAATCGCCCGCGTGCGGCAGGCCGAAGGCATGGCCCTGTTCATGGACGAAGACGCCGGTGTAGTGCGCGTCGCCGACGCCGACGCTGGCCCCGCCGAGCCCGCCGCCCGAACTGCCGTACTTGCCCGCGGCGTTCAAGCCCAGCAGGGGCGCGTAGTACTGGACCGCCAGCGGGCCCTCGCCGTTGGCGGTCCGCAGCGCCGACAGCACGCCGTACAGCGCCCCCAGGCCCGCGAAGCTGTCGCGGTAGTCGCTGCTCGAGCGCGCGACGTAGGCGGGCTGCGCGGTGCCGGACCGATCGCGCGGCGGGATCACGAGCGTGGGCCAGCGTGCCGCGCCGGCGGGGTGGTTGACCGCCTCCAGGCGGGCCACCGGCCATTTCGCCAGCAGCTCCGCGACAGCGTCCGCCGGCGGCGCGGCGACCTTCGACAGCGGGAGCCCGGTGTTCGAGTCATCGGCGCCGAACAGATAGAACGGCAGGACGCGCAGCGTGAAGGCCATGTCCGCGCCGACGTCGACCGGTCGCGCGTCGCCGGCCGGATGGCCGGTGGCCTGGGCCCGGAGCGAGAGCCCCGGCTTCAGCCAGGAGGCCGGCAGCATCGCGCTGTGGAGGTCGGTGGCGTAGGCGGGACCCGATGCCTCGGTCGGCGGCAGTTGAGCCGGCGGACGCAGCGCCACCGTGCCGAGGGACTGGCCATTCAGCAGGCCTTCGAGCAGCGGCGAGGGCGCATCGGCGACGGACAGCCGGACCAGCGCCAGGGCCGCCCGGTCGCCCACCATGCGCAGCGAGCCGATGACCTTGGCGGGCGATGACGACGACATCCAGGTCCGCTGGCCGTCCGGCAGCAGATGCGTCTGGGCGAGCTCGAGCCGCTCGATGGTCAAGGGAGGCACGGCCGGCGGGGCCAGCGCATCGAAACGCGCGACCGGCGGGGCGATCGCCTTGGGCGCGGCCGTGGCGGGCACGATCCTGGAAAGGGGCACGGGTGTCGCGGACGGGCCGGCCGCGGCGCCGGGGACAGCGATGGCGAGCGCGGCGACGGGCGCTGCGACGGGTGCTGCGACGGGTGCTGCGACCGGCGGCGCGGCGACGGTCGGCAGCGCGAGAGGGGCGATGCGCCCGTCGGCTTGCGGCGAGGGCGCTGGCGCGGGGTTGGCGGCCGGCGCCTGGACCGGTTGCCCTTCGTTGCCGGGCAAGTCGACAGACAGCATGGCGGGCGACGGCTCCGTGACGGGAGGGATTGCCGTCGATGGGTCGACCGGGAACTCGCCGGGTGGAGGCGCTGCCACGGTCGGCTCGCCGATCTCGGGCAGCGCGTTCGCGATCTCGTTCGAGGCCAGGCCGCCCGCCTCGATGACCGGATCGGGGAGGACCGGCTCGGTGGATGGCGACTGGCCGCCGCCGCATGCCGCCAGGACAGCGACGCACAGCAGCGAGAGGGCGATCGGCGAGCGTCGAGGGGCGGTGCGACCGCGATCGCGAAGGCGGGGCGGGGACGAGGGCAGGGCGGTCGACGGATCGGTCGATGCGGACATGGGGGACCTCTGGCGGTGGAAGAACAACCAGTCTCGGTTCGACATCCACACGCGACCATCGCCTGCACTTGCACACCTGATCACGCATCGAGGTGGTTCGACCTCGATCCATGACGCCGGACGTCAACGAGCCGGCCCGCGACGCGAAGCGCTACTGCCGCAATCTGACAATTCCCGCGCCTACGCTGCGGCCTCTCATCCCTGATCCTTGCAGCGGAGTCCCTCATGAACAGCGCCGAACTCACCCTCTACTTCGCCCTCGTGCTCGGCATCGTGCTGATCCCGGGCATGGACATGGCCTTCGTCGTCGGCCACAGCCTGACCGGCGGGCTGCGCGCGGGGCTGGCCGCGCTGGCGGGCGTGGTCGCCGGCGCGCTGTGCCACCTGGCGATGGGCGCGATGGGCCTGGCGCTGCTGCTCAAGGCCTTGCCCGGCGCCTTCACCGCGATGTTGGCGGCGGGTGCCGTCTACCTGGCCTGGCTCGGCTGGGGCCTGATGCGCGTCGAGCCGAGCGCCGTCGCCAGCGAGCGACCCGTGGGCGGGCCGCAGGCGCGGTCCGCGTTCCTCGGCGCGATGCTGACCAACCTGCTCAATCCGAAGGCCTACCTGTTCAGCCTGGCGGTGCTGCCGCAGTTCGTGCACCCGGAGCGCGGTGGCCTGGCGCTGCAGCTCGGCGCGATCGGCCTGGTGACCGCGTCGACGCAGATCGGCGTCTACGGCGGGCTGGCCTGGCTGGCCGCGGGCGGACGCCGCCGGCTCGAGGGCGCGGACGCCGCCGCGCTGGGCCGGCAGCGCCTGCTGCTGCGCATCGTCGGGCTGCTGCTGTGGGTGACGGCGCTTTACACCGGCTGGCAGGCCTGGACCCAATCGGCATCGCTCGCGCCATGAGCCGCGTATGTGCCGCGTCATGAGCCGCGGCTGAACGCCGCGCCATTGCGCCTGCGGAGCGAACCGTCCGGCGGTTCTCACCGCCGGCGGGACCCGATTGATCGATGTCAACCGGGTGGGCCGTCCACAGCGCAAGACGGGAGAGTGACCCAACTGAGGGGCCTGCGCTCGGCGGGCACGGTCGAATGGACCGGTCGCCGGGCGCGTCCTTTTCCCTCTTCGCGGGCGTTGCCTCGCACATCGGAGTCGCTCATGACCACTCGTCACCTCGTCCTGGCCGCATTGACGGCCGCGTTGGCGGAATGCCGCCGGGAGGACGGCGTCCCGCCGCCTCGGCCGGGCCGCCTCGGCGCGGCGCTGTGGCCGGTGGCGGTGGGCCTGGGCTGGCGCCAACGCGACGACCACGAGGCGATCGCGGCCGCCACCCCGGGCATCGACTTCCTCGAGCTGCGCATCGAGGACTTCCTCGCCCCCAGCGGCGCGATCCGGCAGCGCCTGCTGGACGTGGCCGGCCGCCTGCCGGTGAGCCTGCAGGGCGTGAGCCTCGGACTGGGTTCGGCGGCCGGCATCGACTGGCAGCACCTGAAGGCGGTCCGGGCCCTGGTCGAGGCGGTCAAGCCCGGCCTGGTCTCCGAACCCGCCTGCTTCAACCGCGTCGAACGGCATCACGCGCCGATGCACGCCCATGCGCTGCTGCCGATCCCGTTCAGCGAGCGCGGCCTGTCGCTGCTGGCGGCGCAGGTCGACACGGTCCAGCAGACGCTGGGCCGGCAGATCCTGCTCGAGAACCTCGCCACCTGCGTCGCCTGGGACGAGGACGCGATGCGCGAAGCCGAGTTCTTCAATGCGCTCGTCGCGCGCACGGGCTGCGGCCTGCTGCTGGACCTCACCAACCTGCAGGTGAACGCCCTCAATCGGGGACGGGACGAGGAGGGCGCCGTGCGCGACTGCCTCGCCTGGCTCGACGAGATCGACTCGGCGGCGGTCGGGCAATACCACGTCGCCGGGCGGATCACGATCGATGGCCGGGCGGTCGCGGCGCCGGGCCGGACGGTCGACGAATCGACCTGGGCGATCTATCGCCATGCGCTGGGCCGCATCGGCGCGCGGCCGACCCTGATCGAGCGCGACGGCACGCCGCCGCCGATGACGGCGCTGCTGGCGGACATCGCGCGGGCCCGCCGGGAGCAGGACGGCTTCGCCCGCGAGGCGATCGCCCCGCCGCCACCGAGGCCCAATTCCCGCTCCGCCCCACCGGGCCGGGTCCTGCGCCACACCGTGCGCGCCGCGCTGAAGGAGGCCCGCCATGTCGCGCAATGAATTCGACGAGATGAGCGAGCGCTACGAGCTGCTGGCGCAGCAGTCGCGGCTGGTCGACGCGGTGCTCGCGCCGGAGGCGTCCGACCCGACGGCGCTGGCGCCGTCGGGCCTGCGCGCGCTGCCGGGCCTGCCTGGCGGGTTGCCGCAGGCGCTGTCGGCGTATCGGGCCGACGCTCGCGCGCAGTCGGAACAGGCGCTGGCGGCGGTTTATCCGCGGCTGCGCGGGCGCATGGAGGCGCGGGTCGCCGGCAGCTTCGCGGCACTGGCCTGGGCGTGCTGGTGCGAACGGGGACCGGCGCAGGGCGATCTCGGTGCCTGGGGCGAGGTCCTGGCCGAGCGCCTGGCCGCCGACGCGACCGGCACCCTGCCGGACGCCTGGACCGCGCTGGCGCGGATCGAGTGGGACCTGCACCGCGTCCAGCGGATCGCCGACCCGGTGCAGGACCTCGGTTCCCTGGCGCTGCTGGGCCGGCTGCCGGCCGGCGCGGTGCGGGTGGTGCTCGCGGACCACGTCGCGCTGCATCGCTGCGATGCGCCGGCATTGGCCGAGCTGCTCGAGCTGCCGGACGAGCGCTTCGGCGCCGGCCCGGCCGCGGGGCTGATCGTCTGGCGCGACGGCTGGCATGCGCGGCTGGCCGCCGTCGACGAGGCGGTGCTGCGCTGGTGCGAGATGCTGCGCGCCGGCGCGGACCTGGAGCACGCGTTGCGGGACGCGAGCCTGGCGTTCGACTTCAGCGCGTGGCTGCCGGCGGCCGTGGCGCGCGGCTGGCTGACGCGCATCGATCCCGTGGAGATGGCGGTGTCCGGCTGGGACACGCGCCGATGAACGACGGCATCGGGCGCCCATGAGCCGGCGCCGATGAAGAAAAGGCCTCGGATCGCGCCGAGGCCTTTTTCATTGGTGACGAGGTCATCGCCGACCTGTCATGGCCGTCGCACGCGAGGCCGCCGTCGGGCGGCCCGCGGGCGCGGGCGTCATTCCCGCGGACGGAAGGTGATGATCATCACCGAGGGCACCCGGCCGTCGGTGTCGGGCGGGAACTTCTCGGTCTTGTCCAGCGCGCGCAGCACCGCGTTGTCGAAGTCGGGAAGGCCGCTGGAGCGGACGACCTTGCGGGCGATGATGGTGCCGTCCGGACCGGCGCGGACCTCGACCTCGGCTTCCGGATTCGCGGCGCCGCCCGGATCGCTGTAGATGATGTTCGGCCGCACCCGGGCCTTGATCCGGCCCGCGTAGTTGGCCGACGGCCCGGAGCTCTTGAGCGCCGTGCCCGTCGAGGTCGGACCGCCGCTGGCGCCGGCCATGCCCTGGATGCGCCGCAGGTTCTCCTGGCGCTGCGCCTCGGCGCGGGCCTCGGCGTCCTTGCGGGCCTTGTCGGCCTTGGCCTTGTCCAGCTTGTCCTTGGCCTCGTCCTTCTTCGCCTGTTCTTCCTTGGCCTTGCGGTCGCGTTCCTTCTGCTCCGCTTCCTCCTTCTTGCGCAGCTGCTCCTGCTTGCGCTTGTCGTCGGCCTCGCGCTGCTCCTGCTCCTCCTTGAGCTTGCGCTCCTTGGCCTTGGCGATCGCGATGTCGGCATCGCGCTGCGCCTGGACCTCCTGGGGCGTGGGCTGCTGGGGCCGGGGCGGCTCGGGTTGGGGCTTCGGGGGCTCGGGCTGCGGGGTGGTCGGCAGTTGTTCCTTCGGGGCGGCGGCCTGCGGCACGGCGGACCAGAGTTCCGCCTCCAGCGCCGGCACCGGCGTCGAGCGCCAGCTCACGCCGAAGCTCAGCGCCACCACCAGCAGCACGTGCGCGGCCACGGCCAGGCTGAAGCCGCGGCCCAGGCCGGGCGCGGGCGGCGGCCGCAGCGGGTCGCGGTCCGGGTGGAAGCGGGAGGCCATGCCCATCGCGTTGCTCACGGCGTTGCTCATCGCGTGATGTCGCTCCGGCGCTCAGCGATCGGCCGGGGCGCCGTTCTTCACGGACAGCCCGACGCGCTGGATGCCCGCGCGCTGCAGCGCGTCCATCGTCTTGACCACCGCCTCGTACTTGACGTTGCGGTCGGCGGAGATGACGACCGGCGTGGCCGCGTCGCCCTTCTGCGCGTCCTTGACGCGCGCGGCCAGCGCCTTGAGCGGCACCGGGGAGGGATCCTGCTCGCCGTCGAGCTTGATCTTGAGCTGCTCGTCGGTGCCCACGATCACCTGGATCACGTGCTGGGGCTGGGTCTTGGCGGTGCCGACGCTGGGCAGGTCGACCACGCCGGTGGTGATCAGCGGCGCGCTGACCATGAAGATGATCAGCAGCACCAGCATCACGTCGATGAACGGGACCATGTTGATCTCGTTCATCGTGCGGCGGCGGCTGCCGCCTCGGGAGGACATCGCGGGCATGTCGGTCTTTCGAGGTCGCGCGCGCTCAGCGCTGGGCGGCGGGCGCGGGCTGGCCGGCGTTGCGCTGCAGGATGTTGGAGAACTCCTCGATGAAGGTCTCCAGCGTGATCGCGTTGCGGTCGATCTGGCGCGCGAAGCGGTTGTAGGCCAGCACGGCGGGGATCGCGGCGAACAGGCCGATCGCGGTGGCGACCAGCGCCTCGGCGATGCCGGGGGCGACGGTGGCCAGGGTCACCTGCGTCAGGTTGGACAGGCCGACGAAGGCGTGCATGATCCCCCAGATCGTGCCGAACAGGCCGACGTAGGGCGACACCGAGCCCACCGACGCGAGGAAGGACAGGTGCGATTCCATCGCGTCGAGCTCGCGCTGGAAGCTGGCGCGCATCGCGCGGCGGGCGCCGTCCAGCAGCGCGCCGGAATCGACGACGCGCTTCTCGCGCAGCTTCAGGAACTCGCGCATGCCCGAGGCGAAGATGCGCTCCAGCGGGGCGCCGTCCTGGCGGTTGGCGACGCTGTTGTAGAGGTCGTTCAGGTTCTTGCCGGACCAGAACTCCTGCTCGAAGCCCTCGTTGCGGGCCTTCACGCGGCCCAGCGCGATGAACTTGCTGAAGATCACGCTCCAGCTCGCCAGCGACACCAGCAGCAGCGCGGCGATGACCAGCTGCACCGTGAGGCTGGCGTGGGCAATCAGGGAAACGATGGAGAGGTCTTGGTTCATGGGGTCGACGGTCGGTGATCGCGGCACGGCCGGTGGAGGGGGCCCGGCCGGGAAGTGCGGCCGAACGGGGAGCGAAGCTGGAATTGTGACAAGACTGGCGGCTGGGACGGCAAACGGCGGGCCAGGGACTGCAAAGAAGCGTGTCAGCCGTGCGAGGGCGTGACCGCGCCGGCGTCCGCGGGCCCGCCCTGCAGCGCGGCCAGGATGCGGGCCGGGATGCGCGCGGGCTTGAGGCTGAGCGCGTCGACGCAGCCGATGCGGATGCGCCCCTGGGTCAGCAGTTGATCGCCGCGAAAGACCTGCTGGTCGAAGGTCAGGCTGGCGCGGCCGATCTCGGACGGCTCGACGCTGACGCGCAGCCAGTCGTCCAGCCGCGCGGGCGCCAGGTAGCGCAGCGCGGTGTCGCTGACGACGAACATCAGGCCCTCGTCGCGGCGCATCGCCTCCTGTTCGAAGCCGATGCCGCGCAGCCACTCGGTGCGGGCGCGTTCCATGAACTTCAGGTAGTTGGCGTAGAAGACGACGCCGCCGGCGTCGGTGTCTTCCCAGTAGACGCGCAGCTCGTGCTGGAAGGCGGGCAGGGCGGCGGGACCGCCGGCGACGGCGAGCGGGCCGCCGAGCAGGGCCGGCACGGCGGCGGAGGACGAGGCGGACGCGGTCATGCGGCGCGGGCTTTCAGGTGGTCGAGGCGGACGCGGATGCGGGCGAGGGCGTCGCGCAGCTCGTCCATGCTGTTGGCGAAGGACAGGCGCAGGAAGCGTTCGCCGTAGGCGGGGCCGAAATCACGGCCCGGGGTCAGCGCGACCTGCGCGTGCTGCATCAGGTCCATGCACAGGTCCCAGCTACCCAGTCCGGTGCCGGAGGCATCGGCCCAGGCGTAGAAGGCGCCGTCGGGCATCACCGGCACGGGCAGGCCCATGGCCTCGAGCGCGGGCACCACCAGGTCGCGGCGGCGGCGCAGCTCCTCGCGGCGGCGTTCGTACTCGGTCAGCGACTCGGGCTCGAAGCAGGCCAGCGCGGCCTGCTGCGCGATCGTGGACGGGCAGATGTAGAGGTTCTGGGCGAGCTTCTCGACCGCGCCGACCATGGCGGGCGGCAGCACCAGCCAGCCCAGGCGCCAGCCGGTCATGCCGAAGTACTTGGAGAAGCTGTTGATCGAGACCACGTCGTCGCCGAGCGCCAGCGCGCTGCGCGCGTAGCGGTCGTCGTAGCTCAGCGGCTGGTAGATCTCGTCGACGATGGTGAGGCCGCCGCGCTCGCGCACGAAGCCGTGCAGCCGGGCGAGCTCGTCGGGCGCGATCGAGGTGCCGGTCGGGTTGCTCGGCGAGGCCAGCAGCACGCCGCGGCTGCGCTCGGTCCAGTGGGCGCGCAGCGGCTCGAGGCTGAGCTGGAAGCGCTCGGCGGCGGTGGACGGGATCAGCACCGGCGTGGCGTCGACGGCGGCGACGAAGTGGCGGTTGCAGGGGTAGCTGGGATCGGGCATCAGCACCTCGTCGCCGGCCTGGAACAGGGCCAGGCAGGCGAGCTGCAGCGCGGCGGAGGCGCCGGCGGTGATGACGATGCGATCCGGGTCGATGTCCAGGCGCTGGGTATTGCGGTACCAGTCGGCCACGCGCTGGCGCAGCGCGCGCAGGCCGTTGGCATGGGTGTAGGGGATGCGGCCGGCGGCGGTGAAGCGGGCGGCGGCGTCGCGGACGGCGGGACTGGCGCCGAAGTCGGGCTCGCCGATGTTCAGGTAGATCATGTGCCGGCCGCCCTGGGCCGGATCGCAGACGGCGGAGCGGGCGATCTCGTCGGCGCGCTTGGCGCATTCCATGACGTAGAACGGTTGGATGCGGTCGACGCGGTCGGACAGTCTCATGGCGGGCGGCCGGTCGGGCGGGGGCCCGCGGCGGTCATCGGGAGGTCGGGAGTGGCGCCCGCGGCGGCGACTTTCGCCAGGGTGGGCACGACCGGCGATCATAGGGCTCCGTTGCCGAGGATCGTCCGCCATGATCGAACCGACCACGCTGCTGGCTTTCACGCTGCTCAACATGAGCTTCGCGCTCATCCCGGGCCCGGACGTGGTGTGCATCCTGACCAACGCGGTCTCGCGCGGCACGCGCGCCGGGGCGTTGGTGTGCGCGGGGATCGCCTGCGCGGCGCTGGTGCACGTGGCGGCGGCCTCGCTGGGGCTGACGGCGTTCCTGGCGGCGGTGCCGACGGCGTTCCTGCTGGTCAAGGCGGTGGGCGCGCTGTACCTGGCGTGGCTGGGCTGGCAGATGCTGCGCCGTCCGGCCGCGCTGGACCTGGCGCCGACGCGCGGCCGCTGGTCCTCGCCGTTCGCGCAAGGGGCGGTGTCCAACCTGCTCAATCCGAAGATCGCCCTGTTCTTCCTGGCGGTCATGCCGCAGTTCATCGATCCGGCCCAGGGCCATCCCGGCCTGCAGGCGGCGATCCTGGGCCTGGTGTCGATCGTCTCGGGCACGGCGGTGAACCTGTGCACCGCCGGCCTCGGCGGACGCGCCCGGCGCTGGCTGACGAGCCGTCCCGCGCTGCTCCAGCGCTTCCAGCAGCTCGCCGGAGCGGCGTTGATCGGACTGGGGCTCAAGGTGGCGATGGAGCGGGCGCGGTGACCGGGGAGGAGGCGATGCCTGAGGAGGAGGTCGAGGCAAGCGGTTTGCCACGTGATCTCGGCACAACCTCGCCGACGACCCGATGGACGCCTTGCTCGACGCCCTCCAATGGCCCGCGATGGCCGTGACCTTGATCGCCGCCTGGCTGGTGGCATCCCCGGACGCCGGCCGGCGGACCTGGGGGTTCTGGGTCTTCGTCGCCAGCAACCTGCTCTGGACGGCGTGGGGCCTGCACACGCAGGCCTACGCGCTCATCGTGCTGCAGCTGGGGCTGTTCCTGCTCAACCTGCGGGGCGTCCGCAAGAACGACCGGGAAGAACGTCGGGAGACGGCGGCGGCTCGTGGTCCGGTGTCCCCCGCCGTCTCGTCCGGGATGCCCACGTCCACTCCGAAGCCCTTGCCGACCCGAGGCGCCGACGTCTCGGCAACTGACGGCGACGCTCGGTCGTCCTCGACGCCCACCGCGCCGGCAGCTCCCGCAGCGCCCGCGGCAACGGCACCGTCCGGGTCCCGGCGTTCGCCGCGCACCTGGTGGACGCTGATCAAGGACGCGGTGTCCGCCTGGATCGACGACTACGCGCCCAGCATGGGCGCGGCGCTGTCGTACTACACGGTGTTCTCGATGGGGCCGTTGCTGGTGATCGTGATCTCGCTGGCGGGGCTGGTCTTCGGCGAGGACGCCGTGCGCGGCGAGCTCTTCGGCCAGATCGACGGGCTGATGGGGCCCGAGGCGGCGCAGGGCATCCAGGAGGTGCTGCGCAACGTGAGCCGGCCCAGCACCGGCGTGATCGGCACGGTGATCGGCGTGGCGGTGCTGCTGATCGGCGCGACGACCGTCTTCGGCGAACTGCAGGACGCGTTGGACCGCATCTGGCGCGCCCCGGCGCGGGTGCGCGAGAGCGGCCTGTGGTCGCTGCTGCGGGCGCGGCTGCTGAGCTTCGGGATGATCGTCGGCGTGGCCTTCCTGCTGCTGGTGTCGCTGGTCACCGGCGCGGCGGTCTCGGCGCTGGGCAAGTGGTGGGGCGGTTGGTTCGGCGGCTGGGAATGGCTGCTGCAGGGCATCAACGCGGTGGTCGGCTTCGCCATGACGACCGTCGTCTTCGCGCTGGTCTACCAGGTCATGCCGCGGGTGAAGGTCGCCTGGTCCGACGTGTGGGTGGGCGCGGCGGTGACCGCGGCGCTGTTCACGATCGGGCGGGTGTTGATCGGGCTGTACATCGGCAAGACCGGCGTGGCCGGCGGCTTCGGCGCGGCCGGGTCGGTCGCGGTGATCTTCGTGTGGGTGTACTACTCGGCCCAGGTCTTCCTCGTCGGGGCGGAGTTCACCTGGCTCTACGCGCAGCGGCTGGGGTCGCGCCGGGGACGCGGCGATCCGGCTGTCCGGCCGACCCCGGCGGGAACGTCCCGCTGATCCGCGCCCCTCACTCCGGGATCACGAACGCCCTCAACTCGGCCATCTTGCCGTCCCGGAACCGCCAGACGTCGCAGTAGGCGTAGACCACGGCCTCATCGTCGTCGCCTGCCATGTCGATGGTGCCCAGCGCGATGACGAAGTCGCCGTCCGCCACCAGGTCGGACACGGTGAAGGAGGGCGGTTCCCGATAGGCCGTCTTCATCCATTGGCGCACGGTCTCCTTGCCGACCAGCGTGTCCTGGCCGACCGTCGTCCAGACGATGTCCTCGGCGCAGTGCGCCAGGAATCCCTCGTGATCGCCTCGCTCGATCGCCGCGTTCGCGGCTTTCAGGACGTCCTTGTTGCGCTCCGGCATGTCGTCTCCTTGATGGGGGAGGACGAGCAGGGCAATCGGCGCGCCAGCCGTCCGCGCCCGGAGCCTCGTCACGGCCACGCGCGCGCCCGAGCGCGAGACCGAGCTGACCCACCTCGATCGCGCGCTGGTGACCCGGCTGGACGTGCAGGACGCCGACTCGATCCGCCAGGCCGTCGAGGCCGGCCTGCCCCGCTTCGGCCGCATCGACGCGCTCGTCAACAGACCCGTCCGATCGGCTGCGCTTCGAGGCCGGATCGGACGCGGTGCAGATCCTGGCGCGTCGCCGCGAGATCGGGCACACCGCCTTCTTCGCGGAAATGCAGGCCCGGTTCGGCGGATGAGGGCGTCGGACGAAATTGCCGGATGATCGCGCTCCGATGACGCCCTGGACCTATGCCCTGGACACGACGTGGCGCACGCTGCTGAGCGATCTCGGCGTGTCATCCGCGAACGTGCTGCGCCGCGCCGGCCTGCCGGACGACCTGCTGCGGCAGCCGTCGGCGCGGCTGCCCGCGGCGGACTACTACCGCCTCTGGTCCGGCATCGAGGCCGAGATGGGCGACGCGCCACTGCCGCTGCGCCTGTGCGAGGCGGTGCGCAGCGAGTCGTTCTCCCCGGTGCTCTTCGCGGCGCTGTGCAGTCCCGATCTGTCGGTCGCCGCGCAACGGATCGCGCGCTTCAAGCCCTTGATCGGACCGATCCGGCTGCAGGTCGACGACACCGACGGCGGCGTGGGCCTGACCTTCGCCTGGCTGGACGAACCGCTGCGGCCGCCCCGCTCGATGGTGCTGATGGAGCTGCTGTTCTGCGTGGCGCTGGCCCGCATGGGCACGCGCGCGCCGGTGCGGCCCGTCGCGGTCACGACGACGGAGCCGCCGTCGCCGGCCGCGCCCTACGAGGACTTCCTCGGCGCGCGCATCCGCCGCGGGCCGGCGCATCGCGTCGCCTTCAGCGCGGAGGACGCGCACCGTCCCTTCCTCACCTCGAACGACGCGATGTGGCGCGCCTTCGAGCCTTCGCTGCGCGAGCGCCTGGCCGACCTGCAGGCGCGGGCGGGCACGGCGAGCCGCGTGCGCGCCGTCCTGCTGGAAGGACTGCCGAGCGGACTGCCGGGCATCGACGACGTCGCCCGGCGGCTCGCTGTCAGCAAGCGGACGCTGCAACGGCGCATCGAGGCCGAAGGCACGAGCTACCAGAAGATCCTCAACGACACGCGGCTGGACCTGGCGCGCCATTACCTCGAGAAGACCGCGCTGTCCCACGCGGAGATCTCGTTCCTGCTGGGATTCGACGAGACGAATTCGTTCTATCGCGCCTTCAAGGCGTGGACCGGGTTGACGCCGGACGCGGCGCGCCGCCAGGACGACGCCGGTCGCGGCGGGTGATCAGCCCGGCAGCATCAGCACCCCGTCCGGGTAGCGCGCGCAGAGGAAATCGACGAAGGCCTTGACCTTCGGGCTGGCCAGCCGCCGCGAGGTGTGCAGCACCCACAGCTCGACCTCCTTGCCCGGCACCGCGCCCCACTGGACGAGCTCGCCCCGCGTCAGCCGGTTCCAGACGATCGACTGCGGCAGCAAGGCCGCGCCCGCGCCGGCGATCGCCGCGTCGCGGACCATCTGCAGCGACGACAGCCGCAGCACCGGCACGGGATCGACGACCAGGCCGCCGTCGACGACCCAGTGGCTCCCGCCGGTCAGCGAGGTCACGACCGCCGGCACGCTCGCCGGGACCTCGCCCGGCGCGGGCATCGGGATCGAGGGCGCCGCCACCACGACCAGCCGGTCCTTGGCGAAGCGGCGTCCGACCAGCGTCGTGTCCATCCGCGGATTGGGACGGATCGCCACGTCGAAGCGCTCCTCGACCAGGTCGACGACCCGGTCCTCGGCGACGACCTCCACCAGCACCTCGGGATGCAGCGCGCGGAACTCCGCGCACAGGCGCCCCATCGCCAGCTGCGAGAACAGCAGCGGCGCGGCGACACGCAACTGCCCGCGCACCTGGCCGGTCTCCTCCAGCGCCGAGGCGAACGCGTCCGCCACCTCGCTCATCGGGCCTTCGGTGCGGTTGAGCAGCCGCTGGCCGGCCTCGGTGAGCTCCAGGCCCTTGGTGCCCCGCTCGATCAGGCGCACGCCCAGTTGCTCCTCCAGGTCCGCGACGCGGCGCGACAGCGTCGCCTTCGAGCGCCGGCTGGCGCGGCTCGCCCGGCCGAAGCCGCCATGCGTGGCCACCAGCGTGAAGTCGGCCAAGGCGTTCAGGTCCATCTGTTCCATCCGTGAGACGAGTTGTCTCGATTTTGGCGTCTGTGTTTATAGGATGCAACGACCTATCGTTCTCCCATCGCAACCTATCCGATCGAAGGAACCGACCATGACCACCATTCGTGCCTTGACCCTGAATGCCTACGGCGGCATCGCCGGAACCCAGGTCTCCGCCGTCGCGGCGCCCGCCGCCGGTCCCGGCCAGGTGCTCGTGAACGTGCGCGCCGCCGGCCTCAACGGACTGGACTGGAAGCTGCGCGAAGGCCTGGTCCGCGACGCGTTCCCGATCCCGCTGCCGACGGTGCTGGGCCTCGAGCTCGCCGGCGTGGTGGAAGCCGTCGGGGAGGGCGTCAGCCGTTTCCGGGTCGGCGACCGCGTGATGGGCGCGCTCGGCGGCCTGGGGGCCTATGCCGAGCTGGTCGCCGTCGACGAGGCCCGGCTCGCGCCGACGCCGGACGGCCTGGACGACCTGACCGCCGCCTCGCTGCCGGTCGCGTCGCTCGCCGCCTGGCAGAGCCTGCACCTGGCCGGGCCGGTCTGGCCGTCCCAACGCGTGCTGGTCCATGGCGCGGGCGGCGGGCTGGGCGCCTTCGCCGTGCAGTTCGCCAAGCGCGCCGGCGCCGTCGTCGTCGCGACCGCCTCCGAACGCGACGCCGACTGGCTCCGCGAGCTCGGCGCCGACCAGGTCATCGACTACCGCCATGAGCGTTTCGAGTCGATGGTCCGCGACATCGACCTGGCGCTCGACTACGTCGGCGGCGAGACGCAGGACCGGACCTGGCAGGTGCTGTCGCGCACCGGCGTCGTCGTCGGCACCTCGTCGCCCGAGATCCTGGCCAAGACACCGGCCGGCCTGCGCGGCCTGTGGTTCGTCATGAAGCCCGATGCCGGCCTGCTCGAGCGGATCGCCCGCCAGGTCGCCCAGGGCGAACTCCAGGCCCGCGTCGACGAGGTCGTCCGCTTCGCCGACCTGCCCGACGCGATCGAGCGCCATCGCCTCGGCGCCATTCACGGCAAGGCGGTCGTCGACCTCACCGCCTGAGCGCCGCCCGCCTGGCGCGATCCCATTCCCCCGTTCCCCACCCGTTCTCCACGTGCGCCCCGTGCGCCGTGGCCCGCGCGATCCCCGCGTTCATTCCACCCGTTCCCTCACTCGTTCCCCCCGTTCCCTCATCCCAAGGAGATTTCCATGAGCATCCTCGTCACTGGTGCCACCGGCACGATCGGTTCCCTCGTCGTTCAAGGCCTGGCGCGCCAAGGCGCCTCCGTCAAGGCGCTGGTGCGCCAGCCCGGCAAGGCGGTCCTGCCGGCCGGCGTCGCCGAAGTCGTCGGCGACCTGTCCGATCCCGCCTCGGTGCGCCGCGCGCTGGCGGGCGTGCGGACGCTGTTCCTGCTGAACGCCGTCACGCCCGACGAAGTCACGCAAGGCCTGCAGACGCTGGGCCTGGCCCGCGAGGCCGGCATCGAACGCGTCGTCTACCTGTCCGTCATCCACGCCGACCGCTTCACCGACGTGCCGCACTTCACCGGCAAGCACACGGTGGAACGGATGATCGAGAGCCTGGAGATTCCCGCGACCGTGCTGCGCCCGGCCTACTTCATGCAGAACGATCGCCAGGTCCAGGCCGTGATCCAGGGCTACGGCGTCTATCCGATGCCGATCGGCGCGGCGGGCGTGGCGATGGTCGACACCCGCGACCTCGCCGACGTGGCTGTCGCGGAGCTGCTGCGCCGCGACGGCGCGCCGGCACCGCTGCCGCGCGAGACGCTGGATGTCGTCGGCCCGCAGGCGATGACCGGCGAGTCCGCGGCCGCCACCTGGGGCCGCGCGCTCGGCCGCGAGATCGCCTACGGCGGCGACGACCTGCCGGCCTTCGAGGCGCAGATGGCCCAGGTCGGGCCGGGCTGGATGGCCTACGACATGCGCGTGATGATGGGCCGCATCCAGCGCCACGGCATGACGCCGGTCGACGGCACGGTGCAGCGCCTGGAGGCGATGCTCGGCCGGCCGCTGCGGCGCTACGAAGCGCTGGTCGAGGAGCTGGTCCGCGCCGCGTGAGCCTCGCGCCGGATCTCGTGGATCAGGCTGAGGGGCTCGCCGGGCTTGAAGCGGTTGGTCTCGGGGTCGCCATGCACGGCGATCGCGCCGTCGACGTCGGTCGATTCGGGCCGGCGCAGGCGGAAGGCGGCCGTCACGCCTCGGACCTCCGGTGCGCGGCCACGAGGATGTGTTCCAGGTCCTTCAGCGCCGCGGCCGCGGTGCCGTAGGGGCTGGAGCCGCCGCCGGTCAGCGTCAGCTCGCCCATCAGGTCGGTGACGACGTGGACGGCCTTCGCGCGTCCATGGGCGTGGAAGAACGGATGCTCGGGCCGGTAGAGCTCGATGCCGACCGAGGCCTCGTAGCGACCGTCCGGACGGTCGATCCGCCCGACCAGCCGCGGCCGCACGCCATCGGCCTTCCACCGGCGCACGTCCGCCAGCGTCACCTGCTCGATGCCCTGGCGCGGCATCGCCTGCACGTCGATCGCGGTGCCGAAGGCCGCGTTGCACAGGATCGCGATCTTGCAGGCCGTGTCCCAGCCGTGCGTGTCCAGCGTCGGGTCGGACTCCGCGATACCCAGCCGCTGCGCCTCGGCCAACGCGTCGGCGAAGTCGCATTCGCGATCCAGCATCTCGGACAGGATGATGTTGGTGGTGCCGGTCACGATCGCCGCCAGCGAGCGCACCTCGCAGCCCGCGAGGTTGTAGCGCACCAGGTCGATCGTCGGCATCGCCGAGCCGGCCGCGCCGCTGACCTTCAGCGCCAGGCCGCGCCGCGTGGCCTCGGCCTGCAGGCCTGGGAAGTCGAAGGCGAGCGCGCCCTTGGAGATCGCGATCACCTGCATCTGCCGCCGGAACGCCGCGCGGATGTAGCCCAGCGCCGCGCCGCCGGTGCGGAAGTCGGTCGGGCTGGCCTCGATCAGCAGGTCGGCCGGGACGCGCTCGATGAAGGCGTCGCCGGTCAGGCCGGGGACGTAGCCCGCCCGGTCGGCGAGTGCCGCGGCGCCGAGCCCGGCCTCGTCGATGAGCCCGGCGGAGGCGCCGCAGACACCGACGAGCCGGACGTCGAGCCCGAAGCGTTCCTGGTACCGGGCGGTCCGGGCCGAGAGCAGCTCGGCGACCTTGCGGCCGATGCCGCCGAAGCCGGTGATGGCGATGTTGAGACGAGGCATGGGGCGACGACCTGAGCGTGGGGCGAGCGCGGATTCTGCGCGAACTCAGGAACCGCCGTGCAGCGGCAGGTGCACCACGACGCGCAGGCCCGGGTTGGCGTCCGGCGTCGTCAGGTGGACCTGGCCGCGGTGGCGCTCCACCACCGACTTGACGATCGCCAGCCCGAGGCCGCTGCCGCTCTGCGTCTGGTCGGGGCTGCGGAAGAAGCGGTCGAACACCCGCGCGCGCAGCTCGGGGGCGATGCCGGGGCCCTGGTCGTCGATGGACAGCACCGCGCGGCCCGCCATGCGGGACAGCCGCACGACGACCTCGCCGCCCTGCGGGCTGTACTTGATCGCGTTGTCGACCAGGTTGTCGATCATCGAGACCAGGCTCTCGCGCTCGCCGAAGACCGGCTGAGGCCCCTGCGAGATCAGCTCGAGCGCCACGCCCCGCACGTCCGCCAGCGCCTCCATCAGCGCCAGCCGGTCCTGGATCAGCTCCTCGAGGTCCAGCATCGCGAACGCGTCCTGGCTTTTCTCGGCGTCGCTGCGCATCAGCCGCAGCAGCTGGCCGACCAGCCGCGTCGCGCGTTCGTTGCTGCGCAGCAGGCTGCCCATCAACGCGCGCTCGCGCGGATCGGTGGCCTCGTCCTTCATCGCCTCGACGTTGACCCGCATCGCCGCCAGCGGCGTGCGCAGCTCATGCGCCGCGTCGGCGATCAGGCTGCGCTCGCGTTCCGCGCTGTCGCGCACCCGCTGCAGCAGTGCGTTGATCGCCTGCGCCAGCGGCCGCAACTCCAGGTGGCGGGCCTGGAAGCGCAGCGGCGCGAGGTCGCTGGGGCCGCGCGCGGAGAGCTCGTCGCCGACCTCGCGCCACGGACGCAGCGCCATGCGCACCGACAGCCAGGCCGGCAGCACCAGGAAGGGCAGGCTCACCAGCAGCGGCAGCAGGTAGTAGCCGCGGTCGTAGACCGTCAGCACCATCTGGAACACCCCCGGCACCATCATCACGACGCGGATGCCGGAGCTCGGCGACACGCGGGTCCGGACCAGCCACTCCTTGCCGTCCGCGTCCGAGATCCGCTCGAGCACGTCCGGCTTGGTGTTGGTCAGCAGCGGCGTCTCCGGCGACGACCGGTAGACCAGGTCCGCCCCGCGCCAGACCAGGATGCGGGGCGACAGGTCGTTCTCGGGCTCGCCGCCGCTGCCCACGCCGCGCACCGCCATGTCCATCGCGACCAGGCTTTCATGCAGCCGCTCCGGCTGGTCGCCGAAGTTCTGGGTGACGGAGATGAAGGCGTCGGCGATCGGCTGCGCGTCGATCAGCTCGTTGCGGCTGCGGCCCTCGTACAGCACCAGCGCGAAGAGCAGCGTCCACAGCGCCACCAGCAGGCCCATCTGCGCCGTCACCAGGCGCCGCGCCAGCGAGGGGCTCGCCAGCAGCGGCCACAGACCTCGGAGCCAGGCGGTCATCGCGCGCCGTCGCCCAGGCCGTCGCCCGCGTCGTCGCGCGACTTCGGGTCGATGACGTACCCGATGCCGCGCACCGTGCGCACGTAGCCCTTGCCGATCTTGCGGCGCAGGTTGGAGATGTGGACGTCCAGCGCGTTGCTTTCGTTGGTCGGCCCGCCGGGCAGCACCTGCTGCTCCAGCGCCCGGCGCGTGACCACGCGGCCCATGCACTTGAGCAGCAGCGCCAGCAGGTCGAATTCGCAGCGCGACAGCTCGATGTCGCGCCCGTTGACGCTGACCGCGCGCGTGGCCTCGTGCAGCGCCAGGCCGCGCAACGTCAGCTGGCCCTCGTCGAAGCCGTAGCTGCGCCGCGCCAGTGCGCGCACCCGCGACAGCAGCTCGGCCAGCGCGAAGGGCTTGACCAGGTAGTCGTCGGCGCCGCCGTCCAGGCCGCGCAGCCGGTCCTGCAGCTCGTCGCGCGCGCTCAGGATCAGGATCGGCAGGTTCTGGCGGTGGCGGCGCAGCCGCCCCAGCAGCTCGAAGCCGTCACCGTCGGGCAGGCCCAGGTCGAGCAGCACCATGTCGAAGGTGTGCGCGTCCAGGCTGCCGGCGGCATCCGAGAGCCGCCGCACCCACACGACGTCCATGCCCTGCTGCAGCAGCGCGATGCGCACGCCGTTGCCCAGCTCCAGGTCGTCTTCCAGCAGCAGAACCTTCATAACCTCCCAGCCCGCCCTTTCGCCATCGGCCATCGCGCCCGCGTTCGCGCGCGAGGACGGAGTGTCCCAGCGCGCGGACCGGCAGGTTAACGAACTCTTCATGAAGCCGGAAACGACCAGGGCCCGGGACGTCGCCGTCCCGGGCCCTGTCTGTCGGCATCGGCCGGCGCGGGATCAGCCGCGGGAGGCCTTGACCTCGACCGGGCGCAGGTCGACCGCGGCGCGGTCCAGCACGCCGTTGACGTACTTGTGGCCGTCGGTGCCGCCGAAGGACTTGGCCAACTCGACCGCCTCGTTGATCGCGACCTTGTACGGGATGTCGATGCAGTTCTTCAGCTCGTACGCGCCGATCATGAGGATCGCGTGCTCGATCGGGGACAGCTCGGTGGTCTTGCGGTCCGCGTGACGCGCCAGCACCGTGTCCAGATCGGCCGCTTCCTCGATGGCGCCGTTGAAGAGCTTGTCGTAGTGACCGCGGTCGGCCTTGTCGAAGCCGTCCTGCTCGCGGGTGTGCGCGTCGATCACGCCGACGTCGTCACCGGTCACCAGCCATTGGTAGATGCCTTGCAGCGCATGCTCGCGCGAACGGCGGCGGGCCGACTTGGCCGGTGCCTTCTTCGCCGCGGGCTTGCCGCCGGACTTGGCCGCGGGCTTGCCGGCGGTGGGGGAGGTGTCCTTGTTGCTCACTTCAGTTCTTTCAGCAGCTGTGCCATCTCGACGGCGACGGTGCCGGCATCGCGGCCCTTGTCCTCGGCCCGCGCCCAGGCCTGTTCCTCGTTCTCCACCGTCAGGATCGCGTTGGCGATCGGCAGACGGTGGTCGAGCGTCAGGCGCGTCACGCCGGCGCCGCTCTCGTTGGCGACCAATTCGAAATGGTAGGTCTCGCCGCGGATGATGCAGCCCAGCGCCACCAGCGCGTCGTAGCGACCGCTCGCGGCCATCGCCTGCAGCGCCACCGGCACTTCCAGCGCGCCGGGCACGGTCACGTGGCGGATGTCGCCGTCCTGCACGCCGAGCCGCTTGAGCTCGCCCAGGCAGGCGGTGGCCAGCGCGGTGGTCAGCGTGTCGTTGAAACGCGCCTGGACGATGCCCACGCGCAGCCCGCGTCCATCGAGCGGGGTCGACCGACCCTTGTCAGATCCTTGCATGCGGTCCTCGGCCTTCAGCAGTCGTTGGGGGTGGCCTGCGCGGCCTGGAAGCCGGTGACCTCAAGCCCGTAGCCGGTCATGCTGGGCATGCGGCGCGGGCTGCCGAGCAGCTTCATCCGGTGCACGCCCAGCTCGCGCAGGATCTGCGCGCCGACGCCGTAGGTGCGCAGGTCCATGGTCTGGCGCGGTTCTTCCGCGCCGGCCGGCTGCAGGCGCGCCAGCAGCGCGTCGGCGTCCTCGCCGCAGTTCAGCAGCACGGCCACGCCGGCGCCTTCCTGCTGGATCGCGGCCAGCGCCTGCGGCAGCGGCCAGCTGTGGCCGCAGCGCCCGGCGTCCAGCAGGTCCATCGCCGAGAACGGCTCATGCACCCGCACCAGCACTTCCTGGTCCTTGTCCCACTGGCCCAGCGCCAGCGCCATGTGGACGTTGTTGGAGCGGTCGCGGAAGACGTGGCACTCGAAGCGGCCCTCGCGCGTGTCCAGCGGACGTTGCGCGATGCGCTGCACGATCGACTCGTTGCGGCTGCGGTACTCGATCAGGTCGGCGATCGTGCCGATCTTCAGGCCGTGTTCCTTGGCGAAGATCTCCAGGTCCGGTAGGCGGGCCATGGTGCCGTCGTCGTTCATGATCTCGCAGATCACGCCCGCGGGCGTCAGCCCGGCCATCCGCGACAGGTCGCAGCCGGCCTCGGTATGGCCGGCGCGCATCAGCACGCCGCCGTCCTGGGCCTGCAGCGGGAAGATGTGGCCCGGCTGCACCAGGTCCGCCGCGACGGCGCCCTTGGCGACCGCGGCCTGCACCGTGCGCGCGCGGTCGGCGGCGGAGATGCCGGTGGTCACGCCGGTGGCGGCCTCGATCGACACGGTGAAGGCTGTGCCGTGCTTGGTGCCGTTGCGCGTGGCCATCGGCGGCAGCTGCAGTTGCTCGCAGCGCTCGCGCGTCAGCGTCAGGCAGATCAGGCCCCGGCCGTACTTGGCCATGAAGTTGATCGCCTCGGGCGTGACGTGATCGGCGGCGAGCACGAGGTCCCCCTCGTTCTCGCGGTCTTCCTCGTCGACGAGGATGACCATGCGGCCGGCCGCCAGTTCGGCGACCAGCTCGGGAATCGGTGAAATAGGCATGGGCGCGATTGTAGGCGGGGCGGCATCAAGCGGTGGCCGGTCTCAGGCGCAGCCGCAGGTCGCCGCCGACCGGCGCGCTGTCGACCAGCCGCCAGCGCGAGGCCTGGTCCAGGGCCGTCAGGCCGCCGAGGTCGACCATGCCGCGGCCGTCGCCCAGCAGCATCGGCGCGAGATAGAGCAGCAGTTCGTCGACCAGCCCGGTGCGCAGTAGCGAGCCGTTGAGCTTGTACCCGGCCTCGATGTGCAGCTCGTTGACCTGGCGCCGGCCCAGGTCCCGGATGGCCGCGGCGAGGTCGACCTTGCCGCGCGCCGGATCGGCGACGGACACCAGCTCGGCGCCCCGGGCGGCCAGCGCCGCGCCGCGCTCGCCGGGCTCCGCCAGCGCGTGATAGACCAGCAACTGGCCGGGCGGGTCCAGCAGCCGCGCCGTCGGCGACAGCTCCAATCGCGAGTCGATCAGCACCCGCTGTGGCTGCAGCACCGTCTCGACGTCGCGCACGTCCAGGCGCGGATCGTCCTCGCGGGCGGTGCCGATGCCGGTCAGCACCGCGCCGGCCCGGCGTCGCCAGGCATGGCCGTCGCGGCGCGCGTCGGGGCCGGTGATCCATTGGCTCACGCCGTTGGACAAGGCGGTCCGGCCGTCCAGCGAGGCCGCGACCTTCAGCCGCACGAACGGCCGGCCTTGCCGCATCCGGGTCAGGAAACCGATGTTGAGCTCGCTGGCCGCGACGGCGGACGGATGGTCCACCGGCAGGACCTCGGTCGCGATGCCCGCGGCCCGCATCCGCGCCAGGCCTTGCCCGGCGACCTGCGGGTTCGGGTCCCCCAGCGCGACGACGACCCGGCCCACGCCGGCCGCGATCAGCGCGTCGCAGCACGGCGGCGTGCGGCCATGGTGGGCGCAGGGCTCGAGCGTCACGTAGACGGTCGCGCCGCGCACGTCCCGCTGGCGCGACTGGGCATCGCGCAGGGCCATGACCTCGGCATGCGCCTGCCCGGCCGGTTGCGTGTGGCCCTGGCCGAGCACCTGGTCCTGCCCGTCGACGATCACGCAGCCGACGCGCGGATTCGGATCAGTGAGGCCGATGCCGCGCTCGGCGAGCTGCACGGCGTGAGCCAACCAGCGGTCGTCGCGCGAGGTCGGCGAGGCCGGAGCGGTCGCGGAGCCGGTGGCCAGGGGCGGTCGGGAATCTTGCATGGCGCGCAGTCTAGCGGCGGCCTCCGGGCCCAGGAGCAGCCATGCGGAGAGGGCGGGATCGGTGGTCGGCAACAGGCTGTCCAGCGCCAGCGCGTGGGGGCGTCCCTGGCGGTCGATCCACTGCACGCGCAGGTGGACGGGGCGAAGGGGCAGGGCGGTCATTCCCGCGTCTTGCTCGCTGCTGTGTCCAGAGCTGCCGGGGCCGGGGCGCCCGCCGGCGCGATCCCGGTCGGCGCGGTCCCGATCGGTGCGACCGAGGCCGAGCGCCTCGTCCAGCGTGGCCGAGCGGCCGGTGACGTGGAACGCGGTGGTGGGTCCTTCCCAGGTCAGGGCGGGCGCCGAGCCCTCGGGCCGCCAACGCCAGCGTTCAAGTTCGTTGCGCGCCAGGCGCAGGCCTTGATCCTGGTTGCGGACCTCGTCGGCAGCCAGCCGGAGCCGGACCTGCAGGGTCATCAGGCCGACGATGCCGATGCTCAGCAGCGCCAGTGCGATCAGCGCTTCGATCAGCGTGAAGCCGCCGTGGCTGGCCGGCCGTCGGGGAGGGGTGAGCGGTGTGGTCATCGTGTCGGCGTCCATCCGCCAGGGACTGGCAGGAAGCTGCCCATCCGGCGATGAAGCTGGTGCAGCACCGCCCGGTCGTGGATCAGCTCCACGGAGCGGGCCCGGTCGATCACGCCGTCGGTGACGAGCGCGCCACGCAGCGAGGCTGCCGTGCCCGCCGCCGGGTGCCAGTGGATGCCGTCTCGCGCATACAGCACCCCTTGGGGATGGCCGGGGGCGGACAGCGTCAGCAGTCCATCGACCACGAGGATCCATGGCGTGCCGTCCAGCGCCTCGTCCGGCCAGCGCGACAGCCGAGCGTCGCCGTCGATCCAGACGAGGCGCCGCCCGCGCGCGAGCGCTTGCGCCAACGGGCCGGCGCACTCGCCGTCGCATCGAAGCCGGGCGATCGCGGGTTGGTTTCGGTAGTGCGCCGGTGGGTAGCCGAATACCTGGAGGAAGCTGCCCGGGCCCTCGACCCGGGCCGACGCGGGCGGCAGCCGCAGGGCGCTCAGGAGGGCCAGGTGCTGGGACGTCTCGGCCACGCCGGACGGGCCGTCGGTCAGGTCGTCGCAATGGGGGCGCTGGTCACTGCATCCGGAGGCGATCAACTTGAGCTGGCCCGGTGCGCCGCCATCGATGAACCGCACGCTGAATCGCGGCCTCGGCGCCCCGCCCGCTGGACTCGCGTCGTCATTCCCTTGGCTGCCGGACGAGCATCGGCAGGTCCAGCGCAGCGCGTCCGTGTTCCAGCAGGTCGGCGGCGGCGGGGCGTCGGTGCTCGCGGGGGCGCGGTAGTGGCCATCGGTGCCGATCGACAGGAACCGGGTGCGGAAGTCGAGGGCGGTCGAGCCGCCGAGCTTCGTGGGCGCCTGGGTTGTCGCCATCGTCGCCGCGGCGGATGTGGCCGTCCCGACGACGGCGGGTCGGCAGGCGGCGTCGATGGCGCCGCCGTTGAGCATCGCGACCGCCCAGGCCAGGCCGGATTCGGCGGCCTCGAAGGCCAGGGCCGCGCGATGGTCGTTGGCGGCGACGCGCTGCGCCGTCGTCATCTGCCGCGCCGCCCAGGCCGCGCCCAAGGCCAACACCATCAGCATCACCGCGCAGGTGGCCAGCGTGCCGATGCCACGTTCGCGTCGTCGCGTCATGGGCAGGACTCCGTCAGCGTGTCGTTGCGCAGGCGGCTGTGCAGCTCGAGGCGGTGGCGGACGCGACGGTCGTGCGCCGCCTCCGCGTCGATGGACAACACGACGAGCCGGCGGTCGAGCCGGGGTTCACAGCGGGACGGGTTGCCAGCCCCACCATCGTCCGAGCCTGAGCCTGAGCCTGAGCCCGAGCCCGAGCCCGAGCCTGAGGCGGTGGCGGTGGCGGTGGCGGTGGCCGAAACCCTGGCTTCGAAGGCCCGCACGCGCAGGACCGTGGGATCGATCAGCGGCTGGTGTCGACCGGCGATGAGCTGATCGATGCGGCCGTTGACGAGGCGGAAGCCCGCGCCCTCGCGAGCGGCGTCGCCGCCCGCCGCGCCTTCCCGCGCGAAGCTGTAGGCGATGCGCGTGCCCGCGTCCGCGATCGACAGGTCGGCAAAGGGGTTCGATACCGGCGACGGCCGGTCCACGTCCCAGACACCGTCCTGCGCCCGGTCCCAGAACGCCGCGCGTCGCAGGTCGCGCAGCATCAATTCGGCCGTTCCCCGCAGGTCCTGCTGGACCTGCAGCTCGAGCATCAAGCGGTGATGCTCGCCAAGCTGCCATCCCGCCATCGCGAAGGCGCCGGCCATCAGGGCCAGGCCGATGGCCAAGCCGATCAACAGTTCCACCAGCGTGAAGCCGCGCGAGCGGCTCGGACGCGGGATGGCGCGGCTCATGGAATGCCTCATGTCCTGCGCCTCGTCATCGCGGCCAGCAGGCGGCCTGTTCGGCACCCTGCTCGTCCAGGCCGGCGGTGTGGATGGCGCCCAGTTCCAGCCGCAGCCGCAGGACGCGACAGGGGCGGTCGCCGCCTTGGGTGCCTTGGGCGATCGCCTCGACCGTGTAGGTCGTCGCATCCGCCTGCACGATCCGCAATCGATACAGGCTGCTCCGGGTCGTCGCCGGATGCTCCAGCGCCTCCAGCCGATCGGCGTAGCGCGGGTTCCTGGACCGGAACCGCTCTTGCGCCAGTTGGACGGCCTGCAAGGCCTCGCGCGCCTCGGCGCGTCGGCCCTGGAGGATCTGGGCGCGGAAGCCGGGCAAGACCAACGCCGCGAGCACGGCCAGGATCGCGAGCACCGCCAGGACCTCGATCAGCGAGAAACCGCGGCGGCTCATGCGCACCTCGGCAGGCGGTTCATCGCGCTGTCCGTGCCGCAGCTGCGGACACGCCCGGTGATGTGGACCACGTGGCGCACCGCGCCGATGCCGGTCATCCGCACCTCGACGGTCCCGCTGACCGACACCGTGCCCTGGCGGCCGCTGAACAGCATCGACGGCACGTTGGCCACCACCTCGGCCTGCCCGCGGCCGCGCTGCCAGCGGGCCTGCTTGAGCGCCTGCGCGCCGGGGTCGCAGACCGGCGGCGCGTCGACGCGACAGGCGCAGGCGCCAGCCGGGCCGGTGTGCAGCACGTAGCAGCGGCCGCTGCCGCTGACGCCGGACTCGTCGCCGCCGAAATGCAGGATGACGTTGCGCGCGCCCTGGATCGCCTCGCTGCGCGCGAGCTGCAGGTCGCCGAGCACCGCCTGCGCCGCGTTCGACAGGCGCTGGCGCCAGAGCCAGTCGCGCAGGTCGGGCCCCGCCAGCACGGCCAGCAGCGCGACGATCGCGACGCTGACCAGCGCCTCGATCAGGCTGAAGCCACGCGCGTTCGAGCCGAGGCGGCCATGGGCCGCGCCGACGAATGGCGCGTCGACGAATGGCGCGTCGGCAGATGGCGCATCGGTGGACGGCGCATCGGTGGACGGCGCGGAAGCGGGAAGGGGAGCGAACGGCGGCACGGTGGATCTCCGGAAGAGTTGCCAGGAACTCTAGGGAGACGGCGAGCCGCGCGCTTCGCCTTCAGGAGGGAAAAGCCGGCCCGCTGAAGGGGGCCGGCTTTGGGGGGAGGACTGTTCGGGAAGAGGTCAGATGTCCCGGATCAACTGCCGGAACTCGTCGACGTCCTCGAAGGAGCGGTACACCGACGCGAAGCGCACGTAGGCGACCTTGTCGATGCGCTTGAGTTCGCGCATCACGTGCTCGCCCAGCTTGGTCGACGGGATCTCGCGCGCGCCGCTGCTGAGCAGCTTCTCCTGGATGCGCTCCAGCGCGGCGTCGATCTGCTCGATGCTGACCGGCCGCTTGCGCAGCGCCAGCGTCATCGACGCGCGCAGCTTGCCCATGTCGAATTCGGCGCGCGTGCCGTCCTTCTTCACGACCATCGGCAACGCGATCTCCGCGCGCTCGTAGGTCGTGAAGCGCTTGTCGCAGGACTGGCAGCGCCGGCGGCGGCGCACCACGTCGCCCTCGTCGGACTCGCGGGTCTCCGAGACTTGCGTGTCGCCGTGACCGCAGAAGGGGCAACGCATGCGCCGCGGGCTCCGCTCAGCGGTAGACCGGGAACTGACGCGTCAGCTCGGCCACCTGCTCGCGCACGCGGGCCAGGTTGGCCTCGTCGTGCGGCTGGTCCAGCACGTCGGCGATCAGGTGCGCGGTCTTGCGGACCTGCTCTTCCTTGAAGCCGCGCGTGGTCATCGCCGGCGTGCCCAGGCGGATGCCGCTGGTGACCATCGGCTTTTGCGGGTCGTTCGGGATGCCGTTCTTGTTGCAGGTCATGTGGGCGGCGCCCAGGATGGCCTCGGCTTCCTTGCCGGTCAGGTTCTTCGGACGCAGGTCGACCAGCATCACATGGCTTTCGGTGCCGCCGGAGACGATGCGCAGGCCGCGCTCGATCAGCGTGTCGGCCAGCACCTTGGCGTTGGCGACGACCTGCTGCTGGTAGGCCTTGAACTCGGGCGACAGCGCCTCCTTGAACGCCACCGCCTTGCCGGCGATCACGTGCATCAGCGGGCCGCCCTGGATGCCGGGGAAGATCGCCGAGTTGATCTTCTTGGCGATCGCCTCGTCGTTCATCAGGATGATGCCGCCGCGCGGGCCGCGCAGGCTCTTGTGCGTCGTGGAGGTCACCACGTCGGCGTGCGGCAGCGGGTTGGGGTAGGCGCCCGCGGCGATCAGGCCGGCGTAGTGCGCCATGTCGACCATGAAGTACGCGCCGATCTCCTTGGCGATCTTGCCGAAGCGCTCGAAGTCGATGCGCAGCGAGTAGGCCGAGGCGCCCGCGATGATCAGCTTGGGCTTCTTCTCGCGCGCCAGCGCTTCCATCGCGTCGTAGTCGATCTCTTCCTTGGCGTTCAGGCCGTAGGAGATCACGTTGAACCACTTGCCGCTCATGTTCAGCGCCATGCCGTGGGTCAGGTGGCCGCCCTCGGCCAGGCTCATGCCCATGATGGTGTCGCCGGGCTGCAGCAGCGCGAAGAACACGCCCTGGTTGGCCTGCGAGCCGCTGTTGGGCTGCACGTTGGCGTACTCGGCGCCGTAGAGCTGCTTGAGGCGGTCGATCGCCAGCTGCTCGACGATGTCGACGTACTCGCAGCCGCCGTAGTAGCGCTTGCCGGGATAGCCCTCGGCGTACTTGTTGGTCAGCTGGCTGCCCTGCGCTTCCATGACCGCCGGGGAGGTGTAGTTCTCCGAGGCGATCAGCTCGATGTGGTCTTCCTGCCGCTTCGTCTCCTGCTGGATGGCGGCGAAGACTTCGGCGTCGACGTGGGCGAGGGTCTGTTGGGTGCGGTCAAACATGATGATGTCGGCTCAAGGGTTGGCGCCGCCCGGCCGGCGGCGCATCGGCGCGATCGCGTGAGCGAGGCGGCGACGGATGCCGGAACGACGGCGGCCCAGGCGAACGGCACGGACAGCCGGAGAACGTCTCCGGCCGCTCGCGCTTCCCGGTGGTGACCCACCTCGGGCGACGCCTGCGCCGCGACCGGATGTCACGTGCAGGGCGCCCTGATCGCCAGTTGCGCGAAGCGTGCAGTGTAGCCGCACCGGACCGGGGCACGGCCCGGGCCGTGACATTGTTCCGGGGAGGCGGCGGCAGGAGCCTTCGCGAATGAAAAACGGGTTCCCGAGGAACCCGTTGAGCGTGCCTCCCGCGGGGGGAGCGGCTGGCGCCGGTCAGTGCATCGAGGCGGTCATCGCGACCTGCTCGCCGGTCGGGGCCGGCGCCGAGGCCGGCTCGCGGATCGGGCGCGGCGCCGACGGGCTGATGTTGCGCCCCTGGACCACCGCCTTGAGCAGGTCCTGCTCGGCCAGCACGCGGCCGGCGTAGCCGGTGTCGTCGGGCAGGTTGGCCGCGCCGACGTAGCGGCGCAGGCCTTCCTCGAGGCTGCCGGCGCGCTGGATGCATTCCTTGAGCACCTGCACGCCGACGCGCAGGTTGGTGATCGGGTCGAACGCGGCCAGGTTGCCGCCGAAGGCCTCGTACTTGTCGTCGTGCACGCGCGTCATCACCTGCATCAGGCCCTGGGCGCCGACGGCGCTCTGGGCGAACGGGTTGAAGCCGGACTCGATCGCCATGATCGACAGGATCAGCGTGGGATCGACGCGGGCGCGCTGGCCGACGTCCCAGGCTTCCTTGACCAGGCGGCTGACCGGCTCCGGCGCCACGCGGTAGCGGCGCGCCAGGTAGTTCGCCACCAGCGCCTGCTGGCGGGTCAGCTCCTTGGGGTCGACCGCGGTGGCGCGGGTGATCGCCTCGGGCTCGGCCAGCAGCGCGAGCACGTCGCCGGAGGCCTCCACGCGCGCCTCGTGGCGGGCGTTGAGCCAGCCCAGCACCTGGCCTTCGAGCTGCTGGCGCAGGTCGGTCTGGCTGGCGAAGACCAGGCCGATGGCGACCACGGCGAAGCCCACCAGGGCGAGCGTGTTGTGGCTGACGACCAGCAGGCCTTGGCCGATGTCCTTGATGAAAAGCACCAGGGCGGCTTGCGCCTGGCGGGGCAGGGATAACAGGTCAGAACGCGCTGTCATGCGACTCCTTTCTCCGACCACGTCCGCCTCGGGTCCGTCGGGGAACGCGGGTGCGTTCTCTCGTCGGGCGCCTGGCTGGGCGTGGCGATAATGGGCCGGTTCGGGCGTCGTCGTCGGCTCGGAGGGCTCTCAGAGGGCTCCGGGCGCTTGGTGCGACGGACGGGCGATCCAGCGTCCATTGGCAGCGGACCGGTTTCGCTTCCCACAGCGAAGACCGGGATAACCCTGGGATCAGGGCAGGGCGCGATTCTATGGATCAAAAATAACCCGTCAACCGTATAAGGCTTGTTCTAAACAACTAATGGTTATGAAGTACCGAGATCTCCGTGACTTTGTCGGCGCTTTGGAGGGCATGGGGGAGCTGCGGCGCATCGCGGATCCGGTGTCGCCGGTGCTCGAGATGACGGCCCTGAGCGACCTCGTCCTCAGGGCGGAAGGCCCGGCGCTGCTGTTCGAGCAGCCGACCGGCCACCGCATGCCGGTGCTGGCCAACCTGTTCGGCACGCCGCGCCGGGTGGCCCTGGGCATGGGGGCCGAGTCGACCACCCAATTGAGGGAGGTCGGCCAGCTGCTGGCGACGCTGAAGGAGCCCGAGCCGCCGCGCGGCCTGCGCGACGTGGGCAAGCTGGCGCAGATGGCCAAGGCGCTCTGGGACATGAAGCCGGCGCTGGTGAAGCGCCCGGTCTGCCAGCAGCAAGTGGTCGAGGGCGACGACGTCGACCTCAAGCGGCTGCCGATCCAGACCTGCTGGCCCGGCGACATCGGCCCGCTGCTGACCTGGGGCCTGGTGGTGACGCGCGGCCCGCAAGGGATTCCCAATCCCCGCCTGCGCCAGAACCTCGGTATCTATAGACAGCAGCTGATCGGCAAGCGGCAGCTGATCATGCGCTGGCTGGCGCACCGGGGCGGCGCCCTCGATTTCCGCGACTTCGCGATCGCGAATCCGGGACAGCCGTTCCCGATCGCGGTGGCGCTGGGCGCCGACCCGGCGACGACGCTCGGCGCGGTGACGCCGGTGCCGGATTCGCTGTCCGAATACCAGTTCGCCGGCCTGCTGCGCGGCTCGCGGACCGAGGTCGCCGACACGAACGTCGGCGAAGCCGGCCGGATGCTGCAGGTGCCGGCGACGTCGGAGATCGTGCTCGAAGGCCACATCCCGCCGGCCGCGCCCGGTTTCACCGGCCACAGCGAGGACGGCATCCCGCTCAAGGAGAAGGGCGGCTACCTGCATGCGCTGGAAGGCCCCTACGGCGATCACACCGGCTATTACAACGAGCAGGACTGGTTCCCCGTGTTCGAGGTCAGCCGGATCACCCAGCGCGACGGCGCGATCTACCACTCGACCTACACCGGCAAGCCGCCCGACGAGCCGGCGGTGCTGGGCGTGGCGCTGAACGAGGTGTTCGTCCCGATCCTGCAGAAGCAGTTTCCGGAGATCGTCGACTTCTACCTGCCGCCCGAGGGCTGCAGCTACCGGATGGCGGTGATCTCGATCAAGAAGGCCTATCCGGGGCATGCCAAGCGGCTGATGTTCGGGCTGTGGAGCTACCTGCGCCAGTTCATGTACACGAAGTTCATCGTCGTCGTCGACGAGGACGTGGACATCCGCAACTGGCAGGACGTGATCTGGGCGATCACGACGCGGATGGATCCGGCGCGGGACACGACGCTGGTCGAAGGCACGCCGATCGACTACCTGGACTTCGCCTCGCCGGTCAGCGGGCTGGGCGGAAAGATGGGCATGGACGCGACCAACAAGTGGCCGGGCGAGACCAGCCGCGAGTGGGGCCGGGTGATCGAGATGCCGGCCGAGCAGAAGACCCGGGCCGCGGATCTCTATCAGCGTTTGTTCGGGGGCTAGGAAATCACTAGTTCCTAGGGATCACGCCTTGAAGGGCGCGGAGGGCCGACCTAAGGTTGTCTGGCCTTTCCGGCACTTTCTCTGGCGCAGTCTCTGCGCGCCAGGAGCCCCGCGGCAGATGGCCGTGGAGCCCCAAAGGCGGCTGGTCCGCCCACCCCTCCCGCGTCCGGGTCGCCCGGCTCGGGAGGGGTTTCTATTTGGGGCCGGCGTTTTCGGGCGCTCGGTCAATGCCCGGCGACGTAGCCCAGCCATTCGTAGCCGAGGTAACGCGCCCGGGCCGTGCCTTCCTGCGACGGCAGCAGGTCGCGCCACTCGATGCCCGGCAGCGCCAGGTTCATCGGCGCGGCGACCAGCTCCACCTCCGGCGGCAGCGCCTCGCGGAAGGCGCGCATCGCGCGGCGCATGTGGACGTCGTGCGTGACCAGCACGACGCGCCGGATGCCCTTGCCCCGCAGCAGCTCGGCGGTGTAGCGGGCGTTCTCGCGGGTGTCGGTGGCGCGGTCCTCCTGCCAAGCCAGCGTGAAGCCGAATTCCTCGCGCGCGGTCCGCGCGGCCACGCCCGCTTCGGTGAGGGTGTCGTCGGACGCGTCGCGCGGCGTGCCGCCGGTGAACATCAGCGGGATGTCGGTCTGGCGCGAGAGCCAGATGCCGTAGCGCAGCCGTTCGATCGACACCGTCTTGAGCTGCGCGCTGCCGTATTCGGGCATCAGCCGGCGGGCGCCGCCCCCGAGCACCACGATCACGCTCTGCCGCGGCGGGACGTCGCGCAGCGCCTGGACGGTCACGGCCTGCTGCGGGCCGAGCAGCCGGTCCTGCAGCCACAGCGCGCCGAGCTCGGTGCTGCCGACCCAGACCGCGAGCAGCCCGCTCGCGAACAGCGCGCCCGACAGCCAGCGCCGGCGATGCCGCAGCCACCAGGCCAGCAGCAGCAGCGGGAAGGCGCCGGTGGGCGGCAGCAGGAAGGCCGCGACCGCGTGTATCAGGTCGTTCATCGAGAGGCGGGAGGGGTGTCAGGTGTTGAGCCCGCCAGCATAATCAGCTTCCTTGACGACTCGTCCGGCACCGCCCGCCGGTTCCCCCTGTGTTCTTCTCCGCGCTCCCCGTCTGGCCTCGTCGCGTGCTGCGCGCGCTCGTGGGCCTGGTGCTGTTCCTCGTCGCGCTGCTGCTGGTGGCGTGGGTGGCGCTGCCGATGTGGATCGAGCGCGTCGGCGTGCGCATCGCCTCGGAGGAACTCGGGCGTCCGGTGACCCTGGGGCGCGCGAGCTTCACGCCCTGGCGGCTCGCGCTGTCGCTGGAGGAGCTGAAGATCGCCGGCCCGACCGCCGCGGCACCGCCGCTGCTGGAGATCAAGCGCGTCGGGGTCGCCTTGTCGCCGCGCTCGCTGTGGCACCTGGCGCCGGTGCTGTCGTCGCTGACGGTCGACTCCCCGCGGGTGCGGGTGGCGCTGCTGCCGGACGGCAAGACCGACCTGGACGACATCGTCGCCCGGCTGAGCGCCGCGCCCCAGACGCCGCCGAAGGCCGACGACGGCCCCGCCGAGGCCGCGGTCTACAACATCGAGCTGACCGACGGCGAGTTCCGCCTCGACGATCGCGCGGCCGGCATGGTCCATGAGCTCAAGGCGCTGCACCTGGGCATTCCTTTCCTGTCGACGCTGGACGCGGACGTCGAGGTGCATGTGCAGCCCCGCCTGTCCGGGCAGTTGAACGGCGTCGGCTTCCAGAGCGAGGGCGAGGCCCGGCCGTTCGCCGACACCCGCAGCGCGAGCATGACGGTCAAGCTGGACGCGCTCGACCTGTCGGCCTATCGCGCCTACTGGCCCAAGGCGCTGCCGATGCGCCTGGCCAAGGGCCTGGTCGACGCGCAGTTGACGGTCGATTTCAAGCAGCCGCCGACGCAGGCGCCCGAAGTGAAGCTCAGCGGCCGGACGGCCGTGCGCGCGCTGTCGCTGCAGCGCCGCGTGGACGGCGGCGCCGGCGCGGCGGCCGAAGGCGGCTGGGAGGACTGGTTGCGCTGGCAGGCCCTGACCATCGACCTGGCCAACGTGCAACCGCTGAAGCGGCAACTGCTGCTGGGCGCGGTCTCGCTGAAGCAACCCGAGCTGCTGATGGGCCGCGACGCGCAAGGTCGTCTCTGGCTGCCGGACTTCGCGGCTGCGACGGCGTCGACGACGACCGCGGCGCCGAAGGCGGCACCGAAGCCGGCTCCCGCGCCCTCGGGCGCGGCCTCTGGCGCGGCCAAGGGCGCCGCACCCGCGGGACCGTGGCGCGTCGGCGTGCAGCAGCTGGCGCTCGAGGGCGGCCGCATCGGCTGGACCGACGAATCGCTGCGTCCCGCGGCCACCTGGCGCGTCGACGGCCTGAGCGTGAAGGGCAGCGGGCTGGGCTGGCCGCTGGCGGCCAAGGCGGCGCCGGTCGAGATCGCCGCGACCGTCGCGCCCGAGGGCGCCAAGTCCGCCGCGAGCCTGTCCGGCAAGGGCGAGGTCGGCGCGGCCGGCGTCGTGCTCGAGTGGGCGCTGAAGGACCTGGCGCTGGACGGCCTCTCGCCCTACCTGAAGGCCGCGACGCCGCTGTCGCTGCAGGGCAGCTTCGCGACGCAGGGCGCGGTGCGCGCCGGCCCGAACGGCGAGGACCTCCGCCTGTCGCTGAAGGCGCTCAGCCTGGACGGCCTGCAGCTCGCCGACGGCAAGAAGCCGGTGCTGTCGCTCAAGCAACTGAGCCTGGACCAGGCCGAACTCGCGCTGGACAGCCGCAAGCTGACCGCCGGCCGGCTGGCGCTGGTCGCGCCGAAGGCGCAGCTGGGAAGAGACAAGGCCGGCAAGTGGAGCTGGGACGCCTGGACGAGCGCCTCGGCGACGCCGGCGGGCCAGGGCGCCGCGGCCGCGTCGCGCCGCCGCGCGCCCGAGTCGCGTGGCGACCGGCTCACGCTGGATGCCCCGGAACGCGCCGAGGTCGCCGCCGCGCCCGGCGCCGGCGCGCCGTGGACGGCCCAGGTCGCCGAGGTCGCCATCGAGGGCGGCGAAGCCACGCTGCTGGACCTGGCCACGCATGTGCTGGACGACGAGCCGGCCCGGCCGATCGGCGTTCAGGAACTGGCGCTGAAGGTGTCGGGCATCGACTGGGACGGCCGACAGCTGCGCAAGGCGCTGCCGGCGCAACTGAGCGCGACGCTGCGGCGGCCCGATGCGACGCGCCGCGCCACGCGCGACGTGCCCCGGTTCCAGTGGAACGGGCAGGTCGCGCTCGCGCCGCTGAAGGTCTCGGGCAAGGTCAACGCCGAGCACCTGCCGCTGCACTGGGCCGATCCCTACCTCGATCCGACGATCGGCATCCACCTGCAGCGGGCCGAGGGCTCGATGCGGGGCGGGTTCGAGTTCGCCGAGACCCCCAAGGGGCCGTCGGTGCGCGCCGGCGGCGAGCTGCTGATCGCCGACCTGCGGCTGCGCCAGGCGCGGCTGCAGGAGGGCCGGCGCCGCTCGGCCGAGGACCTGCTCAGCTGGCAGGGCCTGAAGCTGGGCGGCCTGCGCGTGGCGCTGGCGCCGGGCGGCGCGCCCGACGTGAAGATCCAGCAGGCGGTGCTGGACGAGTTCTACGCGCGGCTGATCGTCAACGAGCAGGGCCGGCTGAACCTGCGCGACCTCAACCAGACCGAGCAGGGCCAGGCGGTGGCCGCGGTGGCGGGCACGCCGGCGGCCTCGGCGCCGGTGGCGGCCACGGTGGCGCAGGCGACCTCGGCCCCCGCGCCGACGGCCGCGTCGGCGGCGGCCTCGTCCGCGGCCGGCGAGCCGCCGCTGCGCCTGAGCATCGCCGAGACCCGCCTCAACGGCGGCAAGGTCGACTTCAACGACCGCTTCATCAAGCCCAACTACAGCGCCAACCTCAGCGAGCTCACCGGCACGCTGGGCGCGTTCGCGGCCGGTTCGGCGGCGATGGCGCCGCTGCAGCTCAAGGGCAAGGTCGAGGGCACCGGCCTGCTGGACATCAGCGGCCAGCTCAACCCCAGCGGCGCGCCGCTGGCGCTGGACATCACCGCCAGCGCCACCGACATCGAGCTCGCGCCGCTGTCGCCGTATGCCGGCAAGTACGCCGGCTACGCGATCGAGCGCGGCAAGCTCTCCACCCGCGTCCACTACCAGATCGAGCCCGGCGGCCGGCTGCAGGCGGACAACAAGATCGTGCTCAACCAGCTGACCTTCGGCGACCGCATCGACAGCCCGACCGCGACCAAGCTGCCGGTCAAGCTGGCGGTGGCGCTGCTCAAGGACCGCGACGGCGTCATCGACGTCAACCTGCCGGTCAGCGGCTCGCTCAACGACCCGCAGTTCAGCGTCGGCGGGCTGGTGGTCAAGCTGATCCTCAACCTGCTGGCCAAGGCGCTGACGGCGCCGTTCTCGCTGCTGTCGGGCGGCGGCGGCGCGGAGATGAGCCAGCTGGAATTCCGCCCTGGCACGGCGGCGCTGGCGCCCGAGGCGGCGAAGAAGCTCGAGCCGCTGACCAAGGTGCTGGGCGACAAGCCGTCGCTGCAGCTGAGCATCACCGGCTGGGTCGATCCGCAGGCGGAGCGCCGCGCGGCGCAGGCCGCCCGGCTGGAGGAGGCGCTGGTGGCCGAGCGCCGCCGCGAGCTGCGCCGCAGCGCGTTCACGCAGGCGGCGGCCCCGGCAGCGTCCGGCGCGGGGTCCGACGCCAGCGCGGCGCCGGTCGAGCTCGACGACGCGCAGCGCGCGCGCCTGCTCAAGACCGTCTACGACAACGCCAAGCTGCCGGGCAAGCCGCGCAACTTCCTCGGCCTGGCCAAGGACATCCCGGCCGAGCAGATGCGCGCGCTGCTGATGGACAGCTACACCGTGACCGACGAGCAACTGCGCGAGCTGGCGCTGCAGCGCGCGGTGGCCGTGCGCGACGCGCTGATCGAGCGCGGCGTGGCCAACGCGCGGATGTTCCTGGCCTCGCCGAAGCTGCACGCGGCCGGCGACGATCGCGGCGACGACAAGGACAAGCCCTGGCAGCCGCGCGTGGACCTGGCGCTGAGCGCACAGTGAGCGGCCGGCGCGGGGCTTGATCCGCGATGATCCGGCCCGATCTGAGCCGGCCGACAGCTTTCACGAGGACACGCCATGAGCACCACCCCGAACCCCGTCACGCTTCGCCCCGGCGAGGAACTGATCACCCTGGGCGGTGGCTGCTTCTGGTGCACCGAGGCCGTGTTCCTGCGCGTCAAGGGCGTGCTGGGCGTGGAGTCGGGCTACACCAACGGGCCGTTGGAGAACCCGAACTACGAGCAGGTCTGCTCCGGCAACACCGGCCATGCGGAAGTGGTGCGGGTGCGCTTCGACAGCGCGGTCGTCTCGCTCGAGGACCTGCTGCAGGTGTTCTTCACCATCCATGACCCGACGACGCTGAACCGCCAGGGCGCCGATGTCGGCACGCAGTACCGCTCGGGCATCTACTACAGCCGGCCCGAGCAGCTGGGCGTGATCCGCCAGGTCGTCGACGAGGCGCAGCGCGCCCACGGCGGCAAGGTCGTCACCGAAGTCCAGCCCGAGCAGAACTACTGGCCCGCCGAGGCCTATCACCAGGACTACTTCGCCAATCACCCGGAGCAGGGCTACTGCGCCTTTGTCGTCGCGCCCAAGGTCGACAAGTTCGCCAAGAAATTCAAGGAATTGCTGAAGGACGGGGCGGCCGGCTGATGGCCTTGACGGGGGACGAGCCGCTGGTCGCGTTCGAGCGGCTGCGATACCGCTATCGTCGCGACGGCCGCGACGGCCGCGACGGCCGCGATGGCCGTGGCGATGCCGCCCGCTCCGGCGCTGATGCTGGCGTCGGTGCGGTCCACCGCGGCGGTGGCGGCAGCGGTAGCGGTAGCGGTAGCGAGAACGGCGGCATCGACGCCGCCGAACTGTCGTTCCCCGATTTCCTCTTGCCGGCAGGCGCGCATCTGCTGCTGCGCGGCGCCTCGGGCAGCGGCAAGAGCACGTTGCTGGCGCTGATGGCCGGGCTGCTGACGCCGTCCGCAGGGCGGCTCGCGATGGGCGGCGTCGAGGTCGGGGCGCTCGCGCCGGCCGCGCGCGATGCCTGGCGCGGCGCGAACCTCGGCTTCATGCCGCAGCGCCTGCATCTCAGCCCGTCGCTGAGCGTGCGCGACAACCTGTCGCTGCCTTTCGTCGCCGCCGGGCTGGCGCCCGACCGGGCGAGGATCGAGGCGGTGCTCGACGAGCTCGGCATCGGCGCGTTGATCGAGCGCCGTCCGCATGCGCTCAGCCAGGGCCAGGCGCAACGCGTCGCACTGGCGCGGGCGCTCCTTCGCGCGCCGCGTTTCGTGCTGGCCGACGAGCCCACCGCCAACCTGGACGACGACGCCTGCGAGGCGACGCTCGCGCTGCTGCGGCGCGTGGCGGACCAGCATGGCGTCTGCCTCGTCATCGCGTCGCACGACGCGCGCATCGAGGCCGCGTGGGCGGACTGGCCCGCGCTGCATCGGCTGCGTCTGGCGGGCCGGAGTGCTGGCACCGCCGCGTCTGCGCTGGATCCAGCGTCGCCCGCCGGCAAGGCAACGAACGTCTCGACCGCATGAGCCGCGCGCCGTTGAACCTGCCGCGCCTCGCGTGGCGCTACCTCTGGGCGCGTCCGATGCTGACCGCGCTCAACCTGATGCTGCTGAGCCTGGGGCTGGCGGCGATCGGTTTCGTCGTGCTGGTCAGCGAGCAACTGGAGCAAGGCCTCAAGCGCGACCTGGGCGGCATCGACCTGGTCGTCGGCGCCAAGGGCAGCCCGATGCAGATCCTGCTGGCCGGCGTGTTCCACCTCGATCAATCCACCGGGAACATCCCGCTGGCGACGGTGGCGCAGTTAGGCGCGCAACCGCTGGTCGCGCAGGCGGTGCCGATCTCGCTCGGCGACAGCTTCCGGGGTTTCCGCATCGTCGGCACGACGGCCGAGTACCTCGGCATGTACCGGTTGTCGATCGCGCAAGGGCAGGGCTGGCGCGCGCCGATGCAGGCGGTGCTCGGCGCCGAGGTGGCGAGGCAGGCCGGCCTGAAACCCGGCGACCGCTTCCACGGCACGCACGGCCTGGCGTCCGGCGGCGACGAGCACGAGGAGGCCTACGAGGTCACCGGCGTGCTGGCGCCGACCGGGGGTGTCGTGGACCGGCTGGTGCTGACGGACCTGGCCTCGGTGTGGGAGGCGCATGACGAGCATCTGCATGCCCATGCCGATCAGAGCACCCTCGAGGTCAGCATGGTGCTGGTCCGCTATCGCAGCCCGCTTGCCGCGGTGATGCTGCCGCGCTGGGTCAACGCGCAGGCCGGGCTGCAGGCGTCGGTGCCGGCGCTCGAGACCGCGCGGCTGCTGAGCATGGTGGGCGTCGGTGTCGAGGTGCTGCGCGGCTTCGGCGGCGTGCTGCTGCTGGCGGCGGCGCTGTCGGTGCTGGTGGCGCTGCTGCACGCGGTGCGCGAGCGCCAGGGCGATCTCGCGATGCTGCGCATGCTCGGCGCGACGCCGGCACGCGTCGCCGGGCTGATCGCGCTGGAGGCGCTGATGCTCGCGGCCCTGGCCACCCTGCTGGCGCTGGGGCTGGCCCATGCGCTGGCGGCGGTGCTCGGCGGCGTGCTCGCGTCGCAGCAGTCGGTGCGGATCTCCGGCGCCTGGTGCTCGCCGTGGGAGGCGCTGGTGCCGGCCCTGGCGCTCGGCCTGGCGCTGCTGGCCGCCGCCTGGCCGGCCTGGCGCGGTTACCGGCTCGACGTCACCGAGCTGCTGCAGACGCCGCGATGACCGCGGCTCGCCCCGGGGTTCGTTCGAGCCGTCACCGGGGCGGTGCACAATGGCGGGCTTCACGCGGCGCTGAGTCCGCGTTCATGCCCATCTCCCGATGCCTGCACGTTCCGCCAACGCCGCGCCACGCCTTCGCCGATTGCCGACGTCGCTCCTGACGATCGTCATGGCGGGCGCGGCGACGCTGGCGATCGCCGTCGAGGCGCGGGCGCAGGCGGCCGCCTCGGGCGCCGCGATGCCGATGGGATCCGGCCCCGGTTACCACGACCCGCGCAGCCCGTTCAAGCCGCTGCAGGAGGTCGAAGGCGTCGTCAGCTGGAAGCTGCTGTCCTCGGTGACGGTGAAGGCCGACCGGAGCAAGGTCATCCCGAGCTTCCCCGCCGGCGTGCTGGCGCTGGACAAGCGCACGGTGAAGGTCCAGGGCTTCATGATGCCGCTGGAGCCCGGCGACAAGCAGAGCCACTTCCTGTTGTCGTCGGTGCCGACGAGTTGCTCCTTCTGCGTGCCCGCCGGTCCGGAAGGCCTGGTCGAGGTGCGCAGCAAGTCCCCGGTGCGCTACACGCTGGACGTGGTCACCGTCGAAGGCCAGATGGCCGTGCTCGGCGACGACCCGTACGGCATGTTCTACCGCGTCACGCAGGCGGTGCCCGCGGGCCGCTGAGCCCCGCGACCCCGCCCCGATCCCGATGCGACACGCGACCCTCACGCCGACGACCCGCCGCCAACGCGGCTGGATCTGGCTGTGCCTGGTCGCGCTGCTGGGCTTCCAGGCGCTGGGCCTGGTGCACCGCGCGCTGCACGGCGGGCCGATGCCCGAGCCGGTCCGGCTCGCGGTCGCCGCCGCGCGCCAGGCCGTCGAGGTCGAGCGCGTGTCGCCCGACGACGGCGGCGCGCTGAAGTTCGGGCACCTCGCCGGCTCCGGCGATTGCCAACTGCTGGACCAGCTCAGCCATGCGCTGGGCCCCATCGTCCAGGCGCTGACCTGGACCGCCTTGCCGCCGGCGCTGCCGGCCGGCGTCGACACGCCCCACGACGCGACGCTCGCGCAGTGGTGGCGCAAGGGCGCGCGCGGACCGCCGCGGGCCTGACACCTCCATCGATCGCTCCCGTTCCGGACCGCCGCGGCCTTGCCGCCGCGGACCGCATGCATTCGCGCGCGGGAGTTCCACAACATTGATGGCGCCGCGGCCTGGGTCCGCCGGCGCTCGAGAGTGTCTCCATGGCCATCACCATTTCCGCTTCGATCCGTTCGCTGGCGCCGTCCCCGCTGGGCCGCGTCCCTTTCCAACCCACGCTGATGGCGCTCGCGCTGGGCCTGGCCGCCGGTAGCGCCTGGGCGCAGCAGGCGAGCACCGCGGCCGCCGACACCGCCAACGGTGCCTCCGCCGAGGCGGCCCAGGCCGACACCGCGTCCGGCGGCGCGACCCGGCCGCACAAGCACAAGCTGGACGCGGTCGTCGTGACCGGCAATCCGCTCAGCCAGCGCGAGCTCGCCTCCCCGGTGCAGGCGCTCAGCGGCGACGCGCTGACGCTCAAGCGCGGCGCCAACCTCGGCGAGACGCTGGACGGCCTGGCCGGCGTGGGGTCGACCTACTTCGGCCCCAACAGCAACCGCCCGACGATGCGCGGCCTGGACGGCGATCGCGTGCGGATGCTGAGCAACTCGGGCGCGTCGGTCGACGCGTCGAGCCTGAGCTTCGACCATGCGCTGCCGGTCGACCCGCTGGTGCTGACCCGCGTCGAGGTCCTGCGCGGCGCCGCGGCGCTGCAGTACGGCGGCAACGCGATCGGCGGCGTCGTCAACGCGATCGACAACCGCATCCCGCGCGCGGCGCAGCCCGGCCTGGGCGGCGCGGCCGAACTGCGCCTGGGCGGCGCGTCCAAGGAGCGCGGCGGCGCGGTCGTGCTGGACGGCGGCACCGCAGGCACCACCGGCTTCGCCTGGCACGTCGACGCGGCCGACCGCCGCGCCGACGACCAGCGCGTGCCGCGCTTCTCCAGCGAGGACGGCAGCTCGACGCATGTCCGCAACTCCGACAGCCATGGCCGCAGCGGCGCGGTGGGCGGCTCGCTGCTGTTCTCGCAGGGCTATGCCGGCGTGTCGGTCGAGGACTATCACAACGAGTACGGCGTCACCGTCGAACCCGATGTCCGCATCGAGATGCAGCGCCAGCGCCTGGCCACCGCCGGCGAGTGGCGCGATCCGCTGCCGGGCCTGGCGCGCGTGACCTGGCAGTTCGCCAGCAGCCGCTACAAGCACCAGGAAGTGGAGGGCAGCGGCGAGGTCGGCACCGTGTTCTCGTCGCGCGGCAAGGACGGCCGCGTCGAGGCGACGCACGCGGCCTTCCAGGGCGACTGGGGGTCGGTGCAGGGCGTGCTGGGTTGGCAGTGGGAACTGAGCGACTTCTCCGCGCTGGGCGAGGAGGCGCTGGTGCCCACCACCAAGACCCGCAACAACGCGCTGTTCCTGATCGAGCAGTTCAAGTCCGGGCCGTGGAGCCTGCAGGCCGGCGCGCGCGCGGAGCGCGTCAACGTCGGCTCGCGCGGCGGCGACGAGGAACGCTTCGGCGATCCGGTGACCCGGCGCTTCAGCCCGAAGAGCTTCTCGCTGAGCGGCGCCTATGAGCTGGGCAACGGCTTCAGCCTGTCGAGCAACCTCAGCAGCAGCCAGCGCGCGCCGACGTTCTACGAGCTGTTCGCCAACGGCGTGCACGTGGCGTCGGGCGCGTTCGAGGTGGGCGACGTGAACCTGGGCCTGGAGCGCGCCAAGGCGATCGACCTGGGCCTGCACTGGAAGCAGGGCGACGCGAAGTGGAGCGTGCAGGTCTACCAGACGCGCTTCTCCAACTACATCGCGCTGGATGCGAGCGGGCGCTCGATCGACGAGGTCGGCGAGGACGGCGAGACGTCCTCGGTGCCGGAGTTCCTGTACCGCGGCGTGCGGGCGCGGATGCACGGTGTCGAGCTCGAGGGCCGCCAGCCGCTGCCGGCGCTGATGGGCTGGGGGCTGACGCTGGGCACCACGGTGGACCTGGTGCGCGGCACCGACCGTGACACCGGCCAGCCGCTGCCGCGGCTGTCGCCGGTGCGGGGCAGCCTGTCGCTGCAGGCGGAGCGCGGGCCGTGGCTGATCCAGGCGGAGCTGCGCGGCGCGATGCGCCAGGACCGCGTGCCGGCGTTCGACACGCCGACCGGCGGCTACGGGATCCTGCGGCTGAACATCGCGCGCCACTTCGACATCGGGAACCTCGACGCGATGTGGTACGTCAAGCTGGACAACCTCGCCAACAAGCTGGCCTACAGCGCGGGCAGCGTGCAGACGATCCGTCCGCTGACGCCGCTGGCCGGACGCAGCCTGTTCGCGGGGGTGCAGGTCAAGTTCTGACGGGAGGACTCACCCGACCCTCACCCCATCCCTCTCCCGCCGTGCGGGAGAGGGGGCCGCGGGAGAGGGCGGGGAATGAGGGTCGTCGAGGTCCTCTGTCCTCAGGGCGCGAGCCGTTCGCGGACCCAGTCCGCGCCGTCGCGCCGATACACCAGCCGATCATGCAACCGCGACTTGCGACCCTGCCAGAACTCCCAGCGCTCGGGCACGAGCCGGAAGCCGCCCCAATGCGGCGGTCGACTGGGGTTCAGCCCATGCTGCGCCGCCGCCTTGGCCGCGTTGGCGACCAGCACCGCGCGCGACGCGATCACCTGGCTCTGCGGCGAGGCCCAGGCCCCCAGCCGCGAATCCAGCGGCCGCGACGCGTAGTACGCATCCGACTGCGCGCCGTCGACCTTTTCGACCACGCCCTCGATGCGCACGACACGCTCCAGCTCGACCCAGTGGAACTGCAGCGCCGCGAACGGATGGACCGCCAGTTCCTGGCCCTTGCGACTGTCGTAGTTCGTGTACCAGACCAGCCCGCGTTCCTCGATGTCCTTGATCAGCACGATGCGGGTCGACGGCCGGCCGTTGGCGCCGACGGTGGCCAACGTCATCGCGTTGGGTTCGGGGACCTTGGCGTCCAGCGCCTGCTGGAACCAGTCGCGGAACTGGCGCAGCGGCTCGCCGGCGGCCAGGTGTTCGTCGAGCTCGTCGCGCTCGTAGCTCTTTCGAAGGTCGGAGAGTTTGTCCATCCTTCGGAGTATCGGGCGAATCCTTAAGTAAAGCTCCCACTCGTGAAACTCCGGGTGGGATCGCTCCCGGCCGGCAGGCATGCTGTCCCACACGAAGCCGTGCCGGACAGAGGCGGCCCAGGGAGGATCGGGACCAACCAGAAGGAAGTACGCATGAATCAACGACGACCCGCCGTCGTCGTGCTCGCGGCAGGGCGCGGCCAGCGCTTTCGCGGCGAGGGCCACAAGCTGGAACAGGTCTTGAACGGGGACACCGTGCTGGCGCTCACGCTGCGCCAGACGCTGGCGTCCGGCCTGCCGATGCTCGTGGTGACCTCGACCGCGCTGGCGCCGCTGGTTCGACGTCACGTGGCCTCGCGCGACATGCTGGTGCTGCCCGACCAGGACCGCCTCGGCCGTCCCGCGCCGCTGGGCATGGGGCACTCGATCGCGGCCGGTGTCGCGGCGACCGGGGACGCGCCGGGTTGGCTCATCCTGCCCGCGGACATGCCGATGGTGCGCGCCAGCACGCTGGCGGCGGTCGCGCAGGCGCTGGAGAAGGATCCCATCGCCTACGCGCAGCACCGGGGCCGCCGCGGCCATCCGGTCGGCTTCAGCGCGGAGCTCTTCTCCGAACTCACCGGGTTGCAGGGCGACGAAGGCGCGCGCCGGCTGCTGGCGCGCTACCCGGCGCAGGCCGTCGAGGTCGACGACCCCGGCGTGCTCATCGACGTGGATACCGTCGAGGACCTGCAGCGGCTGGCGATCGATCCGTCGATGCCGCGTCCGAGCGACATCGGCATCCGCACGGCCGGCTGAGCTCGCGATCCGCCCGCGGGCTCAGAGCCCGTTCAACTTGGCCAGCGCGAGCTGGCGCTCCAGCGCGCGATCGTGGATGCCGTGTTCGCGCAGGCAGACCACGGCGCGCTGCAGGTAATCCAGCGTCGTGCCGTAACGGCCGCGCGCGTGGCGCAGGATGTGCAGCAGGCGCTCGTCGCCGAGCTCGCCCACCCAGCCCGGGCTGCGGCGCGACAGCGTGAAGGCCAGCGCCTTGCGGGCGCCGTGACCGTCGGGGACGTGGCAGTCCAGCCAGCGCGGCACGTAGGTGCCGACCACCATCTCGCGCAGCCACAGGCGGCGCAGCGTGGCCGCGCTGTCCTCGGGGGCGACGCGGTACAGCAGCCCACGGCAACTGCCGCCCGAGAGCAGCGTCATCACGAGGCCGGGCTGGTCGGCGCTGCCCCGGTTGACCAGCGAGCGCAGCCGAAGGGCGCGGTGGTAACCCTGGACCTTGGCCACCAGCGTCTGTGCCGGGGCGAAGCCCGGGTTCCACATCAGCGATCCGTAGGCGAACAGCATCAGGCCTTGCTCGCGGTCCCATTGGCGTTCGGCGATCTCCAGCAGCTGCTGGCTGTGCGGGGGGAGGTCCTCGAGCCGGGCCTCGGCAAGTGGGTCGTCAATCATCTTGGTCATGCTGCCATAGGGGGACCGCCCCCCTGCCAACGTAGGTGCGCTGGCCGCAAGGACATGAGGCTGTCGGACCTGCGGTCCTCCAGCGCTCGCCAGGCGTCGCACAGTCCACTGGACTGTGCTCGGTCCTGGCTCTCCCACAGGCGGCAAGCGCCTGAACCTCATGCCCTTCCGTCCTCCATCGCCGTCTGCCTTCCACGGATTCGGGAACGTGGTCTGCCGCGAGCTCGGGGCGAGCTTGGGGCGAGCGTTTTCGTAACCCGCTTGTACCTGGGAAACCCGCCAAGGAGAGGTGGACGTCCTCGCGGGCGTGTAATATGGTTACCAATCTAACCCTGGCTGAGTTACATCAGCAGTCGGCATGAACAAGACGCTTCTGGACGTCACGGCGCGCATCAAGGCGCGCAGCGCCGCTTCGCGCGAGCGTTACCTGGACCTGATCGAGCGCATGGCGGGTCGCCAGCGCGGCGTGCAACGCCTGGGCTGCGCCAATGTGGCGCACGCGGTGGCGGCGATGCCGGCCAACGACAAGCTGCGCATCGTGGCGGAGAAGGCGCCCCACCTGGGCATCGTGACCGCCTACAACGACATGCTGTCGGCGCACCAGCCCTACGAGGGTTACCCGGCCCTCATCCGCGACGAGGTGCACCGCCTGGGCGCGACGGCGCAGGTCGCCGGCGGCGTGCCGGCGATGTGCGACGGCGTCACGCAGGGCACGCCGGGCATGGAGCTCAGCCTGTTCTCGCGCGACACGATCGCGATGGGCACGGCGGTGGCGCTGTCGCACGACGTGTTCGACGCGGCGCTGTTGCTGGGCATCTGCGACAAGATCGTCCCGGGGCTGCTGATCGGCGCGCTGCATTTCGGGCATCTGCCCTGCGTGTTCGTGCCGGCGGGGCCGATGAGCTCGGGCCTGTCCAACAACGACAAGGCCAAGGTCCGCGAGCTCTACGCGCAAGGCAAGGTCGGCCGCGACGAGCTGCTGCAGGCCGAATCCCAGGCCTATCACGGCGCCGGCACCTGCACCTTCTACGGCACGGCCAACAGCAACCAGATGCTGCTGGAGGCGATGGGCCTGCATGTGCCGGGCGCGGCGTTCGTGCATCCGCACGACGGCCTGCGCGAGGCGCTGACCCGCGAGGCGGTGCGCCAGGCGCTGAAGATCATTCCGCAGGCCGACTACACGCCGATCGGCCGCATGGTCGACGAGCGCAGCATCGTCAACGCGATGGCGGCGCTGCTGGCGACCGGCGGGTCGACGAACCACCTGATCCACTGGATCGCGGTGGCGCGCTCGGCCGGCATCCTGATCGACTGGGGCGATTTCTCCGACCTGTCGGCGGTGGTGCCGCTGCTGGCGCGGGTGTATCCGAACGGCAGCGCCGACGTGAACCAGTTCCAGTCCGCGGGCGGACCGGGTTTCGTGATCAAGGAACTGATCGGCGCGGGCCTGATGCATGGCGACGTGCTGACCTCGGTGTCGGGCCAGGACCTGAACGCCTTCGGCCGGCTGCCGCGCCGCGCGGAGGACGGGTCGGTGACCTGGTCCGACCTGCCGGCCCGCAGCAACGACGAGGCGGTGGTGCGCACGGCCGCGGCGCCGTTCTCGCCGACGGGCGGGCTGAAGCTGCTGGCGGGCAACCTGGGCCGGGCGGTGATCAAGGTGTCGGCGGTGCCGGAGGACCGGCACACGGTCGAGGCGCCGGCGCGGATCTTCGACAGCCAGGAGGCGATGCAGGCGGCGTTCAAGGCCGGCGAGCTGGAGTGCGACGTGGTTGTCGTGGTGCGTTTCCAGGGGCCGCAGGCCAATGGCATGCCGGAGCTGCACAAGCTGACGCCGCCGCTGGCGGTGCTGCAGGGCAAGGGTTTCAAGGTGGCGCTGGTGACGGACGGCCGCATGAGCGGTGCGTCGGGCAAGGTGCCGGCGGCGATCCATGTCAGCCCGGAGGCGCTGTCGGGCGGCCCGTTGGCAAAGCTGCGCGATGGCGACCTGGTGCGCGTGTGCGCCAACAGCGGCGAGCTGACCGCGTTGGTGCCGGCGGCCGAATGGGATCGCCGCGAGCTGGCGCGGATCACCGCGGACGCGGTGGTGGACAACGGCGCGGGCATGGGCCGGGAGCTGTTCGCCGGCATGCGGCGCAACGTGACCTCGGCGGAGGAGGGCGCGGTCACCTGGCTGTGAGGCTGGGCGGCGCGTGCCGCATGATTTCGGATTCGACTAGGAGGACCATCCCATGACTTCCCTCAAGGACACCCTGAGCCTGGCCGATCACGGCCCGGTGATTCCGGTCATCGTCATCGACCGCGTGGAGCATGCGGTGCCGCTGGCGCGCGCGCTGGTGGCTGGTGGCGTGAAGGTGCTGGAAGTGACGCTGAGAACGCCGGCGGCGCTGGAGGCGATCGCCGCGATCGCCAAGGAGGTGCCGGAGGCCATCGTCGGCGCTGGCACGCTGCGCGTGGCGGCCGATGCGACGGCGGCGAAGAAGGCCGGTGCCCGTTTCGCGGTCAGCCCCGGCTTCACGCATGAGCTGGCGGGCGCCTGCGAGGCGCAGTTCCTGCCCCTGTTGCCGGGCGTGTCGACGGCCAGTGAGGTGATGATGGCCGCGGACGCCGGCTACACCTTCCTGAAGCTGTTCCCCGCGACGGCGGTCGGTGGCGTCAACCTGCTGAAGTCCCTGGCCGGCCCCTTCGCCGACGTGTCCTTCTGCCCGACGGGCGGCATCACCGTCCAGACCGCCCCGGACTTCCTCAAGCTGCCCAACGTCAAGGTCTGCGGCGGTTCCTGGCTGACGCCGGCCGACGCCGTCAACGCCGGCGACTGGGCCCGCATCACCCAACTGGCCAAGGAAGCCAGCGCGCTGCGCTGACGCGCAACGCGCCCCCTCCCGAAGCTCACCCGCCCCTTGGGGGCGGGCCGGGGTGGGGTGACATCTGCCCCGCCCGCTCGGAGGGCGGGGATGGGGTGGGAGCTCAGCCCTTCCCCCGGAAGGGATCCGCCTGCGGATCCCTCGCCCGCTTGGAAGGCGGGGATGGGGTGGGAGCTCAACGATGAAAAGGGCTTTCAGAGCCTGCGAGGCCGGCTGCCGTGTTCACCGCTTCGGCGGATCGAAGATCAAGCAAGTCGTGCTCCCATGCGCATACAACTTCCCGTCGTGGCCGACCAGGTCGGCCTCGGCGGTGGCCATTTGCCGGCCGACGTGGCGCACGCGGCCGATGGCGCGCACGACGGGCACGCGCTCGTTGAGCGCCCGCACCAGGTTGATCTTGAGTTCCAGCGTCGTGTACCCCCGCCCGGCATCCAGCGTCGTGTGAACGGCGCAGCCCAGCGCGGAGTCCAGCAGCGTCGCGTACCACCCGCCGTGCACCGTCCCCATCGGGTTGTAGTGCCGGACCTTGGGCGTGCCCTGGAAGATCACCTCGCCCCGGGCCACGCGCAGCAGCGTGAAGTCCAGGGTCTGCGCGATCGGCGGCGGCGGGAGCTTGCCGTCGAGCATCGCCTGCATCTGTTCCAGGCCGTTCAGGCCGGCGATCTCCGCCATCGTGGCGACGCCGTGATCCGGGCGGAACTTCGCGCGGGCGGTTTTCTCTTCATCGAGCCATTGGGCCAGCGCCTCGTCGTGCGAGGGGGTCGGAACTGCGCTCATGGGGCATCCTGTCTGGTGATGGAAACTTGCGGCTGCAATGGTTGCAGCTACAATCTTCCGCTGTCAAGCCTCCACGCGACACCTGTCCGAGCGCCCCATGAACGCCACTGCCACGAAATCGCCGTGCGCGACCGCGCAGGCGGAGCCGATCTCGCCCAAGGGCTGCACCAACTTCAAGTTGCGGCAGGTGACGCGGCTGGTGTCCAACCACTGCGAGGCCCATTTCGCCGAGACCGGCCTGAAGACCACGCAGTACGCGCTGCTGTCGCATGTCGTCGTGTTGGGACCGATCCAGCCGAGCGAACTCGCCCGGCGCATGGACCTGGACCTGTCGACGCTGTCGCGCAACGTGCAGCCGCTGCTGGCGATGGGGCTGGTGGAGATGCTGCCCGGCGCCGACGCGCGCAGCCGGCAGCTGCAGGCGACGGAGGAGGGCCACGCCCGCCGCAAGCAGATGAAGGCGACCTGGAAGCGCGCGCAGCTGTCGCTCAACGAGCGGCTGGGCGACGAGCGGGTGCAGCGCCTGCATGCGCTGCTGGACGAATGCGCGGCGCTGATGCGCGGCGAGCTGGATCCGGACGAGCTCGACGGCGACACGCCCTGAGCGCCGCGTCGCCCGCGGGCGACGACGCGTCCGGGCCCGCAGAGCCTCAGAACCTCAGGCCTTCAAGCCCTCCAGCCCCCCTGGGGAATCCGGGCGCTCATGCCTCCATCCGGAACACGTTCAGCGCCGACGCCACCTCCTGCGCCTGGCCGCGCAGCTTGTCCGAGGAACGCGCCAGGTCCTCGACCATCGCGACGTTCTGCTGCGTGATCTGCTCCAGCTGACGGACCGCGTCGGTCACCTGCGAGATGTCGTCGAGCTGCGCCTGCGCGCTGCGCTCGATGTCCTCGATGACGCCGCCGAAGCGCTCGACCGCGGACAGCGTGTCGGCCATGCTGCGGCGCGCCTCGCCGGTCTGGCGGGTGCCGGCCTCGACCTTGTCGCCGGAGGCGGCGATCAGCTGCTTGATCTCGCGCGCCGCGACGGTGCTGCGCTGCGCCAGCGCGCGCACCTCGCCGGCGACGACCGCGAAACCGCGGCCATGCTCGCCGGCGCGCGCCGCCTCGACCGCCGCGTTGAGCGCGAGCAGATTGGTCTGGAACGCGATGCCCTCGATCAGCTGCGTGATCTCGCCGATGCGGGCCGAGGCCTGCGCGATCGCCTGCATCGTGTCGTTGACCGAGCGCACGTTGCCGTCGCTGCGCCGCGCCGCCTCGCCGAGCTCCACCGCCACCTGGCGCGCGCGATGCGCGGCGTCGCGGTTGCCGCGGACTTCGTCGGTGATCTGACGCATGCTGGCGGCGGTCTGCTCCAGGCTCGCCGCCTGGGCCTCGGTGCGATGCGCCAGGTCGTGGTTGCCATGCGCGATCGCGTCGGACACCGCGCGCATCTGCCCGAGCTCATGTTGCGTGTCCGACACCAGCGCGCGCAGGTTCACCCGCAGCTGTGTCAGGGCGCGGTCGAGCAAGCCATGCCGCTCGGCACGACTCCCCCGCGGCAGGCTGAGATCGCCGGCCGACAGCCGGCCCGCGACGCGCAGGCCCTCCCGCCACTCCGCCCGACGCGCGCCCGGACGCAGCGCCGCGCCGAGTCCCCGCAACGAGCGTTGCCACCAGGTGCCGCGCACGCGGCCCTGCCGCAGCACGACGGGGGCGCGGCCGTCGCGTTCGGCGGTCTTCATGCGCGCATGCAGCGCCTCGGCCTCCGCGACCTGCGCGCGCGTCGGCTGGCTGCGCACCGACAGGTAGCCGATCGGCGCGTCGCCGCGCAGCAGCGGCGTCACGTTGGCCATCACCCAGTAATGGTCGCCATCCTTGCGGCGGTTCTTCACCAGGCCCGACCACGGGTGGCCGGCCTGGATCGTGGCCCAGAGGTCGCGGAACGCCTCGGCCGGCATGTCGGGATGGCGGATCAGGTTGTGCGGCTTGCCCAGCAGCTCCTCGCGGCTGAAGCCGCTGACGGCGACGAATACGTCGTTGCAGTGCTGGATGCGGCCCTTCAGGTCGGTGGTCGAGACCAGCGCCCGGCCTTCGGGAAACGGGAACTCGCGTTGCGTGACCGGTAGATTCGTTCTCATCGGATGCCTTCCCCTGTACGTTTGTCTTGATCTGGATCAAGACGAAGCATCGGGGAGGGCCGCGCGGCGCAAGTTGCGCAAGATCAAGCCATTGAGGCCTGGATCAAGGGGTGCTACCGCGGCGTGAACGAAGTCGCGGCCCGGCGGGGTGCCGGCGCGAGCACCGCCCGGCGCGCGTCGCGTCGACGTCGCGCGGTTGGCGGAGTGGGGTGCCCGGACCCGACGCGCGAGCGCGCGCGGTCAGTCCAGGGTGACGATGACGGGCGCGTGGTCGCTGGGCTTGGGCAGCTTGCGCATCTGGCGGTCGATCGTGCAGGCGGTGACCCTCGGCTTCAGCGCGTTGCTGACGAGGATGTGGTCGATGCGCAGCCCCTTGTTCTTCTGGAAGCCCAGCATCCGGTAGTCCCACCAGCTGTAGCTCTTGGGCGGCTGCTCGAACATCCGGTAGGCGTCGGTCAGGCCCAGGTCGATCAGCGCCTGGAAGTGCGCGCGTTCCTGCGGCGAGGTGTGCGTCTGGCCGACGAAGGCGGCCGGATCGTAGCAGTCGCGGTCCTCGGGCGCGATGTTGAAATCGCCCATCAGCACCAGTTGCTCGTGCTGCTGCAGCTCGCTGGCGAGCCAGGCGCGCAGGCCGTCCAGCCAGGCCATCTTGTAGACGAACTTGTCGCTGTCCAGCGCCTGGCCGTTGGGGAAGTAGGCGCCGATCACGCGCACGCCGTCGACCGTGCCGGCGATCAGCCGCGCCTGCTCGTCGGCGTAGCCGGTGATGTTCTTGACCACGTCCTGGGCGGGCGTGCGGCTCAGCAGCGCCACGCCGTTGTAGGTCTTCTGGCCGAACCACTGGACCTGGTAGCCGGCGTCCGCGATCTCCATCGTCGGGAACTTGTCGTCGGTGAGCTTGGTCTCCTGCAGCACGAGCGCGTCGACCGGATTGGCGGCGAGCCACTCGAGCAGCTGCGGCAGGCGCACGGCCAGGGAGTTGACGTTCCAGGTGGCGAATTTCATGGGTCTTCCAGCCTTGTGACTTG
>NZ_JAOCCU010000031.1 GCF_029840635.1 Mitsuaria sp. GD03876 | reverse complement strand
AGATCAGCGGTGCGGCGTTCTGGTCATCGTCGTGCAGCTTCTTGTAGGCCGCGCTCATGACGTCGTGGCTGACCGTCTCGGCGGAGGCCGCGGTGGTCGCCGCGGTAGCCGCCGTGGCGGTGTGCGCCGTGGCGCCGCCGAGCAGGTTGGCTTCCGGCTGGGCCAGCAGGTCGCCCAGCTGCGGCGCGGCTTCCCGCGTCGTGCCGTGCACCTGTTGCGCCGCGCCGTCCTTGGCGAACCACACGTCCGACATCTCGTGCGTCGTGCCGTCGGTCTTGGTGTAGTTCGACACCAGGCCGACCAGGTTGCCGTGGTCGACGTCCGTCCCCTTGGTCGCGCCCAGGTTCAGGTCGGCGATGCCCAGCTCGGTCAGCGTGTGCAGCTCGCCCGCGTCGGTCTTGCCGTCGTGGTTGGCGTCCACCCAGACCTGCAGCTTGCCGAAGTCGGCGTCCTTGGCGTTGATGTGGCCGTCATGGTTGGCGTCCAGCGAGGCGAGGGCGGCGAAGCCGTCCAGGCCCTTGTGGCCGTTGACCGTGGTGCCCGCGCCGAAGAGCTCCGCGCCGCTGTCGATCGTGCCGTTGCCGTTGCGATCCATCACCAGCAGGCCGTCGTTGCCGCCGACCCAGCCCCACTTGTCGTTGTGACCGGTGGCGTTGAGGTCGAAGTTCACGCCGTCCTTGGCGGCCACGGTCTGGATGCCGTTGCCGTCCAGGTCCAGCACGATCGGCGTGGCCAGGAAGCGGGCGTTGATCTGGTCATTCGTCCAGCCGATCATCTGATCGGTGGTCATGGCCAGCACCTGCTCCATGGACATGCCCGCCAGGTCCTGCGTGTCCCAGCCGATGAACTGGTCCGAGGTCATCGCCACGATCTGGTCGGTGGTGATGCCCTGGATCTGCAGCGACGTCAGCGAGTGGATGTCGTGCGAGTCCAGCGCCAGGATCTGGTCGGTCGTGAACGCGTGCATCTGCGACGAGGTCAGCGTGCCGAAGTGCGTGCTGGTCAGGGCGCCGATGTCGTCCGTGGTCAGCGCCGCGATCTGGTCCGTGCCCAGCGCGCGCAGTTGCGCGGTGCTGAACTCATGGACCTGGTCGCTGGTCAGCGCCGCGATCTGGTCCGTGGCGAACGCGTGGATCGCCGCGGAGCTCAGCGCGTGGATGCCGTCGGTGGTGATCGAGGCGATGTCAGCGGTGTCGATGCCGGCGATCTGCGACGAACTCACCGCGCTCCACTGCGACGAGGTCAGCGCGTGGATCTGGTCGGAGCTGAAGGCCTGGAAGTCGGCCGAGCCGAAGGCCAGCATGTTCGCGCTGGAGATCGCCGCCAGGTCGCCGCTGTCGATCGCCGCCACCTGGTCGGTGGTGAAGGCGTGCAGCTGCGCCGAGGTCATCGACACGATCTGCTGCGAGGTCAGCGCCTGCACGTCGTCGGTGGCCAGCTGGCTCACCTGCAGCGTGCTCAGCGCGTTGACCTGCTGGGTCGTCAGCGCGGCGATCTGGTTGCTGTCCAGCGCCTCGAGCTGCGCGCTGTCCAGCGAGCGGATCGCCAGCGTGCTCAGGCTGCGCAGGTCGGCCGTCTCGAACGCCGCCATCTGGTCGGTGGTCAGGCCGTCGACTTGCGCCGAGCTCAGCGCGGCGGCCTGGGTCGAGCTCAGGGCCACGATCGCGTCGGTGCTCAGGGCGCCGACCTGCGCCGAGCCCAGGGCCTGCAGCTGCGTGGAGGTCAACGCGGCGACGTCGTCCGTCGTCATCGTCGAGATCTGCGCGGTCGTCAGGGCTTGCAGCTGGGCGTTGCTCAGCGAGCGGATCTGGCCGCTGGTCAGCGCGTTCAGGTCATCGCTGGTCAGGTTGGCGATCTGCGCGGTCGACAGCGAGGCGACCTGCAGCGTCGTCAGCGCGGCGATCTGGTTGCTGTCCAGCGCTTCGAGCTGGTCGGTGCCCAGGGCGCGCAGCGCGGTCGTCGACAGCGCCCGCAGGTCGGCGGTCTCCATCGCGGCCATCTGGTCCGTCGTCAGGCCCTTGACCTGCGCCGAGGACAGCGCGGCCACCTGGACCGAGGTCAGCGCGACCACCGAGTCGGTGCTCAGCGCGCCGATCTGGGCCGAGCCCAGCGCCTGGACCTGCTGCGAGGACAGCGCGGCCACGTCGTTGCTCTCCATCGCGGAGACCTGCGCCGTGGTCAGCGCGGCGACCTGCTGGGTCGTCAGCGCCTTGATCTGGCCGCTCGTCAGGGCGTTCAGGTCGTCGGAGGTCAGGTTGGCGACCTGCGCGGTCGTCAGCGAGGCGACCTGCTGCGTCGTCAGCGCGGCGACCTGGTCGGAACCGAGGGCCGCCAGCTGGTCGCTGGTCAGGGCGCGCAGCGCCACCGTCGACAGCGCCTTCAGGTCACCCGTTTCCAGGGCGCCCATCTGGTCGGTCGTCAGGCCGGCGACCTGCTTGCTGGTCAGCGCGGCGACCTGCACCGAGCTCAGCGCGACGATCGCGTCCGTGGTCAGCGCGCCGACCTGGTCGGAGCTCAGCGCGGCGACCTGGTTGGTGGCCAGCGCGGCCACGTCCGCGGTCTCCATCGTGCCGATCTGGCCGGTGGTCAGCGCGGCGACCTGCTGGGTCGACAGCGCCTTGATCTGAGCGCTGGTCAGCGCGTTCAGGTCGTCCGAGCCCAGGTTGCTGATCTGGCCGGTCGTCAGCGCGGCGACCTGCTGGGTCGTCAGCGCGGCGATCTGGTCGGAGTTCAGCGCCTCCAGTTCCGCCGAGGTCAGCGAGGCCACCTGGCCGGTGGACAGCGCGCGCAGCTGGCCGGTGGTCAGCGCGGCGAAGTCGTCGGTGGCCAGCTGGCTGACCTGCGTGGTCGACAGCGCGGCCACCTGCGCGGTGGTCAGCGCCTGGACCTGGTCGGAGCTCAGCGCTTCGAGCTGGTCGCTGGACAGGGCGCGCAGCGCGACGGTCGACAGCGCCTTCAGGTCACCCGATTCGAGGGCGGCCATCTGGTCGGTCGTCAGGCCGGCGACCTGCTTGCTGCTCAGCGCGGCGACCTGCGCGGACGTCAGGGCGACGACCGAGTCGGTGCTCAGCGCGCCGACCTGGGCCGAGCTCAGCGCGGCGACCTGGTTGGTGGCCAGCGCGGCCACGTCGGCCGATTCCATCGCCGAGACCTGCGCGGTCGTCAGCGCGGCGACCTGCTGGGTCGACAGCGCCTTGATCTGGCCGCTGGTCAGCGCGTTGAGGTCGTCCGAGGACAGGTTGCTGACCTGGCCGGTCGTCAGCGCGGCGACCTGCTGAGTCGTCAGCGCGGCGATCTGGTCGGAGCCCAGCGCGTCGAGTTGCGCCGAGGTCAGCGCCTGCAGCGCGTTGGTCGACAGCGCCTTCAGGTCACCCGTTTCCAGGGCGGCCATCTGGTCCGTGGTCAGGCCGGCGACCTGCTTGCTGTTCAGCGCGGCGACCTGCGCCGAGCCCAGCGCCACCACCGCGTCGGTGGCGAGCGCGCCGAGCTGGCCGGAGCTCAGCGCGGCGACCTGGCCGGTCGTCAGGGCGGCGACGTCGTCGGAGGTCATCGTCGAGACCTGGCCGGTCGTCAGCGCGGCGACCTGCTGGGTCGACAGCGCCTTGATCTGGCCGCTGGTGAGGGCGTTCAGGTCGTCGGACGCCAGGTTGCTGACCTGCGCGGTCGTCAGCGCGGCGACCTGCTGGGTCGTCAGCGCGGCGATCTGGTCGGAGCCCAGCGCGTCGATCTGGTCGGTGCCCAGGGCGCGCAGCGCGGTCGTGGACAGGGCCTTCAGGTCACCCGTTTCCAGGGCGGCCATCTGGTCGGTCGTCAGGCCGGCGACCTGCTTGGTCGTCAGCGCGGCGACCTGCGCCGAGCCCAGGGCGACGATCGCCTCGGTGCTCAGGGCGCCCACTTGCGCCGAGCCCAGGGCCTGCAGCTGCTGCGTGGTCAGGGCGGCGACGTCGTCGGAGGTCATCGTCGAGACCTGGCCGGTCGTCAGCGACGCGACCTGCTGGGTCGACAGCGCCTTGATCTGGCCGCTGGTGAGGGCGTTCAGGTCGTCGGAGGACAGGTTGCTGACCTGGGCGGTCGTCAGCGCGGCGACCTGCACGGTCGACAGCGCGGCGATCTGGTCGGAGCCCAGCGCGTCGATCTGGTCGGTGCCCAGGGCGCGCAGCGCCGTGGTCGACAGCGAGCGCAGGTCACCCGTCTCCAGGGCGGCCATCTGGTCGGTGGTCAGGCCGGCGACCTGCTTGGTCGTCAGCGCGGCGACCTGTTGCGAGGTCAGCGCGACGATCGACTCGGTGCTCAGCGCGCCGACTTGCGACGAGCTCAGCGCGGCGACCTGGTTGGTCGCCAGCGCGGCCACGTCGGCCGATTCCATCGTGTTGATCTGACCGGTGGTCAGCGCGGCGACCTGCTGCGTGGTCAGGGCCTTGATCTGGCCGCTGGTCAGCGCGTTGAGGTCGTCCGAGGACAGGTTGCTCACCTGGCCGGTGGTCAGCGCGGCGACCTGCTGGGTCGTCAGCGCGGCGACCTGGTCGCTGCCCAGGGCGTCGATCTGGGCGGTGCCCAGCGAGGCGATCTGGGCGGTGCCCAGGGCGCGCAGCTGGCCCGAGGTGAAGGCGCCGAAGTCGTCGGTGGCCAGCGTGCTGACCTGGCCGGTCGTCAGCGCGGCGACCTGGGCGGTCGACAGCGCCTGGACCTGGTCGGTCGACAGGGCCTGCAGCTGGTCGCTGGTCAGGGCGCGCAGCGCGGCCGAGGACAGCGCGCGCAGGTCACCCGTTTCCAGGGCGGCCATCTGGTCGGTGGTCAGGCCGGCGACCTGCTTGCTGGTCAGCGCGGCGACCTGGCCCGAGGTCAGGGCGACGACCGAGTCGGTGCTCAGCGCGCCGACTTGCGCCGAGCTCAGCGCGGCGACCTGGTTGGTGGCCAGCGCGGCCACGTCGGCCGATTCCATCGCCGCGACCTGCGCGGTCGTCAGCGCGGCGACCTGCTGGGTCGACAGCGCCTTGATCTGGCCGCTGGTCAGGGCGTTGAGGTCGTCGGAGCTCAGGTTGGCGACCTGGGCGGTCGACAGCGCGGCGACCTGCACGGTCGACAGCGCGGCGATCTGGTCGGAGCCCAGGGCCTCGATCTGGTCGGTGCCCAGCGCGCGGACCGCGGCGGTGCCCAGCGCGCGGAGGTCGCCGGTCTCGATGGCGGCCATCTGGTCGGTGGTCAGGCCGGCGACCTGCTTGGTCGTCAGCGCGCCGACCTGCTGCGAGGTCAGGGCGACGATCGAGTCGGTGCTCAGCGCGCCGACCTGGGCCGAGCCCAGCGCGGCGACCTGCTGGGTCGTCAGCGCCTGCACGTCGGCCGATTCCATCGCCGCGACCTGCGCGGTCGTCAGCGCGGCGACCTGGGCGGTGCCCAGCGCCTTGATCTGCGCGCTGTTCAGCGCGTTCAGGTCATCGCTGGTCAGGCCGGCGACCTGGGCGGTCGTCAGCGCGGCCACCTGCACGGTGTTCAGCGCGGCGACCTGGTCCGAACCCAGCGCGTTGAGCTGGTCGGTGGTCAGGGCGCGCAGCGCGGCGGTGTTCAGCGCGCGGAGGTCGCCCGTCTCGATGGCGGCCATCTGGTCGGTGGTCAGGCCGGCGACCTGCTTGGTCGACAGCGCGGCGACCTGGACCGAGCTCAGCGCCACGATCGCGTCGGTGGCCAGCGCGCCGATCTGGTCGGAGCCCAGCGCCTGCAGCTGCTGCGTGGTCAGCGACGCGACGTCGTCGGACGTCATCGTCGAGATCTGGCCGGTGGTCAGCGCGGCGACCTGCTGGGTCGACAGCGCCTTGATCTGGCCGCTGGTGAGGGCGTTCAGGTCGTCGGAGGCCAGGTTGGCGACCTGGGCGGTCGTCAGCGCGGCGACCTGCTGGGTCGTCAGCGCGGCGATCTGGTCGGAGCCCAGCGCGTCGAGCTGGTCGGTGCCCAGCGCGCGCAGCGCGGTGCTGCTCAGCGCGCGCAGGTCGGCCGTCTCCATCGCGGCCATCTGGTCGGTGGTCAGGCCCGCGACCTGCTTGCTGCTCAGCGCGCCGACCTGCTGCGAGGTCAGGGCGGCGACGTTCTCGGTCGACAGCGCGCCGATCTGGGCCGAGCCCAGCGCGGCGACCTGCTGCGTCGAGAAGGCCTGCACGTCGGCCGATTCCATGCCGGCGATCTGGCCGGTGGTCAGCGCGGCGACCTGGGCGGTGCCCAGCGCGCGGATCTGGGCCGAGCCCAGCGCGTTCAGGTCATCGCTGGCCAGCGCCTGGATCTGGCCGGTGGACAGGGCGGCGACCTGCGCGGTCGTCAGCGCGGCGATCTGGTCGGAGGTCAGCGCGTCGATCTGCGCGGTCGTCAGCGCGCGCAGCGCGTTGGTCGACAGGGCGCGGACATCGACGGTCTCGATCGCGCCGACCTGGTCGGTGGTCAGGCCGCCGACCTGCTTGGTCGACAGCGGGGCGACCTGCTGCGAGCTCAGCGCGGCGATGTTCTCGGTGGACAGCGCGCCGACCTGGTCGGAGCTCAGCGCGACGATCTGCTGCGTGGTCAGCGCCTGCACGTCGGCGCTTTCCATCGTGGAGACCTGCGCGGTCGTCAGCGACGCGACCTGCTGGGTCGACAGCGCCTTGATCTGGCCGCTGGTCAGCGCGTTCAGGTCGTCGGAGGTCAGGTTGCTGACCTGGGCGGTGCTCAGCGCGGCGACCTGGGCGGTCGACAGCGCGGCGACCTGGTCGGAACCCAGGGCGGCGAGCTGGTCGGTGGTCAGCGCGCGGACGGCGGCGGTGCCCAGCGACTTCAGGTCACCGGTCTCGATCGCGCCCATCTGGTCGGTGGTCAGGCCGCCGACCTGCTTGGTCGACAGCGCGCCGACCTGCGACGAGGTCAGGGCGACGATGTTGTCGGTGGACAGCGCGGCGATCTGGTCGGAGCTCAGCGCGGCGATCTGGCCGGTGGTCAGCGCCTGCACGTCCTCGCTGGTCATGTTGGCGATCTGGCTGGTCGACAGCGCCGCGACCTGGGCGGTGCCCAGCGCGCGGATCTGGGCCGAGCCCAGCGCGTTCAGGTCGTCGCTGGACATGGCCTGGACCTGGCCGGTCGTCAGCGCGGCGACCTGCTGGGTCGACAGCGCGGCGACCTGCGCCGAGCCCAGCGCGTCGAACTGGTCGGTCGTCAGGGCGCGGATCGCGGCGGTGGACATCGCGCGCAGGTCCTGCGTCTCGATGGCGGCCATCTGGTCGGTCGTCAGGCCGGCGATCTGCTTGGTCGACAGCGCGGCGACCTGCTGCGAGGTCAGCGCGGCGACGTTGTCGGTGGACAGCGCGCCGACCTGGGCGGAACCCAGCGCGGCGACCTGCTGCGTGGTCAGCGCCTGCACGTCGGCGCTTTCCATCGTGGAGACCTGGGCGGTCGACAGCGCGGCGACCTGGGCGGTGCCCAGCGCGCGGATCTGGGCCGAGCCCAGCGCGTTCAGGTCATCGCTGGCCATCGCCTGGACCTGGCCGGTGGTCAGCGCGGCGACCTGGCCGGTCGTCAGCGCGCCGACCTGGTCGGACGTCAGCGCGTCGAACTGGTCGGTGGTCAGCGAGCGGATCGCGGTCGTGGACATGGCGCGCAGGTCGCCGGTCTCGAGGGCGGCGACCTGGTCGGTCGTCAGGCCGGCGATCTGCTTGGTCGACAGCGCGGCGACCTGCTGCGAGGTCAGCGCGACGACGGAATCGGTGCTCAGCGCGCCGACCTGGGCCGAACTCAGCGCCTGCACCTGCTGGGTCGACAGCGCCTGGACGTCGGCGCTTTCCATGGTGGAGACCTGGGCGGTCGACAGCGCGGCGACTTGCGCGGTGCCCAGCGCGCGGATCTGGGCCGAGCCCAGCGCGTTCAGGTCATCGCTGGCCATGGCCTGGACCTGGCCGGTCGTCAGCGCGGCGACCTGCTGGGTCGTCAGCGCGCCGACCTGGTCGGAGTTCAGGGCGTCGAACTGGTCGGTGGTCAGCGAGCGGATGGCGGCCGAGGACAGCGCGCGCAGGTCGGCCGTCTCGATGGCGGCGACCTGGTCGGTCGACAGGCCGGCCAGTTGCTTGGAGGTCAGGGTCGCGAACTGGCCCGAGGTCAGCGCGACGATGGCGTCGGTGGACAGCGCGGCGATCTGGGCCGAGCTCAGCGCGGCGACCTGGCCGGTGGTGAAGGCCTGGACGTCGGCGGATTCCATGCCGGCGACCTGGTCGGTGGACAGCGCGGCGATCTGGGCGGTGCCCAGCGCGCGGATCTGCGAGCTGCTCAGCGCGTTCAGCTCGTCGGTGGACAGCACGGCGACCTGGCCGGTCGTCAGCGCGCCGATCTGCTGGCTGGACAGGGCCGAGACCTGGTCGGAATTCAGCGCCTGGACCTGGTCGGTCGACAGCGCGCGGACCGTGGCGGTCGACAGCGCCTTCATGTCGTCCGAGCTGATGGCGGCCATCTGGTCGGTGGTCAGGCCCTTGACTTGCGTCGAGGTCAGGGCGCCGATCTGGCCGGAGCTCATCGCCTCGATCGAGTCGGAGGTCAGGGCGCCGATCTGGGCGGAGCTCAGGGCGCGGACCTGCGCGGTGGACAGCGCCTGGACGTCGGCGCTGCCGACGCCGGCGAGCTGGTCCGTGGTCAGGGCGGCGATCTGCTGCGTGGTGATGGCGCGGATCTGGTCGGTGCTCAGCGCGGCGAGCTCATCGCTGGCCAGCTGGCGGATCTGCTGGGTGCTCAGCGCGTTGATCTGGCCGGTGGTCAGCGCGGCGACCTGGTCGGAGTTCAGCGCGGCGATCTGGTCGGTGCCCAGCGCCTTGACGGCGGCGGTGCTCAGCGCGTGCACGGCGTCCGAGGTCAGCGCGGCGGCCTGGTCGGAGGTCAGCGCGGCGGTTTGCGTGCTGGTCAGCGCGGCGGCCTGGTTGGTCGCCAGGGCGGCGACGCCCTCGGTGGAGAGGGCGGCGACTTGCTGGGAGTTCAGGGCCTTGATCTGGTCGGTCTTGAGCGCCTGCAGATCGTCGGAGGCCAGGGAGTTGATCAGGCTGGTGGAGATGGCGGCCACCTGCTGGGTGCTCAGCGCCCGGATCTGGTCCGAGGCCAGGGCGTTCAGGTCGTCCGACTCCAGGTTGCGGACCTGCGAGGTGGTCATCGCGCCGACCTGCTTGGTGGTCATCGCGCCGAACTGGTCGGAGCCCAGCGCGTTGAGCTGCGCGCTGGTGAAGGTCTGGACCGCGGCCGTGGACAGGGCGCGCAGGTCGTCGGACTCGATGGCGGCGATGTTGGCGGTCGTGAACAACGACACGGCCTTCGTGCCGAGCGTGGCGAACTGCGAGGTCGTCAGCGCCTGGAACTGCTCGGTGGAGAACGCTGCCCAGTCTTCGCTGGTCAGGCGCGCCAGGGTCGTCGACGTGAGGGCGGCGATCTGGTCGGTCGTCAGGTTGGTAATCAGCGATGCCATCTTGGAACTCCGTGAACCTATGGGGGCGGATGCGCCCATAGGCGCGTGTGGTGTGGGTCAGCTTGTCGAAAGGCACCCGACCTTCCGGCTGCCGTCATTCCGGTTTTCGGACGCGGATTGACGAACTTGAGCTAGCCCGGAAATGTTATTGGGGGGACGCTTAACGTGAACGGAACAAAAGGGCCGGGAGTCGGCCTCAGTTCACGGTTACAGAAGCTGCGTAAAGCCCGCGAACGCGGGGGAGGCCATGCTTGCCTCGGCATGGATTTTTCGCGACGTCATCGAACGACCGTTCACTTGTCACCAGCAAGACATTCAATGGTGATCGGCACTTACGCGTGGGACTGGAGCGCGGGGCCCCGGGTTGAGCGGGGGCGCCGCTTGCGTTCGCGCGCTGGCGGTGAATGCAACAAGATGTGAACTATGTGAACGAAGACCGCCTCGGTACGGGGCGCCGGCACGGTGGAACCGGGGGGCCGGTGTGTCCACCGTGACAAGTTCACGGGTTTTCGAGCGCCGGATTGCCGAGGTTTTGGCGGGTATAACTGCCGCTGTTTGTTATTGACGGGAAATTACTGGCCCGGGGGTTTTCTGAATGACGACGCAAGGCGGCGGAACGCCGAGACCGTTCCGGATCCTGGGCCTCCAGCAGGTCGCCATCGGCGGGCCGGACAAGGCGGCGCTGCGGCGGCTGTGGGTCGACGTGCTGGGGCTGGCGGTGGTCGGCCAGTTCCGCTCGGAGCGGGAGAACGTCGACGAGGACATCTGCGAGCTGGGCCACGGGCCGGGCCGGGTGGAACTCGACCTGATGCAGCCGCTGGATCCGGAAAAGACGCCGGCGGTGCACCTGCCGCCGCTGAATCACATCGGGCTGTGGGTCGACGACCTGCCCAAGGCCGTCGAATGGATGACGGCGCAGGGGGTGCGCTTCGCGCCGGGCGGCATCCGCCGCGGGGCGTCGGGGCATGACGTCTGTTTCATCCACCCCAAGAGCAATGACGCGTTCCCCATCGCGGGGGAGGGCGTGCTGATCGAACTGGTGCAGGCGCCTGCGGAGAGGGGGTAGACCCCCGCCCGGGCCGGCCAGGCGGATCAGCCTTCGTAGGGGCCGCGCCCCGGCAGCGCCCACAGCAGGCCGAGCGTCGCGCCGGCCGGGGCCACGGTCAGGTGGTCCTCGCCGGCCAGGACGCGGCTGTCGATGCGCAGCGACTTGTAGCGGCGGCGGCGCAGTTGCGCGTCGAAGCGGCGCATGTCGGCGACCAGGTCGTTCTCCTTGTTGAAGCGCGGACCCGGGGCGACGGCTTCGTAGGCGCCGACATATTGGAAGACCTGCGCCGGCAGGTCGGCATGCCGCTTCGCGTAGGCGGCCTCGCGGTCGAACATCACGTGGGCGTCGAACCAGAACGACGGGCTGCCGAGGATGTAATGGCTGAACAGCTCCGGCTGGGCCAGCAGGGCCTGGGCGGCGAACAGCGCGCCGTAGGAATGGCCGAGCAGGACGCGGCGCGACGGATCGAGCCGGTAGCGTGCGGAGATCGCCGGGACGGCGACCTCGGCCACGTACTTCAGATAGGCGGCGCCTTCGCCGTAGCGGGGCGCGCCGTAGCGGCTGGCGGGACGGGCGGGGCGCTTCAGGGGATCCGATGGGGTGTAGTCCCGCGAGCGCATGTCGACCGCGGACTCGTCCGCCGGACCGGCGAGGCCGACGACGACGAAGTCCGCCAGGTTGCGGCCCTGCTGCCCGACGCGATGGCGCAGCGCGCGCACCAGCGGGAAGGCGTAGGGCGCGTCGGTCACGAACACGGCCGGACGCGGGCCGGGCGTGGCCGGCGGGGTGGGCGGCAGGTCGACCCAGACTTCGTAGCGGCGGCCGGTGACCGGGTCGGGCAGCGGGTGGACGAAGGTGTTGGGCAGGGCGTAGGGCCCGGTGGGATCGGGCAGCGCGGGCGCGGCGACGGACCGGGCGGTCGGCATCAGCAGCGTGCCCAGCGCCGCGGCGAGGACGTGCCGGCGGTCGGTCATGCGGTCGGGGCGGAAGCGGAAGGCGCCGCGAGTGTCTCCGCGAGGGCGCGGGATGCCGGTGACCGGGGCCGGTTACGCGCGTTACGGAGCCGGGACCGGAGCCTGAGCCGGAAACGGAAACGGAAACGTGACCGGGATCGGCATCGGAACCGGAACCGGAACCGGAACCGGAACCCGAACCAGGATTCCGATCGGGATCAGTCGACCAGGATGCCGCGGTTCTTCAGCGCGAGGTGGATCTTGTCGCCGACCGTGTCCTTGTTGAACGGCTTGACGATGTAGCCGGTGGCGCCGAGCTGGGCGGCGCGGATGATGTCTTCCTTGCGGCCCTCGGCGGTGACGAGCAGGACGGGGACCTTGCGCAGCGGGTCGGACTCGGGCTTGGCGCGCAGCGCCTCGAGCAGCTGGAAGCCGTTCATCACCGGCATGTTGACGTCGCTGAGGACGAAGTGGATGGGCTCGCCGGACTCGACGGAGAGTTCGAGCTGGCGCAGCGCGGCCTTGCCGTCCTCGGCCTCGAGGATCTTCTTGAAGCCGAGCTCGCGCAGCAGCCCGGAGATGATGCGTCGCATGGTGGAGAAGTCGTCGACCACCAGGAAAGTGAACTCGTCGCGCTTGATCGTCGTGACCATCTGGAACCCCCTCGAGCGCGGAATCGTAGCGTGAAGGACAGGGGGCACGAGGCGTGCCGGGGTCGAGGGGGCGGCTGACGCGCGTGGTGGACGGGATCGTCAGGCGCTGCGGTTGTGCAGCGGTGAGGCGCAGTCATGCTCGACGACTTGCCTTGCCTGTCGCACTTGATCCTGTGCGTCCCTGAGATGGATGGCTTCGTCAAGCCGGTAGTCCGCTTGCGCTCGTCGTTCCTTCTGAATCTGGAGCTTCGTGCCCAGGAGCATCGCCTTTCGACGAAGGTCGATCGGCAGCAGCGTCGACGGGTTACGAAGGCGATTGATCAACTGCTGATGGAGTCCTCCTGGCTGACCGAGGCTGGCGCCGTCGATGTGCTGCTCTTCTTCCCAGCGGACGGCACGGTGGTAGGCGGCGTAGTAGGAGCGGCTGATCGCGGCGCGCCATGCGCATTCCGATTCCTTGGCGAGCAGTCCTTCCGCCAGATCCAGAAGCTCTTCGATATGGGTCGCCATGTCATTGAATCCTGGTCAGCCGGGGAGAGGACGGGATCGGGGCGATGGCACCCGCTCCGATGAAGCTGAAAGAGAAGCCTGGCAGAAGCAGCGAGCGGTCGACCAGCCGTTCGATGAGTTGGTCATTCAGGCGGAGGGAGTCCTCGCTCGGCAGTCCAACCCGCAATTCGTAGAGCACGCCAGCGTCATCGAGGCTGCGGTGGGCGAAGAGTTTCGGATGCCCGCCCAACCACCAGAGCCGGTGCTCCCGCAGAAGCTCTCCCGCGACGTCGAGCACGATGCGAGCGCGCTCTATCGGGATGCGGTAGTACGCCAGCACCTCAACGGCGGTGAGGGTGAAGTTCGGGTCGTGCCCGCGTGGCGGGATCCCTGCGCGACGAAGTGCTGCGTAGGCCTCCTGGGCTCCGGAAAGGTCGAGAACACTGACCGCGAGCCCCACCGTCAGCGAGAGTGCGCCGGTGCTGCTCGACAGGAACCGCTTCGTCATCGCCGCCGCGTCCGAGAAATACCCGAGGCTCGCGAGGCAGGACGCGTGATTGAAGTCCACCCGCCATTCGTCGCAGAGCCGCCTGGCGTTGGCGAACCAGTAGTCGACCTGGCGCCGATCGCCCGTCAGCGTGTGAATGCGGCCGCGCACGTGGCTGGCCTCGGCCGCGTCGACCCCGGCCAACTGGTCCGCGCTCGCGAGCAGCGATCGGATCTCGGCGTGGGCCGGATCAAGGAAGTGTCCGATGCGGCTTTCGATCGACGCCAGTTGGGCGTCCAGTTGCCGCGCGATGGTCTGGGGGTGTGCCGGTTGCATGCCTGTGCTGCGGGTTCGGATGCAGAAGGCCATGGAGTCTAGGAGCGCCGAACGCGCCTCGAAACAACCCGGAGGTCGGACGTGTGGCGCGAGCAACGCCCCCCGTTTGACGCGTGGACAGGCCATTGACGCGGTCGTGCGATGGCAAGGGGCCGATGCCTCGCCGCCGGCGCATCGACCGTCAATGCATCACGCCGTCGATCGACATCAGCGCCTGCTCGGCTGCGATCGCGAGCGTCTCGTCCTCGTCGGCCAACAGCGCCTTCAACGCGGGGATCGCCTCGCGCGCCGCCGGCCCGTAAAGCGACAGCGCCTGCGCCGCGATCGCGCGCGGCAGGCGCGGATCGTCGCTCTTGAGGATCTCGATCAGCGCCGGGATCGCCTCGACATCCACGGCGATCCGGGCCACCGCGATGGCGGCCGCGGTCCACAGCGCCTGGCGACCGTCGCGAGCCTCCGGATCGAGGCCACCGTCCCGCATCGCCGCGCGCAGCACCCGCAAGGCCGGGGCCGCGGACTCGCCCATCTCGCCCAGCGCGTAGGCCGCCCAGGCGGCGCGCCGGTCCGACGCGTCCTCGACGAGCGCGATCAGCGCGGGCAGGGCCGGCGCGCCGATCCGCGCAAGCGCCCGCGCCGTCGACGACCGCACGATCGGGCTGTCATGGCCCAGCGAGCTCATCAGCGCATCGACCACCGCCGGATCGCCGGACGCGACCGCCGCCAGCGCATCCGCGGCGGCCCATTGCGCGTCCCAGTCCTCGCTGGCGAGCAAGGCCAGCATCTGCGGCAGCAGCGGCGCCGCCGGCGCGCCGATCACGGTGATGAAGTCGCAGACGGATTCGTCGAACACGCGGGTCAACGCCGGCAGCAGCGGCTCGATGCGCGGCTCGATGCGCCACAGCACCCGCGCCGCGACCAGCGCGACGTGGTCGTCGTCCAGCGCCCGTTGCAAGCCCTCGACCGCCTCGCGCGGCGGCTCCCGCATGGCCGCCATCACCTCGCAGGCCTGGCGGCGCATCGGGCCGGCGCCGTTCACCGCGGCCACCAGCGCCGGCACTGCCGCGCCCAGGTCGGTGCTTGGCGCCAGCCGGGCGAGGTCGTCATGTATCCAGAAGAGCACCTCTTCCGAGGTCTCTGCCGGCAGACGTCCGGCGATCAGGTCGACCTGCGCCTGCGGCGCCAGGTCCGATCCCCGGATCGCATGCCAGGCCGAACGGCGCACGTCATCGCCTGGATGGTCGAGCGCCTGGATGAACACGGGGCGGTGTCGCGAGAGCAGTCCCTCGCCCTCGTGCGCGTTGCCCAGATTGCCCAGCGCGTGCAGCGCCGCGCCGAGATCGGTGTCGACGCCGCTTCGCGCGAGCGCCAGCAGCGCCTCGATCGTGTCGGGGTCGGCGTCGCGCAGCAGGCCGAGCGACCAGGCCGCGCGCCTGCGCACCGCGGGTTCGGCGTCGGCCAGCAGCCGGCGCAGCGCCGGCCCGGCCGGGCAAGCCTCCTCGCCGATGGTGCCCAGCGACTGGGCCGCCCGCTCGCGCACGGTCGCCTGCTCGTCGGACAGCGCCGCGACCAGCGGATCGATGCTGAACGGCAGGCAATAACCCAGCGCGTAGACCGCGCTTTCGGCGATCTTCTCGTCGGACTCATGCAACGCGCCGATCAGCGTCGGCACCGCGGCTTCCATCCGCGCGCCGGCTTGGAAGCTGAGCTGATACAGCGCCTCGATCGCGGCGCGGCGCGCCTCGAGGTCGGGCGACGCGGCGCGCTCGACCAGCGCCTCGAGCAGGGCCGGCAGGTCGCGTTCGGAAGGCGGGTCGGAGAACAGGTCCATGGGCGGAGCGTGCAGAAGCGGCGGGGATCCGGTGCGGCGCCGGACTATACGTGGCCCCTCGCCGCTCAGCACCGCCCGGCACTGCCCGGCACCGCCCGGCACTGCCCGGCACCGCCCGGCACCGCCCGGCACCGCCCGGCATTGCCCGGCACCGCTCGGCGCGGTTCAGCGCCGCTCCGGTCCCACGAGCGCCAAGGCGTCCGGCCCGGCCGGGAAATGCATCCGTTCCGAGGGATCGTTGACCGCCTCCCAGACCGCTTGGGCGACGTCGGCGGGCGTCGTCGTCAGCGACGCGCCGGCGAAGGCCTTGAAGACGCCCTGCGCGTAGTCCGCGTAGGGCTCGGTGATCAGCCCGTGCATGCGCTCGCCCGCATTGGCCGAGAAGCGCGTGCCTGGCCCGTAGCCCGGTTCGACCAGCCGGACCCGCACGCCGAAAGGACGCAGCTCCAGCGCCAGCGATTCGCTGAAGCCCTCCAGCGCGGTCTTGCTCGCCGTGTACGCGGCCACCAGCGGGAAGGGCGCCAGCGTCGCGCTCGAGGTCACGTTCACGATGGCGCCGGCGCCGCGCGCGCGCAGCCGCGGGATGAAGGCCTGGCACATCGCCATCGCGCCGAAGGTGTTGGTCTCGAAGACCTCGCGCACCGTCGCCATCGGTGTGGCCTCGAAGGCGCCGAACAGCCCGATGCCCGCGTTGTTCACCAGCACGTCCACCGGCCCGCAGGCCTCGAGCACCCGGTCGATGCTGTCGGGTCGCGTCACGTCCAGCGCCATGACCCGCAGGCGCGACGACTGCGGCAGGTCCAGCGCGCTGGGCGATCGCATCGTGGCGATGACCTGCCAGCCCTGGGCGTGGAAGTGGCGGGCGGTCTCGAGGCCGTAACCGGACGAGCAGCCGGTGATCAGGACAGTCTTCATCGTCGAACTCCGAAAAGGATGGGCGCCGTCGGGCGCGATGCGGCGCGGTGGCGCGCGGTTGAGGAGGGAAGGGAACGGGCTCAACGATAGGGACACCGCGCCGGATGCGCGACGGTGTATCGTCCGCATTTCATTGGCCATCGTCCGGACATGAGCGATCCGCTTTCCGACGTCGTGCGGCTGCTGCGCCCGCGCGCGGTCGTCGCCAACCTGATCACCGGCAAGGGCGACTGGGCGGTGCGCTACGCCGAGTACGGCCTGCCGAGCTTCTGCATCGTGCTGGCGGGCGACTGCCGCCTGGCGGTCGACGGGCAGGAGCCGGTCACGATCCAGGCCGGCGATTTCGTCCTGTTGCCGACCACCCCGGCGTTCACGCTGTCCAGCCGGGACGGCGGGCCGGCGCTGCCGATGGATCCCCATGAGGCCGCGCGCGCCGGCGGCGAGTTGCGCTATGGCGAACGGCGCGGGCGGCCGGACATGCGCTCCCTCGGCGGCGCCTTCGAGTTCGAGGGCGGCGACGCCGCCTTGCTGGTCTCGCTGCTGCCGCGCGTCGTGCACGTGCGCGGATCGGAACGGCTGGCGCTGCTGGTGCGGCTCGTCGGCGAGGAGGCCCTCGATCGCCGGCCGGGCGGCGAGTTCATGCTCTCGCGGCTGGTCGAGGTGATGCTGATCGAGGCGATGCGGGCGACGGCCGCCTCGGACGCGCCGGCGGGGCTGCTGCGAGGCCTGGCCGACGAGCGGCTGGCGCGCGCGCTGGCCCAGATGCATGCGCAGGTGGCGCGGTCATGGACGGTGGCGCAACTCGCCAGGAGCGCCGCGCTGTCGCGGTCCGTCTTCTACGAGCGGTTCACGCGCACCGTCGGCGTGCCGCCGATGGAGTACCTGCTGGCCTGGCGGATGGCGATCGCCAAGGAGCTGCTGCGGTCCCGCGCGCTGTCGATCGCCGAGGTCGCCGAGCGCGTGGGCTACGGTTCCGCGAGCACCTTCAGCACCGCCTTCAGCCGCCACGTCGGGCTGCCGCCCAGCCGGTACGCGCGGACCTGACCTGGCGCGCCGGCCATCCCGCCGCACGCGTGCGAGCGCGGAACGATCACCGTGACGGAATCCCGACATCACCGCCCCCTCATTCGGGGGAATCCCCACGGGGGCATCCGACCGCCAGTTAACAATCCGAAATGTTTTGTCCGCCGTGCGCCGAGCGCGCGAAAACACCCCCGATGACAGCGGCGGACCTGGGAGGAATTTCCGTGAATCGATCGATCAAGCGCTGGCGCCATGGCGTCGGCGGTGCCGTGCTCGTCCTGCTGGCCGCCTGCGGTGGTGGCGGCGGCGATGACAAGCCCTCCAACAGCGGCCCGGAGCTGCTGATCGACGGCAAGGCGCTCGGCCCCTGGTCCGTCTCGCTGGGCAGCGCGGCGCCGACCCTCGGCGACACCGTGACCCTGGAAGTCAAGGGCAGCGGCAGCGCGGTGCGCTACGACTGGGACTTCGGCGACGGCAGCAAGGCGACGACCACCGTCCCGACCGCGCAGCACCAGTACACCGCCGCCGGCGACATCGCGGTGAAGGTCACCATCACCGGCGTCAACGGCGACACGACCGTCGCGACGCTGAACAAGGCCATCCTGGCCGCGTTCCCCAAGCTGCAGATCGACTCGAGCGTCGGCTACGACAACGTGCCGATCCTGCCGGGCTCGCTGGTGCGCGTCTCCGCGACGACGGACCGGACCGCCGACACCCGCGTGCGCAACGCCGCCCCCGGCCTGAGCTACGCCTGGAAGTTCGGCGACGGCGCGACCGGCCAGGGCGCCGCGACCACGCATGTCTACGCCACGTCCGGCGACTACACGGTCGAGCTCACGGCCACCGACAAGGCCGGCCGCAACGCGACGGTCCAGCTGAAGGTGACGGTGTCGACCGCGCAGGCCGCGATGGTCCAGGCCAACGTCGGCGGCGCCGGCTCGGCCAACGCCGGCGGCTTGTCGCGCTTCAACCAGCCCCGCGCGATGATCCGCGAGAAGGACGGCTCGATGCTCGTCGCCGACGAGGGCAACAACCTGTTCCGCCGCATCGGCGCGGACGGCAATGTCGTCAACGTCGCCGGCGCGCTCGGTGTCTGGGAACTGGTCGACGGCACCGGCGCCGAGGCTCACTTGGCCGGCGGCAAGTCGATGACCTATGGCGCCGACGGCCTGCTGTATTTCGTCGACGGCTCGCAGATCCGCACGATGACGGCGCAAGGCGAGGTCCACACGCTGGACAAGGTGGCGCTGCTGGGCGTGACCTCGGCCCAGGCGGCGCAGGTGCGCTTCAACGGCATCGCGACCGCCGCGGACGGCAGCCTGATCCTGGTCGACACGCGCCGCGTGCTCCGGCTCAAGGACGGCAAGATCACCACCGTGGCCGGCTCGACCGACACGGCGGCCTGGGTCGACGGCGCGGCCGACGTGGCGCGCTTCGGCTCGCTCGACGCGGTGGCGGTGCGGGCCAACGGCGAGATCCTGGTGCTGGACGGCTGCTACGGCCTGCGCAAGATCGGCGCCGACGGCACGGTGAGCACGGTGGTCCGCTACGCGGCGGCCTCGGTCAAGCCGACGGACTCGGCCTGCTTCACCACCGGCAGCAGCCTGGCGCTGCGCGCCGACGGTTCCGGCGTGATGCTGTTCAACCAGACGCTGCGCGCGCTGGGCGCCGACGACAGCCTGCGCACGGTCACGACGCTGAGCTACCCGGTCAGCGTCGCGCTGTACGACACCAACACCGCCTGGGTCAGCCTGGGCGGCGGCGAGCACGTCATCGAGCGGGTCAACCTGACCAGCGGCACGCACGCGGTCGTGGCGGGGCAGACGCGGTCGGATTCGATCCTGCCGCTGCCGGTGCTGCAGAGCGCCGCGGACGCCTGGGTGATCCCGCTGGGCGCGCTGACGACGGACAGCGCGGGCGAGGTGTACTTCACCAACAACGGCCACGTGTACCGGTATCACATGAGCGCGCAGCCGCGCCTGACCCGCGAGATCAGCGGCAGCGGCCTGCCGGTGATGGACGGCGGCACGGGGATCGGACGCGCGAACTTCGTGACGCTGACGGCGGCGGATGGCGCGGGCAACCTGTACTTCGTCGACAACTTCCGCACGGTGCGCCGCCGCGGCGCCGATGGCCGTCTCGCGACGATCGCCGGCAGCCCTTCGACCTACACCTCGCAGGACGGCACCGGCGCGGGCGCGGGCTTCTCGGGCATCAGCGGACTGACGGTCACGCCGACCGGCACGATCTACGTCGTGGACCAGCACCGCCGCCTGGCGAAGATCACCGCGGACGGCGTCGTGACGACGCTGCAGACGCTGACCGGCGCCGGCCTGACGACGGTGGCGGCCTCGGCCGACGGCACGGTGGTGTTCTATTACGACCGCGCGCTCTGGAAGGTCGAGGCCGACGGCTCGCTGACAAAGGTGATCGACGGCAAGCAGGACAAGACCTACCTGTCGGGCTCGGACCCGCTGATGTTCTTCCACCCGAACGGGACGCTGTGGCTGCGCACCGCGACGGACTACCGGCTGGTGCGGGTCGACCTGCAGGCCAAGTCCTTCGACTACGTGCTGCAGGACCTGCCGCTGATGGCCAAGGTCTGGGCGGACCGCGATCCGGTGGAGCTGGTCGCGAACTTCAGCGCGCTGGGCTTCCTGCCCGACGGCACGCTGGCCGTGGGCACCGGCCTGCCGCACGGCTGGCTGCAGGTGAAGGGGCTGCGCTGACATGCGGACGATGCCGCGCCTGGCGCGGGGGCTGGCGCTCGGCCTGATCGCCGCGGCGGGCGTCGCGGACGTCCAGGCGCAGCCGCAGCCGCAGCCGCTGCCGCGCTCGGCCGCGAGCGCGGCGTCGGCCCCGCAGGCGGGGCTCTTCGACATCGATGGGCTTCGCCTGGACATGTCGGTCGAGGACTTCGCCAAGCGCTTCCCAGGCGGTCGATGCACCGAGGGCGAGACGCTGTCGAGCTGCCGTCGTTTCGAAGTGCCGGGCAAGACGTTGCTGGCGAAGGGACGCGGCGAGCGTCTCTTCGGCTGCGACGTGCTGCATGTCAACAGCTACTTCGCGCAGGGCCGTCTCAAGCAGGTGAACCTGACGATCCGGCCCGCCGATTTCGAGCGCGTCGTGGCGGCGTTGGCGGCGAGCGTCGGGCGGCCTGGGAAGGTCGAGGCGCAAACGCTGTTCCGGTACGTCGTCTGGACCGGACAAGGGCAGCTCCTGGATGCCAATGGCGCGGGCACGCACACGCCGGCGGGGCAGGAGCGCGCCGGCATCGGCCTGAGCTGGGAAAGTTTCCTGCGCGACCCGCGGGCGCGAGGCGAGTAGGCCAGGCGAAGGCGATGCCGCGCCGGATCTCGCCGGACGCCCTGATCAGCCGTTGAACGATCGCCAGAGGTCCGTCTCGACGAACCACCGGGGCATCGCGCCGGATTCGATCTCCATCGACTGGCCGTCGACCACCTGGACGAGGAGCTTGTGCCTCGCGCCGGAGTTGTCGAAGACATAGGCGCGATGGGCCGCGTCGGCGGCCTCGGCCAGTAGATCGATGGAGCGGACGTAGCGTTCCCGGATCTTGTCGGCCGGGACCGGATGACCGCCGCGCTTCACGCGATTGCGCACCCGGTCCACGTTGATCGCCGGATCCTTGGTCGCGACGAAATAGAGGTAGACGCGATAGCCGCGCTCGCGCGCTTCCCGCATGAAGTCGATCTTGTCGCGCGAGGACATGACCGTCTCGAAGGTGAAGGTCTGCCCCTCCTCGAGGAGCTCACGCCGGATGGCATCCGCGAGCACGGAGGCGAGGTACGAGTCGTAGGGGCCCGGAACCCGCAACTGCAGCGCGGCGTCGATCGTCAGGCGGCCGACCAGGCCGTGCAGGCCGAGCTGGCGCGCGAAGGCGCGGCTGCGACGCGCGTCTCGGATCAGGCGGCTTCTTGCTTGACACGCTTGAGCACGAGGCCGACCTTGACGCGCTTGTCCGGTGGCAGGTCCTTGATGACCGTCGTCGTGCCGTCGGCCTTGCGTTTCACGAGCTGCCCCTTGCTTGTCGCCACGACCACGGCCCCCGTCTCGGCCAGCGCCTGCTTGTAGGCCTCGCGGCCGGCCTTGGCGGCCAGTTCCGGGAAACGGCGCTCGGCGGCGCGCATCGCGGATTCGGTCAGGTCTTCGGGACGGCGGGACATGGCGCTGTTCTTTCGATGAAGCTCGGACCGCAGTCTAGCCGTCACACCGCCACCGGCGCCTTGATCGCCGCGTGGTGCTGGTAGTCGCGCAGCTCGAAGTCCTCGAACTCGTAGTCGAAGATCGAGGCGGGCTTGCGCGCGATGTACATCGTCGGATACGGGAACGGCGCGCGCGCGAGCTGCGTCTCGACCTGCTCCGCGTGGTTCGAATAGATGTGGCAGTCGCCGCCCGTCCAGATGAAGTCGCCGGGCGCCAGGTCGCATTGCTGCGCCAGCATCAGCGTCAGCAGCGCGTAGCTCGCGATGTTGAACGGCACGCCCAGGAAGATGTCCGCGCTGCGCTGGTACAGCTGGCACGACAACTTGCCGTCGGCCACGTAGAACTGGAAGAACGCATGGCACGGCATCAGCGCCATCTGGTCCAGTTCCGCCACGTTCCACGCCGACACGATGATCCGGCGCGAATCGGGATTCGTCTTCAGCTGCTTCACCACCTCCGCGATCTGGTCCACGTGCCCGCCGCCGGGCTTGGGCCAGTTGCGCCATTGCACGCCGTAGACCGGACCCAGGTCGCCGTCCTCGCGCGCCCATTCGTCCCAGATCGTGCAGCCCCGCTCCTGCAGCCACTTGACGTTGGAATCGCCGCGCAGGAACCACAGCAGCTCCAGGATGATCGACTTCAGGTGCACCTTCTTCGTCGTCACCAGCGGGAATCCCTCGCTGAGGTCGAAACGCATCTGATGCCCGAACACGCTGCGCGTGCCGGTGCCCGTCCGGTCGCCCTTGGCGACGCCATGCTCGTGGACATGGCGCATGAAGTCTTCGTACTGGCTGCGCACGGGGCGGGCGGAGGAAATGTCGGCGGTCATGGGAACGAATTTTAGAGGGGCCAGGGAAGGCGGGAGAGGGCGGGGGCGAGGGGCGTTCCGGCGTCAGGCGTTGAACTGCAACGCCGCCAGCCGCGCGTACAGCCCGCCGCGCGCGACCAGCTCGGCATGCGAGCCCTGCTCGACGATGCGCCCGTGGTCCATCACCACGATCCGGTCCGCCCGCTGCACCGTCGCGAGCCGGTGCGCGATCACCAGCGTCGTGCGGTCGCGCATCGCCTCGTCCAGCGCCTGCTGCACGAGGCGCTCGCTCTCGGCATCCAGCGCGCTGGTGGCCTCGTCCAGCAGCAGCAACGGCGCGTCCTGCAGCATCGCCCGCGCGATCGCGATCCGCTGGCGTTGCCCGCCGGACAGGCGCACGCCGCGCTCGCCCAGGAAGCTGTCGTAGCCCTGCGGCAACTGGCGGATGAACTCATCCGCATGGGCTGCCTTGGCCGCGGCGATGACCGCCTCGCGGCTCGCGTCCGGACGCCCGTAGCGGATGTTGTCCAGCGCGCTGGCCGAGAAGATCACGCTCTGCTGCGGCACCAGCGCCATGCGCCCCCGCAGCTCGGCCAGCCGGACCCGGTCCACTGCCATGCCGTCGAGCTGCACCGCGCCCGACTGCACGTCGTAGAAGCGCTGCAGCAGCTGCAGCACCGTGCTCTTGCCGGCGCCGCTGGGGCCGACCAGCGCGACCGTCTCGCCGGGCTCGATGCGCAGCGTGAAATCGTCCAGCGCCGCCCGGTCCGGCCGCGACGGGTAATGGAAGCGGACCTGCTCGAACGCGACCCGCGCCGGACCGGTCGAGGCGGGCAGGGCGGCCGGCGCCGCCGGATCGGCCACCGGCGACTGCGCCGCCAGCAGCTCCATCAGCCGCTCGGTCGCGCCGGCGGCCCGCAGCAGGTCGCCCCAGACCTCGGCCAGCACCGCCACCGACGACACCAGCAGGATCACGTAGACCACCGTCTGCCCCAGATGGCCGGCCGAGATCCGGCCCGCCATCACCGCCTGCGTGCCCTGGTACAGGCCCCACAGCAGCGCGCCGAAGGTCGCCGTGATCACGAACGCCACCAGCAGCGAACGCACCTTGGTCCGCTTGCGCGCGGTGTCGAAGGCGGCCTCGCTGGCGGCATCGAAGCGCGTGGTCTCGCGCGCCTCCTGCGCGTGCGACTGCACCACGGTGATCGCGTTGAGCATCTCCGCCGCGATCGCGCTGGTGTCGGCGATGCGGTCCTGGCTCGAGCGCGACAGCCGCCGCACCCGGCGTCCGAAGAACATCGCCGGCGCCACCACCAGCACCAGGATGCCCATCACCTGCGTCATCACCCACGGGTTGCTGGCGATCAGCAGCGCCACCGCGCCCAGGCCCATGATCAGGTTGCGCAGGCCCATCGACAGGCTGGAGCCGACGATCCCCTGGATCACCGTCGTGTCCGTCGTGATGCGGCTGATGACCTCGCCGGTCTGCGTCGTCTCGAAGAACTCCGGGCTCTGCCGCAGCACATGGCTGTAGACCGCCGTGCGCAGGTCCGCGCTGACCCGCTCGCCCAGCCAGGTCACCGCGTAGAAGCGCAGCGCCGAGAACACGCCCAGCGCCGCGCCGGTCGCGAACAGCCAGAAGAAGTGCTCCCGCAGCGCCATCAGGCGCTCGCCCGGATCGGCCGCCACCAGGCCCTGGTCGATCAGTTCGCGCAGCGCGATCGGGAAGGCCAGCGTCGCCCCCGCCGCCAGCATCAGGAACAGGACCGCCGCGGCGATCCGCCCCCGGTACGGACGCAGGAACGGCCACAGCGCCGGCCACATGGCCCGCAGCGGCGGCGGCGTGCGCACGGCGTTTGCCGGACCGGCCGGGCCGGTCGGCGCATCGGAAGGGGACGTCGTCGAGGAGGGGGACAGGGCGGACATCGGGTCAGTGTAGAGGCCGCCCGTGACGCGAATAGCCCCACCGGCGCAAAGCCCATCCCAGGCAGTGATTGGCAAGGCAATGATTGCCTAAGCAATAATTGTCATCAGCTTTTTCCAGAAGCTCCGTCACGGAAAGCCGCCGCCATGAGTGCCACCTTGCCCCCGCCCGCCGATTTCTACAGCGCCGACAGCTTCACCTCCGAGCCCAGCCTGGGCTGGCTGCTGCGCCAGATCAAGCAGTCGATGGTGCTGCAGGCCGACAAGATGCTCGGCGAGCACGACCTGACCCATGCCCAGTGGGCGCCGATGCTGCGCCTGCGCTTCAACGGCCCCATGTCCAGCGCCGCGCTGGCGCGCGAACTGGCGATGGACGGCGGCGCGATGACGCGGCTGCTGGACCGGCTCGAGGCCAAGTCGCTGGTGCGCCGCGAGCGCTCGGTCGAGGACCGCCGCGTGGTGATGGTCTCGCTCAGCGAGGTCGGCGTGAACGCGATGGCCGCCGCGCCGGGCGTGCTGTCCAAGGTCTTCAACGACCACCTGGCCGGCTTCACCGACGAGGAGTTCCGCACGCTGATCAGCCTGCTGCAGCGCATCGTCGCCAACGGCCATGCGATCCGCGACGCGGGCATGTCCTCCGACACCTCGGAGCTGGTCTGCAAGGACGAGTGAGGCCCGCGCCGTTTCCTTTCCCTCCTTTCCCTTTTCGCTGTCCCTTTCCCTTCACAAGAACAACATCCCCGAGGAATCCCCGATGAGTTCCCACTCTCTTCATCGCACGACGCTGGCCCTGGCCATGGGCGCGGCGCTGCTGATGGTGCTCGCCGCGTGCGCGCCCATCCCCCAACTGGCCGAGCCCGGCCAGCCGATCGACGGCCCGGAGGCCGGCGCCCGCCTGGGTCTGGCCGCCGATCCCGCGCAGGCGCTGGACGCGCAGTGGTGGAAGGCCTTCGGCGACGCGCGGCTGGACGGGCTGGTGGAGCAGGCGATCGCCAGCTCGCCCAACCTGGCGCTGGCGCGGGCCCGCATCGCCCGCGCCGCCGCGATGACCGAGAACGCCGAGGCGGCGAAGCGGCCGTCCGCGGAGCTCGAGGCCGACGCGACCCGCCAGCGCCTGTCCGAGCACGGCATCTACCCGCCGCCGCTGGCCGGCAGCGTGCAGACGCTGGCCAACATCCAGGCCGGGCTGAGCTACGAGTTCGACTTCTTCGGCAAGCATGACGCGGCGCTGCAGGCGGCGTTGGGCCAGCGGCGCGCCGCCGAGGCCGACGCCGCCGCGGCGCGGCTGAGCGTGTCCAACGCGGTGGCCAAGGCCTACGTCGCGCTGGCGCGCAGCCAGGCGCAGGGCCGGTTGCTGGAGCAGCAGAAGACGCTGCGCGACCAGAGCCTGGACCTGGTGCGCCAGCGCAGCGCCGCCGGCCTGGACAACGGCCAGGACCTGCGCACCGCCGAGGCCCCGCTGCCCGACATCCAGCGCCAGCAGCTGGTCCTGCGCGAGCAGCAGCAGCTGTTGCGCCACCAGATCGCGGCGCTGACCGGCCAGGGCCCGAAGGCGACCGAGTCGCTGGACGCCACGCTGCCGGCCGCGCTCGACTGGCAGCAGGCGCCCCACCTGGACCTGCTGGGCCGCCGCCCGGACCTGGCCGCCGCGCGCGCCCGGGTCGAGGCCACCGCCCAGGACATCCGCGTCGCCCGCGCGCAGTTCTATCCGAGCGTCAGCCTGACGGCCTTCGTCGGCCTGAACGCGATCGGCATGGACGAGCTGTTCAAGAGCGGCAGCCGCCAGTTCGGCGCCGGCCCGGCGCTGCACCTGCCGCTGTTCGACAGCGGCCGGCTGCGCGCCAACCTGCGCGGCAGCGCCGCGGAGCAGGACGCCGCGATCGCGACCTACAACGCCGCCGTGCTGGACGCGGTGCGCGACGCCAGCGACCAGTTCACGACGCTGGCCTCGCTGCGCGAGCAGCGCGCGCAGCAGGACGCGCTGGTGGCCAACGCGGACAGCCAGGCCGGCCTGGCCGATCAACGCCATCGCGCCGGCCTGACCGGCCGCATCGCGGTGATCAACGCGCAGCAGAACCAGTTGCTCCAGCAGCGCGGCCGCATCGACCTGCAGGCGCTGACCGTCGACGCGCAGATCAACCTGATGCGCGCGCTGGGCGGCGGTTACGCCGAACCGGGCCGCGCCGCCGCGCAGGCCCAGCCGGCCAGCGCGGCCGAGCGCGGCTGACGGCCGCCGACACCCGGCCGCCCCCCAGACAGGCAGCGACCCCATCTTCCTGACCCCGGCGCGAGGGCGCCGGCGGACGACCCGAACACGCGGACCCCGCGGAACAACCTCTCTCAGAGCCCACCATGAGCGCCACCCCCGAGAACAAAACGCAAGCTCCCGCCGCCCCGAACGGCACCAAGAACGGGTCCCGCCGCAAGGGCCTGACGGTGATCGCCGCGGCGGTCGTCGTCGTCGGCCTGGCCTACGGCGCCTACGCCTGGATCGTCGGCAGCCGCTACGAGACCACCGACAACGCCTACGTGCAGGCCAACGTCGTGCAGATCACGCCGCTGGTCGGCGGCACGGTGCGCGCGGTCTACGCCGACGACACCGACTTCGTGAAGGCCGGCCAGAAGCTGGTCAGCCTGGATCCGGTCGACGCGCGCGTCGCGCTCGAGCAGGCGCAGGCGCAGCTGGCGCAGACGGTCCGCGAGGTCCGCACGCTCTACGCCAACAACAGCGGCCTGGAGGCGCAGGTCAAGGTCCGCGAGGCCGACCTGCAACGCACGCTGAGCGAGCTCGCCCGGCTGCAGGCCGACGTGACGCGCCGCCAGCCGCTGGTGGCCACCGGCGCCGTCGGCAAGGAAGAGCTGGAGCACGCGCAGGCGCAACTGACCGCCGCGCGCGCGCAGTCCGCCGCCGCGCAGTCGGCGCTGCAGGCCGCCAAGGACCAGCTGAGCTCCAACCAGGTGCTGACCGACGGCGTCAAGGTCGAGGACCATCCGAACGTGCTGCGCGCCGCCGCCCGGCTGCGCGAGAGCTACCTGGCGCTGCAGCGCGCCGAGCTGATCGCGCCGGTGGACGGCTGGGTCGCGCGCCGCTCGGTGCAGCTGGGCCAGCGCGTGGCGGCCGGCGCGCCGCTGATGGCGGTGGTCGGGCTGCAGCAGGTCTGGGTCGACGCCAACTTCAAGGAAAGCCAGCTGGCCAAGCTGCGCATCGGCCAGACCGCGACGCTGGAAGCCGACGTCTACGGCAAGAAGACCGAGTACCACGGCACGGTCCAGGGCCTGGGCGCGGGCACCGGCGCGGCCTTCGCGCTGCTGCCGGCGCAGAACGCCACCGGCAACTGGATCAAGGTCGTGCAGCGCGTGCCGGTGCGCATCGCGCTGGACCCGAAGGAGGTGCAGGAGCACCCGCTGCGCGTGGGCCTGTCGATGGACGTGCAGGTCGACATCCGTGACCAGGGCGGCCCGATGCTGGCCTCCGCGACCGGCGCCAGCGCGCCGCGCCTGCAGACGGCGATCTTCGACACGCAGGAGAAGGCCGCCGACGACCAGGTCAACAAGATCATCGCCACCAACCTGGGCAAGTCCGCCGCCAAGACGGGCGCCACGCGCGTGCAATGAGCAATTCCTCCGACGCGGCGGCGACGCCGCCGGTGCCTCCGGCACCTCCGCGGCCCGCGGCGCCTCCGGGCCCCGCGGCGGCCGCGCCCCTGACCGGCACGGCGCTGGTGCTGGGCACGATCTCGCTGTCGCTGGCGACCTTCATGAACGTGCTGGACTCGTCCATCGCGAACGTGTCGCTGCCCGCGATCGCCGGCGATCTCGGCGTCTCCCCGGTGCAGGGCACCTGGGTGATCACGAGCTTCGGCGTGGCCAACGCGATCTCGGTGCCGCTGACCGGCTGGCTGACGCAGCGCTTCGGCGCGGTGCGGCTGTTCACGATGAGCGTGCTGCTGTTCGTGCTCGCGTCCTGGCTGTGCGGCTTCGCGCACTCGCTGGAGATGCTGGTGGCGGCGCGCGTGTTCCAGGGCCTGGTGGCGGGGCCGATGATCCCGCTGTCGCAGACGCTGCTGCTGGCCAGCTATCCCAAGCACAAGGCCGGCACGGCCTTGGCGCTATGGGGGATGACGACGCTGGTGGCGCCGGTGGTCGGGCCGCTGCTGGGCGGCTGGATCACCGACAACGTCACCTGGCCGTGGATCTTCTACATCAACGTGCCGGTGGGGCTGTTCGCCGCGGGCCTGACCTGGAGCATCTACCGCACCCGCGAGACGCCGGTGAAGAAGCTGCCCATCGACGGCATCGGGCTGGCGCTGCTGGTCCTGTGGGTCGGCGCGCTGCAGGTGATGCTGGACAAGGGCAAGGAGCTCGACTGGTTTGAATCCAACCAGATCATCGCGCTGGCGGTGATCGCGGTGGTGGGTCTGGCGGTGTTCATCGTCTGGGAGCTCACCGACGACCATCCGGTGGTGGACCTGCGGCTCTTCGCGCGGCGCAACTTCCTGTTCGGCGCCTCGGTGCTGTCGATCGCCTACGGGCTGTTCTTCGGCAACGTCGTGCTGCTGCCGCTGTGGCTGCAGCAGCACATGGGCTACACGGCGACGGCCGCGGGCTTCGCGCTGGCGCCGGTGGGCGTGCTGGCGATCCTGCTGTCGCCGCTGGCGGGCAAGAAGGTCTCGGTGTGGGACCCGCGCCTGATGGCGAGCTTCGCGTTCGTGATGTTCACCGTCGTCCTGGGGATGCGCGCGAGCTTCACGACCGACACCGACCTCGGGACCATCATGATCCCGACCGTCCTGCAGGGCGCGGCGCTGGCGTTCTTCTTCATCCCGCTGACGACGATCACGCTGTCGGGCATCACGCCGGACCGGATCGCCGCCGCGGCGGGCCTGTCGAACTTCGTGCGGATCACGGCGGGGGCGATGGGGACGTCGATCTCGACCACCTTGTGGGAGAACCGCGCGGCGCTGCACCACCATCACCTGGCGGAGCGACTGGCGCTGGGCGACGTGCCGGAGACGCAGGCGATCGAGACGCTGCAGCGCCAGGGCTTCAGCCACGACCAGGCGCTGGCCTTCCTGAACCGGCTGGTCGACCAGCAGGCCTTCACCCGGGCGGCGGACGACATCTTCCTGGTCTCGGCGGTGTTGTTCCTGGTGCTGATCGCCTTCGTCTGGCTGACCAAGCGGCCGCCGAAGGTGGGCGCGCCGGTGGACGCGGGCGGGGCGCACTGAGCCGTCAGTACTGCATCGTCCGCTGGCCCTCACCCCCACCCTCTCCCGCAAGCGGGAGAGGGAGTGAGCGTGCACCGAGCTGACCGGGTAGCGCCTCCCTTCTTACCCCCTCTCCCGCTTGCGGGAGAGGGCAGGGGTGAGGGTCAAGCCTTGGACGACGCCAGGTCCAGGCAGTAGGCGATCAGCTCGTCGAGCTCGCTGGACTTGTCGAAGACGCGGTCGGCGCCGAGCTCGGCGCAGCGGCGGCGCATGTCGGCGGTGGCGTAGTTGCTCAGCACGACGATCTTGGCCTCGGGCTGCAGCAGCCGCGCCTTGGGCAGCAGCGACAGGCCCGAGCCGCGCTTGAGGAACAGGTCGACGATGACCAGGTCGCAGGGCACCGCCTCGTCGTGCAGCCAGCGCAGCGCGGCCGCCTCGTCCTCGGCCTGGCCGACGACCTCGAGGTCGAGCATCTCCTGCAGCGTCGCCACCAGGTTCTCGCGGATCAGCGGGCTGTCCTCGACCAGGAAACAGTTCAGCGTGCCGGGCGTCGGTGCGGTGACGGGAACGGGAACGGTGGACATGGGCATGGGCGTGTACGAGCCGCCCATTATCACGATCCCGGCCTCCGCTTCGATGTCGGCGCGAGGCGCGCGTTGCATTCGGACAGCGCGCGCAGGCTCTCCTCGTCCGGCTCCTCGCCCAGGTCGATCAGCGGCACGATCGCCGCCAGCGGCGCCACCGCCACGCCCAGCACCGTCGCGGGCAGCAGCTTGCGCAGCAGCGGGCCCTTCTGCAGGCTGAGCTTGGGATCGCCCAGCGTGCCCTGGATGTTCAGCGGCGTGCGCAGCGTCAGCGGGCTCTTGTCCTTGGGATCGACCTTGGCCGTCAGCGCCAGCCGCTCGGTGGCCAGCGACATGCCGCCGTCCACCAGCACCACCGAGTCCTTGGTGTCGATCACCATCGGCCGCGGCGTCACCACGCCGTCCTTGACCCGCAGGTCGGCGACGCCGCAGTTGACCTGGAGCGCGTCGTCGCCGCGCACCAGCAGGCCCAGGCCCTGGGCGATGTCGATGCCGGCGGCCTCGACGATCAGGTGCGACACGGTGCCGTCGGTCCAGAACAGCACCATGCGGCCGTCGGCGCTGGCCAGCAGCTCCGCCGTCGAGCGTCCGGTCCCGTCCAGCGCGATCCGGCCGCCCATCACGCCGGTCACCCAGCGCTGGCCGTTCTTGCGCTCCAGGTTCAGCCACTGCTCCAGGTGCACGCCGCTGACGCGCAGCCGCGCCTGCCACTTGGCCCGCGGCTCACGGCCGTCCAGCATCATCCGGCCGGCCAGTTGGCCGCGCGCGACGCGGGCGTCGATGTCGCGCAGCTCGAGCACGCCGTCCTGCAGCACGATGCGCGCGTTCAGCGGCTCGGCCGCCTGCAGCAGCGCGGTGCCCGATTCGAAGCGCGCCAGCTTCACGTCGACGTTGGCGTTCATCGCGCGCAGCGAGGGCAGGTCGAACTGCTTGTCCGGCAGCACGCGGGTCGGCCGGCTCGCCTTGGGCGCGTCGGGATTGGCCGGCACGCCCACCGCCGGTCCGAGATCGGCCAGCCAGAGTTCGCGTCCGCGCAGCTCGCCGGTGAGCTTGGGCACCGCGTTGTCGGGCTTGAGGAACTCGAAGTCGCCGCTGAGGTGGCTCTTGCCGATCGTGGCCTTGGACACGGCGGTGGTCCAGCGCGGGCCGTCGCGGGTGAGCCGGCCCTGCATCGCGAAGGCCGGCGTGGTCGGCAGGGTCACGCCCAGCGGCTCGCCGACCGCCGCCAGCGACGGACCGCTCAAGGTGTAGCGGCCGTCCAGGCCCTGGCTCACCAGCAGGTCGCGCACCAGGCCGTCGAAGCTCAACTGCGCCTTGCCGATGTTGCCGCGCAGGGTGACCGGCACCGCCGGCGCGTTCGGGTCGGAGGACAACCAGGGCAGGGCGGAGCCGGTCTGCAGCGTCGCCTTCAGCGGCAACTCGCGGTAGTGGCCCTCGGCATGGGCGGTCACGCCGTAGCGGCCGCCTTCGCCGGGGCCCGGCGCGCTCGCGGCGTCGGAGGCGCCCTTGGGCTTGCCGGCGAGGCGTTCGCCGAAGTCGACCGCCAGGCGCGTGCCCGAGGCCGCGGCGCTCGCGGCCCGGCTCGCGACGGACGGCGTGCCCCGCTCGCGCACGGTGCTGGAGGCGCCGTCCTCGCCGGACCGCACCGCCGACGCCGCGCGGTCCGCCGTGGTCCAGGTCTCGCGCAGCGCGAAACGCGCCAGCAGCGACAGCTGCTGGATCTTGTCGTCGACCAGCGCCGTGCCCTGGCGAACCTCCAGCAGGTCGAAGCGCACGCCGTCGATCTTGGGCCGCTGGCGGATCTGCGTGTCGCTGGACGGCTGCTTGCCGAATTGCCAGCTGGCACGGCCCTCGACATCGCGCTCCAGCCGCAGCGCGAGCTCGCCGGCGCGGAGCGCCTTCACCCGGAAGGTCTGGCCCTCGTGGCGCAAGGCGAGCAGGTCGGTGTAGCGCAGCGTCAGTTCGGCGTCCTGCGCCTGCAGCGTCGGGCCACCGAGGGTGCTCCAGCTCGGGCCGGCGATCGTCACGCTGTGCGCGCGCAGCCGCGGATGGCCGATCAGGCGCAACTGCCAGCTGCCGCCCTCGGCGCCGTCGAAGCGCACCTGCCGGTCCATCTTCTGGCTCAGCCATTGCTCGGCCGGGCGGCGCAGGAAGGGCCAGCCCAGCCACTCGCACACGCCCACGGCGATCAGCAGCAGCGCCAGCAGCGTCAGCAGGCCCACCGCCCAGTGATGCCGCGCGCGACGTCGTCGCGGCTCGGGCGTCGGCGCGCCGTGCGACGCGCCGGAGGTCTCGTTGTTCACCACCATTGTTCAAACATCCTGGAGAAGAATTCCTTGCCGCGCTGCCACACGCCGCGGTCCTGCCAGCGGACGAGGTCGATGGACCGGGAGGCGGCGCGGTCGCGCTCGAACATCCGGGTCATCGCGTCGCCGAAGTCCTCGCCGAGCACGACGGCGTTGACCTCGTTGTTGTGGACGAAGCTGCGCCAGTCCATGTTGCTGGAGCCGACCGTGGAGACCACGCCGTCGATCACGGCGGTCTTCGCATGCAGCACCGCGTCCTGTAGCTCGTGGATGCGCACGCCGGCCTTGAGCAGCCGCTCGTAGTGGCTGCGGCCCGCGTGCATCACCGGCGAGAAGTCGCTGCGCGAGGGCAGGATCAACTCGACGTCGACCCCGCGCGCGGCCGCGTCGCACAGCGCGTCCACCATGTCCTGGCCGGGCGCGAAGTAGGCCATCGTCAGGTAGACGCTGCGCTGCGCCGCGCGGATGCTGCCCAGCAGCAGCGTGTAGATGCGGTTCTCGGTGTCCTGCGGCGTGGACGGGATCACGCGCATCAGCTGTTTGCCCGCGGGCGGCCCCGGCGGTAACGCGATCGCGCTGACGGTGCCCTCGCAGTGCTGCTGCGACCAGACCTCGCGGAACATCGTGTGCAGCGCCTGCGTCGCGGGGCCGCGCACCTGGATCATGGTGTCGCGCCAGCCGTTCTCGTCGGCCTGGGCGGTCGCGTCGCTCGCCGCCGAGGCCGGTGAAGCGGCCGCGGCGGACCGCGAGGCCTTGGCGGGCTTGGCCGAGCCGCGGCTGCCGAAGCCGCCCGAGCCCGACGAGTAGACCGCGCTGATGTTGATGCCGCCGGTGAAGCCGACCTCGCCGTCGACGACGAGAATCTTGCGGTGGTCGCGGTGGCTGATCTTGTGATACCGGGCGCGCTTGAGCGGGTTCACCGGATTGAAGGCGCAGACGGCGATGCCGCCCTGGCGCATCCGATCGAAGTAGGCGTCCTGCGTGCCCAGCGAGCCGACCGCGTCGTACAGGATCGCGACCTCCAGGCCTTGCGCCCGCCGCGCCAGCAGCAGATCGGCGAGCTGCCGCGACACGTCGGCGTCCTCGATGATGTAGCTCTCCAGCACGACCTGCCGGCGCGCCTGGCCGATGGCCGCGAACATCGCGGCGAAGGTGGCCGGGCCATCGACGAGCAGCCGGGCATCGTTGCCCGCGTACAGGTCGACATCGCCGAACGCGGACATCGCCGCGAGCTGGCGCTTGAGCAGCTCGGCCTTGCCTTGCGCGGCGGCCGCCTGCAGCGCCTGCTCGCGGCTGGCCTGGTTCATCGGCCCGCGCGTGCCGACCACGTCCACCTGCGCGGCGACCCGCGTCAGCGGCGGCGCCGACGCGGGCGGGTCGGGGATCCGGCCGTTGACCGGCGGGCGCGGCGTGCCGCAGGCGACGAGGCCCGCGCCGATGCCGAGCGCGAAGACCAGGGCCGCGACGCGCCGGCGCACCGATCACTCCCTCAGCAGGTCGGCCAGGTCGTCGGCGTGCTCTTCCTCCTCGGCGAGGACTTCCTCGAGGATGCGGCGCGTCGTCGGATCCTTGTCGCCGATCAACTGGATCATCTGCCGATAAGCCTCGACGGCGATGCGCTCGGCGACGAGGTTGGCCCGCAGCATCGACTTCAGGTCCTTGGCCTCGTCGTACTCGGCATGGCTGCGCCGGGTCAGCGAGTCGGGGCTGAAGTCCGGATCGGCGCCGAGCTGCACGATGCGCTCGGCGATGCGGTCCGCGTGGACGGCCTCCTGCGTGGCGTGCTCGAGGAACTCCTCGGCGATGCGCGGCGAGTTCATGCCGTGCGCGGTGAAGTAGTGGCGCTTGTAGCGCAGCACGCAGACGAGCTCGGTGGCCAGCGCGTCGTTGAGCAGGCGCACGACGTCGTCGCGCCACGGGCCGTAGCTCGGCGTGACGGGACCTTCGTCCAGGTGCTGGCGAGCGCGCTGCAAGGCCTGCTCGTCGAGCTGCAGGTGCTTGTGTTCAGGGGCGTTCATGGGCTGGCTCCTCTGGAAACGGATGCGGGACGGTCACTTGCGCAAGGCGTTCACGCCGGTGATGCCGAGCACCAGCAGCACCAGGCAGATGACCAGGAAGACCCCGAACAGGATCTTGGCGATGCCGGCCGCGCCGGCGGCGACGCCGGTGAAGCCGAGCACACCCGCCACCAGCGAGATCACGGCAAAGATCAAGGCCCACTTCAACATGACGATGTCCTTTCCTGCTGTCGGCCGCGGCGCGGCGCTTGCAGCCACTGTAGAAGCGGCCCCCGGCGCGCGGGGGTCGGCAGGGTCCACGTCCGGATGTAGGACGGGACGCCGAGCGCGGCGCTGCCGGACTCGTCCTACAGGCGGCTCCGGCGCGGTACGACAGACGCCGGCGCGCGGGCGGCCTACGCTTGCTCCATCCTCCCTTTCATCGTCCGTCCGCTGCGGCGCCGCGCGCCGGAAAGGAATCCAGATGATCAAGTTCAACAAGACCCTCTCGTCGCCGTCCACCGCCGCCCTGGTCACCGCCGGGGCCGTGCTCTCGGCGGTCATGATGGTGGCCGCGCCGGCTTTCGCCGCGGGCGCCTCGACCAAGTCCGACGCCCAGTCGACCTATGAGCAGGAACGGGCCCGTTGCCTGTCCGGCCAATCCGGCCAGGCCCGCGCCACCTGCTTGAAGGAGGCCGGCGCCGCGCGCCAGGAAGCGCAGCGCGGCCGCCTCAAGACCGCGAGCACGCAGGAGCTCGCCAACAACGCGATGCTGCGTTGCCAGCGCGTGAACGAGGACGACCGCGAGGACTGCCGCCGGATGGTCATGGGCCAGGGCACGCGCGATGGCAGCGTCGAAAGCGGCGGCATCCTGACCCGCATCGACCGCATGGTGCAGGAGAACCCCACCGCCGCGGGCGCGCCCGCCACGCCGCCGAGCGCGACGATGCGGCCGGGTCCCGACGTCCCGCCGCCGCGCCAGCCCAAGGCCAGCGCGCCCACCCGTTGATCAAGCGAGGAGCGATCCATCATGCTGATGAAACGACTGGTCCCGATCGCGCTGTCGAGCCTGGCCGGCTATGCGCTGTGGCAATGGCAGGCGCGCCGCGCCACGCAACGCCACAAGACCTCGCACGGCAAGCCGGAGGAGGTCACCACCTGGGAAGGCGAGGGCGGGGCGCTCCATCGCACCGGGCCCCACATGGGGCCGGAACCGGCCAAGCCGCAGTTCTGACGCCTGGTGCTTCCCAATGAAAAGGGCGCCCCGCGGGGCGCCCTTTGTTCATCGAGGCGGCTTCAACCGCCGCTGCCCTGCTGCGGTTCGCGCAGGAAGATCTCGACCCGGCGGTTCTTCGCGCGGCTTTCGGCCGTGTCGTTGGACACCAGCGGCTCGCGCGAGCCGCGGCCGGCGACCTCGATGCGCTCGCCGCGCACGCCACGATCGGCCAGGTAGCTGCGCACGCTTTCCGCGCGGCGCAGCGACAACGGGTCGTTGATCGCGTCGGAGCCGGTGTTGTCGGTGTGGCCGACCACGCGGACCATCGTCGGCGACGGATTGCTGTTCAGGCCGTTGGCGAAGGCGTCGAGCACCGGGCGCAGGCGCGGTTCCAGCGCCGCGCTGTTGGTCGCGAACGAGATGTCGCTCGGGACGTCGAGCTTCAACTGGTTGTCGGCGGTGCGGGTCACCTCGACGCCGGTGCCTTGCGTGGCCTGTTCCATCGCGCGGCGCTTGTCTTCCATGTGGCGCGACCAGACGTTGCCGGCCACCGCGCCGAGCGCGCCGCCGATCAGCGCGCCGGTGCCGGCCTTGCCGCCGGTGGCGGAACTGATGACCGCGCCGGAGACGGCCCCGATCGCGGCGCCGCCCGCGGTGCCGCGCTGGCGTTCGTCCATGTTGGCGCAGCCGGCCAGGATCGCCGCCGCGAGGGCGGCCGCGGCCAGTCGGGTGTGTCGCATCTGCATGTTGCTTCTCCTTGTGATCCGGAATGAAAACCCAACGGCCCGGCGGTCGTTTCGCCGCCTGCGTGGGGAAGTATCCCCGCGCGGTGGCGCCCCGTGCCGAAGCCGGCGGATGAGTTGCGCGCGCGTCGCACCGGGTTGCGGTGCGACACGTGCCGGACGTCGAGGGCACGGGGCAAGGACGAGGCCCGCGTGCCTCCTTCGTCGTAGTCGGTGCAACCCACCAATAACTGCTAGGTGGCAGTCGGGGATGACAAGAGTTTGCTATTCGGTTTCGAGAGGGCGATTCATAGCATGAAGCTTCCCGCCACTTCCCTCTTGCCCAGCGTCATGACCCGCTCCCTCGACTCCGGTCGCACCCCCGTCAGCGGTGCGGATTCCCCCACGCCAACGATCTCCCCGCGTGAACACCTCACCCCCCATGTCCGGTACGCCAGCCAGCCGATCATCGATCGGACAGGACGCGTTGTCGCGACGGAACTGCTGTTTCGCTGGAACGGCAGCGACGATCCGGTGGGGCCGGAATTGGGGGCATACGCGACGGCGGCGGTGCTGTCGAACGCGCTGCTCGACGGCGAGCTGTTGACCCGCTCGCCGGCGGCCGAGCATCCGATCGGCGACGTGCTGGTCAACATGGATGCCCGCACCCTGATGAGCCCGATCGCCGAGTCGATGACGCCCGATGTCGGCGTCATCGAATTGCTGGAAACGGTGGAGGTCGACGAGGCGCTCACGCAGCGCATCCGGGATCTTCACGGGCGTGGTTATCGTTTCGCGCTGGACGACGTCGTCCGCCTGGACGACGAGCGCTGGTCGCTGGCGCCGTGGGTGCAGTTCGCCAAGATCGATGTCCCCGGCCTGACGACCGATCAATTGCAGTCGCTGATCCGCAAGGCCCATCAACTGGGCATGGCCGTCATCGCCGAGAAGATCGATGACGAGCAGGTCCACGAGCGCGCCCTGTCCGCCGGCGCCGACTACTTCCAGGGCTTCGGCATCGCCTGCCCGTCGACGCTGGCGGTGACCGCGCTGCCGGGCTGCGAGGCGTCGGTCGTGGGGCAGCTCTACCTGCTGGCGCGGGCCGGCGTGGCGGCACCGTCGCTGGCCATGGTCGCGGGCCGGCATCCGGCGATCGTCGCGCGTCTGTTGCGCCTGCAGGAGATCCATGCGCCGCAGGAGGTGGCGGTCTCCGATTCGTTGGTGGAGGTGCTCGAGTCGATGCCCCGCGCCGTGCTGGTCGCCTGGCTGGCGGTGTTGAACATCGCCGCCGTTCACGGCCGCGACCGCGAGCTGGCGGTGCTGCTGCGCGGTCAACTGGCCCACGGGCGCCTTCGCCTTCGGCAGGAGGGACTGGTGCGCACCTCCGGCGAGCTCGAGCGCGCGTCCTTCGTGATCTGCAAGCAGTTGCTGCGCATGCGGCTGCAGCCTCGGGCGGTGGGTACCGTCCCATCGCGGGGCTTCGCGCGTCCCGAGCCGCTCGCGGCCTGATCCTGTGCCGCTCCCGCAACGAAGAAGCCGCCCGAGGGCGGCTTCTTCGTTGTCGAGGCGGCGGTTCGGGCTGCTGTTCGAACCGCCTGTCCGGCAGGATCGTTCAGTCGTCGATCAGGCCATGCGTGCGGGCGACGCTGGTGGCCATGGCGCGCGAGTTGACGTTCAGCTTGCGATAGATCGAGCGCAGATGCTGATTCACCGTGAAGCGCGAGATCGACAGCCGGTTGCCGATGTCCACGATCGGCAGGCCTTCGATGAGCAGGTTCAACACGCTCCATTCGCGCTGGCCGAGGCCGAGTTCCTTGAGCTTCTGCGCCTTGTCGACCTTGGGCTTGACGCCGGTCTCCAGGCTTTCCAGCTTGTCCAGCACCAGGCGCGAGACGGCGGGGCTGAGCGGCGCGTGACCGTTGTGGGTGGCGATGATCTTGTCGATCAGGCTGGGTTGGATCTCTTCCTTCAGCAGATAACCCGACGCGCCGGAGCGCAGGCTGCGCATCACATGCTTGGCGTCGCCGAAGGTGCTGATGACGATGCTGTGCGCGTCGGGACACTTCTCCTTGATCAGCTTGATCAGGTCGATGCCGTCCACGTCGGGCAGTCCCAGGTCGACCAGGTAGATGTCGGCGCGGTTGGCGAGGATCGCGGAGACCGATTCCCCGCGGTTGCGGCCGATGCCCACGATCTGGCAGGCGCTGCTGGCGGACACGACGTCGATCAGTCGCTGCAGGACGGTCGCGTCGTCTTCGATGATGGTGACGGTGATCATGTGATGTGCCCCTGAAGTTCCAAGTTGTTGTCGATGACGATCGAAGGAAATGGGATGGCGCGAAGTGAGTGGCGATGGCTCAAGTGTCGTGCGGCCAGGCAGGGCCTCAGCGCTCGACGAGCGATTCCGAGAAGGTCTTCTTGACCGGCTTGAGCAGGTAGTCGAGCACCGTGTGTCGGCCAGAGATGATCTCGGCCGTGGCGGTCATGCCGGGCTGGATGACGATCCGATCCGCCTTCTCCCCCTTGAAGCGCTTTCCATTGATATGGATATGTGTGCGGTAGTACGGCTGCTCTCCCTGCGGTGTCCGTTCGGTCAATGCGTCTGGGCTGACGTAGGTGACCTTGCCGTCGAGGGCGCCGTAGATACTGTAGTCGAACGCATCGAGCTTGATCGTCGCCAGCATGCCCGGACGGACGAAGCCGATGTCGGCGGCCCGCAGGCGCGCCTCGATGATGAGATCCTCCCCGGTGGGCAGCAGTTGCATGATCTCGTCGCCGGGGCGCAACACCGCGCCGACCGTCGTCAACGTGATCAGGTTGACGATGCCGTCGACCGGCGCTCGCAGCTGGGTGTGCTCCAGGTTGCCGCGGCGATCGTTCAGCATCTGCTGGACGCTGGCCAGGTCCTCTTCGGTCTTGGTGAGCTCGGCCTGCGCGTCCTGGAGGAACTTGTTGCGCCGGGACGTGACCTGGCCGGCCGCCTCGTTCGCCGCGCGCTGCAGCCGAAGGAACTCGGCGGCGCTGATGTCTCCGGCCTTGTGCAGCGGTTCGTTGAGCTCAACCTCGCGCCTGGCCAGTTCGGCGGACTTGGACAGCACCGCCAGTTCTTCCTGGAGCGCGGTGCGGCGGCGTTCGTAGAGCTTGCGTTGCAGGTCGTTGAACGGGCCGGCGCCGGCGGGGCTGTAGGGCGTGCCGAGCGTCTCCGCGCGCAACCGGGCGAGCGACGCGTTCAGCGCCGCGTTCTTCTCGCTGGAGTCCGCCAGCGCCGAGCTGGCCTTGGTGCTGTCGAACTGCACCAGCAGGTCGCCCTTGCGGACCGCGTCCCCCTCGTGCACGAAGAGTGTCTCCACGACGCCGCCATCGGGCGCCTGGATCACTTGGGTGCGGGACAGGGACATGACCTTGCCGCCGGCGCGGGTGACCTGTTCGAGTTCGGCCTGAGCGGCCCACCAGAGTCCTGCGCCCAAGGCCGCCACCGTGGCGATGACGGTCCAACGGACCCGTGACTGGCTGTCATGCGACGCACGAGAGTTGTTCATTTGATTCCCCGATGTTGTGAGAGTCGTGGCGCGGCGGCGGGCTTCAGGTCGCCGCCTCGGCCGGTTCGACGGGCTGGGCGGCGCGCGCCGGCGCGGGCCGGCCCTGCAGCTTGGCCAGCACGGCGTCGCGTGGTCCGTCGAGCAGGACGCCCTGCGGCGACAGGACGATCACCCGCTCGACCAGCGCAAGCATTGACAGGCGATGCGTGACCAGCAGCAGCGTCGCCTGGGGCTTGAGCAGCTGCTTCATCAGATGGACGGTCGCCTGTTCGAGGCCGTCGTCCATGCCGGAGGTGGGTTCGTCGAGCAGCCAGACCGCGCGGTCGGCGAGGACCAGGCGCGTCAGCGCGACCAGTTGGCGTTGCCCGCCGGACAGGCCGCGCCCGCCCTCGGACAGCTTGCGATCCAGCCCCGACGGATGCTGCGCGACGATCGGCCACAGGCCGGTCTGCTGGCAGGTCGCGATCAGTTGGTCGTCGCTGACGTCAGGCAGGCCGAACAGCAGGTTGTCGCGCAGCGTGCCGGCAAAGAGCCACGCATGCTGAGGGCAGTAGGCCATCTGCGTCGAGCGCCAGCCGGCGTGGATCTGCTGCTGGTCGACGCCGTCCAGGAACACCGTGCCGCGCGTCGGCTTGGACAGGCCACAGGCGAGGGACAGCAGCGTGGTCTTGCCCGCGCCGATCGTGCCCAGCACGGCGACCTTTTCTCCCGGCGCGATGCGGAGATGGCCGATGCGCAACGGCTCCTTCTGGCCGGGGTAGGCGAACTCCACGTCCTCGAAGCGCAGCTCGCCGCGCAGGGATTCGGGGACGATGGGGCGCTCGAGGCCATCGTTGTCCACCTGCAGCTTGAAGATGGCGTCCAGCGCCTTCATCGACGCCCGGGCGCTGCCGAGTTGGACGAGCAGGGGAGGAATCGAAGCCAGCGGCGACAGGACGCGTCCCGACAGGATCGAGCAGGCGATGATCGCGCCCTGCGTCAGTTGCCCGTCGATGGCCAGGACCGCGCCGACGCAGATCAACGAGATGTAGCTGGCCTGCTGTAACGCGGCCGCGATGTAGGACGTGGTGTCGCTCTCGTGCTTGAGGGACAGTCCTTGCGCCGCGTTGACTTCGCACAGTCCCGACCAGCGCGACTCGAAGCGCCAGCCGGCGCCCAGGCCCTTGATGCTCTCCGTGCCCTCGATGGTCTCGACCAGCAGGCCCGTCTTGGCGTTCGCGCCGGTCTGGTTGCTCGCCGTCAATCGCGCGATCCTTCGAGCCCGGAGCAGGCCGATCGACACGGTCACGCCGAACAGCACGACGGCGGGCAGCGCCATCCAGATGCCGCCGATCATCCCGATCACGACCGCGAAGATCAGCGCCATCGGCATGTCGAACAACAGGAACAGGGTGCTGGCCGACAGGATGCCCCGGATCGATTCGAAGCTCTGCACCTGTGATGCCAGCGTCCCGACCGAGCCCGGGCGTTGATCCATCCGGATGGCGTTGAGGCGAGCCATGAGCGCCTTCGAGATGCCCACGTCGAGCAGCTTGAGCCGGGGTTCGAGCAAGGACGCGCGGGCCACCTTCAGCAGGAACTCGATCAGCACCGCCAGCGCGACGCCAATGGTCAGGACCCACAGGGTCTGATGCCCCTGGTTCGGGATCACGCGGTCGTAGACCTGCATCGAGAAGAACGAGATCGAGATGCCGATCAGCGCGAGGACGAGGGACAGGCCGGCGGCTTCGACGAAGATCGGCCACTGCCGGCGCACCTGCGACAGCATCATCTGGTGGGCGCTGCGCCAGATCCCCGCTTCGGCCTGTTCGTCGGAGGCGACGGCGTGCAAGCAGGGCACGCGGTCGAGCACGAGGTCGCGCCGGACCTGGTCCGCGCCGATGCAGGACCACAGGCCTTCCGCGGTTCGGGCGGTGACGACCTGCCAGCCATGCTCGTCATGCCGGCACAGCAGCGGCAGCGCGGCGAGCTGGGGGCCCGGGAGGGTGACGAGGCGGACCCGTTCGTCGATGGTGGCCGCCAGATGGCGGGCCGCGTCGAGGGTGTCTCCCTCGGCCGGCATCGCGGCCAGGCGCTGGCGCACCAGCGCGGGCGGCGTGGGACGGCCCTTCAGGCGCATCCAGTGGCTCAATGCGTTGGCGAGCGCCTCCGGCGCGGATGCGGTGTCGCCCGGCGGGCGGGATTTGAATGGATTCCAGGTCATGACAGCCCTTCTGAAGCGAGTGGTGTTCGTGCGCGAAGCCCGGCGGCGGCGAGGGATCAGTCCCGATCCGGTCCGCCGCCAAGCAGCAGGTCCAGCCGATACAGGCCGGCCCGCTCGTCGATCGCGGCGTCGCGTGCCATCTGGCGCGTGGCATGGGTCTCGCGCACCATGTTCAGCAGGTCGAGCCAGGCGCGCTTGCCGGCGTCGAACTGGCGCCGGTAGGAGGCCAGCACGTCTTCGCTGGTGGCCGCCGTGCGCGCCGCATTGCGCAGCGACGTCGCCGCGGCGGCATAGCGCGTGTACTCCAGTTGGTAGTTCCCGAGCTGGTCCTGCTCGGTCGCGGCGACGGCGGCCTCGGCCGCGGCGATCCGCGAACGCGCCGCGTTGACGCCGGCGAGGCCCGCGAAACCGCCTTGCAGGCTGGCCTGGAAGACCAGCCCGACGCGCTGGTCGCTGTACGCGCCGCTCTGGTGGTCGAGCCGGAGGCTGAGGGTCGGCATCAACGCGGCCTTGGCCTTGGCCAGCTCGTTGCGCGCGAGATCGACATTGGCGCGAGCCAGGGCCATTTCCGGCGACAGCTGGATGCGGTCCAGGACCTTGTGCAGCGACGGCGGCGCGGGAAGGTCGCCGTCGAGCGCCGTGCGCAGCGGCGCGTCGACAGGCCGGCGGGCGAGACGGCCGAGGCGGTCGCGTTGCAGGCCTTCCTCGAGTCGCGCCTGGGCGAGTTCGGCCTGCACCGCGCTCAAGCGGGATGCCGCGAGCGCGGCATCCGTGTTCGTCGCGACGCCCGCCAGGTTGCGACGGCGGATCATGTCCAGCAGCCGCTCGTGGACGTCGCAGAGCAGGTCCAGGCTGTCGATGCGGCCTTGCACCTTGACCCAGTCGGCCCAGCTCTGGACGATCTTGAGTTTCAACTGCAATTGCGCGGCGAGGAGTTCCTGCTGGCTGCCCTGCAGCGCGGTGCGGGCGCCGCTGAGGTTGGCGCTCAGCAGGCCGCCCGTGTACAGCGGCTGCTGGATGCGCAGGACATTGACGTAGCGGCTCGATCCGGTGGCCAGCTCGCGCGAGAAGCTCGGCGTGGGACCGAATTGCCATTTCGCCGCGGTGATGCCGTCCTGCGCCGCGGCGATCGCGGCGCGGGCGCGTTCGATGGAGGGATCGTCGATCAGCGCGGTGGACAGGAATTCGTCCATCGCCGCGCCCCAGGAGGCAGCTGGGCCGGTGTCGTCAGCGGCCGAGGCCCGCATGACCGGGTGGGGCGTCGGCTCGCTCGCCGCGACGTGTGGCGACGCCAGGCAGGGCAGCGCGGCTGCCGCCAGGGCGGCGAATGAATATCGTCCGGGGAGGGAGATATTGATATTCGCGGAGCGGAGGAAATGGATATGGGGACGGATGGACACGGGAAACTCCCTGGGGGTGGTCTCGCTTCGGTGTCCAGTTTCGTTTCGGGTCTCCTTCGTCGCCAATAGCATTCATTTGCTAGCAGTTCCGTATCGACTGCCAATGATGGTTGAATCACGTAAAACCACTAGCAAAGATATGTCAGTGATGGCGATCGATCGGTTTCGCGCGAGAGGGGCCGCGCGAACGGGACGCCTGTGAGGGGCATGTCGGTTGCCGGGAGAAGGGCCTCGCCACCCTCATCGGACATCGCCATGACCCCCACCGAAGACCTCGAACCCTGCATGAGAGCCTGCGCCGACGCCCTGATCGCGGCGCGTCAGTGCGCCAATGCCTGCATCCGCTCGGGCGATCGCCTGCTCGAGGCGTGCGCGTTGCTGGATCTCGATTGCGCCGCGATCTGCGAAGCTACCCTCGGCGTGCTGTCCCGGGAATCCGACCACCATGGCGACTTCTGCGCCCTGTGCGCCCATGTGTGCCGCGCCTGCGCCGATGAATGCGACAAGCATTCGCACGCCCATTGCAAGCGTTGCGCGCAAGCCTGCCGGGCCTGCGCGTCGGCCTGTGACGTTCACGCGGGCGAACGGCACGCGCTGGGCGGCGCCCATTGAGAAAGTGATCCGCCGACTGAATCCGGGGAATATGGAGGACGCCGCCGTCAATATGTGCGGCGCCGCTTTCCGCTGGCCCGCTCCCCGAAACCCGTCATATCCCGCCGCACGCGGGTGATGGAATATCTTGAGGAGTTTATGAAAGCGAATGTCGCGTGAAATCCGGAGCGTCGGAAGGGGTATCCGGACGGCTGCGGTCCGGGCCGGGCGGCAACGCCGCCAACGGCAGGGTCAGCGTCGTGCGAGCGCCCGCGGGGCCGCGCTCGAAGCGATAGTCGCCGCCCATGCGGCGCGCCCGCTCCTTCATGTTGGCCAGGCCGTGGCCGGTCGACGCGCCGAACGCCGGCCGCACCGCCGAGGACGCCCCCGCCGCGGCATCGCCGTTGTCCTCGACGGTCAGCGTCAGGCAGGCGTCGTCCTGGCGCAAGGCGATCGACAGCCGCGTGGACTGCGCGTACTTGAGCGTGTTGGCCACGCTCTCCTCGACGACGCGCATCACGTCCTTCGACAGCTCCCCCAGCAGCACGCACTCGCGGCCGTTCTCGATCTCGTACTCGATCTGGAAGTCCGGCGCGCTCAGCAGCGAATCGAGGTTGAGGCAGTAGTCGAACAGGATGTCCTGGATCTCGCGATGCTCGGTGGTGTCGGTCTCGCTGATGACGTCGCGCACGCCCTGCAGCACGTCGAGCAGGCCGCGCTCGAGCTGCTGCCGGTCGAGCCGGCCTTCGCGCACGCTGAAGATCGTCGTCACCAGGCGCGAGCCGATGCCGTCATGCAGCTCGCTGTAGATGCGTTCGCGCTCGTCCTGCGCGGCCTCGCGGCGCTCCAGGTCGCTCTGGCGCGAGTAGCTCACCGCCAGCTCCATCTCCCGGCGGCGCAGCGACTCGGCCAGGATGTGGTTGGCCTGGCGCACGTGCTCCAGGCTCTGCCGGTACTTGGACAGGTGGACGCGCGCCATCACGATCAGCAGCGGCGGCAGCGCCAGGTGGGTCAGGTAGATCGGCGCGGTGAGCAGCCGCACGAGGTTCCAGTCGTCGGGATCGACGCGCCATCGGACCAGCTGCATCAGCACGTTGTAGTCGTGCAGGATCAGCGCACCCGCCAGCACGACCACGACCAGCAGCAGCATCGCGTCGGTGCTGCGGGTACGCCACGCGTGTCGGGCCAGTTGCGCGACCGCCCAGGCCTGGAACGGCATCAGCACCCAGATCCAGAACATGTCGAGGTTGAGTTCGACGACCGCGCCCAGGAAGGGCCAGACCGTCGCCGCGACCGCGGAGATCGCCACCAGCGTGCCGAGCGCGCGCCGGCTCAGCGGGCGGTCGACGTAGCGCAGGATGAACTGCACCAGCAGCACGTTGAGCCCGCCGGCGCAGAGGTAGAAGGCCCAGAGCCACAGCGGGCGCCAGTGCGCGGGCATGTAGATCCACAGCGACAGCGTGTAGACCGCCGCCCAGGTGAGCGCGGCGGCGCCGAGCAGGCCATAGACCGGGTCGCGCCGGTTGGCGAGCCAGACGCCCACCATGAACACGCCCGCCAGCAGGCAGAAGCCGCGTGAGGCGTTCGCCAGCGTGCGGGCCAGGAAGTCGATCGACTCCGCGACATAGGACGCCTCCTGCGACGGACCGATGTGGATCGGCGCGATCGTGAAGTACGGCTCCCAGCTGGTGATCTCGACGGTGACGATGTTGGGGCCGTCCCGGCGCAGCAGCCGCGGCGGCAGCTCGGCCACCAGCGGGCGGAACCACATGAAGCGGGCGTCCTGCCGGGACTGCGCGAATCCGTCCAGCCAGACGTCGTTCAGGTAGACGTCGGCGCCATTGATCGCCTGCGAGAACACCAGGCTCTTGGCCGGCGGCCGGCCCAGGATCGGCGCGCCGTTGCCGCGCGTCGGGTCGTGCTTGTCGCTGGCCTCGAGGTAGGGGTCGATGTCGATCTGGAAACGGACCTTGTACAGCGGAAGGTCAGGTAGGGGAGATTCGACGTTGACAGCTTAGGTCATTTGCGGACACTGTCGCGAGTTTCTCCAGTGTTCATCGGTGTTCTGCTCGATCATGGCGGGTCATCGGAGGTCATGAGAGGACACGCGAGGACAAGCAAGGACAGCACAACTTCCAGTGGGTTTTACAGTGGGTCGCACAGGCGGCTCCGCCCATGACCTCAACGGAGCCGACATGACGAAATCCCTCGCCCTCACCGCCAAGCAGATCGAAGCCGCCCGCGAGGGTGGCGCCAAGCAGCTCACCGACGGCCGGGGGCTCTACCTGAAGCTCGTCTTCCCGACGCGGCTGCACTCCTGGCGCTTCGACTTCAAGAGCCCGGCCACCGGCAAGCGCAACACGCTGATCTTGGGCACCTGGCCCGACCTGACCCTCGCGGCAGCGCGCCAGGCTGCGGACGATGCTCGACGCCTGATCGCGAATGGCGACTGTCCGGCCACGAGCCGGAATGAGAACAAGGCGACGCAGCGCGCCGAGCAGGAGCGTGCCGCGCTCGTCAAGGCCGGCAAGCCCGCGCCCGGGACGGTCGCAGCGCTGGAAGCCGAGTTCAAGGCCGAGCGCTGGCTCCCAGAGGACGAGCGGCCCAAGGGCTTCAAGGTTCAATGGTCGAAGTCTCATGCCGACAACTGGACGCGGTGCTTTCGCTTGCACGTCAACCCCTCCATCGGCGCGAAGCCCGTTGGGGATGTGACCTATCCCGAGCTCGTGAGCGTCGTCAATGGCGTTGCGGCTCCGTCCGTGCGCGAGTTCGTGTGCGGGTTCTTGGATCAGCTGTTCTCCTGGGCTCGTCGACGGGGTGTTGTGACGAGCAACACGGCGGACGACCTTCGTCTCGACATGAATGCTGTGCCGCCGCGCAGGCATCGGCCGGCCCCGTTGACCGAACGCGATTTGCGCGAGGCTCTCGCAACCATCCGTAGCTATCACATCGAGACCCACCGCGACGCGTTGATGCTCGGGGCATTGCTTGCTCAACGCCCGGGGAACGTCGCTGGCATGCGCTGGGATGACCTGGACTTGGAGGGTGGTCAATTCGACTGGAGCCGCTACGGCCTGTCGCTAGATTTCGCTGGCCCGGTGTGGGTCATTCCGTCGGCCGACATGAAGCGCAAGCAGCATGAGAAGGCATCGGGACAGCCCCACGTTGTGCCGCTGCCGGCGCAGGCGGTAGAGATCATCAAAGCGCGGCGGGAGGCGAATGTGCACGGGTCACCGTTTGTGCTTCCCGCTGCCAGGAGAGGCGTGCAGCAGGGCATCAGCAGGGGCAGCCTTTGCCAAAGCCTAAAGGCCATGGGTCTGCGTGGCAAGGTGACGCCGCACGGGCTCCGGGCGACGTTCCGCACACTGGCGGATGAGGCCCTCAAGGAACGTCCTGAAGCTCTTGAGGCCCAGCTCGCGCATCAGCAGGGATCGCGCACCGTACGTGCCTACGCCCGGGCGTCCTATCTCGAAGAGCGGGCTGCGGCGAGCCAGCGTTGGGCTGACTACATGGATCGCGTGCTCAACAACGTCGTGCCGCTGCGCGTCGCTTGAGCGAGCGCAACTCGGACAACGCCCCGACGGTTCATGCCTCGGGGCGTTTTTCTTTGTTGGGAGTTACCCGAGGGGCGGTCCATGCCTGTCCACGCATGTCCTCGGAAGTCCCCCAGCCAATCCTTTGGATTCGTTGCGGGCCAGGTCTTGCGCGCGCAGCATTCTGCAACCGGCAGAAACCGCCGCAAACAAGGAGCGCAAATGAGCATGCCCCGGCCGATGTATGACCAGCACAAGCTCGCTGAGCTCTTCGGCGTGTCCCGTTGCACCGTGCATCGTTGGGTAAAGGGTGGAGTTTGCCCGCCGCCCACCATCCGGATGCCGCAGCGTCTGCTGTGGAGTCCCGAAGTCATTGAGCAGTGGATCGCCGATGGCGGTCGCATGCCGCAGCGCAAGGGGGCAACGGCCTAGTTCGAATCCCCGGTAAGCGCAGCGCTTGGCCAAAAGAAATGGGCCGGGCGCCACCACGCGAACCGGCCCAGCGGCCCACCAGCCGCGAAGAGAGCCGATTGTCGGAGACCTCTGGGTCCCAGGCAATCGGCTCAACGCATTTTGGAGTCACCACCATGACCATCGCTCTTCCTCGTGCCATGGCTGCAAAAGGGGCCGATGAGGCAATTGCCTCCGCCCTTGCGTCGTCGTATTGGCAGTGCAGGTATGCCGCTTGGCTGGCATCGCCGCCGCCCAAAGGCGCGAGCGGTGAATATTGGCATTGCTGGTTGAGCCGTCGTCTGCTGCTCCGCCGGTTGACCCAGTATGGCAACGCCTGACACCTGGAGGTCTCATGCTGGAGCAGGATGCTGGTGAGACGACCGATCGGTCGTCGTGGCAGGCTGAATGCGGAGTGGCGGCAAAGGCGATGCGTCAAGGTGGACTCGCCAACGCTCACCCGGGCCACCTGGTCTTGCGCGAGTTGGTGAAGGCCGGCGTCAAGGCCGAAGACTTTGAGCTCATCGCGCTAGAAGCGGTGACCAAGGGAAAGGGATTCGCCTGGGCTTTGGCCGCGCTCAAGGGGCGCAGGGAGGACGCTGCACGCGTTCCTATGCACACACGTTCCAAGCGCGACCACGAAGCCGAACTGCGCGAGTGGGCGCCCCACATATGCGATGCCCGGTTCTCCGATGTAGCGGACGCGGCGGCGGAGGTGGCGGCAGACAGCTCCGTCATACCGATGCGTTTGGACGACTGGATGCCGAGGTGCCTTCCGCCCCCGGACAGTTCGGTGATCGAGGCGGTGCAACCGTCTCGGCCGACTCGCCCCAAGCGTTCGACGCATGCGTCCATGCAGGATGGGTCGAGCGCTTCGCCGCGGGAGCTCAATCTGGTCCGCGCAGCCGAGATTTCCACCGCGCCGGCTCTGTATACGGATGAGCTCATCGAACGGGTGTTCGGCCGGAAGGCGATGTCCTGTCTCTACGGACCGAGCAACGCGGGCAAGAGCTACGTAGCGCTCGATATGGCATGCGCAGTCGCGCTCGGTGTTCCTTGGATGGGCCGCAAGACGCGGCGCGGGCTCGTCCTCTACCTTGCGACCGAGGGCGGGAGTTCCATTTGTGATCGGATCAAGGCGTATCGCATCGAGCGCGGCGAAGCGCTCGGTCTGCTCATGATCGTGCCGGATGCGGTCGATTTGAGGAATGAGACCTCGGCAGCCGAGCTGATGGAGGTCATCGCCCGCGCGGAACGGGTGAGCGGGGAGAAGGTGGCGTTGATCGTCGCCGATACCCTTGCGGCGATGACGCCCGGCGCGGACGAGAACTCTGGGAAGGACATGGGCCCCGTGATTCGTCGCGCCGCTGAGATCGTCAACAAGACCGGAGCGCATTGGCTCTGGATCAGCCACACCGGCAAGAACTCCGAGAGGGGCCTGCGCGGCTGGAGCGGAACCTACTGCGCCCTGGACTCCGCAATCGAGCTCAACGACAAGCAGGTGCTGACGGTCGAAAAGCAGCGTGACCTCCCGGGGAAGAGCGACCGTTACTCATTCGAGCTGAAACCGGTGCACATCGGCAGGACGGACTTCGGGGTAGAGAGGTTCGCTTGCGTCGTCGTGCCCAAAGGTGCCCCGCCGAGGATTGGCGGCAAGCTGATCGCAACCCCTGCGGCCATCGCGATCACCCAACTCCTCAACGTACGCGGGGAGGGCTTGATTCGGGCGGAGATCGTTCGGGCATTGCTCGGGCAACCGGGTATGTCGGAGCCCAATCTTTTCAAGACCATCAAGCGGATGATCGACTCAGGCCAACTGGCGGAGTCGGGCGAGTTGATCGTCTTGTCGGCGTCTTCAGCCGCAGGCATCTCCTAGGTTCGACATGCGGACTTGACCGGTATATTTCCGGCCAGGAGGAACGCATGTTCAACGACCTCATCACGTCCGCCAAAGAGACGTTGCTTGATCGCCTGACCAGCCCGCTCATCGGCTCGTTCATCCTTGCTTGGCCGCTGTGGAACTACAAGTTTCTGGTGATCTTGCTCTCAAGCAATTCCGTCACGACGACATTTCGCCTCATCGAGACGGTTGCCTTCCGTAGCGATTGGGAAGTTGTCTGGCGCGGCGTACTTGCTCCATTGGCATCCGCGCTGGCCTACGTGTTCCTGTACCCGTTTCCGGCCACCCTGGTCTTCCGATATGTGCGTACGCACCAGGCGACGCTGAATCGCATCAAGCAGGAGATTGAGGGGGCGGAGCTCTTGTCCGTGGAGCAATCGCGAGCGATTCGCTCCGCCGCGCGGGCCGAAGTGCAACAGGCGCAGCGCCTTGTCGATGAGATGTCGTCGGAAAACCGCGCGTTGAAGGAGTCCGTTGAAAACCTGGAGGGACGCCTGCGCTCCCTCGAAAAGCGCCCACCATTGAGTTCATTCGAAACCGCTTTGGGCGGGACGGATATTGATGCCCTGATGGGAATCGTATCGACGCTAGAAAAGCGCAAGGCGTCGATCCTCTCTGCCGCCGATCTTGCGTCGACGATGGGGTCCTCGCGAACTGCAGCCGAACACGCGATGGATCGTTTGATAGAGATCAAGGCGTTGAGCAGGCGGGGCGCCAATCACTACGAACTGACGGCACTGGGCCGCAGCCTCGCAATGCGGAAGTTCGTTTCTGACGAGTTAGAAACCTTGCCGCCCGAGAAGCAGTAGGCGCGTTCACGGTGCGGGCGGCCCGAGGAATCAGTCTCACGAGTCTCACCCCCCTAGGGGGAGTGAGACTCGTGAGACTGATTTCCTTTCCTACGGGAGCCGCCGCATTCTCAATACGCTCTCATGAGACTCTCGCGAGACTGGCGTGAGACTTTGAAATTGTCGGGAGACTGACGCGCGCGTGCCGAGAATTTCGGGACCATGGTGCAGTCAGTCGATACCGCCGAAGTCTCCGCCGAGCCACGCGCCAAGCGTGGCGGCTGGCCCGACGCGCAGAAGTGGAAGCCGGGGGAATCGGGTAATCCCGGCGGGCGCTCCCGTAAGACCAGCGACGGCCGCACGGTGACGCAGCTCGCGCGCGACATGACCGAGCCGGCGCTGCGCACCCTGGCCGAGATCCACGCCAACAAGCGCAACGCCCCGGGTATCCGCGTCCAGGCAGCGGAAGCGATCCTGCGCCGGGGTTGGGCTGACGCTCCCACCAAGGGCGACGCATTGCTCGACGGCTTGCAGTTCGTCATCCAGACAATCCAGGTTCAGGCAGCGCCTGTCCCCGGCGTCCTCAGCTCCCCGGTCGCTGGTCACATTGGTCCACCGCGCGCCGCGCCGGATGGGACCGGTGAAGTGCTGGACATGGAGTGACCCATGTCCGCGCACAGTGCCGTTTACAGTGCCTCGCGTCCCAATCATCCGGGAACCCAGCAACCATGCGGGTTTGCAGGCGAGACCAACGTTCACACACATAACGTCGGTCTGCAAAGCGCATCCACCTGTCGGCCGAATGCCGAGGCCGAGCAACGTCATGCGGCGGATGCCTCACCGAGGTGTCTCCTCGTGCCCAGGGGCCGCGAACGGCACTCGCCGGACCCGATCCCGCGTCACGCGTTCGCGCAAGCTCCAGCGCCTTCAGATGCTCCGAGCTGTGCGAGCGTCCCGGCCGCACCCCCGGGGGGAGGTCAATCGGCAGGTGGGGGCCTGGGGGAAAAAAGTGTTCCTCCTCCGCACCCCTGCCATCGTCGTTCCCACTAATCCATTGGATTACTTATGTCCGCCCAGCCCGCTCACATCGACCAGCTCAATGGCGCTGAGAAGCAAGCGCTCTCGGATCGCCTGGACCGGGACGGCGCGGTGCCGGTTGCGACTGGCATTCAGGTCCGCCCCTTGTCGTTGATTGAAGCGCAGCGCGCCAAGCGCGGCCGTCCGCCTGGCACCTGTCGCAGGGCGGAGCCCGAGGGCGATGCTCTGTCTGTCCCCAGCCTGGCGGGTATGTTCTCGGCCGAGCAGTCGAGTGCGTTGCGGGTGGCGGGCGAAGCGTTCGCGGCGGCTCATGTGAGTCAGCAAGAGGCCGACCTTCGGGCATTGACGGCGCGGTACAGCGTGGACCCGACCGTGCGGGTGACGGCGCTTGAACTCGAGCAACTCGCGCGCTCCTCGAAGCAACAGTTCTCCGGCGCCAGGGCTGGTCTCCGCTTGGCGATTCTCGATGCGCTCGAAGCCGAGGCCAAGAAGGCGGGAGCTGCCTATCGCGCAGCCTGTGATGCCACCGCCTTCGCCGCCGGAAAGCTCCATGCTTTGGGGTCGATGCGCGATGAGTTGCTCAACGTGGCTGAGTTCGACCCCATGGGGTTGTTCGGCCGCTCGTTTTTGCTGGCTCCGCCTGAGAGGTATCGGCCCCTCGGTTGGGCAACCGTCTCCGATTGCTGGGGGCGCGCTTGCTACTTCGATGGCCAGTCCGCCGGTCATGCCGACCTGGTGCGCAAGGAAAAGGCGGACTTTCGCGCCGCGCTTCAATCGGCGATGGGCGATGCCCCGTGGCCGTTCGATCACTGAGGAGAGTTGCGATGCGCCCGACCTATGCCGCCCTGTTGCCGCTGGCAATGGCCCAGTCCGCGATGCTGCGCGAGCGTCACGGGCTGTCCCCGACCGAATGGGCCGCCGGCTTGGCCGTGGAGATCGAGCGCCGTCCGGCCAGCGCTGAGCGCGATCAGCTCTTTTCCGAGGCCATGCAACTGGTTGGTGTGTACGTGAAGGGGGTCAAGGACTTCGAACACCAGACGGAGCGCTATGTCCAGACCGCTTGGGAATCGAGGGCTCGCGAGAACATGCTCGACCGCATGGCCGACGATTCGCGTTCCACCCCGGTGCCGTGGGATCGGCAATCGATCAAGTTCGTCGCCGAGCGTTCTCGCGATTCGGACCTGCAGCAGCGCGTTGCTGACCGCTTCCGCGAGCGTGACGCTCAGCAGCGCCGTCATGAGACGGCTCTGCTCCCGAATCGTCCGGACCTGGCCCAGGTCGGCAACGATCAGGCCAATCGCCGCGCATCGATCGTTCAGGCAATGAACCACTGGAGCGATGAGGATCATGTGCGCTTGCCCGAGCAGTTCAGCGCTTCGCGTCCGTCGCTGCGAGACACGGTGGCGGCGGCGATGGACATGCACAACGCTCGTGCCCTGTTCGAAGACCCGCTGATGGATGACGGGCTCATCGGCGCAACGGACGCCGCGTGAGGCGTGTCATGAAACCGAACCGCATTCCTCGCCAGGTGCCTCTGATCCCGCCGAGGATGGACCCCACCGCTCAGGCTCTGCTCGCTGCGGCGAGCCGAGCCCAAGGGCAGATGGTGCGAGCTGCAGCACTGCGCTCCTGGGGGCATGTGATGGGGACTGCCGTGCCTGAAACCGAACTTTCCCCCGATGAAGCTGTAGACGACGCGCCGCCTCAGTACCCACCGGGCAAGGTGTTTCGTCAGGCGCTGCCGATGTTTCTGGAGCGCCAGGCGGTTCAGGCTGTCGCCGAGGGACCGGCGTCAGAAGAGCTCCTCATGGCTGCGCGGGAGTTGCTGAACGAGCCCGACGGTTGTGAAGCCTTTGGAGTACTGGCTGGCCAAGAGCCGAGCGTTGCGGAGGATGTCCTGCCGCTGATCGCCCCCGAGTCAGTGCCTTTTGCACCCCTCTCGACTGAGGAGCTGCCATGACTACCGCCGCCAATGCGACTTTGCCCGATCAAGCCCCAGCGGCCGCCAATCCCTACGCCGCCAGGTTGTCGCAGGCTCAACTCCTGCGCATTCCGGTAGCCGAGGCGGTCGCGCGGCAGCAGGCACTCGGACTTCTTGGGCTCCTCTCCGGTGATGAGACGCTCTCACAGGTAGGGGGCCAGGTCTTGCGTCAGCAGGCGGTTGAACAGGCGCGCCAGGACCAGTCGATTGCTCGTCAGCAGGACAAGGTGGATGCATGGGAGGCGCAGCAGGCGGCATATGCGCAGCGCGCGCAAGACCAGCGGGAGCAGCAGGCTCGCGACCAAGATTTCCGCCGCGAAATGGCGCGCGAGCAGCAAGCCGCCAATCTCGCCTGGCGTCGCGAGGCGCGCGAGAACCGGCAGGAGCCGCTCATGATCGTCGTAGGTGCCAACGGCCAGCCGCAGTACGTGCCGCGTTCGCAGGCTGTCGGACAACAGCCGGGCAGCGTGAGCGCCGGCAACGCGAGCGAGGACGAGCGCAAGGCCGCCGGCTGGCTCCAGCAGGCCACGAACGCTTACGGGCAAATGATCTCGATCTACGGGAAGAATCCGGCTGCGGCCAAGCCGTCGGTAAAGGAGCTTGCCTTGTCGAAGGTGAGCCCCGACGCAGCCTATGCCGCCATGTCACCCGAGCGCCAGCAGTTCAGCACGGCCGCGAGCTCGTTTTCGGAAGCGCTGCTGCGCGCGGCCACCGGTGCAGGCATGAACGAGTACGAAGCGCGTCAGAAGGTCAACGAACTGACGCCGCGTTGGGGCGAAGATGCCAGCGTTACCCGGGCAAAGTTCCTCAGCGCTCAGAACTACATCGAGTCGCTCAAGACTCGGGCAGGTCGGGCGCTCCCGGGTGGTCAAGGCAGCACCTCGGGTGGTGGTCTGCCGCAGGCTGTGGCGGCTCAACGCGGCCAGCAGGCGCAACCCAACAACTCGTCCTCGCGCTACGTGGTGGACTACTGAGGGGAGGCCCCATGCCTTACAGCATCGAGACCCGCGACGGGATCGTCATCAACAACATCCCCGATGGGATTTCTCGGGATGCGCCTGAACTGCGCCAGCGTGTGACCCAGGCTCGCGCCCAGCGTCAGGAGCAGATGAGCCGTGACGCAGCGCAGGCCACGCTCGAAGACATGCCCTGGGGCGAGCGAGCCCTTGTCAACGTGGGTGCCGGTATGCGCAGCCTCGGCCAGGGAGTGCAGCAGCTTGCTTCGAAGATCGGCCTTGGCGACGGTCCCAGCAATGATGAACTGCGCGAGCAGCGCTTCTATGCGGACCGGGCGGCAGAGGGCACGCGTGGAGGGCGGCTCTTGCAGGTCGCCGGCGAAGTCGCTCCGACGATTCCTGCCGTGATGCTGGGCGGCGGATTGCTCGGGGGCCTGGCAGCCCGCACGCCCGCGTTGGTGCCCGCTGCGAACGCGGCACGCGCCTATGCGGCTGCGAATCCTGTGAAGGCCGCGGCCCTGGCCGGGGCGGTGGGCGGCGGGGCTGGAGGAGCGCTCAGCCCGGTCATCGAGTCGCAAGGGGAAAGCCGAGTGACCAACGCGGCGATGGGCGCGGCTGCTGGCGCCGTGCTCAACCCTGTGTTGGCGCGAGCGCTTCCGGCAACTGGTCGGGCACTTGCTGGCCTGGCTCGCGGGGTGCGCGACACGATGAACCCCGAGGGGGCTGCGCAACGGCTGCTCCTGGATGCTGTCCCCGAAGCTGAACGCACTGCCATTGCAACTTCCATGCGCACCGCTCCCGGTGAATCCGTCCCCGGCGCCGGTGCATCCCGCGTGGGGCCGCGCGTGGCGATCCCCGAGACCGCCGCGCAGCGCGCTGGAGATCCCACGCTCGCCCGGCTGGAGGCGGCGAGCCGCGCAAACCCGGCCACCGCCGATGAGTGGGTCCGCTTCGACACGGCGCGCAATGCGGCCGTGTATGACGAACTGCAAGGTCTGACGCCTTCGGCGCTGCGTGTTGAGCGCCAGAAGACCGCCCGAGACCTCGCCACCGGTCCGGTGCGTGAACGCGCATTGGCGCTCGTGGACAAGGCGGGAACACCTGGGAAAGTTCTGCTCGACTACGTGGAGGCGCTGGACAAGGGCCCCTCGGGTGCCAACCCAGACGTGCGCAAGGTCGTCGCCTACGTTCGGTCGGTGATCGATCCGGACTCATCGGCCGCCCGCGTGTACGAGGCGCGCAAGGCGCTGAGCGAGAAACTTGCCGCCAAGGCGACGATGGGTGATGAACTCGGTTCGGCAGCCAAGAGCGCGCGCCGCGAAGTCGCAGGGATCATCGACGCCGTGGACTCGGGCTTCAACGGCGCAAGCGATGGGCTGTGGAGCAACTACCTCGCGGACTACGCTGCGCGGTCCAAGCCGATCACGAGCGGTCAGGCCCTCCAGGGGATCGGCGAGGACTTGGCCCACAAACCGCTCATGGGCGCAGTCCCGCAGGTCACTGCATCGAACCTGCAACGCGCGATCACCGCCAACGGGCAAGGTCGGTTCGGCTCAAAGTTCGCCCCCGAAGCAGCGCAACAGCTTGAAGCCCTGACGGCCACCCTTCGGCGCGGTGAAATGCCGGGCCGCGTGCGCAAGATCAGCGGAACGATGGGTGGCGGTTCGAATACTGCAATCGACTTGGCGCAGATGGCTGCGGGCCACGTGCCGGTTCTCGGCGGAATTGCGCAAGGCGCCGTCCGTGGGGCTCGGCAGGATGTTGCTGACGCCACGGCGCGGGCATTGGCTGACGCGCTTCAGGACCCTCAAGCCGCCGCGAGGTTGCTGGGGCAACTGCCGCCTGGCGCGGCAGCGCAGTTCCTTCAGCAGTTCCGTCAGGTTCCTGCGGTGCAGGCCGGCGCGGAGATCCTCATGCGGTCTGGCCAAGTCGCTCGCCAGCAGGTGCGACAAGCCCTCGTGGTGTCAGCCGGCCAGCAGCAGGAGGCGCAATGACTCTGAACGCGCTTGCCCCGCGCGGTCCTATGGCCGCTCCGGTCGTGTCGGACCCCGATGAGCTGCGGTTGCGCGGCATGGAGGAGCTGCTCCGCTCCCTTCACTCCGAGGTTGATGCGGAAGCCAAGCGGCGACAGGAAGAGGCGCAACGCTGCGCTGCGTGGGACCGGGCTGATCGGGAAGGGCAGATCGCCCGGTACGAATGGGAGCGCACCGAGCTCCGCGCCAGGATTGACGCCCGACAAGTACACGTCCGCACCGAGGCCCAAGCGGAGCTTGACCGGCAACGTCGCCAGCGGCTCGATGCTGAAGCCGCTGAGCTGCGTAGTCGGCTTGCCGCCTTGGACGCGCAGCGGGCCTCGCTGGGCGACGCATGACCGAGACAAGGCTAGTCGTCACGCTTGGTCTCCCTCGGCCGTTGGCCCTGTGGGCGCTTGCCAAGCATTCGCCAGGAGCATTGGAGCGGGTTGCGTCGCTCGCACAGCTCGGAGATGACTACTGGAGCCAGCCGGTACCTGAGCGGGGATGGCTGGACCTCGTGTGCCGCACCGCTGAGCCTCGCAAAACCTGGACCCGGCGCGACCTGGAGGACTTCGGCCGCTCCTACTTTGCCGAGCCGTATCCCTGCGTCTTACGTGTGCGCGGTTTCATTCACGCTGCCGCAGAATTGACCAAGCCCCCAAATCGGCAAGACCCCATGATCGTACGGAGGCCATAAAGTACTCGGGTGCAAGCCTTGGGAACGCAAATGACCACCTTCACCCGTTACCGACTCACGTTTCCAACCAAGCACTCCCTTTCGCTTGCGTCGGTCATCAGCATTCTTCCGCCCACGATGGCAATCGCCCAAACCGACGAGGGGGTGATCCTCTCGGTGGAGTCACAGACACCCGAGGACCCTTCTACTACACCTCAGGTGACACGAGAGCTTGATCGAGTCTTCTTCTTTACGGTGGTGCGAGTTCAAGCCGAAATGGAACGACGCACGGCCGGGTCTTCCCTCAGTAATTCCACCGACATTCAAGGCAATTTGCCGGGTGAATTGACGCCCTTGGTGTGGACTCAGGCTGCGGAGCTTCAGGCTCGTTTCTGGCGGCTTGCATGCGACGCCAAAGATTCATCGTTGAAGATCATGCTCTTCTTTCAGATCATCGAACTCACACATCCGAAGACGAATTGCGCAATCTCCTATCCGGCCTATAAATCCCCGACGCAAGCTCCCCATCCTCGAACCGAGGCCAAGCTTCTTCGGCACCTCGTTGCTCACACGGGGCAGCCTCAGAGTCAAACCGAGCTCTACTTGACCTACCTAGGTTTGCCAAATACGTTGAACAACGTTTCCCATCCGGCATGGCAAGAAATAATTGATGCCAAGGTTGATCTCGTGGCGCAACAGGCGGCACTTGTGCTTCGCACCGCGCTGTCCTGATCTATCGTTGCAGACCTTGGGGAGGGGAAATGAAGATTTGGAAGGTTGTCGACCGTGTGGCCTTTCTGGCGGCGGTCTTTGCCGGAACGCTGGCAGCATTTGCTGGTGGATACGGATGGACCCTTACGGCAATAGTGGCCGGCTGCATCGCGGCAGTTGGGCCCATCGTTAACCGTATTGCAACTGCTAGGCTGAATCGGTACCTGGTATCTCAACTCGAAGCGCGTAGTCTGACCTCTAAGCAACGCGACCAACTTGTGCAGGCGCTTCAAGGACAACCTAGGATGTCCATTTGGGTGTGCCACAACCGACATGAAGCTGAGCCGTCAGCTTTCCAAAAGCAGATATCCGAAGCGATTGAGGCGGCCGGCCACGAGGCGAGATACTTTGGGGGAATGAGCAATGCGCAAGTGGGCATTGAGGTCAGTGGCGAACCTACCCCTGAAAAGCAACTCCTCATGGTCGCCCTTGCGCACGCCGGCATTCCGTTCACGAACATCATTCTGACGGACGACGTGAGCGGCATTTGGGGGCTCGCAATCTGGATCGGTACGAAGCCCAGCCCGAAGGCAGGGTAGATGGCGAGCGCTTGTTGTCCCCCGGTGTCCATCTTCGTCCGGCATTGTCCTAGCCGGGCGGTGATACAGTCGCTCCTACAGTGGCCGCATACGGTGCGCCGCAGAAGTCTCGTCAAATCAAGCGCTTAGCACTCTCCGCGACCTTATACAGCGCGTTGTGCACCGGGGTCCGGACGAAGGCCGGCAGCGCGAGCCGGTCGCGCGCGTCGACGAGCCGGCCGTCGAAGCCGCGCGCCTTGGGATCGCCGGACGGCACCTCGCGCATCTCGAAATGCGTCGCCTCGGGAATCGTCTTCAGCAGGTTGGCCGGGTCGCTGCAGGTCCAGGCCATCACCCAGACCACGATCAGCCCCGCGAGCATCACGACCGTCGCCACGCCCAGCAGCCGCAGCGCCGGCTGGGTCCACCGGTCCCGCAGGCCGGTGCGTCCGCCTTCCGTGGCGCCGGCCGCGGCGGGATCCGTCATCGCGGCCACGGCGGGCGCGCTCGAGCCGACGGCGTCGTCGAGTGTGTGTTGCATGTCCATCCCTGTGGTGTCCGGGGACCTCTGTCGGGTCCTCCGCCGGGGCGCCGCGACCCCGGATTCGTCAAATCAATGCAAGGCGAGGTTGAGTTGGTCGACGACCTCGGCCCAGTCCGCGTCCTCGAGCCACATGTCGCGCAGCGTCTTGGCCTGCGACGGCGTCCAGAACGGCGCGTCCTGCACCCGGGTTTCGCCCGGCAGCGGGCGATGGCGCTCGATGAAGGCGCGGATGTCGGCTTCGGCGGCGGGCAGGCCCAACTGCTCGAACAGCGCCGAGAACGGGTGGACGACGGGTTCCATGGTGTGACTCCTCGAAAGATGACGTCCCGCAACAGGCAAACGGCTGGCCGAACCTGTTCTGTTCGATCAGCGCCGCTTCTGGTCGCATTACGTACACCTGCTTCAAGGCTAACATCAATGGGTCAACCCAAAAGAGTCAGCACACTGGCCGTTTCAACTCGGGTCGGAGGACGCCCGGCGCCATGCCGCCCCGGGCGTTGTGAGAGAGCAGTGATCACAACCCATTTCCACATTTGCGCCTTCTTCGACAGCCGGGAGGAGGCGTCCCAGGTGCTGGCGCCGTTCCACCGGGAGGCGCTGGAGCGCGGCGAACGCAGCCTGCACCTGGTCGCGCCGTCCACGCTGGACGAACACCGGGCCGGCCTGGCCGCCGCGGGCATCGACGTGGCCGGCTGCGAGCACCGCGGGCAGTTGCGCGTGCGGCCCTGGCCGCCGGAGCCGGGCGGCCTGGATGTCGACGACCTGCTGGCGGCGATGGACCGGGCCACCGCCGAAGTCGGCGGGGACGGGGACGGCGCCGGATCCGAATCCGGCGGGCTGCGCGTCATGACGCAGATGGGCTGGGCGGTGCGTCACGGCATCGACCGGATGGATCTGCTGGAGTACGAGGCGCGCCTGAACGAGGTGCTGGACACGAACCGGTGTCCGGCGATCTGCGTCTACGACCTCGCGCCGCTGGACGGGGCCACGATGATGGACCTGCTGCGGACGCATCCGCTCACGATGATCGGCGGCGTGCTGCGCGAGAATCCGTTCTTCACCCCGCCGGCGGAAATGCTGCGCGAGTTGTCCGCGCGCCGCGCCACCGGCCGGCGCCGCGGGCGGCTCGCACCGGCGGCGCTTCCAGTGCCAGGCAGGAGCCGGCGCGCCGAATGACGACGATGTCCCGAGAAAGAGAACCGTCCGCCGCCGACCGGGCGCTGCGCGACCTGATGGGGTTGCTGGCGCTGCCGGCGCTTTGGGTGGGGCGCGACGCCGCCACCGTGCTGCAACTGACGACCGAGGCGGTCAATCGCATCGTCGGCACCGCCGTGTGCCTGGTGCACGCGCCGCTGGTGCCCGAGGCCTCCGCCACGACGCTGCTGCAGCTGGGCGGCGTGCGCGTGTCGCATGAGGCCTGGACCGACTTCATCGACGCCTGCCGCCAGATGCCCGACATGGCCGAGACCGCGACCCCGCTGGAATCGCCGCTGGGCACGCTGCGCGTCGTGCGCCTGTACCTGGGCCCGGCGGGCCGGGCCGGCAGCCTGTGGTTCGGCTCGTCGCGGCCCGACTTCCCGTCCGCGCACCAGAGCGCGTTCATGCGCGCCGCGGCGACGCTGGCCTCGACCGGGCTGCACGCCGCGCGGCTGGACCATGAGCGCGAACGCGCCGCCAGCGCCAAGGACGAGTTCCTGGCCATGCTCGGCCACGAGCTGCGCAATCCGCTGGCGCCGATCTCGACGGCGCTGCACCTGATCCGGCTGCAGACCGGCCAGCTCTCGCGCGAGCACGAGATCATCGAGCGCCAGGTCGGCCACCTGTCCAAGCTGGTCGACGACCTGCTCGACATCACCCGCATCACGCGCGGCAAGATCGAGCTGTCGCGCGAGCCGGTCGACGTGCAGTTCCTGCTCTCCGACGCGATCGAGGGCGTGAGCCCGCTGCTCGAGGAACGCAACCATCAGCTGCGCGTGGCCTGCGAGGTCGGCCCGGAGCTGCACCTGGTGGGCGACCGGGCGCGGCTGCGGCAGGTCGTCGTGAACCTGCTCAGCAACGCCGCCAAGTACACGCCGACCAACGGCGAGATCCGCGTGGCCGCGCGCGCCGAGGGCGGCGCGCTGGTGATCGAGGTGGAGGACAACGGCGCGGGCATCGACGCGGACATGCTGCCGCGGGTGTTCGAGCTGTTCGAGCAGGGCTCGACGACGCTGGACCGCTCCAAGGGCGGGCTCGGCATCGGGCTGGCGATCGTCAAGCAGCTGGTCGAGATGCATCACGGCCAGGTCGCGGTCCGCAGCGCCGGACCGGGGCAGGGCGCGACCTTCCGGGTCACGCTGCCGGCCGAGATCCATGCCGTGCCGCCCGATCCCGGCCCGGCCGCCGAGGCGCTGGACACGCTGCCGCCGGTGCAGGGGCGGGTGCTGGTGGTGGACGACAACCGCGACGCCGCCGAGACGCTGGGCCTGGCGCTGCGCTACGCCGGCTACGACGTGGTCACGACGACGCTGCCGCAGGAGGCGCTGGACCGCCTGCACGCGTCGCGTTTCGACGCGGCGGTGCTGGACATCGGCATGCCGGTGATCGACGGCTACCAGCTCGCCACGCTGATCCACCGCGAGCTTGGCGAGGCCGCGCCGCGGCTGATCGCGCTGACCGGCTACGGCCAGGCCTCGGACCGCGACAAGGCGCTGGGCAGCGGCTTCGACGAGCACATGGTCAAGCCGATCGACCTGGACCGGCTGACGCGCACGCTGGAGCGGCTGATCCGCGCCGACGTCCGCTGAGCACGAGGTCGCGCCGTCCCGGAGGCGCCTCCTAGAATGCGACCCCGATGACCACCCCCGGAACCTTGCCGCCCGCTGCCACGACCGCCGCCCGCGCGCCCGCGCCGGCGCACCTGGCGATCCTCGACGACGAGCCCGACATCACCCTGCTGCTGGCGGGTTACCTGGGCTCGCACGGGTTCCGCACGACGCAGCTGCACGACGGCCGCGCGCTGATGGACCTGATGGCGACCGACGCGCCGGACCTGGTGCTGCTCGACCTCGGCCTGCCGGGCGAGGACGGTTTCGTGATCGCGCGCCAGCTGCGCGAGCACTGGCGCTGCGGACTGGTGATCGTCACCGGACGCGGCGACGCGGTGGACAAGGTCGTCGGGCTGGAGATCGGCGCGGACGACTACGTGACCAAGCCCTTCGACCTGCGCGAGCTGGTCGCGCGGGTGAAGGCGGTGCTCAGACGCATGGCGCCGGCACCGGCGCCGGACCCCGCCTCCGCGAGCGCGACCGGCGCATTTGGCGCCCCAGGCGCGGCGAGCCCCGCGGGCGAGTTCGTGCACGACCTGTCCGCCGGCCGCGAGCGCCTGCACTTCGAGGGCTGGACCGTGGACATCGCCGCGCGCCAGGTCACCGGCCCGGACGGCGACGAGGTCGCGCTGACGACCGGCGAATTCGACCTGCTGCATACCTTCCTGCTGCATCCGGGACGCGTGCTGTCGCGCGACTTCCTGCTGGAGCACACCCGCGGGCGCGAGTCGGGCCCGTTCGACCGCACGATCGACGTGCAGGTCGGCCGCCTGCGCCGCAAGCTCGGCGCCGAGTCGGGCGAGGGGCAATGGATCAAGTCGGTGCGGGGCGCCGGCTACCTGTTCGCGCCGAGGGTCACCTCGACGCTCTCGACCTGAGGCGCGCGATGAGCGACTGGCCGTCCGGCGTCGACGAACACGCGGTGTTCCGGGCGCTCTTCGCCGCCTCGCCGGACGGGCTGGTGCTGGTCGACGATGACGGGCTGATCCGGCTGGCCAATCCGACGGCGCTGCAACTGCTCGGGTATCCGATGGACGAGCTGGTCGGCGCGCCGATCGAGATGCTGGTGCCCGACAGCATCCGGCCGCGTCACGCGGCGTATCGCCGGGCCTACGAGGGCGCGCCGCGCGCGCGTCCGATGGGCGGCACCGCCACCGAGCTCGTCGCGCGCCGCCGCGACGGCTCGGAGGTGCTGGTCGAGATCGCGCTGAGCCCGCTGCAGCCGCTCGGGCTGCCCTACACGATGGCGTCGATCCGCAGCGTGGCCGAGTACCCGCGCGTGCGCCAGGCGCTGCAGCGCGCCCGCTACAGCGAGCACCTGGCCCAGCTCGGCCGGGTCGCCGTCGATTCGCTCGACCCCCAGGAAGTACTGCGCCAGGCGCCGTCGATCGCGGCGCGGGCGCTCGAGGCCGACATGGCCATCGTGTTCTTGCTCACGCCCGACCGCACCGCGCTGCGGGTGGCCGGCGGCGTCGGGCTGCTCGAGGAGGAGGGCTTCGGCGGCGTCGTGCCCAGCCTGCCGGACCAGCCCCAGGGATTCGTGCTGGCGCAGGGGCGGCCGGTGGTGGTCGAGGACTACGGCACCGAGACGCGCTTCGTCGTGCCCGCGTCGTACCGCCGCGCCGGGCTGGTGTCCGCGCTGGCGGTGCCGCTGTCGGACCGCGGCCGGCCGGTCGGCACGCTGACCGTGCGGTCGCGGCAGGCCAAGCGCTTCGGCGACGCGGAGCTGCGTTTCCTGGAATCGGTGGCCAACCTGCTCGGCACCTGCCTGCAGCGCGCGCAGACCGAGGAGGCGCTGCACCACTCGCAGCGGCTGGAAGCCGTCGGGCAGCTCACGGGCGGCATCGCGCACGACTTCAACAACCTGCTCACCGTCATCCAGGGCAACCTGCAGGTGCTGGCCGACCTGCCGGCGGTGAGCGACGACGGTTTCGCGCCGCAGCTGGTGGCGGCGGCCACGCGCGCGTCGCGCCGCGGCGCGGAGCTGACCGGCAAGCTGCTGGCGTTCTCGCGGCGGCAGATGCTGCAGCCGGCCAGCGTCGACGTGGCCGCGATGATGCGCTCGCTGGCCGACATGCTGCGCCGCACGCTCGACCAGCGCATCCGCATCCGCATCGACGTGGCGCCCGGTTGCCCCGACGTGCAGGCCGATCCGGCGCAACTGGAGTCGGCGCTGCTGAACATCGCGATCAACGCGCGCGACGCGATGCCCGAGGGCGGCGAACTGGTCTTCGAGGCGGCGCCGCTGGCGGCCGTGCCGCCGGAGCTCCAGCGCGAGCTGGACGAGGAGGCGGCCGACGCCGGGGCGCGGTACGTGCGCATCGCCGTGACGGACAGCGGAACGGGCATGCCGGACGGCGTGAAGGAGCGGGCCTTCGAACCGTTCTTCACGACCAAGCAGGCCGGGCGCGGAACCGGGCTCGGGCTGAGCACGGTCTACGGCTTCGCGCGGCAGTCGCGCGGCGCCGTCGCCATCGACAGCGCGACGGGGCGGGGCACGACGCTCACGCTGATCCTGCCGCAACCGCCCGAGGCGGCGCACGAGGCCGTGGACGGCGACGTCGCCGCCGACGCGGTGCCCGAAGGCTTGCGGGTGCTGCTGGTCGAGGACGACCCGGAGGTGCGCGCCGTCGCGCGGCGTTTCCTGACCGACCTGCGCTGCCGCGTGACGGCCTGCGTCAGCGGCGAGGAGGCGCTGCGGCATCTGCAGGACTCGGCGAGCCGTGACGCGGGCCGCGAGCTGCCGCAGTTGCTGCTGAGCGACATCGCGCTGGGCGCCGGCATGCGGGGGACCGAGCTGGCGTCGCGGGTCCAGAAGGAATGGCCCGACACCGCGGTGCTGCTGATGTCGGGCTTCTCGGCGGAACTGCTGGCCTCCGGACCGGAGGCCGCGCTGGGCTGGGAGCTGCTGCCCAAGCCCTACGATCGCGCCGCGCTGGCGCGGGCGATCGCGAAGGTGATGTCGCGCTGAGGGCGACGGGTCACTGGACCTGGGACAGGTCCTCGGACAGGGAGCCGCCGATCACGAACTGCTCCAGGCGCTGCAGGCTCGGGATCGAGATCTGGCGGCGGCCGCGTTCGCCGAACCGGATCAGGCCCAGGCGGCTGAGCTTGGACAGGCAGCGGCTGACGGTCTCCAGCGTCATGCCGAGGTAGTTGCCCAGGTCGGCGCGGGTCATCCGCAGCGTCAGTTCGTCGGCGCGCAGGCCGCGCTGGTGCATGCTGCGCGCCCAGGCGCACAGGAAGGCCGCCACCCGGGCCAGCGAGGCCAGCGTGCAGACCGACATCAGCGACTGCCGCTCATGGGTGATCTCGGTGCTCAGCGCCTCGTGGACGATGGCCATCATCTCGGGGTGGCGGGCGCAGGCGGCGGTCAGCGTCTCGTAGGGAATGATCGAGATGTTGCCGGTGTCCATCGCGACCGCGTCGCTCGGATGGCGGCCGTCGGCGATGCCGCTGAAGCCCAGCCAGTCGCCGCGGAACTTCAGGCTGACGATCTGCTCGCGCCCGTCCAGGCTGCGGCTGACCAGCTTGAACGCGCCGGCATTGATCAGGTAGACGGTGTTGAAGGGCTGGCCGGCGCGGTAGATCATGTCGCCGGCGCGCACGACCTTGGCGGCCGGCTGCACGATGTCGCGGATCACGCGCATCACCTCGAGCATGCGCTCGTGCGGATCGCGTTGATGGATGCGCGGTTCGTTGGTCAGCGGGTCCTGCGCCGGCGGGCGGCGCAGCACGCGCAGTTCGGGCGCGGCCGGGGCGAGGACGGGAGGACGGGCGACCGGGGGATCCTGGTCGGCCGGAGAGGCGATGCGCAGTCGGCCGGCCGGGGCCTGGCGCAGGCGATCGCGGGGACGTTCGATCAGGTCGGGGTCGATGGCGCTTTGCATGACTGTCTCTCGTTGAAGGGTTGACGGTGATGCTAGGAAGCGCCCGCAACGGGGACGCCAATCCTTGACATCGGCCCGCAACAGTCGGTGAACCCTCGGTGACGGTTCGGTAACGACAGCTCGAATGAGGCAGCGGCCGGAAAAGTTCGAAAACGGCCCGGCCCAGGCGTTGACATCGATCAACGCGTGTCCTCGCGAGGTGACTAGGCTCCGCCACTCGCCGCCGGCGCGCGCCTGCCGCGCCTCGACGCCGCTCCCCGCCATGCACCTGCCTCGCGCCCCGCGCGCCCCGCTTCCGACCATGCCGCCTCCCGCTTCGCCGCTGCCGACGCCGCCCGTGTCCGTCCTGCCGCCGACGGCGGCGATGCTGGCGCAACAGGCCGATCAGCTCGAGCGCGCGGCGCGGGGCGGCGTGTCGCCCCAGCCGCTGGCGGGGCGCCACCTGGGTGTGCTGTGCGCCGACGAGCAGGCCGAACCGGTGCCGCAATTCATCGCGGCGGCACAGGCGCTCGGCGCGCGGATCACGCGGCTGGACCCGGCGCGGGCGCTCGATGGCGGGGCGTCGGTGGAGGAGGTGGGGCGGATGCTGGGCCGGCTCTACGGCGCGGTGGCCTGCCACGGGCTGCCGGCGGCGGTGACGCGGCGCCTGGCGATGGCCGCGGCGGTGCCGGTGCTGGACGTGCGGGCGGTGCTCGCGACGTCCGGCGGGCAGGAGATCGGCGTCGAGCGACGCCGATGGATCGCGCAGGCGGCGCTGATCGCCGCGCTGCGCTGACCGGGATCACTTCTTCTTGTCGGCCGCCTTGGTGCTCTGCTCGAGCGCCTGCGCGGACTGCAAATGGTGCTGCAACGTCGGCAGCATCTTGGCGGCCCAGGCCTTCACGTCGGCGTCCTTGGCGTCCTTGGACGCCTTCTCGAACAGCTTGACCGCGTCCTTGTGCGCGCCCACCTGGTTCTCGGCGTAATGGTGGTCGAAGCTGGTGCCGTCGCGCTGCTCCAGGATCTTGGCCTTGCCCTTCTGCACCATCGACGCGTCGGTGGGCAGCTTCACGCCCTTGCTGGCGGCCAGCGTCTGCAGGTCCGCGTCGGCGTTCTTGTGGTCGTCGATCATCTTCTGCGCGAAGGTCTTCACGTCCGCGCTGCTGGCCTTCTTCAAGGCGATGTTGGCGGCGTTGATCTCGGCGAAGTTGGCCTCGGCGGCGTTCTTCAGGAAGCTGCTGTCGGCATGGGCGGCGCGCGCTTCCGAAGCGGGCGCGGTGGCGGGCGCCGTGGCCTGCGCGGCGGCGATGCCCGAGGCCAGGGCGAGCGCGACGGCGGCGACGACGGGCAGGGCGCGGCGATGCGAGGAGACTTGGAAGTTCATGGGGGCAACTCCGTGAAGTGGTGATGCCCCGGGATCAGCAATCGAGGTTCCCGCGCCCTGGCGGGCGTGACGGCCGCGTCAAGCCTTGGGCAGCGCCTTGTACTGCTGGCCGACCTCGGTCAGCACGCCGGAGGCGCCGAGCAGGCTCGTGAAATGCGGGTCCGGCGACCAGCGCCCGGTGAACCAGGCATACCGGACGACGTCGGCGCGGGACTCGCAGATCTGGACCATCTCGGCCATCTGCGCCTTCTGCCGGGCGACGCTGTCGATCTGCGCGCCGTCGTTCTGCGAATGCCAGTTGGCCATCTCGGTGACCCAGAACGGCTTGCCGTACTTGACGAGCCGGTCGAGCTGGCCGGCCAGGCCGTAGTCGTACCAGTGGAAGGCGAGGGCGTCGATCTGCGGGTCCCGGCCGCCGTTGGCGCCGCGGTAGGCGGCGAGGAAGGCGTCCATCCAGGCCACCGGATCGGCGTAGCCGGTCATCGTGCCCCAGGTGATCGCCGGGCCGACGATCTTGACGCCGGTCTGGCGCGCGACTTCCTCGTAGCGCGGCCACTGGGCGGCGGCCTGGGCGGGCGTCAGGTTGGCCTGGTCGGTCAGGTTGGGCTCGTTGAGCACCAGCAGGAACTTCACCGACGGCCGCGCCTTCAGCGCCGCGACGGTCTTCGCGGTGTCGAAGTCGAAGTTCCACAGCATCGGCACGTGTTCCATCGCGCCGGCGATCGACGGCTGCGCGACGACGGCCGCGTTGGGCTGCAGCGCCCAGTTGACCCACCAGCCGACGCTGCCGCCGGCCAGCGCGTTGAAGTCGGCGGCGTCCTTCAGGTCGTAGGCCAGGCCGCGCTTGACCGTCGCCGTCGGCGGCGGGGCCGGGGCCGCCGGCGAGGCGGGCGCGCCGGCCGAGTCGCCGCCTCCGCCGCCGCAGGCCGACAGGGTGGCCAGGAGCGCGCTCGCCCCCGCGAAGGCGAGTGCCTGGCGGCGCCCGGCGTCGGGCGGCAGCGGGGCGGACAGGGGAGAGGAAGTCTTCTGGGTCATGGGCGCGGCCTCTGGTGATCCTGTCCCTTGCGTCGGGGACAGGTCTTGCGGGGGCGGAGTATGGCGACCGCGCCATGTTCTTGTCCCGCACGGAAACATGTTGTTAATGTTTCTGACGGCTGCGTTCAAGAAGGCGGCCTCGGCGACCCGGGGTCCGAACGCCCGGTCGGCGTCACCCCGGGTCCGCGATCGCGGCAATCCCTAGCCTGAGCGGAGGCGCCCCGCCCAAAGTGACTTTCGACCACTGTGCGCCGCAACCGCTGTCAATAGAGTGCGTGGCATGCAATTGTTCCGCTGCCTCCGACGCGATGGCTGACCTCGACCTCGACGCGCTGCTTGCCCCGCTGCAGGACGACGCCCCTTGTGGCGCCGACCTGGAGTACGACCCTGCGTTCCTCGCCCTCGAAGCGGCGGGCGCGGGCAAGCCGGAGCAGCAGTACGGCGACACGGTCATCCCCGCCGAGGACCCGGACTGGTCCGCCGTCCAGGAGCAGGCCCTGGCGCTGGCCCGCCGCACCCGCGACCTGCGCGTGGCCGTCTGGCTGCTGCGCTCGGGCGCCCGGCTGCACGGCCTGGGTGCCGCGCTGCAGGGCCTGGCCCTGATCCGCGGCCTGCTGGAACGCCAATGGGCCCAGGTGCACCCGCAGCTGGACGCCTCCGATCACGACGACCCGACGATGCGGCTGAACGCGCTGCAGCCGCTGATCAGCGGCACGGCCGCCATCGCCGACCTGCGCGCCGCCAGCCTGACCGGCCAGCGCGGCGGCCCCCGGCTGCGCGATGTCGAGCTGGCGCTGGGCAACGCCGATCCGATGGGCGAGGAAGCCGTGCCGTCGCCCGAGGGCCTGATGGCCGGGCTGGCCGCGCACGCCGCCGCCGATCCCGCCTTCGCCGGCCGGCTGCGCGAGGCGCTGCCGGCGGTGCAGGGCATCGTCGAGGCGATCGAGGCCCACCTGGGCGTCGGCCAGGCGCCGGACTTCTCCCCGCTGCTGCGACTGTTCAAGCCGCTGGCGACGGCCGCCGGCCAGATCACCGGGCAGGACGCCGAGACGCCCGCGGCCGACGACGGCGCGGCCGCCGCGCCGGCCAGCGGCGGCGGTTTCGCCGCCGGTGCCGTCGCCGCGCCGGGCACGATCGCCAGCCGCGACGACGCGGTGCGGGCGCTGCAGCGCGTGTGCGACTGGATCGAGCGCCACGAACCCAGCAACCCCGCGCCGCTGCTGATCAAGCGCGCGCAGCGGCTGATGAGCAAGAACTTCCTGGAAATCATGCGCGACCTCAACCCCGAGGGCGTGCACGAGATCGAGAAGCTCGCCGGCATGCCCAGCGAGTGACCGGCAACGTCCCGAGCCCGCGCCCCCGTTTCGACCTTTCACCCGATCCACGCTTCAAGGAGCACCCCATGGCCACCAGCAGCCAGAAGTTCATCGCCAGGAATCGCGCCCCGCGCGTGCAGATCGAGTACGACGTCGAGCTCTACGGCGCCGAGAAGAAGGTCCAGCTGCCCTTCGTGATGGGCGTGCTGTCGGACCTGTCGGGCAAGCCCACCGAGCCGCTGCCGCCGGTGTCGGACCGCAAGTTCCTGGACTTCGACGTCGACAACTTCGACGCCCGCATGAAGGCGATGAAGCCGCGCGTGTCCTTCCCGGTGCCCAACACGCTGACCGGCGAGGGCAACCTGATGGTGGACCTGACCTTCGAATCGATGGACGACTTCTCGCCCGCGGCGGTGGCGCGCAAGGTCGACGGCCTGAAGCAGCTGCTGGAAGCCCGCCAGCAGCTCGCCAACCTGATCACCTACATGGACGGCAAGGCCGGCGCCGAGCAGCTCATCGCCAAGGTCGTCAAGGACGAGGCGCTGCTGAAGTCCCTGGCCTCGGCCCAGAAACCCGAAGGCGACGCGCAGTAAGCGCGCCGCCGTGAAGACCACCGATCGACGGACCCCACGGAGCAAGCACCATGGCCGATGAGACCCTCGCACAAGCCTCGCCATCGCTGCAGGGCATCGAGTACGAAGGCGGCGCGTTCGCCTCGCTGCTGAACAAGGAATTCAAGCCCAAGACCGACGAGGCCAAGTCCGCCGTCGAGCAGGCGGTGCTGACGCTGGCGCAGCAGGCGCTGTCGCAGACCAACCTGATCGGCAGCGACGTCATCGTCTCCATCGAGTCGATGATCGCGGAGATCGACAAGAAGCTCTCGGAGCAGGTCAACGCGATCCTGCACCACGCCGAGTTCCAGCAGCTGGAGTCGGCCTGGCGCGGCCTGCACTACCTGGTCAACAACACCGAGACCGACGAGCAGCTCAAGATCCGCGTGATGAGCATCTCGAAGAACGACCTGGGCAAGACGCTCAAGCGCTACAAGGGCACGGCCTGGGACCAGAGCCCGATCTTCAAGCGCGTCTATGAAGAGGAATTCGGCCAGTTCGGCGGCGAGCCCTTCGGCTGCATCGTCGGCGACTACTACTTCGACCACAGCCCGCCCGACGTCGAGCTGCTGGGCGAGATCGCCAAGGTCTCGGCCGCCGCCCACTCGCCGTTCATCGCCGCGGCCAACCCGTCGCTGATGCAGATGGGCTCGTGGCAGGAGCTGGCCAACCCGCGCGACCTGACCAAGATCTTCAGCACGCCCGAGTACGCCGCCTGGAAGTCGCTGCGCGAGTCGGACGACGCGCGCTACATCGGCCTGGCCATGCCGCGTTTCCTGGCCCGGCTGCCCTACGGCGCGAAGACGAACCCCGTGGAGGAGTTCAACTTCGAGGAAGAGACCGGCGGCGGCGAGCACGCGAAGTACACCTGGGCCAACTCGGCCTACGCGATGGCCACCAACATCAACCGCTCGTTCAAGACCTACGGCTGGTGCACCCGCATCCGCGGCGTGGAGGCGGGCGGCGCGGTCGAGGGCCTGCCGGCCCACACCTTCCCGACCGACGAGGGCGGCGTGGCGATGAAGTGCCCGACCGAGATCGCCATCAGCGACCGCCGCGAGGCGGAGCTGGCCAAGAACGGCTTCATGCCGCTGGTGCACCGCAAGAACTCGGACTTCGCCGCGTTCATCGGCGCGCAGTCGCTGCAAAAGCCCGCGGAGTACGACGACCCGGACGCCACCGCCAACGCCAACCTGGCCGCGCGGCTGCCGTATCTGTTCGCCTGCAACCGTTTCGCCCATTACCTGAAGTGCATCGTGCGCGACAAGGTGGGCTCCTTCAAGGAGCGCGGCGACATGGAGAAGTGGCTGAACAAGTGGATCATGAACTACGTCGACGGCGATCCGGCGAACTCGTCGGAGACGACCAAGTCGCAAAAGCCGCTGGCCGCCGCGGAGGTCGTGGTCGAGGAGATCCCGGGCAACCCGGGCTACTACTCGTCCAAGTTCTTCCTGCGTCCGCATTACCAGCTCGAAGGCCTGACCGTGTCGCTGCGGCTGGTCTCGACGCTGCCGTCGCAAAAGGGCAAGTGAGGCACCGCGGCGCGCGCGCCGGCGAGGACGAGGACCACCGCTAATCCAAGAAATCGCGCGCTATCGACGCGCGACGTGTCCAAGGGAGCGCTGTCGAAGGCGCCGTTCTGAACTTTCGAGGCAATTGCCATCCGGGCCGTCCGGTCCGACAACCCCGGCTCCCGCCGTCCCTGGGCGGCGGAGGCTGTTTTCAAGAGTCCATCAAGGAGAAACCGATCATGACGATCGACGCCAATCTGAAGTTCGCCGGAGTCGAAGGCGAATCCACCCACAAGGACCACAAGGGCGAGATCGACCTGCTGGCCTGGTCGTGGGACGTGCGCCAGGAAAGCACCGCCAACGCCGGCACCGGTTCCGGCAAGGGCAAGGGCATCCCGGGCTCGTTCGTGTTCGCGCACTACTACGACAAGGCCTCCCCGGTGCTGGCCAAGGCCTGCGCCTCGGGCAAGCACTTCGACCAGGCCGTCCTGACCTGCCGCAAGGCCGGCGAAGGCCAGCAGGACTTCCTGAAGGTCACCCTCAAGCAAGTGCTGGTGACCAACGTCGCCCCGTCGGCCTCCGCCGGTGGCGAGATCAGCGAGAGCGTGGCCCTGTCGTATGCGGACATCGAGTTCGAATACAAGGCCCAAGACGCCAAGGGCGGCCTGGGCGGCGCGGTCAAGTTCGGCTGGAACGTGGCCACGACCGAGACCCGCTAAGCCGGTTGGGGCCGGCGCTGGCCGGTTCCCCCGATTCGCGGACCTCCGCGGCGCGGCGGCCCTCGCGGGCCCCGCGTCGCGCTCGGACAACGCATGACGGCGCGCCTGCCCTCATCCGTTGTCCATGCCGGAGCGCAAGATGACTTCGTTGACCAGCGGCGCGAGCAGCGCCGACATGTACCTGGACCTGTCGCTCAAGCGGGCGGGCAAGGTCAAGGGCGAATCCACCGCCGCGGGCCATGCCAACGACCTGGTCGTGCGCGGCTTCAGCTGGGGCGTGGGGGCGGCCGGCGACGCGGTCGCCGGCCAGCAGACCGGCCGGCGCAGCTACCGCCAGCTGGTGATCCTCAAGGGGCTGGACAGCGGCTCCACCGCGCTGATGAGCGCCGTGGCGACCAACGACGAGGTCAAGAGCGCCAAGCTCTACCTGCGCAAGGCCGGCGGCGCCCAGGAGGACTACTTCTGCCTGACGCTGGAGAAGGCGCGCATCGCCTCCTACGACATCGAGGCCGACGAGCACGGCAACCCGGTGGAACGCGTCGCGATGAGCTTCCAGAAGGTCTCGGTCGAGTACCGGCCGCAGAGCGCCAAGGGCCAGATGGGCGGCTCGCACACCTTCGACGACGACCTCACCTGAGCGTGCGGTCCTGGCGCCGCGCCGGGGCCGGCGCGCGATTGAATTTCCACGGGAGCAAGTGATGAGCGCAGTGCAGGAACTGCTGGCGGCGGGCCGCCCGACCGAGGCGCTGGCCGCGGCGCAGGCGCAGGTGCGCCAGCAGCCGCAGGACGCCAAGCTGCGCACGATGCTGTTCCAGCTGCTGGCGCTGACCGGCCAGTGGGCGCGGGCGGCCGCGCAGCTGGAGGTCTGCGGCGAGCTCGACGCGGGCACGCTGGCGATGGTCAACACCTACCGCGAGGCGCTCAAGTGCGAGCTGGTGCGCGAGGCCGTCTTCGAGGGCCGCACCACGCCGCTGGTGATGGGCGAGCCGGCCGAGTGGGTGGCCAACCTGGTGCATGCGCTCAAGCTGGATGCCGACGGCGACGCGGCCGGCGCGCGGCAGCTGCGCGCGCAGGCGCTGGAGGCGGCGCCCGCGACCGCCGGCACGATCGACGGCGAGGCCTTCGACTGGCTGTGCGACGGCGATTCGCGCCTGGGCCCGGTGCTCGAGGCGGTGATCAACGGCCGCTACTGCTGGGTGCCGTACGCCGCGATCAAGGAGATCCACATCGAGCCCCCGACCGACCTGCGCGACCTGGTCTGGGCGGCGGCGCACCTGGAGTTCCCCAACGGCGGCGCCTCGGTGGCGCTGATCCCGACGCGGTATCCGCGCAGCGTGGCCTTCGACGACGAGCGCGTCTGGATGGCGCGCCGCACCGAGTGGCAGCCGCTGCCGGGCTCGCAGGACGACCAGTACGCCGGCGTCGGCCAGCGCGTGCTGATGACCGACGCGGGCGAGACCGGCCTGCTCGACGCGCGGCTGGTCGAGCTG
>NZ_JAOCCU010000030.1 GCF_029840635.1 Mitsuaria sp. GD03876 | reverse complement strand
GCCCGCCGGACGCGGCGCGCCCGAGGACTTGCCCAGGCCGCCGTTGAGCACCATGCGGCCCATCACGATCGGTTCGGGCTTGGCGTTCGGATCGGGCTCGAAGCCCGGCACGACCTCGCGCGGGATCTCGCGCTTGATCAGCTTCTGGATGTCGCGCAGGAAACCTTCCTCGTCGACGCACACCAGCGACAGCGCCTCGCCCTGCGCGCCCGCGCGGCCGGTGCGGCCGATGCGGTGCACGTAGTCCTCGGCGACGTTGGGCAGCTCGTAGTTGACGACGTGCGGCAGCTGGTCGATGTCGATGCCGCGGGCCGCGATGTCGGTCGCGACCAGCACCTTCAGGTCACCGCTCTTGAACTCGGACAGCGCCTTCGTGCGGGCGCCCTGGCTCTTGTTGCCGTGGATCGCCATCGCGGTGATGCCCTGCTTGTCCAGGTACTCGGCCAGCCGGTTGGCGCCATGCTTCATCCGCGTGAACACCAGCACCTGGTGCCAGTCGTGCTCGCGGATCAGGTGGGCCAGCAGTTCCTTCTTCTTGTCGCGGTCGACCGGGTGGATCTTCTGCGCGATCGTGTCGGCCGTCGCGTTGCGGCGCGCGACCTCGATCAGGCCGGGGTTGTCCAGCAGCCGGTCGGCCAGCGCCTTGATCTCGTCGCTGAAGGTGGCCGAGAACAGCAGGCTCTGCTTCTTGGCCGGCAGCAGCGCCAGCACCTTCTTGATGTCGTGGATGAAGCCCATGTCCAGCATGCGGTCGGCCTCGTCCAGCACCAGGATCTGCACCTGCGACAGGTCCAGCGTGCCTTGCTGCGCATGGTCCAGCAGGCGGCCCGGCGTCGCCACCAGGATGTCCACGCCCTTGCGCAGGCGGTCGATCTGCGGCTGCATGCCGACGCCGCCGAACATCACCATGCTGGTCAGCGGCAGGTACTTGCCGTAGGTCCGCACGCTTTCCTCGACCTGCGCGGCCAGTTCGCGCGTCGGCGTCAGCACCAGCGCGCGGATGGCGATCCGGCCCTTGGCGTCGCGGACGGGCTTGCTGGCGGACAGGCGCTCGAGCACCGGCAGCGTGAAGCCGGCGGTCTTGCCGGTGCCGGTCTGGGCGCCGGCCATCAGGTCGCCGCCGGTCAGGACGGCCGGGATGGCCTGGCTCTGGATGGGCGTGGGGGTCGAGTAGCCGGCATCGGCGATCGCGCGGAGCAGGGGCTGGGACAGCCCCAATGCGTCAAAACTCATAAGCTGCTTTGTTCGTGCCCGATCGGGCTTTGTGTGCAGCACGCCGGCCCGGGCGGGCCTGGCGCCAGTCTTCGGCTGCCGTGGGAGAGCGTGAGCTCAGAAAGATGAAAGCCGCGGCAAGACTGAGCCGCGGCAATGACCGGGGATTGTAGCCGAGCAGGGGGCTCGCCCTTTCGAGTGGGGCGTGGAGGAATCGTGGGGATGGCCCGCGCCGGCGCCGGGCGGTCGACAGCTTGGCGCAAGCTCGCCGACAGCCCGGGATCAGGCAAGCGTGTCGGTGTCCGCAACCGTGTTTCGGTTCGGTAAACCGCGGGTAAAAAGGGCCGCGAGGCCCGTGCTGATCGGCCTTCAAGCGGGTTTGCGGCGGCATAGTCTTGCGCCAGTCGTCCACTCGCCCCCGTCGTCATGAGCGCCCCGTTTCCCGATCCCGCCGCCGGCACGCACTTGCTGCTGCTGGACCCCGACCCGCATGCGCGGCTGCGTTTCGCCGCGCTGATCCGCGCCTGGGGCTATCGCGTCACGGACAGCAGCGAGGCGGCCCTGCTGGACCGCGTGCCGCTGCTGCCGGTGGACCTGGCGCTGATCGATCCCAGCGATGCCCGCGAGGCCGGCTGGGGCGCGCTGACGCGGCTGCGGCAGCGCTCGCGGCTGCCCGTCGTCGTGCTGCTGCAGCAGGACAGCACGCTGGAGCGGGTGCTGGCGCTGGAGCGCGGCGCCGACGCGGTGTTGGCCAAGGACGGCGAGCCCCGCGAGCTGCAGGCCCGCATCAAGGCGCTGCTGCGGCCGCGTGAAGGCGACCCGGCGGAGGTGCTGATGTTCGGTCGCTTCCGGCTGGAGCCGATGACGCGCCGGCTCAGCGGGCCGGGCGGTTTCTGCGTGGTGCTCTCGCAGAGCGAATACAAGCTGCTGCGGGCCTTCCTGGAGCGGCCGCACAGCGTGCTGCAGCGTCAGGAACTGCTGCACCTGGCCCGCGGCGACGGTGTCACCGCGCTGGAGCGCAGCGTGGACCTGATGGTCTCGCGGCTGCGCCAGAAGCTCAACGACGATCCGAGCGCGCCGCTGATCCGCACCGTGCGGGGGATCGGCTACCTGTTCGACCCGCCGTTGCGCTGAGCGCTACTTCGCGGCGACCGACGCCCAGTTCAGCTCGAACCAGTTGTCCGGCCGGTGCGTCACCGTCACGTTGGCGCGCGTCGCCCACGGGATCATCTGGCGGTGCAGCGGGATCAGGTGGGTCTGCGCGCGGAACTCGCGCAGCGCCGCCTTGATCAGTTCCTCGCGCTTCTTCGGGTCGGCTTCCTCGCTGGACTGCGCGGCCAGCTGGTCGAACTTGTCGTCCTTCCAGTTGCCGAAGTTGTACTGGCCGACCGACTTCTCGCCGCGGTTGCGCATCAGCGGCGTCATCGCGACTTCCGCGTCGGTGATGCTGCCGCCCCAGCCGTAGAGGTAGAGGCTGGTGTCGAGCTTCTCCAGCTTGGGGAACATCAGCACCCGGGGCTGCGCGTTGACGCTGACCTTCACCTTGAGCTGCGCCCACATCGAGGCCAGCGCCAGGCAGATGCGCTCGTCGTTGATGTAGCGGTTGTTGGTGCAGTCCAGCGTCACCTCGAAGCCGTTGGGGTAGCCCGCGTCGGCCATCAGCTTGCGCGCGGCGGCCAGGTCGAAGGGCAGCCGCGTCTCCAGCTGCGGATCGTTGAACGCGCCCAGCGGCGACGGCGTCAGGCCGCCGGTGGGCAGGCTCAGCCCGTTCATCAGCTTCGTCCTGAGCGCGTTGATGTCGATCGCCTGGTACAGCGCCTGGCGCACGCGCAGGTCCTTGAACGGGTTGCGGTCGCCCGGCACCTTGGCGTACAGCAGCTTGTCGCGCGCCTGGTCCATGCCGATGAAGACGATCCGGTTCTCCGGGCCTTCCTGCACCTTCACGCCCGCCGTCTGCTTGAGCTTGGGGATGTCGCGCGGCGACGGGTCGAGCACGAAGTCGATCTCGCCGGAGACCAGCGCCGCCAGGCGCGTCGCGTCGTTGGCGATGGGCGTGTAGACGGCGTCCTGCACGTTGCCCTCGGCCTTGCCCCACCACGCCGGATTGCGCTTGAACGTCGTCTTGATGCCGGGTTCTCGGCTGACCATCGCGAACGGGCCGGTGCCGTTGGCATGCGTGGCGGCGTAGGTCTCCTGCTTGTCCTTGAAGTTCTGCGGCTTGGCGACGTTGTGCTGCTCGCACCACTTGCGGCTCATGATGAACAGCGTGTCCAGGTGCTGCAGGAAGATCGGGTTGACCTTGTCGAGCTGGAACTCGACGGTGAAGTCGTCGACCTTGCGCGGCGTGCCGACCGCCTGCGCGTAGACGCTGATCTGCGAGTACGGGTCCTTCGCCCGGTTGATCGAGAACACCACGTCGTCGGCGGTGAACGGCGTGCCGTCCTGGAACTTCACGCCCTGGCGCAGCTTCAGGCGCCACAGCGTGGGCTTGACCTGCGTCCACTCGGTGGCAAGACCCGGCACCAGGTTGAGCTGGCGGTCGCGCGAGACCAGCCGCTCATAGACCTGCCCGTTCATCGCGTTGGTGACGATCTCGTTCTGCGAATGCGGGTCGGCCGTCTGCATGTCGCCCTGGCTGGCCCAGCGCAGCGTCTGCGCCTGGGCGGCGCCGGCCAGGCCCGCGGACAGGGCCAGGAACAGCGGCAAGGCACGCAGCACGCCCAATGTGCGCGAACGAACGGAGATGGGGCGAAGCGGCATGGTGGACATCTCGTGGCGGGAAGGGCGGTCGAGTTTAGGGGCAGGGGCGGAAGCTGCGACAATGCGGGACTATTGCCCGGGCGACCCACCGCCCATGCAGGGCCCGGCGTCCGCCGCACGGCCCCCAGGTCAACCCACGACACGCTGAATAACCAACGCCATGGCTCAATACGTCTTTTCGATGAACCGCGTCAACAAGACGGTTCCCCCGAAACGCCACATCCTCAAGAACATCTCGCTGTCCTTCTTCCCCGGCGCCAAGATCGGCGTGCTGGGCCTGAACGGCTCGGGCAAGTCGACGCTCCTGAAGATCATGGCCGGCGTCGACAAGGAAATCGAAGGCGAAGCGGTGCCGATGCCCGGCATCAAGATCGGCTACCTGGAACAGGAGCCCAAGCTGAATCCGGACCAGACCGTGCGTGAAGCGGTCGAGGAAGGCATCGGCGGCGTGCTGGCCGCCAAGAAGCGCCTGGACGAGGTCTACGCCGCCTACGCGGAAGAGGGCGCGGACTTCGACGCGCTGGCCGCCGAGCAGGGCGAGCTCGAGGCGATCATCGCCGCCGCCGGTTCCGAGAACACCGACCTGCAGCTCGAGCTGGCCGCCGACGCGCTGAACCTGCCGCCCTGGGACGCCAACATCGGCGTGCTGTCCGGCGGCGAGAAGCGCCGTGTCGCGCTGTGCCGCCTGCTGCTGTCCAAGCCCGACATGCTGCTGCTGGACGAACCGACCAACCACTTGGACGCCGAATCGGTCGAGTGGCTGGAGCAGTTCCTGTCGCGCTTCCCCGGCACCGTGGTGGCCATCACCCACGATCGCTACTTCCTGGACAACGCCGCCGAGTGGATCCTGGAACTGGACCGCGGCCACGGCATTCCCTGGAAGGGCAACTACTCCGACTGGCTGGACCAGAAGGAACGCCGCCTGGAGCAGGAGCAGAAGTCCGAGGACGCCCGCGCCAAGGCGATGAAGGAAGAACTGAAGTGGGTGCGCTCGAACGCCAAGGGCCGCCAGGCCAAGAGCAAGGCGCGCCTGGCCCGCTTCGAGGAACTGAGCGACGTCGAATACCAGAAGCGCAACGAGACCAACGAGATCTTCATCCCCGTGGCCGAGCGCCTGGGCAATGAGGTCATCGAGTTCGAGGGCGTGACCAAGTCCTTCGGCGACCGCGTGCTGATCGACAACCTGTCGTTCAAGGTCCCGCCGGGCGCGATCGTCGGCATCATCGGCCCGAACGGCGCCGGCAAGTCGACGCTGTTCCGCATGATCCAGGGCGTCGAGCAGCCCGACACCGGCACGGTGAAGATCGGCAAGACGGCCAAGCTGGCCTTCGTCGACCAGAGCCGCCAGAGCCTGGACGCCAACAAGACGGTCTGGGAAGACGTCTCGGGCGGCCTGGACAACATCATCGTGGGCAAGTTCGTGATGCCGTCGCGCGCCTACATCGGCCGCTTCAACTTCAAGGGCAACGACCAGCAGAAGATGGTCGGCCAGCTCTCCGGCGGCGAGCGCGGCCGGCTGCACCTGGCCAAGACGCTGGCGCAGGGCGGCAACGTGCTGATGCTCGACGAACCGTCCAACGACCTGGACGTCGAAACCCTGCGCGCGCTGGAAGAGGCGCTGCTGGAGTTCGGTGGCTCGGCGATGGTGATCTCCCACGATCGCTGGTTCCTGGACCGCATCTGCACCCACATCCTGGCGTGCGAGGGCGACTCGCAGTGGTTCTTCTTCGACGGCAACTTCCACGAATACGAAGCTGACAAGAAGAAGCGCCTCGGCGAAGAAGGGGCCCGCCCGAAGCGCGTGCGTTTCAAACCCATCGCCTGACCGGTCTCCCCGGAAGGGGGCCTTCAGAAGCGCCCGCGGACCTCGATTTCAAGAGGCGCCGCGGGCGCTTTTTCATTGGGCGCGATTCATTTCAAGATTCTTTACAGGGCGCCCACGGCCTCCTAACCTGCCCCCGCGACCATCTCCTCACCCCAAAACGATTTGGAGATTCCGAGATGGTCAAGCGCTTTACCCGACCCCTCAAGATGCTGGGCCTCGCCGCCGCGATGAGCGTCGCCGCCCTGGCCGCCCAGGCACAACCGGCGCCTGGCGACGCACCCCCGCCGCCCCCGCATGCGATGCACCGCGGCGGCCCCGACTTCGGCGGCCCCGGCGGCTGGGCGATGCACGGCAAGCTGCTCAAGGACGCCGGCGTCACCGACGCCCAGCAGGCCCAGATCAAGCAGATCTTCAAGGCCGCCCACGACGACCTGAAGAGCCAGCGCGACACCGAGCGCCAACTGCACGAACGCATGCGCGCGCTGTTCACCGCGCCCACCGTCGACGCCAACGCCGTCGAGCAGGTCCGCCAGCAGATGCAGGCGCAGCATGACGTCGTCTCCAAGCGCTTCACGCTGGCGATGATCGACGCGTCGCGCGTCCTGAGCCCGGAGCAGCGCGCCAAGATCGCGGAGCTCAAGCAGCAGCAGCGCGAGAAGATGAAGGCGCGCATGAAGGACCGCATGCAGCACATGAAGGACCGCCGCGGCGCCAACCCGGACAACCCCGTCCCGGCGCCTTTCACCGAACGTTGAACGCACGAGGCCGGCTATGCTTCAGTCTTTCGACGAATCCGCGACGCGTGGCCTGGCCGATCCGGCCCGGTCGGCGGCCGCGGCGCAACGCCCGATGAACCCACGACTGCTCCTGATCGACGACGACGCCCGCCTGACCGCGATGCTGGGCGACTACCTCAGCAGCGCCGGCTTCGATGTCAGCTTCGCCGGTTCGCTGGCGCAGGGCCGCACCGAGCTCGAGGCCGGCCAGTTCGAGCTGCTGGTGCTGGACCTGATGCTCCCCGACGGCGACGGCCTGGAGTTCTGCCGGCAACTGCGCGGCGACAAGCGCTGGCGCCGCCTGCCGGTGCTGATGCTGTCGGCCCGCGGCGAGCCGATGGACCGCATCCTCGGCCTGGAACTGGGCGCCGACGACTACCTGCCCAAGCCCTTCGAGCCGCGCGAGCTGCAGGCCCGCGTGAAGGCGCTGCTGCGCCGCACCGAGCCGCAGTCGATGGGCGACGAGGTGCTGCGCTTCGGCCGGCTGGAGATCGACCTGGCGGCGCGCCAGGTGCGCCTGGACGGCAACGCCTGCGACCTGACCAGCCACCAGTTCGACCTGCTGGTCGTGCTGGCCCAGAGCCCGGGCCGCGTGCTGTCGCGCGACCAGATCATGGATGCGCTCAAGGGCCATCCGCTGGAAGCCTTCGACCGCTCGATCGACGTGCACATCTCGCGCATCCGCTCGGTCATCGAGGACGACCCCAAGAACCCGCGACGGGTGTTGACGGTGCGCGGCGCCGGCTACGTGTTCGCACGCAAGCAGGACGCCGAAGGCCTCGAGTAAGTGAAGGCGCTGTACCTCCGGATCTACGTCACCGTCGTGGTGGTGCTGCTGGCGTTCGCGCTCGGCAGCGCCTGGCTGTTCCAGGGCCGCATCGAGCAGGAACGCGGCACCTTCGAGCAGGCCGCCTCCGAGCGCCTGGTCGCGCTGGCGGTGCTGGTGCAGCGCGCGCTGCCGCCGGCGACCGCCTCGACCGACGAGCAGGCCGATGCCGTCGAGGACTGGGGCCAGCGGCTGCGCATGGCGCTGGCGCTGGAGGACTCGCGCGGGCGCCGCATCGGCAGCTCGCCGCTGTTCGAGCGCCGCGAGGACCTGCCGGGCTCGCGCATCCAGCGCGTCCCGCTGGACGACGGCCGGCACCTGCTGTTCCTGCGCCTGCAGCGCCCCCCCGGCGCCTCGGGCCCGATGGGCCAGGCCGCGCTCGAGGCCGACGCCCGCGCGAGCGGTCCGCGGCGGATGTTCCGGGAGCGCCGGGATCCGCTGTTCGACGGTCCGCCGCCCGACGCGCGCGATTCGCGCGACAACCGCGAGCCGCGCCGCGAGCGTCCCGAGATCGACCAGATGCGCCAGCGCATGCTGGACCGGCTGGAGCAGCAGCGCCGCGAGGACGCGGCCAACGGCTCCTGGTTGCCGGGCTGGATCCCGCGCCCCAGCGGCGAGGCGCTGGCGGTGCTGCTGGCGGTGCTGTTCCTGGCGGTGGCCGGCGGCGCCTATCCGGTCGTGCGCCGGCTGACGCGCCGGCTCGAGTCGCTGAAATCCGGCGTCGAGCAGTTCGGCGGGGGCGACCTGGCCTTCCGCATCCAGGACACCGGCAAGGACGAGGTCGCCGCGCTGGCGAACAGTTTCAACCGCGCCGCCGAGCAGATCGAGACGCTGCTGCGCTCCCACAAGAGCCTGCTGGCCAATGCCAGCCATGAACTGCGGTCGCCGCTGGCGCGGCTGAAGATGGCGTTCTCGATGCTGGACGACGCCTCGCCGGCGCAACGCGCGCGGCTGGGCCAGGAAATCAACACCAACATCGCCGAACTGGACGCGCTGGTCGAGGAAGTGCTGCTGGCCAGCCGGCTCGAGGGCGGCGCGCAGTCGCTGCGGCTGGAGCCGGTCGACCTGCTGGCGATCGCGGCGGAATCGGCCGCGCTCGGCGGCGCGGAACTCGAGGTCGAGGACGGCATCGAACGGCTGACCATCAACGGCGACGACCGGCTGCTGCGCCGCGCGCTGCGCAACCTGCTCGAGAACGCGCGCCGCTACGGCGGCCCGGTGGTCGAGCTGAAGGTGCGCCGCGCCGGCCAGGAACGCGTCGAGCTGCTGGTCTGCGACCGCGGCCCGGGCGTGCCCGAGCCGATGCGCGAGCGGATCTTCGAGGCCTTCTTCCGCCTGCCCGGCCATGCCGAGGTGTCGGGGGGCGTGGGCCTCGGGCTGAACCTGGTCAAGCAGATCGCGACGGCCCACCAGGGCAGCGTGCGCTGCGACGCCCGCGAGGGCGGCGGCAGCTGCTTCGTGATCACGCTGCCGCTGAACGCGAACTGAACGCGGACCGGGCGCGGCCGGTCAGGCGCGGATCTCGCGCCGGTGCACCAGCGCCAGCAGCGCGCCCAGCCCGATCGCCGCGGCCGCCAGGCCGACGGACGCGGCGCTCCAGAAGCCCCTCGCGCCCTGCATGATCGCGGGCAGTTCGACGGCGTGGTCGCCGAAGACCAGCCAATACCCGCCGCCCAGCCCCAATCCCCAGATCGCGAACGCGTAGATCAGCATCGGCGCGGTCGCGATGTGATGGGCGCGCAGCACGAAGGCGGCGACCGTCTGGCCGGCGTCGGCGACGTGGAACAGCCACAGCCAGCCCAGCAGCGGGAGCGCGGCGGCGACGATGGCCGCGTTGCTGGTGTACAGGCCCAGCACCTGCTCGCGCAGCGAGAACACGACGCCGCCCATCACGAAGGCGATCGCCAGCGCGATCTCCAGGCCATGCCAGCCCAGGCGCCGCGCCGCCGCGTAGTCGCGCGCCCCTAGCGCCTGCGCCACCAGCGTGCTGCAGGCGTTGGCCTGCGACAGCGGCAGCATGAACATCATCGCGACCAGGTTGGCGCAGAGCTGGTGTCCGGCCACCGGCGTCGTGCCCAGCCGCGCGATGAAGATCGCCATGAAGGTGAAGCCGGTCACCTCGATCAGCACCGACGCGCCCATCGGCACGCCGAGCTTGACCAGCCGCGCCAGCACGTCCTTGCGCGGCCGGTGCAGGCTGCTCCCGGCGAAGCCGAACGGCGCGTAGAACGGATCGCGCCGCAGCACGACCAGCGCGATCAGCAACTGGCCCCACATCACCAGCGCGGTCGCGATCGCGCAGCCCACGGCGCCCAGCGGCGGCACCTGCACCGGACCGAGCGAGAAGCCGCCGATCAGCAGCGCGCTGGCCGGGAACTTCAGCACCAGCCCGCCGATCTGCAGCGCCATCACCGCCTTGGGCCGGGAGACCGCCGTGTTGAAGCCGCGGTACGCGGTGAACAGCAGCGCCGCGGGCAGCGCCACGCCCAGCATGCGCAGGTAGTCGCGCACCTTTGCCGCGATCTCGAGGCCGACCTGCGAGATCGCCAGGAAGGGCTGCGGGAACCACAGGATCAGCTCGCCGACGACCGTCAACGCCAGCGCGAGCCAGGCCGCCTGGTGCAGGCTGTCGCCGGCCTCGGTCATGCGCCGGGCGCCGAACAGCTGGCCCGCGACCGGCGAGATCGCCAGCACCACGCCCATCAGCCCGACGAACACCGAGGTGTAGACCGCCGATCCGACGGCCAGCGCCGCGAGGTCGGTGGCGGAATGCCGCGCCACCAGCAGCGTGTCGATGGTCGAGTACGCCAGCACCGCCAGTTGCCCGATGAACACGGGCCAGGCGAGCGGGAGGATCTGGCGCAGGCTGACGAGGCGGCTAGTCATTCGTCGGCTCGCGCGGCGCGTCCGGCGCCGCGTCGGCGCCGGCCTGGCGCCGCTCGATCGCCCGTTCCGCATAGCGGTTGAAGCGCCAGGCCGTGCCCTCGAGCGTGATCCGACGCCAGGTGGCGCGTTTCTCGCCCGGCGTCAGGACCGGCCAGTCCTGCACCTCGTCGAAGGTGCGCCCGCAGCCCTTGCAGAGCTCGTCGCCCTGGCTGGTCGAGCAGATCGCGATGCAGGGCGCGTCCGGCGTCGTGTCGTACCAGCGCATCCAGGCGGCCAGCGCCGGCGCCGGCATCGTGTCCTCGTCGCAGGCGCTCTCGTGATGGAATACCATCAGCGCGTAGACCTCGGCCAGCGCGCGCAGCTCCGGGCCCAGCGTCACGCCGTCGCCCGGCGCGCGCAGCCGCCACCAGTTGATGGCGGATTCGATGTCGGTGATGTGGATGCCTGCCATGTCGGTCATCTCAATAGTCGATGCCCATCGCGCCGCGCACCTCGCGCAGCGTCTTGCGCGCCACCGCACGGGCACGTTCGGTGCCGACCTCGACGATCCAGTGGACCTTCTTCGGATCGGCCAGCAATTCGTCGGCCCGCTCGCGCCACGGGGCCTGCTCGTCGTGGATCGCCTCGATCAGCGGCTGCTTGCAGTCCAGGCAGCCGATGCCCGCGCTGCGGCAGCCGGATTCGACCCAGGCGCGGGTGTCGCTGTCGGCGTAGACCTTGTGCAGCGCCCAGACCGGGCAGCGCTCGGGTTCGCCCGGATCGCCGCGGCGCGCGCGCTGCGGGTCGGTCTGCATCTTGCGGACCTTGTCGGCGACGACCTCGGGCGCGTCGCGCATCGCGATCGCGTTGCCGTAGGTCTTGCTCATCTTGCGGCCGTCCAGCCCCGGCAGGCGCGAGGTCTCGGTCATCAGCGCCTGCGGCTCGGGCAGCAGCGGCGCCGCCTGGTGGCGGTAAAGGTGGTTGAAGCGCCGCGCGACCTCGCGCGTCACCTCGACGTGGGGCGCCTGGTCCTCGCCCACCGGCACGAAGGCCGCCTTGTAGATCAGGATGTCGGCCGCCTGCAGCAGCGGATAACCGAGGAAGCCGTAGGTGGCGAGCTCGCGGTTCTCCGCGACCAGGTCCTTGTAGCTGGGCATGCGCTCCAGCCAGCTCGACGGCGTGCTCATCGCCAGCAGCGTGAACAGCTCGGCGTGCTCGGGCATGCGGCTCTGGATGAACAGCGTCGCCTGCTCCGGATCGACGCCCGCGGCCAGCCAATCGACGACCATGTCGTACACGCTCTGCTCCAGGCCTTCGCGGTGCTGGTAATGCGTCGTCAGCGCATGCCAGTCGGCGACGAAGAAGAAGCAGTCGTAGGCCGTCTGCAGCCGGACCCAGTTCTTGAGCGCGCCGTGGTAGTGGCCGAGGTGCAGCGCGCCGGTCGGCCGCATGCCGGAAAGCACGCGCTGGCGCGGGGTCGGGAGAGGGGAGTCGGTCATGGCGAGGGGCTGGCGGTGGCCGCACCGTGGCGGGAGGGCGATTGTAGGGAGCCGCGCCGCGGCGGCGGCCGGTCACGGCGATGCCCTTGGCTACACTGCCGCCCCATGAAGAACATCGTGATCCTGATCTCCGGGCGAGGCTCCAACATGGAGGCGATCGTCCAGGCCTGCGCCACCGGCGGATGGCCGGCCCGCATCGCCGCGGTGATCAGCAACCGGCCCGACGCGGCCGGTCTGGCATTCGCCCAGGCCCACGGCGTGGCCACCGCGGTCGTCGATCACAAGGCCTTCGGCAAGGGCGACGCGGCCCGCGTCGCGTTCGACGCCGAGCTGCGGCGCGTCATCGACGGCTTCGAGCCCGACCTGGTCGTGCTGGCCGGCTTCATGCGCATCCTGACGCCGGGGTTCACCGCGCACTACGCGGGCCGCATGCTCAACATCCATCCGTCGCTGCTGCCGGCCTTCCCGGGCCTGCACACGCACCAGCGCGCGATCGAGGCCGGTTGCCGCGTCGCTGGCGCGACCGTGCACTTCGTGACCGCCGAGCTGGACCATGGGCCGATCGTCGCGCAGGCGGTGGTGCCGGTGCTGGACGGCGACGACGAGGCGGCGCTGGCCGCGCGGGTGCTCAAGCTCGAGCACCGCATGTATCCGAGCGCGGTGCGCTGGTTCGTCGAAGGCCAACTGGCCGCCGACGGCGCCCGCGTGACCCATCGCGGCGGCGAGCCGCAGATGTTCAGCTGAGCGCGTTCAGCCCAGCATCCCGGCCAGGAAATTGATCGTCAGCGCCAGCACGACGGTGTTGAACACGAAGGCCTGCACCGCCTGCACCAGCACCAGGCGGCGCAGCGGCCGCGAGCTGACGACGACGTCCGAGGTCTGCGAGGTCGCCGCCACCGTCGCGGCGAAGTACAGGAAGTCCAGGTAGTCGGGCGCGTCCTCGTCGCCGGGGAACTCCAGCCCGTGCGGCGCCTTCGGGCCGCTGTGGAACAGCGAGGCATAGGCCAGGCCGAACTCCACCGGGAGCAGCAGCCAGGACCCGGTCAGGGTCGCCGTCGCCACCAGCAGGTGCGGCCAGCCGGCGGCCAGGCCCGCCTCCTTCACCTGCGCGAGCTCGAGCGCGATCGCCGCCATGCTGGCCGCGCCGCCGAGCATCGCCAGCGCCAGCACCGTCGGCACGCCGTCGGCGACGGCCCGGGCCTGCTCCTCGATGTCCGCCGCGTCGGTGCGCAGCATCCGCCACCCGATCATCACCAGGTAGGCCCAGACCCCGGCGCTCCAGCCCAGCAGCGCGCGGGTGTGCCAGGCGAGTTCCACCGGCCAGGCGGCCGCGAGCAGCGCGCCGGTCGCCGCGCCGATCAGCAGGCGAGGGCGGCGCCGGATCTGGTGCAGCAGCGGCATGGGCGCGTCATCTCAGGCATGCGTCGGACGGATCGGCCGGGTCAGCCGGCGATCCGCGCGAAGCGGGGTTGGACGATGCCGTCGATCTCGACGGTGCCGAAGAACATGTCGTAGGGACGCACCCACAGGCCGCTGTCGTTGTACAGCGGGGCGTAGAGCACCAGCGGCTCGAGCGTCTCGCTGTGGCGGACGACGCCGCGGACCTCGTACTCGCCGCCCTTGTAATGGCGGTAGCTCCCGGGCGGCGCCTCGGGCAGCGGCGCGAGCGGATCGCCGGCGCCGTGCGCGGCGGGATCGAGGGGCGACGGGGGCGTGGCGCTCATTCGGGGGAGTCGGATTCGGTGGGAGGGGGAAGGGCGGGAATGGTCCCGGCCGGAAGGGCGATGTCGTCGGGGACGCGGGGCCTGGGATAATCCGGCGATGCATCCTAATGCCCTTCTCGAACTCTGCGCCGAACTGGTGGACAGCCTGCTGCTGTTCGACAAGCCGGCCGACGCCCTGGTCTCCGACTTCTTCCGCACGCGCAAGGCCCTGGGCCAGCGCGAGCGCCACACCCTCGCCGAAACCGCCTACGCCGTGCTGCGCAAGCGCCCGCTGCTGCAGCATCTGGCCCAGTCCGGGCGCGGGCCGATGTCACGGCGGCTGGCGATCCTCGCCTGGGCCGGCAACGAGGCCTTCCTGCGCGGCGCGCTCGACGACCAGGAGCAGCAGTGGCTCAAGCAGGTGCAGTCCATCAACCGCGCCAAGCTGCCCGAGAAGCTGCGCCACAACCTGCCCGAGTGGCTGGTCGACCCGCTCCGGCAGCGCCTGGGCGACGAGCAGTTCTGGCAACTGGCCGACGCCGTCAACGAATCCGCGCCGCTGGACCTGCGGGTCAACCTGCTCAAGGCCAAGCGCGAGGAGGTCCAGGCCGCGTTGAAGGACAAGGGCTTCGACTCGACGCCGACGCCGTACTCGCCCTGGGGCCTGCGCCTGGACGGCAAGCCGGCGCTGCAGAAGCTCGACGTGTTCACCAGCGGCCAGGTCGAGGTCCAGGACGAGGGCAGCCAGCTGCTGTCGCTGCTGACCGAGGCCAAGCGCGGCGAGATGGTGGTGGACTTCTGCGCCGGCGCCGGCGGCAAGACGCTGGCGCTCGGCGCCGCGATGCGCAACACCGGGCGCCTGTACGCCTTCGACGTGTCGGGACACCGGCTCGACAAGCTCAAGCCGCGCCTGGCGCGCAGCGGGCTGTCCAATGTCTATCCGGTGCAGATCAGCAGCGAGCGCGACGAGCGCGTCAAGCGCCTGGCCGGCAAGATCGACCGGGTGCTGGTCGACGCGCCGTGCTCGGGGCTGGGGACCCTGCGCCGCAATCCGGACCTGAAATGGCGCCAGTCGCCGGAAGGCGTCCAGGAACTGCACGACAAGCAGCTGGCGATCCTGAACAGCGCCTCCCGCCTGCTCAAGCCGGGCGGCCGGCTGGTCTATGCGACGTGTTCGCTGCTGGATGCCGAGAACGAATCGGTCGCGCAGGCGTTCGCCGAGGCGCATCCCGAGTTCACGCTGCTGCCGGCCCAGGACGTCCTGGCGCATGCGCAGGTCGACGCGACCCAGGCGGCCGAGCTGTCCGAGAACGGCTTCCTCCGCCTGTGGCCGCACCGGCATCGCAGCGACGGCTTCTTCGCCGCGGTGTGGGAGCGCAAGAAGTAAACCTCGCGGCGCTGAATTCTTATTACGAACAATTCACGTCGGACGAAGAGACGGCGGGCTTGCGCCTGCTGTTTCCAGACCGATCTGAAGCGTTCGATCAATCACGCCTTCAGGGGCTTCCTGCCCTGAAGCGTCAAAAGACCGGCGGGAATGCCGCCTTCATCTGGGCGATTTCTAGAGTGCCTCGCCTACAATCGTGGCTTCCTGTGGACAACTGGCTCCTCGCGAGCAGGGTTAGGACCGAATGAACGTATTGATGTCTGTGCACGATGCCGTCCTGAACTGGATGATCGACGGCTTCACCGGCGCGAGCTGGTGGCAGATCGTGGTCTTCACGCTGGTGGTGACGCATATCACCATCGCCGCCGTCACGATCTTCCTGCACCGCGCCCAGGCGCACCGGGCGCTCGACCTGGGTCCGATCCCGTCGCACTTCTTCCGCTTCTGGCTGTGGATGACCACCGGCATGGTGACCCGCGAGTGGGTGGCCATCCACCGCAAGCACCACGCCAAGTGCGAGACCGAGGAAGATCCCCACAGCCCGGTCACCCGCGGCATCAAGACCGTGATGACGCGTGGCGCGGAGCTCTATCGTGCCGAGGCGAAGAACGAGGAGACCATCAAGAAGTTCAGCCACGGCGTGCCGGACGACTGGATGGAGCGCCATGTCTACAGCGGCCGTTCCGTGTGGGGCGTGTCGCTGATGATGATCATCAACCTGGCGCTGTTCGGCGTCGCCGGCCTGGCGGTCTGGGCGGTGCAGATGGCCTGGATCCCGTTCTGGGCGGCCGGCGTCATCAACGGCGCGGGCCACTACTGGGGCTATCGCAACTTCGAGGCGCAGGATGCGTCGACGAACGTGTCGCCGTGGGGCGTGATCATCGGCGGCGAAGAGCTGCACAACAATCACCACACCTACCCGACCTCGGCCAAGTTCTCGGTCAAGCCGTTCGAATTCGACATCGGCTGGGGCTACATCCGCGCGATGGAGATGATCGGCTGGGCGAAGGTCCGCAAGACCGCGCCGCAGATGAAGACGGGCGAGCTCAAGGCGGTGGCCGACAAGGACACGCTGGAAGCCATCATCGCCAACCGCTATGAAGTCATGGCCCGTTATGCCCGCGAACTGCGCGGCGCCTGCAAGGCCGAGCTCAGCAAGCTGAAGGACGCCGGCGAGCAGCACTCCGTCAAGTTCCATCAGTTCAAGCTGGCCACGCGCTGGCTGCACCGCGACGCCGAGAAGATCCCGGCGGCGTACCAGGCGCAACTGGACGGCGCCCGTGCCGCCAGCCCGGTGCTGGACAAGCTGGTCACGATGCGCGAGGAGCTGCGTCAGCTGTGGACCCGCACGAACGTCTCCGCCGAACAGCTGGTGCATGACCTGCAAGCCTGGTGCCGCAAGGCCGAGGAAAGCGGCATCGCCGAGCTGAAGGCCTTCGCGATGGGACTGCGCACGGTGCGTGCCTGATCCTCTCGCCGCGGCGGTGCTCCTGGCGGTCCTGGGTGACGGCCATCACCGACCGGCGGATGAAGCAATGCAAAGGGCGCCCACTTCGGGCGCCTTTTTTCATGGTGGCGCCGATAATTTGTGAGGACCGTCACACAAGGAGACTGACATGACTGCCTCGACCTTCTTCCAGCGCGCGCTGCTGGTCGGTCTGACGACCCTGAGCCTCGGGGCGATGGCCTCGGTGGCCCAGGCGCAGGCCGAGGTGAACTTCATCAAGCCGGAGAACTTCTCCGACATCGGCTGGATCGCGTCGGATCGCGAGAACGCGATGAAGCAGCTGGGCGATCACTTCAAGGCGCTCGCTGCCCGGGAGCTGCCCGGCAAGCAGCTGAAGATCGACGTGACCGACGTCGACCTCGCGGGCGAGATCGAGCCGCGCGCGCGCATCGATCGGTTGCGCATCCTGCGCAGCGTCACCATCCCGCGCATGAGCTTCACCTACACGCTGAGCGAGAACGGCCAGGTCCTGAAGTCGGGCAAGGCCGACATCAAGGACATGGACTACCAGAACGGCATCGGCAACCGCTACTTCGACTCGGAGCCGCTGCGCTACGAGAAGAAGATGATCGACGACTGGATGGCCAAGGAACTGCTGGGCAAGTCCCGCATCGACCGGGTCTCGCAGTGAGCTGAGATGCCGAGGCGCCGCCGGATGGCGTTGTCTCGGCGCAGAAATGAAAAAACCCGCCGAGAGGCGGGTTTTCTTCTTCAAGGAAGGCTGAATTACTTCAGCTTGGTTTCCTTGTACAGCACGTGCTTGCGTGCCTTGGGGTCGAACTTCATGAATTCCAGCTTTTCGGGCGTGGTCTTCTTGTTCTTGTTGGTGGTGTAGAAATGACCGGTGCCGGCAGTGGATTCCAGCTTGATCTTTTCGCGTCCGCCTTTGGATGCCATGGTGTCGCTCCTGGTTCAGTGATTAGGCTTGACCGCGCGCGCGCAGGTCGGCCAGCACGGCGTCGATGCCCTTCTTGTCGATCAGGCGCAGGGCAGCATTGCTGATGCGCAGACGGACCCAGCGGTTTTCGCTCTCGACCCAGAAACGGCGGTATTGCAGGTTCGGCAGGAACCGGCGCTTGGTTTTGTTGTTGGCGTGGGAAACGTTGTTCCCGACCATGGGCTTCTTGCCCGTGACTTCGCAGACGCGTGCCATGAGGACACTCCGATACTTGTCATCCGGCGACCGTCCCAATCGTCCCAGCCTCGTTGCTGGATCGCGGGCGGCGGCCTCACCTCGCCATAGGGTGGCGGTAACCCATCTTCCTGGCGTCGAGATCCTTCACAGGTTTTCGGCGCAAGAAAAACGAAGAGTATAGCAGAAATAGGCCGGCCCGCGCAATGGCGGGCCGGGGAGGCGGTGGGGAAGGCCCGCGGCCAGCGCGAGCCTTCCGCCGGTCAGGTCGATTCCTGCTCGAGGAAACGTTGCGCGTCCAGCGCCGCCATGCAGCCGGTCCCGGCGCTGGTGATGGCCTGGCGATAGACGTGGTCCTGCACATCGCCGGCGGCGAACACGCCCGGCACGCTGGTCATCGTGGCGAAGCCTTCCAGGCCGCTCTTCGTGCGGATGTAGCCGTCCTTCATCTCGATCTGGCCTTCGAAGATGTCGGTGTTGGGCTTGTGGCCGATCGCGATGAAGCAGCCCTGCAGCTTGACGTCGGTGGTGCTGCCGTCCTGGGTGCTCTTGATGCGCACGCCGGTGACGCCGCTGGCGTCGCCCAGCACCTCGTCCAGCGTGTGGAACAGGTGCAGCTCGATCTTGCCGGCCTTGACCTTGTCCATCAGCTTGTCGACCAGGATCGGTTCGGCGCGGAACTTGTCGCGGCGGTGGATCAGGTGGACCTTGCTGGCGATGTTGGACAGGTACAGCGCTTCCTCGACCGCGGTGTTGCCGCCGCCGACCACGCAGACTTCCTGCTCGCGATAGAAGAAGCCGTCGCAGGTCGCGCAGGCGCTGACGCCGCGACCCATGAACGACTCCTCCGACGGCAGGCCCAGGTACTGCGCCGACGCGCCGGTGGCCAGGACCACCGCGTCGGCGGTGTAGACGGCGCTGTCGCCGGTCAGCGTGAACGGGCGCTTGGTGAAGTCGACCGTGTTGATGTGGTCGAAGACGATCTCGGTCTGGAAACGCTCGGCATGCTGCTGGAAGCGCTGCATCAGTTCCGGGCCTTGCACGCCCATCACGTCGGCCGGCCAGTTGTCGACCTCGGTGGTGGTCATCAACTGACCCCCTTGGGCCATGCCCGTCACCAGCAACGGCTTCAGGTTGGCGCGTGCCGCGTAGATGGCGGCGGTGTAGCCGGCGGGACCGGAACCGAGGATCAGCAGCTGGGCGTGACGGGTGTTTTGGCTCATGGCGGGGGAGGTGGGGATGCGCACGACGGACACAAGGGGCGACAGCCTAAGCCGGCTTCGGCGTTGACCCTATGAACAGGCGTGAACAAGTTGGCACAATGCATCCATTCTAGGTGGCGGTCCCCTCTGCCATCCTGACCCTCACGATTGACCCTAACCACCCGACAGGAGGCACCCCTTCATGGCCATGTTGTCCAATTTGGATCTGATCCGCAGGGTTCCCTTGTTTTCCCTGCTGACCGCCGACCAGGCCCAGTCCATCGCGGACAGCGTCGTGAAGCGACGCTTCAAGCGCGGCGAATTGATCGTCGAGCAAGGCACCAAGTCCAACGCGCTGTTCATCCTGCTCAACGGCCGGGCGCGCGTGCTGACCGCCGACAGCCGCGGCCGCGAGGTCATCCTGGCCGTGCTGCAGCCCGGCGACTACGTCGGCGAGATGAGCCTGATCGACAACGAGCCGCATTCGGCCACCGTGCGCGCCGAGGTCCAGACCGACATGCTGGTGCTGGGCCGCGCCGACTTCGCCCGCGGCCTGCCCGAGCCGTCGAGCCTGGCGTACGGCATCCTGCGCGGCCTGGTGGCGCGGCTGCGCAACGCGGACCGCCAGATCGAGTCGCTCGCGCTGCTGGACGTCTACGGCCGCGTCGCGCGCACGCTGCTGGACATGGCGGAGGAAGAGAAGGGCGTGAAGATCATCCGCGGCAAGGTCTCGCGCCAGGACATGGCCAAGGTCGTCGGCGCGTCGCGCGAGATGGTCAGCCGCGTCATGAAGGACCTCGAGGACAAGGGCGTCATCGAGACGCTGGAGAACGGCTCGGTGGTCATCAAGGAACGCCTGCAGCACGACTGATGCCGCGCGCGGCGCCGCGACCTCGCCCGGCTCGGGCCGGGCGGTCGCGGCCTCAACGTTTCTTCACCTTGCGACCCCGTCGCGCCTCGGCGGCCCGGGGCTTGTGCGTCACAATCGCGGGATGAGTTTTCCCGGTTCCCTGCTGGGCGGCGGTGACGACGCCGCCCCGTCCGAGCGCCCCGCGCCGGCGCGCAAGTCCAAGAAGGCCGCCGCCGCGGCCACGCCGCCCACGGCCCCCAGTCCGCTGCGCACGCCGCTCTGGCTGCTGATCGGCGCGCTGGTCTGGGGCCTGGTCTTGCTGGCGATGCTCAGCCATGACCGCGCCGACGCCGCCTTCAGCACCGCCGGCTCGGCCGCCCCGACGCACAACCGCGTCGGTTCGCTGGGCGCGTGGATCTCCGACCTGATGCTGTTCGGCTTCGGCTACTCGTGCTGGTGGCTGATGCTGGTGTCGCTGCGCGGCTGGCTGAGCGGCCTGGCGCGGCTGCTGCGCGCCGACGGCAGCCCGACGCCGACGCTCAAGCAGCGCCTGCCGACCTTCGCCGGCCTCGCGCTGCTGATGGCCGCGAGCTGCGCGCTCGAATGGACCCGCCTCTACGGCTGGGAATCGCGCCTGCCCGGCCATGCCGGCGGCGTGCTGGGCTACCTGCTGGGCCCGGCCAGCATGACGCTGCTGGGCTTCGCCGGTTCGGGCGTCGTGTGGATCGCCGCGCTGGTGGCGGGCGTGGCGCTGTCGCTGAAGTTCTCGTGGCTGCGCGTGGCCGAGCAGATCGGCACCTGGATCGAGGGCCTGATCGAGAAGCGCGAGACCCGCCGCGAGATCGCCGAGGACAAGCGCGTCGGCAAGGAGGCCAAGCGCGAACGCGAGGCCATCGTCGAGGTCGAGCGCCACATCGAGGAAGAACACCACATCCCGATCGTCATCGAGCCGCCGGTGGTGGAGGTGCCCAAGTCCACGCGCGTCATCAAGGAGCGCCAGCAGACGCTGTTCACCGACCCGGCCGACACCAAGCTGCCGCAGGTCGACCTGCTGGACGCGCCGCCGCCGCGCATCGAGACGGTCACGCCCGAGTCGCTGGAGATGACCAGCCGCATGATCGAGAAGAAGTTGAAGGACTTCGGCGTCGAGGTGCGGGTGGTGGCGGCCTCGCCCGGCCCGGTGATCACGCGCTATGAGATCGAGCCGGCGACCGGCGTGAAGGGCTCGCAGATCCTGGGCCTGGCCAAGGACCTGGCGCGCTCGCTGAGCCTGACCTCGATCCGGGTCGTCGAGACGATCCCGGGCAAGAACTACATGGCGCTGGAACTGCCCAACGCGCGCCGCCAGACGATCCGGCTGTCCGAGATCCTCGGCTCGCAGGTCTACGCCGACGCCTCGTCCTCGCTGACGATGGGCCTGGGCAAGGACATCGTGGGCCTGCCGGTGGTGGCTGACCTGGCCAAGATGCCGCACTGCCTGGTGGCCGGCACGACCGGCTCGGGCAAGTCGGTGGGCATCAACGCGATGATCCTGTCGCTGCTGTACAAGGCCGAGGCGCGCGATGTCCGCCTGATCCTGATCGACCCGAAGATGCTGGAAATGAGCGTCTACGAGGGCATCCCGCACCTGCTGGCGCCGGTCGTGACCGACATGAAGCAGGCCGGCAACGCGCTGAACTGGTGCGTCAACGAGATGGAGCGGCGCTACAAGCTGATGTCCAAGCTCGGCGTGCGCAACCTGGCGGGCTACAACAAGAAGATCAACGACGCGGCCGAGCGCGAGGAGAAGCTCCCCAACCCGTTCAGCCTGACGCCGGAAGAGCCGGAGCCGCTGGACCGCCTGCCCCACATCGTCGTCGTCATCGACGAGCTGGCCGACCTGATGATGGTGGTCGGCAAGAAGATCGAGGAGCTGATCGCGCGCCTGGCGCAGAAGGCCCGCGCGGCCGGCATCCACCTGATCCTGGCGACGCAGCGGCCGTCGGTGGACGTGATCACCGGGCTGATCAAGGCCAACATCCCGACGCGCCTGTCCTTCCAGGTGTCGAGCAAGATCGACTCGCGGACCATCCTCGACCAGATGGGCGCGGAGGCGCTGCTGGGCATGGGCGACATGCTCTACATGGCCTCGGGCACCGGGCTGCCGGTGCGGGTGCACGGCGCCTTCGTCAGCGACGACGAGGTGCACCGCGTCGTCGAGTACCTGAAGGAGCAGGGCGGCGAGCCCAACTACATCGAGGGCATCCTGGAGGGCGGCGTGCTCGATGGCGACGGCGGCGGCGACGGCCTGCCGGGCCTGGCCGCCGGCGGCGACGGCGAAGCCGACCCGATGTACGACCAGGCGGTGGCGGTGGTGCTGCAGCACAAGCGGGCGTCGATCTCGCTGGTCCAGCGTCACCTGCGCATCGGCTACAACCGGGCCGCCCGATTGCTCGAGCAGATGGAGAAGTCCGGGCTGGTGTCGTCGATGGCGACCAACGGCAACCGCGACATCATCGTGCCCAAGCGCGACGAGTGATTCCCCGGCCGCGCTCCCTGGCTGCACCTCTCCGGCTGAACATCCCCGGCTGAACATTCCGGCTGAATGACCAAGGCGGTTTCCATGTCCCTTCGTTCCCTGTCCCGCGGCCTGGCCGCGATCGCGCTGGCCGCCGGCGCCGCGCTGGCCCATGCCGACGGCGTGAGCGCGCTGCAGCAATTCGTCTCCGAGGTGAAGAGCGGCCGCGCCGCTTTCACCCAGACCGTCACCGCGCCCGACGGCAAGCGCAAGAAGACGACGACCGGCACCTTCGAGTTCCAGCGTCCGAACCAGTTCCGCTTCACCTACGCCAAGCCGGCCGAGCAACTGATCGTGGCCGACGGCAAGGAAGTGTGGGTCTACGACCCCGACCTGCAGCAGGCCACGGTCCGCCAGATGGACCAGGCGCTGGGCGCGACGCCGGTGTCGCTGCTCGCGGGCGGCGACCTGTCCAAGGACTTCGTGCTCAAGGCGCTGCCGGCGGCCGGCGGCGTCGAGTGGGTCCAGGCGACGCCCAAGCGCAACGACGCCAACCTGCAATCGCTCAAGCTCGGCTTCAAGGGCCGCGACCTGGCGGCGCTGGAGATCCTGGACGGCTTCGGCCAGCAGTCGCTGATGCAGTTCTCGGCTGTCGAGCCCAACGCCAAGGTGCCGGCCGAGCGTTTCCGCTTCTCGCCGCCGCCGGGCACCGACGTCGCGCGTCCGTGATGCCGCGATGAGCAACGCCTCGCTCTTCCCGGACGAGTTCGATCCGGTCCCGGGCGCGTCGTCGTTCGCGGCGCCGCCGAGCCCGCATGCGCCGCTGCCCGAGCGGCTGCGGCCCCGCCAGCTCGACGAGGTCGTCGGCCAGCGCCACCTGCTGGGGCCGGGCATGCCGCTGCGGGTCGCGCTGGAAAGCGGCCGGCCGCATTCGATGATCCTGTGGGGCCCGCCGGGCGTCGGCAAGACGACGCTGGCGCGGCTGATGGCGCAGTTCTTCGACGCGCAGTTCATCGCGATCTCGGCGGTGCTGGGCGGCGTCAGGGACATCCGCGAGGCGGTCGAGCGCGCGCAGGCCGCGGCGGGGCAGGGCCGGCGCACGATCGTGTTCGTCGACGAGGTCCACCGCTTCAACAAGGCGCAGCAGGACGCCTTCCTGCCGCACGTGGAGTCGGGGCTGTTCAGCTTCATCGGCGCGACGACGGAGAACCCGTCGTTCGAGGTGAACTCGGCGCTGCTGTCGCGGGCGACGGTGCATGTGCTGAAGTCGCTCGACGAGCAGGACATGCGCGAACTGCTGGCGCGCGGCCGCGAGGCCCTGGGCGCTCCGCCGGTGAGCGAGGCGGCGACGCTGCGCCTGATCGGTTACGCCGACGGCGACGCGCGGCGCTTGCTGAACACGCTGGAGACGGTGGCGCAGCTGACGCCGCCAGGCACCGCGGAGATCGACGAGGCGCTGCTCGAGCGCACGCTGGGCGAGCAGCTGCGGCGCTACGACAAGGGCGGCGACCAGTTCTACGACGTGATCTCGGCGCTGCACAAGTCGGTGCGCGGCTCCAACCCGGACGCGGCGCTGTACTGGCTGGTGCGGATGCTCGATGGCGGCGTCGACGCGCGCTACATCACGCGGCGGCTGATCCGGATGGCCAGCGAGGACATCGGCAACGCCGATCCGCGCGCGCTGCGGCTGTGCCTGGACGCGGCGGAGACCTACGAGCGGCTGGGTTCGCCCGAGGGCGAGCTGACGCTGGCGCAGGCGGTCGTGTACCTGGCGATCGCGCCCAAGTCCAACGCCGTCTACAACGCCTACAACCAGGTCCGCGCGCTGATCAAGCAGGACAGCTCGCGGCCGGTGCCGGTGCACCTGCGCAACGCGCCCACGCGGCTGATGAAGGAACTGGGCTACGGCAAGGCGTATCGCTACGCGCATGACTTCCCCGGCGGCTACGTGGCCGGCGAGCAGTACCTGCCCGACGGCCTCGAGGACCAGCGCTTCTACGAGCCGGTGCCGCGCGGACTGGAGATCAAGATCGGCGCGCGCCTGGACGAACTCCGGCGGCTCGATGCCGAGGCGCTCGGCCAGGACGGGCCAGCGTCGCCGGACGCGGCCGACCCGTCGAGCGAGGCCTGAACGATGCGCGCGAGGATCGCCAGTCTGGTGGCCGCGTCGATGCTCGCGGTCGCCGGCATGGCGTGCGCGGCCGTGTCGGCGCCCAGGCCGGGCAAGCTGGTCTCGACCCAGCCGCAGGCCCCGGCGTCGCAGGCTGCCCGGCGTCCCCCCCAGCCGGCCGAAGGCCCGACGCTCACGCGCATCCGCGAGACCGGCGTGATCGTCATCGGCTACCGGCCCTCGTCGGCGCCGTTCTCCTACCTCGATGCCCAGTTGCGGCCGACCGGCTACTCGGTCGACCTGTGCGAGCGGGTCATCGCCTCGCTGCGGATCCGGCTGAACCTGCCTGACCTGGAAGTGCGCCGTGTGGCGGTCGGCTCCGCCACGCGCATCCCGATGGTCAGCAACGGCACGCTGGACATGGAGTGCGGCATCACCACCAACACCGCGGAGCGCTCGCGCAGCCAGGCGTTCTCGGTGACCATCTTCGTGGCCGAGACCAAGCTGATGACGCGCCACGGCGAGAAGGTGCAGAGCCTGGCCGACCTGCGCGGGCGGCCGGTGGTCAGCACGATCGGCACCACCAGCATCCAGCACCTGGCCAAGGTCAACGAGCAGCAGGGCCTGGGCATCCGCATCGTCGCCGGACTGGACGATCCGGACGCCTTCCAGCTGCTGCGCAGCGGCCGCGCCGACGCGTTCCTGATGGACGACGTCATCATCCGCAGCCTGCTGGCGCAGCAGGGCTCGGCGATCTCCGCCGACGACTACGTGATCTCGGACCAGGCGCTGACGATCGAACCCTACGCGATCGGGCTGAACCGCGACGATCCGCGGTTCAAGTCGATGGTCGACGAGGTGCTGGTCGGTTTGTTCCGCAGCGGCGAGATCCAGGCGATCTACAAGCGCTGGTTCGAGTCCCCGCTGCCGCCCACCGGCATCAACCTGCGGATGCCGATGAGCGCCGCCTTCCGGCGCGTGGTCGCGCAGCCGACGGACTCGCCGGATCCGGAGCGCTATCGCTGACGGGCCCGCGGCCGCTGTCCACGGGGCCCGAACAGCCGTCGCGCCCCTCGAGCAGCTCGACGAACCGCCGCGCGGCCAGTCCCAGCGGCCGCGCCTGGGTCCAGACGACATCGACATAGAGCTGCAGCGCCGTCGTGAAGTTGCCGGCCGGGATCTGGGCGAGCTCGCCCGAGGCCAGCGCGCCGCGCACGAAGCCCGACGGCAGCCAGGCCCAGCCGAGTCCCGCCGACACCATGCGCAGCGCCGCCACCGGGCTGTCGGTGCGCCACTGCACCCGCGAGACCGAGATCCGTTTGTCCACGTCGCAGGCGTCGCGGCCCGCCACGAGGATCTGGCGCTCGGCGATCAGGTGCTCGTCGCGCAGCGCGGCCGGGTCCTGCGCGAGCATCGGATGCGAGGCGGCCGCGACGGCGATCAGCGTCTCGCGCGCCACTTCATGGAAGCTCTCCGTGGGGTCGAGCCCCTGGCGTTCGAAGACCAGCGCCAGATGCGCGCGCCCGGACTTCAACATCGCCAGCGCGTCGGCCTGAGGCGCCGTCAGCAGCTCGACCTCGAGCAGCGGGAACTCCGCGGACAGCGTGCGCAGCGCGTCGCTCCACGGCGTCGCCGCGACGAGTTCCGGCACGACGGCGATGACCAGCGCCGGCTCCAGCCCCTGCGTCATCGACAGTGCATGGCGGTTGAGCTGGCCGAGTTGCTCGGTCAGTCGCCGCGCCTGCGGCTCGAGCGCGCGGGCCTGGGCGGTCGGCACCGGCTCGCGGCCGGCGCGGTCGAAGAGCACCAGGTCGAGCTCCGCCTCCAGTTGGGCGATCGTCATGCTGACCGCCGAGGGCACGCGCCCCAGCGCGCGGGCCGCCGCCGAGAACGAGCCGTGATCGATCGCGGCGAGGAAGACGCGGAGGTTGTCGAGGTCGAAGGCCATGGGGTGATCTATCAGCGGTCCTGAAGGAATCTGACTTTATGTATCAGATTCTCGAACATACAGTCCGCCCCAACGCCTTTCAAGGGGAAAGGCCGTGGGGTTCGGCAAGGCGCCGGACCAGGACAAGGAGATCGACATGGTGTGGGGTGTGCTGTTTCTGGCCGGACTGTTCGAGATCGGCTGGGCCGTGGGCCTGAAGTACACGGAAGGGTTCACGCGGCTGTGGCCGACCGTGGGCACGGTGGCGGCGATGGTGACCAGCGTGGTGCTGCTGGGCTGGGCGCTGAAGCACCTGCCGGTCGGGACGGCCTACGCGATCTGGACCGGCATCGGCGCGGTCGGCACCGCCATCGCCGGCATCGTGCTGCTGGGCGAGTCCGCGTCGCTGGCGCGGATCGCGTGCATCGGGCTGATCGCCGTCGGGATCATCGGATTGAAGATGGTGTCGTCACAGTGATCGGCCGCGGTTGCGGTCCCGGCCGTGGCTGCGGCAACGGCAACGGCGACGGCGACGGCGACGGGGGAGGGCACCGTGCTCAGCGGAACGCGGACAGGGCCTCCCGGCCCTTGGCAGTGAGGAAGCGCCAGACGGTGTCCAGCGGCAGGGCGAGCTCCTCGTCGCACATCCGCATGGCGTAGCTCGTCGCCTCGGCGCGGAAGACCACCTGGCCGGGCTGTGGATAGACATCGGTCCAGGTGATCGACGCCCGGCACTCCGCGTCGCCGTTGTCGGGCGAGTAGGCCTTGTCCAGCAGGTCGCGCAACGAGGGTTCGGGAGGCGCGGTTGGGGCGGTCGCCGCCGCGTCGGCCGTCTCCGTCCCCGTCCCGGGCGTCCCGGGCGTCCCGGGCGTTCCAGGCGCTCCGGCCGCCCCGTCCGGCTCCTCCGTCTCCTCTGGCTCGGTCGGCACCCAGGCGCCGGGTTCGAACCAGTCGGCCACGCGGGCCGGCTGGCCGGTGGCCACCTCGTAGACCGTGATCTCGTGGCCGACGAACGGATGGCTGCCGCCGCAGTAGCCGTCGCTGGCGGTCTGGATCACGACATGCGCCGGCGACCAGGCCAGCACGCTCTGCGAGCCGGACGTGTGGAAGCTCGCGTCCGGCGAGCGCTCGACGCGGCCGAAGTTGATGCAGGCCAGGTGGTCCCGCATCCGGGCGATCAGGTGCTCGTGGAGCGCCGCGTTGATGGCCGCGAGGCCCGGGCCGGCGCCGAGCAGGCGCACGCCCTCGTGCGGCGTGCCCCAGGCGTCCTGGTCGACGCTCTCGACGACGCCGTCGGCGTTGGGCATCGGCAGCACCAGCCGTTCATAGCGGCCGGCGCCGATCGCGTGCACGGTGACGATCGGCTTCAGGCCGGCCTCGCGGGCGGCGTGGTACTGGTCGTCGGCGATGCGACGGGCGGTGATCGGGAGCGGCTTGCCGCCGTCTGGCGCTTGCCACCGGCCGGTGAGCGCGCGGGCATCGCAGTCCAGGTGCAGCCGGCCGGTGAGGGCGCCCTTGGCGGCGATCTCGCGCCAGTCCCCGGGCGCACCGTCGGGGAGCAACACCAGGTCCGACAGCGCGGCGCGGTAGTAGTAGCTGCCTTCCTTCGCCTGGCCGGCGTTGTCCGACGCGAGCATCAGCGTGATCGGCGTCTTGCCGAGCGTGCCGGCCCAGACGCCGTCCTTGCAGGCCGCGGTAGCGGCAAGCGCGGGCGACGACGCCAGGGCGAGGCCCGCCAGCGCGGCGAGCAGGCTTGCCTTCGCCCTGCGCTGCCCTTGGTCGAGGGCTCGACGGGCCCAGGCCGTCATCGCCGTCATCTCGTCAGCGCCGCTCGATGTCGTAGATCGTGCCCTGCTTGGCCCAGTCCTGGACCACCGACTGCGGCACCGTCAGCGTCTTGTCCTCGAAGTAGTCCGGAGCGCTGACCTTCGAGGGGTTGTCGATGTCGCGCTGGGCGCCGCGGACCTTGTTGTAGCCCACCTTGGGCATCTGCAGTTCCAGCTTGCCGTCGGCCGCCTGCTTGATGCGGATCACGCCGTAGGTGGCGCCCGATTCGCCGGTCAGCTTGTTGAGGTCGATCAGGTAGAGGTCCCCGGCGGCGGGCGCCGCGGTGTAGTCGCCGACGTGTTTGCCGCGGTCGTCGGCGGCGATCTTGCCCACCAGCAGCAGCGCGGCCACGACGCCCAACAGCAGCACCCAGCTGAAGCGCTGGAACACCGGAATGGGGTGCTTGGTCAGCTTGGGTTCGACCTCCTTGGCCGGCAGCTCGGCCCCGCGCTGGCAGACGTCGCAGACCAGCAGGTACTTCTTGCTCGAGACCCACTGGAACAGGTAGTAGAGGTGATGGATCTTGTACTGGAGCGCCAGCTTGAACGGGCGCTCGCGCTCGCACGTGGCGCAGTGGTGGTGGTTCTGAACGCCCAGATCGGCGACGGCGCCCTTGGATCCCCAGATCAACATGTCGATGTCCTCCCTCGAAGTCGGTGCGGCGGACGTGAATCGCCCGCTCGATCAAGGGGCGCACGCTATCAGCGCCCCAGGCGCGAATCGCCCGGCTGCCCCAAAAAGCCAGCATTTTGCTGACCTACCGCACGAAAAAACCGAAGTCGACGGGGTGTCACCCGGGCGGGTGACGCGAGGGCGCATCGGCGGGGCGGGACCCCGTCAGCGGAATGACTTCAGCGCGTCCTGGCCGTCCTTCGTGAGGAAGGGCTGGACGACCGCGAGGGGCAGCGCGATGTCCTCGGCGCAGGGTGTCATCGCATACGAGGTGGCGCCCTCGAAGACCAGTTTCCCCGCCACCGGATGGACCGCGTAGCCGCCCCAGCGGATCTCGTCGCGGCAGTCGGCGTCCGGGCCGTTGGCCGTGCGCGCGTAGGCCGACATCAACAGGCGGCCGAGCGCCGAGGTCTTCGGGATCTCCTTGCGCAGTGCCGGGACGAGCCAGGCCGCCGTGTCCACGGGGGCGCCGGTGTCCAGGCGGTAGGTCGTGACGACGCTGCCGTGCCACGGATGCGCGCCGCCGCAATACCCTTCGGTCCAGGTGCTGATCACGGCGAAGGCCGCGTTCCATGCGAGGACCGTCTGCCCTTGCGAGGACTCGTAGCCGGCTTCGGGGCCGCGCTCCCGGCGTCCTTGGGCCACGCAGTCCAGGTGATCGACCGCCGCCTCGACGGCCTTGGCCTGCAGGACGGCGTTGAGCGCCTCCAGGCCGGGGCCCGTGCCGACCAGCCGCACGCCGCGATGCACGACGCCGATCGACTGCCCCTTTGTTCCGGCGCCACCGGGGACGGCGTAGCTGAGTTCTTCGAATCGCCGCCCGCCGATCTCGCCGGTCTTGTCGAGCCTGGGCTTCAGGCCGGCCTTGCGCGGCGCATTGAAGGCTTCGCCCGGGACCGCGTTCGCGACGATCGGGAGCCGCCTGGTGCCGTCCGCTGAACGCCATTCGCCGCCGAGCGCCGTTCCCTCGCAGGACAGCGTCAGCTGGCCCGTGGGGCGTTCCTGGGCGTCGAGTTCCTGCCACGTGCCGGTCTTGGCGTCGCGGACCAGCGTGAGGTCGCCGAGCGAGCTGCGGTAGTAGTAGCGGCCCACGGCGGGCCGGTCGTTCTCGGCGGCGTTCAGCTCGATGGACACCGGCGTGCCGCCGAGCGTGCCGCGCCAGGTGCCGTCGACGCAGGCGGCGGGCGCCGCGTGGGCCGGGGCGATGCCCAGCGAGGCGACGATCGCCAGCGTGAGCACGCCATGAAGGCGCAGGAGTCGACGCGGAGAGGGCGAGTCAGGGAGGGCCAGGGGACGTGCGCGCATGGCGGCGACTGTAGCCGCGGGCAGGGCATGGGACTTGCCGACGCACGTCATCCGGACTTCAGGAGATTCCCATGCCCGACTTCGACGAACGCCGCGACAAGGCCTACGACCACGCGCAGGAAGCGGCCTACTGGCGCGACAACTACGCCAAGCGGCCGTACGTGCAGCCCACCGACACGCATGACGACTTCGGTCCGGCCTATGCGTATGGCGTCGACGCCTTCGCGCGTTATCCCGATCGCGAGTTCGACGACTTCGAGGCGGAACTGCACCGCGACTGGGGCAACCAGCGCCAGGGCTCGTCGCTCGAATGGGCGCGGGCCAAGCCGGCGGTGAAGGACGCCTGGCAGCGCATCAAGGAGGCGTCGAACATGCCGCCTTCCACCCGCTGAGCGGGTGCGATCGCGATCGCGGTCTCTCCCCGCGCGTCTAGCAGGGCGAGGCGATCGCGCCGAACAGGCCGTTGAGCAAGCCGGTCGTGAGGCGGGCGCGATTGAGCACGATGTCGCCGAGCAGCGCCGTCACGCCAGCCAGCCAGGCGGCGTAGCCGAAGCCGACGTAGTCGTTGAACAGCAGCGTGTGCAGCCAGTCCTGCTGGAACAGATAGCCGTAGCCGGTGAGGCCGACGGCCGCCAGGACCAGCAGCGCCGGCACCGTCACTTGGATGGCCGCGCGCGGGCGCCACCACGCGATCAAGGCCAGCAGCGCGAAGGCCGCGGCGTTCGTGCCGCTGACGATGCGGAACTCGCACAGCCATTGGCGGCTGGCGGAGGCGTAGGCGGACTCGGCGATGCGCCGAAGCGTTTTTTCCGCCTCGTCGAGCGAAGCGATGTCTGACCGGGTGCCGTCTTCGATCAACTGCGCGATGCGCCGGCGGCATTCGCAGTCGGCGTCCTGCATGCGGTCGAGCACGGCCGCGGTGATGCGCGGAACGTCGTCCCGCAGCCGGCGTGTCGCGACGTCGCGCTCGATGGACAGGCGCTTGAGCGCGTCGCGGGCCATCGCCCCCAGGCGCGATTCATCCAGGCGCTCGATGCGCTCGCCGATGCGGCGTTCCATCTCCAGTCGGAGCAGCTCGCGCGCGCCGCGCTCGACGAGCAGTGGCTGCACCAGCGATGCCGCCAGCGCGAGGCCGAAGAGCAGGGCGCCGATCGCGCCGAGTGCGATCAGTCCACGGCGCAGCATGGCCGGCTCACCGCGTCCTCACTTCTTCTCGTCCAGCGAGCGCCGCACCGCCTCCATCGGATCCTCCGCGTCGGAGGCGGGCGCGGACGCCTCGGAGGCCGGCGCCGACGCCGCCTCCGGCAGTCCGAACAGCGCGTTCGTGTCCGCGTTCGGATCGACGCGGCCGGACTGGCCGGCGTCGATGCCCTGCAGCATCTCGGTGGCCTTGTCGAGGTCGACGATCTCGGCCTTGTCCAGGAAGGCCGTCACCGTCACCGGGAAGAAGATCACGATCGCCACCAGCACCAGCTGCATCAGCACCCAGGGGATCGAGCCCATGTAGATGTCGCTGGACTTCACCCGCTGCGGCAACGCGCCGTTCTTGAACAGCGAATCCGCGATCCCCCGCAGGTAGAACAGCGCGAAGCCGAACGGCGGATGCATGAAGCTGGTCTGCATGTTCACGCACAGCATCACGCCGAACCACACCAGGTCGATGCCCATCTTGTCGGCGACCGGACCCAGCAGCGGCAGGATGATGAAGGCGATCTCGAAGAAGTCCAGGAAGAACGCCAGGAAGAAAATGAACAGGTTCACCACGATCAGGAACCCGACCTGACCGCCCGGCAGGTTGGACAGCAGGTGCTCGATCCACTTGCCACCCTCGACGCCCTGGAACACCAGCGAGAAGGTCCGCGAACCGATCAGGATGAACACCACCATCGCGGTGATGCGCATCGTGCCGATCATGGCCTCCTTGACCACCGGCCAGGTCAGCCGCCGATGCAGCGCCGCCAGGATGAAGGCGCCGACCGCGCCCATCGCGCCGGCCTCGGTGGGCGTGCAGATCGCCGTGTCGATGCCGGGCAGGCCGCCCATCGAGCCCAGCACCGCGAAGATCAGGATCGCCGACGGGACGATGCCCCGCAGGCACTTGCGCCACAGCGCCCAGCCGTTGAGCGTGCGTGCCGCGAGCGGCACGCCGGGCACGTGCTCGGGCTTGATGCGTGACAGCGCGAAGGTGTAGAGCGCGAAGATCAGCACCTGCAGGATCGACGGCCCCCACGCGCCCTTGTACATGTCGCCCACCGGCTTGCCGAGCTGGTCCGCCAGCACCACCAGCACCAGCGACGGCGGCACCAGCTGCGTGATCGTCCCCGACGCCGCCAGCACGCCGGTGGCGTAGCGCATGTTGTAGCCGTACCGCATCATGACCGGCAGCGAGATCATCGCCATTGCGATCACCTGGCCCGCCACCGTGCCGGTGATCGCGCCCAGGATGAAGCCCACGATGATCACCGAGTAGCCCAGCCCGCCCCGCACCGGGCCGAACAACTGGCCCATCGAATCGAGCATGTCCTCGGCCAGCCCGCACTTCTCCAGCAGCGCGCCCATCAGCGTGAAGAAGGGGATCGCCAGCAGCAGGTCGTTGGAGAGGATGCCGAAGACGTTCTGCGGCAGCGCCAGCATGAACTCCGGCGGGAACCAGCCCTGGCTCACCGCGAAGAAGCCGCAGGCCAGGCCCAGCGCCGCCAGCGAGAACGCCACCGGGAAGCCGATGAGCATGATGATGATCAACCCCGCGAACATCAGCGGGGGAAACTGCTCCATCGTGATCATTGCAGCGGCCTCTCGTAATGCGTGTCCATCTCGACGAGATGGGCGAGGTAGCCGATACGCTTGATCACCTCGGAAATGCCCTGCAGGAACATGAGCCCGAATCCCACCGGCAGCGTCAGCGCCGCCGGCCAGCGGATCAGGCCGCCCGCGTTGCCGGAAACCTCGCCGCTGCTCAGCAGCTTCCAGGCATAACCGCCCAGGCCCAGCGCGGCGACCGTGTCGTCAGGCCGCATGCCGGTCGTGAGCTTCACCATGAAGAAGTCCCACGACAACCAGCCCGCGTAGCCCATCACCGGCAGCAGGAACACGATCAACCCGAACAGGTCGATGTAGACCTTGCCGTGGCCGCGCCAGCGCGTGTACAGGATGTCCACCCGGACATGCTCGTTGAGCCGCAGCACCTGCGCCGCGCCCAGCATCACGCAGATCGCGAACAGGTACCACTGGATCTCGAGGAAGGCGTTGGAACTGATGTCCAGCCCGTAACGGATCACCGCATTGGCGGCGCTGATAAAGCACGACAGCAGGACAGCCCAGGCGGCAAGCGTGCCGAACCGGTCCGTCAGCCAGTCGATGCCCTTGGCGAATGCAAGCAGGGCGTTCATCGACGAGTCCAGGTCTCCATCTTCAGAGCCCGCGACGGGGAGGGCTCGTTTTTCTTGGCGTAGACGTGGACTGTAGCGAGCGGGGGCTCGTCGAAAACCGATTTGGGGCGGGGGCTGGGGAAAGCACTGACGCCTCTGCTTGGACCGAGCAGGATCGAGCCGACCGGGGGCCCCTTGTCTCCATCTCCCCCCTTTGACTGCCTCCCGGCAGTCAAATTCCTTCCTTAAGTTCCGACAAGGGGCCCCCGGTCGTCTCGATCTCTCGAGATGCCGAGTGGCCCGCGGTCGTCACAGTTGGGTGGCGGCGGCGAAAAGGCGCGTGGAACGCGCGCCCGAGCGGCAGAACGCCAGCACCGGCTTGGGCACCTCGTCGAGCAGCGCGCGCATTGCGGCGATCTCCTCCGGCGACTGGTAACCCCCTTGCACCGGCAGATGCCGGTAGACAAGGCCCGCGGTCTCGGCCGCGGCACGGACCTGCTCGCTGGTCGGCTGGTCAGGACCTCCCTCGAAATCAGGGCGGTTGTTGATCACCGACTTGAAGCCGGCCTCGGCCAGCGCAGCCATCGCCTCCGGCGTCAGCTGCGGGGCGACGCAGAAATCCGGCGTCAGTTGTTGGACGGTCAGTTCCATCGAGCTCTCCTGTCGTTGAAGCGGCAGCCGGGCGCTCAGCCCGCCAGCGCCGCCTTCACCGCCGCCGAGACCAGACCCATGTCGGCCTTGCCCGCCAGCTTGCCCTTGACCGCGCCCATGACCTTGCCCATGTCGCCCGGTCCCTTCGCACCCAGCTCGGCCACGATCGCGCCGACCTCGGCCTTGATCTCGTCCTCGCTCAGGCGCTGCGGCAGATAGGCCTCCAGGACCTTCAGCTCCGCGCTTTCCTTGTCCGCCAGGTCCTGCCGTCCCGCGGCGGAGAACTGGCTGATCGAATCCTTGCGCTGCTTGATCAGCTTGTCGACGATGGCCACCAGCATCACGTCGTCGACCTCGACGCGCTCGTCCACTTCCTTCTGCTTCACCGCCGCCAGCAACATGCGGATCGTGCCCAGGCGCTCGCTGTCCTTGGCGCGCATGGCCGACTTCATGTCTTCGGTGATCTGTTCCTTCAAGGTCATACGGGCTCCTTGCTGTTCAAACAAAAACAAAAGCAAAAAACAAAAAAGCCCGCGGCAGCGTCCTGCGCGGGCTTTCTGTGCTGTTCGGGCAGTGGGGCGCGGTCAGTGACGGTCCCCGGTGCCGAAGCGTTCCGATCGGTCGATCAGTACAGCTTCTTGGGCAGCTGCATGCTGCGCACGCGCTTGTAGTGACGCTTCACGGCGGCAGCCTTCTTGCGCTTGCGCTCGGCCGTCGGCTTCTCGTAGAACTCGCGGGCGCGCAGCTCGGTGAGCAGGCCCAGCTTCTCGATGGTGCGCTTGAAGCGGCGCAGGGCCACGTCGAACGGCTCGTTTTCTTTGACGCGAATGGTGGTCATGAAATTCCTTCAAATAGCGCTCGGTGTTCGCAAGGAAGGACTTGCCTTCGAAGCGGAGGTATCCGGATTCCACTTCCGAATCGACGCGCAGGGTTTGCCAGCAAAACGCGGATTCTAGCCTTATTTTTGACGCTCCGCCATATCACGTGACACCCTCGTGTGGCCGCCACGCCAGCCCCCGAACGGTTCCAGGGCAAGACGGGCCCGGAAGACGCCTCGCGAATCCGACATTCTCCCTGACGCCGGCCGTGACATTTTCCCGCCCCGGGCGAGGCGCGGGCGAAGAACCGCCCGGCTGGGTGAAGCGGCTCGCCATCGGTCCGCGCCGCCGCGCGCTAGGATGCCGCACCCCAAGCTTAGGGGGAGAGACGCCCCGGCCCCGTCGGCGGCACTTGCCCGGGCGACGGACGCCCATCTACATTCGATCCACCACCATTCGACCGCCAGGGGAATCCCCGGCATGGCCCGACCCATGGAATTACAAGCCGCCGCGACACCCGCGCCTGCCAGTTTCGATGCTTGGCTGGCCTCGTCGGGATCGCCCCAGGGGCCCGTCGCGGCCGGCCTGCTCAGCCTGCTCGAGCCCACCGGCGCCTGCCTGACCGTGAAGTCGATGGCCACCGGTCGCTACGTGTTCGCCAGCCCGGGCATGAGCGAGTTCTTCGGCCGGCTGGAGACCGGCATCGTCGGCGCGGCCGACGCCGAGCTGATGCGCGGGGACGAAGTGCAGGCGATGCGCCGCTCCGAGCAGGCGACGCTGGCGCAGCGCGGCGTCGTGAGCTCCGAGCACCGCCTGGAGATCGGCGGCCGCCGCCGCGAGTTCATGGTCACGCGTTTCCCGCTAGGCCCGGAACACGTGATGGCGCTATGGAGCGACAAGACCGAGGAACGCCATCGCGAGACGCACCTGCAGCGCGCGCTGCAACAGCTCGAGCAGCAGCAGAAGTCGCTGGAGCAGATGCGCCGCGAGCTGCAGCAGGGCAGCGGCCGCGACGAGGTCTCCGGCCTCTACATGCGCGCGCAGTTCGACGACCAGTTGCTGCGCGAGATCGATCTCTCCACCCGCGAACACCGCGAGTTCACGCTGGTGCTGATCGCGCTGGACCCGGTGTCCCCGGAAACCGCCGAGGGCCTCGGCGAGGAGCCGCGCCAGCGCCTGCTCGAAGGCCTGGGCCGCATGCTGCGCGCCAACACCCGCGCGATGGACGCCGCCTGCCGCATCGGCGACGACCTGTTCGCGGTGCTGCTGTCGGGCGTCGGGCTCGCGACCGCGCATGCGCGCATGGAGCAGCTCCGCCGCCAATGCCACGCGCAGATCGTGGTGCTGCACGGGCAGGACCTGGGCCTGTCGCTGTCGATGGGCGTGGCGAGCTTCCCGCACACCGCGTCGCGTCAGGAAGAGCTGCTCGGCGCGGCCGAGATGGCCGTCAAGGAAGCGCAGCGCCGCGGCGGCAACCAGGTCGTGCTGGCGTCGATCCCGTTCGGGATGGGCGGCTGATCAGGATCGCCATGTCGGCCGCGCACGCGCGGCCGTTCCCGTTCCCGCTCAGGCGAGCAGCTGTTGCAGGTGCCGCCATTCCGCCGCCGTCACCGGCGTGATCGACAAGCGGTTGCCCGGCTGCAGCGTGCGCAGGCCCGCCAGCGCGGGATCGCGCTTCATCTCCGCCAGGCTCAGCAGCCGCGTCTTGCGCACGAAGCGCACGTCGACGTGCTGCCAGCGCGGCTCCTCGCGCTTGGACTTCGGGTCGAAGTAATGGCTGTCGGGATCGAACTGGGTCTCGTCGGGGTAGGCCGTGCTGCTGACCTCGGCGATGCCGGCGATGCCGGGCTCCGGGCAGGACGAGTGATAGAACAGCACGCCGTCGCCGACCCGCATCTGGTCGCGCATGAAGTTGCGCGCCTGGTAGTTGCGCACGCCGGTCCACGGCAGTTCGCCGGCCGCCTGCAGGTGATCGATCGAGGCCTCGTCCGGTTCGGACTTCATCAGCCAGTACTGCGGGGCGCTGGCGGGGGTGGTGCTCATCGGGGCTCCTCGCGAGATCGATCGACCATGAAAAAACCGCGCGTGACGTCGAATCAGGCGCGGTTCCGGGAAAGGGTGTCCACGGCGAGCCGTGAGCCGCATTCCTGAACCCAAGGGGTACAGGTGGGCGAGGTCAACATGGCTTCGGGTTCATCTGACGCGAGACGCTCACACCAGCCAGGTAATGTTCCAAGCCCTTGCTCGCGAGAGCATCGGTTCAAGGAAATATAAAACTCACGCGAACGCAGTGGACGAGGTGGATTCTACGCGCCGCGTCCCGCCGCTCACAGCAGTTGCCCGTCTTGGACAAGGGCTTCGTCGAGCCGCTTCATCAGCATTTCAAGATCGGGTAGGACTTCTCCGCGCGCATCGCCGGCCGCCGCTCCGCCCGCATCGCTGACGGCCGCTGGCGCCGACGAAGATTCGCTGAGCGAATACGCGAGGTTCAGCGCCGCGAGCACCGCGATGCGCTCGCGCGCCTTGATGCGTCCGGCGTCGCGGATGGCGCACATTTCCTTGTCGACACGGGCGACCGCCTTCTGCAGCGCGGCCTCGCCGCCCTCGGGGCAGCCGAGCAGATAGCTCTGACCCATGATCGTGACTTCCATTTGCTTCATGCGCCCGGCTTTCGAGTGTCTGGGGTATCGGCGCCATCGTCGCCCGAGAGCAGGTCGGCGGCTTCCAGCGGCAGGCGCTCCAGCAGCGCGTCCACGCGCGCGCGCGCCGCGGACAGCCGCGAGCGCAGGCTGTCGCGCTCCAGCGTGAGCGCCTGGACCTGCTGCTCCAGCAGGGTGTTCGTACGCTTGAGTTCCTCATGGCGCACCAGCAGGCGCTCCACGCGGTCGACAAGGTCGTTGATGCTAGACATGGCTTCCCTGACGGAATGAACGCGCGGATTGTAGGGGGCGGGGTTCGCTCAGCGCGCCGCGGCCAAGGGCGCGCTGTCACATTGCGCGACGACGGCGCAACGCTCGCACAGCGGCCGGCGGGCCTGGCAGACGTAGCGACCATGCAGGATGAGCCAGTGGTGCGCGTCGACCAGGAACTCCTCGGGCACGCGCGCGAGCAACTGCTGTTCGACCTCGAGCACGTTCTTGCCCGGCGCCAGGCCGGTGCGGTTGCCGACACGGAAGATGTGCGTGTCCACCGCCATCGTGGCCTCGCCGAAGGCGACGTTGAGCACCACGTTGGCCGTCTTGCGGCCCACGCCGGGCAGGGCCTCGAGCGCCTCGCGGCTGCGCGGCACCTGGCCGCCGTGCTGCTCGATCAGGAGGCGGCAGGTCGCGTGCAGGTTCTTGGCCTTGGTCTTGTACAGGCCGATCGTCTTGATGTACTCGGCGAGCTTCTCCTCGCCGAGCGCCAGGATCTTGGCCGGCGTGTTGGCCACGACGAACAGCCGCCGCGTCGCCTTGTTGACGCCGACGTCGGTCGCCTGCGCCGACAGCAGCACCGCGGCGAGCAGCTCGAAGACGCTGGCGTACTCGAGCTCCGTCTGCGGCGACGGATTGGCATGGCGGAGGATCTCGAAGAACTCGCGGATCTGGGTCGTGTTCATGGCGCGCGGTCGGGCTGGCGGAAGGGTCAGGCGCCGCGCTTGGCGCGGGCGCGGGCGAGCGCGGCCTCGATGACGGCGCGCTTGCGGTCGAGCTGGGCCGGGTCGGCGAGGCGCGACGCTTCCTCGAGGTGCTCGAGCTTGTGCTGGGCCTTGGCCTCGAGCCGGGCGTCATGCTCTTGCCGGTCGCGTTCGACGCGGATCTCGCGCCAGCGGTAGCGCTCGCGGGCGCGCTCGGCCTGCGGGGCGCTCCAGGCGGCCCAGCCGCCCAGGCCCGGCGTGACTGGCGTCAGCGAGATGCAGTCGACCGGGCAGACCGGGATGCAGAGCTCGCAGCCGGTGCAGTCCGCGTCGAGGACGACATGCATCTGCTTGTTGCTGCCGACGATCGCGTCCACCGGGCAGGCCTTGATGCACAGCGTGCAGCCGATGCACCAGGCCTCGTCGATGACGGCCAGCGCGCGCGGGCCTTCGGTGCCGTGTTCGGGATTGAGCGGCAGCGCGTCGCGGCCGGTGAGGGCGGCCAGACGCACGATGCCCTCGGCGCCGCCGGGCGGGCACTGGTTGATCGCCGCCTCGCCGCGCGCGATCGCGTGCGCGTAGGAGTGGCAGTCGGGATAACCGCAGCGCGTGCATTGCGTCTGCGGCAGGGCCAGGTTCAGGCGCTCGACGAGGTCGTCGAACGCGGCGCCCGAAGTGGGCGCGGCGGCGGCGGTCGGTTCAGGATCGGCGGAAGGGGCGGGATTCACTCGGACGGCTTGCGCGAACGGCGCGCCGCCGGACGAGTCGTGGCGGACGCGCGCCGGGCCGCGGCGGGCTGGTGCAACGGGGCCGCATCGTACTTGGCAATGAAGTCGCGGACCTCCGGATACACCTTCTCGCGCCAGCGGCGGCCCGAGAAGATGCCGTAGTGGCCGGCGCCGACCGCGTCGTAGTGGAACTGGTGCTTCGTGTCGATGCCGCTGCACAGCTCATGCGCGGCGCGGGTCTGGCCGGCGCCGGAGATGTCGTCCAGCTCGCCCTCGACGGTCAGCAGCGCCGTCTGGGTGATGTCCTGGGGACGCACCAGGCTGCCGCTGACGTTCCAGGTGCCGTTGACCAGCGCGAAGTCCTGGAACACCGTCTTGATCGTGTCCAGGTAGTACTCGGCCGGCATGTCCAGCACGGCGTTGTACTCGTCGTAGAAGCGGCGGTGCGATTCGGCGCTGTCGTCGTCGCCGCGGACCAGGTCGAGGAAGTAGTCGTAATGCGAGGTCAGGTGCCGGTCCGGGTTCATCGCGACGAAACCGGTGTGCTGCAGGAAGCCGGGATAGACCTCGCGGCCCGCGCCCGGGTAGGTGGTCGGGACGCGGTAGATGACGTTGTTCTCGAACCAGCTGTAGCTCTTGTTCATCGCCAGGTTGTTGACCGCGGTCGGGCTGCGGCGGGCGTCGATCGGGCCGCCCATCATCGTCATCGAGCGCGGCGTGGTCTCGCCGGCGGAAGCCATCAGCGAGATCGCCGCCAGCACCGGCACCGTCGGCTGGCACACCGAGATCACGTGGCAGTCCTCGCCGACGTGGCGGATGAAGTCCTGGACGTAATGGATGTAGTCGTCGAGGTGGAACGGGCCCGCGTCCAGCGGCACCATGCGGGCGTCGGTCCAGTCGGTGATGTAGACCTTGTGGTCCTTGAGCAGCTGCTTGACGGTGTCGCGCAGCAGCGTGGCGTGGTGGCCGGACAGCGGCGCCACGACCAGCACCGTCGGCTGCGCCTTCATCTTGGCCAGCACCGCGGAGTCGTCGGTATAGCGCTTGAAGCGCAGCAGGCGGCAGAAGGGCTTGTCCAGCGACACCAGTTCCTGCACCGCGACGTCGACGCCGTCGACCTCGACGCTGCGCAGCTCGAATTCCGGCTTCTCGTACTCCTTGGCCAGCCGGTGCATCAGGTCCAGGCCGGCCGACATGCGGTGCGACAGCGGCGTGTGCGCGAACGGCGACAGCGGGTGGCTGTAGAGCTTGGCCGTGGCGCTGGCGAATTCGGAGAACGGGCTCAGCAGCGCGCGTTGGGTTTCATAAAGCTGGTAGAGCATCTGGCGGACCTCTCGAGGGGGAGTGAGGCGGGAGCTGGCACCCGTTGTGCAATGCAGCAATTCTAGGTCCCGGCTGTGAGCAGTGTGTGTCGCCGATGGGTCGTGCCGGGCGGGAGCAGGGACTTCGAACTGCCGGATTTCGCCACAAATGCGCAGGGCCGGCCCGCTGTTGACGGAACCGGCCCTGGGTTCGATAGCGACCGTGCGATCAGCGCATCGAAGTGTGGCCTCAGCCCTGCTTGACGGCCGCGATCGCGGCGGCGACCGGCTTCAGGTTCTTGCTGTTGAGCGCGGCCACGCAGATCCGGCCGGAATCGACGCCGTAGACGCCGAATTCCGCGCGCAGGCGCTGCATCTGCTCGGCGGACAGGCCGCTGTAGCTGAACATGCCCTTCTGGCGGGTGACGTAGCCGAGGTCGTCGGTGATGCCGGCGGCCTTCAGCTCGGTGACCAGCGCCTCGCGCATCTGCTTGATGCGCACCCGCATGCCGGCCAGTTCCTCTTCCCACTGGGCGCGCAGCGCCGGCGTGGACAGCACCGTGGCCACGACCTGCGCGCCATGCGTCGGCGGGTTGGAGTAGTTGGTGCGGATGACGATCTTGAGCTGGCTCAGGACCTTGGCGGCTTCCTCGGCGGAGGCGGCGACGACGCTCAGCGCGCCCACGCGCTCGCCGTACAGCGAGAAGCTCTTGGAGAAGCTGGTCGAGACGAAGAAGTCCAGGCCGGCGGCCAGGAACTGCTGGATCACCGCGCCGTCCTCGGCGATGCCTTCGCCGAAGCCCTGGTAGGCCATGTCCAGGAAAGCGACCAGGCCGCGGGCCTTGACCGCCTCGACGACCTGCGCCCACTGCGCGGGCGTCAGGTCGTAGCCGGTCGGGTTGTGGCAGCAGGCGTGCAGCACGACGACGGTCCCGGCCGGGGCGGCGTTCAGCGCGGCCAGCATCCCGTCGACGTTGATGCCGCGGTTGGCGGCGTCGTAGTAGGGGTAGGTCTCGACCGGGAAGCCGGCGTTGGTGAACAGCGCGCGGTGGTTTTCCCAGGACGGGTCGGAGATCAGGACCGTCGCGCCCGGGTTGAGCTTCTTCAGGAAGTCGGCGCCGATCTTCAGGCCGCCGGTGCCGCCCAGCGCCTGGACGGTCGCCACGCGCTTGCTCTTGAGGATGTCGCTGTCGGCGCCGAAGACCAGGCCCTGGACGGCCGCGTCATAGGCGGCGATGCCGTCGATGGGCAGGTAGCCGCGCGGCTTGGGGGCGGCCTGCATCTGCGCTTCCGCGGCGGCCACGCAGGCCAGCAGGGGCAGCTTGCCGTTGTCGTCGTAATAGACGCCGACGCCCAGGTTGACCTTGTTGGGATTCGGGTCGGCGTTGAATTGCTCGTTCAGACCCAGGATGGGGTCGCGGGGGGCCATGGCGACGGCGGCGAACAGGGACATGGAGGCTTTCCTGACAGTGCGTTGGCAAGAGCGTGGAGGACCGGATCGGGAGAAACCCGTCCGGCTGCGCTACGCTGTCGCGTCCTGACGCCCGAGGCGCCTCCCGCGCGCCCAGCGAAGCCCGCCGATTGTAGGCAGGGAACCTGCGTTGCCCCTGGGAAACCCTGATGAGCCGATCCACCGCCGCCAAGCCCGAAACCCCCGTCGCCACGGGGAAGAAGTCCGCCTCCACCGAGGCGGCACCCGCCGTGGCGGGCGAGCCGCCGAAGGGCGAATTCGTTTCTTTCGAAGGCTCCCCGTTCCAGCTGTTCCAGCCGTACCCGCCGGCGGGCGACCAGCCCGCGGCGATCCAGCAGCTGGTCGAAGGCGTCCAGGACGGCGAGAGCTACCAGACGCTGCTGGGCGTGACGGGCTCGGGCAAGACCTTCACGATGGCCAACACGATCGCCCGGCTGGGCCGCCCGGCGATCGTGTTCGCGCCCAACAAGACGCTGGCGGCGCAGCTGTACAGCGAGTTCCGCGAGTTCTTCCCGAAGAACGCCGTCGAGTACTTCGTCAGCTACTACGACTACTACCAGCCCGAGGCCTACGTCCCGCAGCGCGACCTGTTCATCGAGAAGGACAGCGCGATCAACGAGCAGATCGAGCAGCTGCGGCTGTCCTGCACCAAGAGCCTGCTGGAGCGGCGCGACGTGGTGATCGTGGCCTCGGTCTCGGCGATCTACGGCATCGGCAACCCGAGCGACTACCACCAGATGGTGATGACGCTGCGGGTGGGCGACAAGGTCGGCCAGCGCGACGTGATCCAGCAGCTGGCGCGGATGCAGTACACGCGCAACGAGATGGAATTCACCCGCGGCCACTTCCGCGTGCGCGGCGACACGATCGACGTGTTCCCGGCCGAGCACTCGGAGCTGGCGCTGCGCATCGAGCTGTTCGACGACGAGGTCGAGGGGCTGGTGCTCTTCGACCCGCTGACCGGCCAGATCCGGCAGAAGATCCCGCGCTTCACCGTCTACCCCTCGAGCCATTACGTGACGCCGCGCGACCGCGTGGTCGCGGCGATCGAGACGATCAAGGAGGAACTGCGCGAGCGCGTGGCCTTCTTCATCAAGGAGGGCAAGCTGGTGGAGGCGCAGCGGCTGGAGCAGCGCACCCGCTTCGACCTGGAGATGCTGCAGGAAGTGGGCCACTGCAAGGGCATCGAGAACTACACCCGCCACCTGTCGCAGGCCGCGCCGGGCGATCCTCCGCCGACGCTGGTGGACTACCTGCCGGCCGACGCGCTGATGTTCCTGGACGAGAGCCACGTGCTGATCGGCCAGTTCGGCGGCATGTACAACGGCGACCGGGCGCGCAAGAGCACGCTGGTGGAGTACGGCTTCCGGCTGCCGTCGGCGATGGACAACCGGCCGCTGAAGTTTGAGGAGTACGAGCGCAAGATGCGCCAGGCCATCTTCGTCAGCGCGACGCCGGGCGACTACGAGAAGCGCCAGGCCGGCGCGGTGGTCGAGCAGCTGGTGCGGCCGACGGGGCTGGTGGATCCGGTGGTCGAGGTGCGGCCGGCGACGCACCAGGTCGACGACGTGCTGCAGGAGATCCGCGAGCGCATCGAGGTCAACGAGCGGGTGCTGATCACGACGCTGACCAAGCGCATGGCCGAGCAGCTGACCGAGTACCTGAGCGACAACGGCGTCAAGGTGCGCTACCTGCACTCGGACGTGGACACGGTCGAGCGGGTGGAGATCCTGCGCGACCTGCGGCTGGGCACCTTCGACGTGCTGGTGGGCATCAACCTGCTGCGCGAGGGCCTGGACATCCCCGAGGTGTCGCTGGTGGCGATCCTGGACGCGGACAAGGAAGGTTTCCTGCGGGCCGAGCGCAGCCTGATCCAGACCATCGGGCGGGCGGCGCGCAACGTCAACGGCAAGGCGATCCTGTACGCGGACCGCATCACCGAATCGATGAAGAAGGCGATCGGCGAGACCGAGCGCCGCCGCGCGCGGCAGGTCGAGTTCAACGCGGCCAACGGCATCACGCCGCGTGGCGTGGTCAAGCGCATCCGCGACCTGATCGACGGCGTCTACAGCGACAAGCCGGGCCGCGACGACGCCAAGGTGATCGCCGAGGCGGCCGAGGTCGAGGCGATGAGCGAGAAGGACCTGAGCAAGCGCATCCAGCAGCTGGAGAAGCAGATGCTGGAGCACGCGCGCAACCTCGAGTTCGAGAAGGCCGCGCGGCTGCGCGACCAGCTGTCCCAGCTCAAGGAGCAGGCCTTCGGCGCGGCGGTGCACGACAACGTCGTGCCGATCACCGCGAGCAAGGGCAAGTGAGGCCCGGCGCCCGGTTCAGGGCGCCGCGATCGCGTTGGGCATGGGCGTCGTCGCCGCTGGCCGGGCGGCGGCCTTGCGATGGGACATCGCGGGCCGCTCGATGACCTGGTAGGTCAGCCGGGTGATCGCCACCAGCACGACGGTGAGGCCGCAGACGATGCCCCAATAGGCGACGCGGCCGATCGGCGCCGCGTCCGCGTCCGCGACGGGGACGCGCCAGGCGAAGGCCAGGTACAGCAGCAGGCCCTGCAGCAGGTACATCGAATAGGTCGGCTCGCCGAAGCTGCGCGAGAGCGGCGCGGTCAGCGCGCCGAACAGTGATGTGCCGGCCGCGATCAGGCAGAAGGCGAGGGTGGCGGCGCACAGCGGGCGGTCGGCGTAGCCGCTGTCGCCGTCGACGAGCGCCAGCACCACGGCCGCGATCGCCGCCACCGAGGCCAACGGCGTGGCGGCGATCCGGCGCCACGCCGGCACGCGGACCAGCACGGCCGCGACGATGCCGCCCAGGAAGGGCTTGGACTGCGCCAGGTGCGGCTGCCAGACCGAGGTCACGATCAGCAGCGGCACGCACAGGCTGACGGCCAGCGCCCAGGGCGGCGGACGCAGCCGCATCGCCCAGGCGGCCGCGGGCAGCAGCAGGTAGAAGAGCCACTCGTAGGTCAGCGACCAGGTGACGCCGGCCAGGATGCGGCCGGTGTCGGCGACGCCGTTGATGTCGGGCTGTCCGGCGAAGGTGAAGGTCGCCCAGGCGCCGAGCTGGCGCGCCAGTTCCCCGGGGCGGACCCGCAGCGTCCAGCCCGAGAGGAAGCCGCAGATCAGCACCACGAAGGACACCGCCACCAGGTACATCGGGACCAGCCGGCGCAGCCGCGCGTCGAAGAACTCGTCCCAGGCGACCGGCCGGCCCGAGGCGCGCGCATCGAGCAGCTTCCCGACGAACAGGAAGGCGGTGACCATGAAGAACATCGACACCGCGATCGCGCCCAGGGACTTGGCCGGCGAGGGATCGACCGCCCAGGTGCCGCGCTGGGTCATGCTCCACCAGAGCTCGGCGTGCTGGATGAACACGGCCAGCGCCAGGTAGCCGCGCAGGCCGTCGATGGTGGGATAGCGGGAATCGGCGACATGTTCGCCGCCGAAGCGCAGCCAGGCGGCGTTCACCGCCATCGCGATCAGCGCGATCGCGGGCCAGGCCAGGTAAGTCCCGCTGAAGTCGACGACAGGCATCCGGAATCCCTTGCGCCGGCAGGGGGGCGGCGGTCCGGGATTGTTCGCGGCGATCCGGGGGACGCGATGCCCCGTCAATCAGGGGCGCCGGTGGCGCGTACCGGGCACGCCAGCGCGTCGGCCCGTTGTCCCGTCGGCATCGCGCACCGATTGCGGCGGCCATGCGCCTGGGTGCACGCTGGCGCCGCGCCTCGCCTCGCCCCGCCCCGCCCCGCCTCGCCTCGCCTCGCCTCGCCTCGCCCTGCCTCGCCTCGCCCTGCCTCGCCTCGCCTCGCCCTGCCTCGCCTCGCCTCGCCCCGGCCGGTCGGCGGGCTGAGCGTGTGGCTCAGCCCTCGACTACGCGGAAGAAGTGGGTCCCGTCGCGGTCGAGTTGCGCGATCAGCCCGAACTCCCAGTCCAGGTAGGCCTGCATCTCGGCGCGCGGGTGTTCGACGCCCTCGTAGGGGCGGCGATAGCGGTCGTCGCGCGGAAAGGCCAGGCGCGGATTGGCGGACTCGATCGGCAGGCCCGCGTCGTACCAGGCGCTGGTGCCGCCCTCGAGCACGAGCAGCTCGCGCCCCTCGGCGGCCAGCTCGGCCGCGAGGTCCGCCGCGACGAAGCGCGGCAGCACGCCCAGGTTGCCGGTCAGCACGACGCGGCGCGCCGGCGGGATCACGCTGCGCAGCGCTTCCGCGAGCCGGGCGCGCGGGCTCCACCAGGCGCCGGGGATGTGGCGGACGACGTAGGTGATGCTCGGCGCCACGTCGACGACGACGGTGTCGGGCTGCTCCTTGTCGGCGTCCTCGGCGCGGAACCCGGCCAGCGCCAGCGGCGTCACGGTGGCGACGGTGGGCGACAGCGGCTGCGGCGGCAGGTCGGGGCCGGATTCGGTGTGGGCGGCGGCGTCCGGCGGCAGGACCGCGACCTCCCAGCCCATCTGCGCCAGCCACGCGGCGGCCATCGGTGCGCGGATGCCGTCGTCGTCGGCCAGCACCAGGCGGGCGCCGCGCACGGGCGCGTGGTGGTCGGTCTCCTGCACGAGCTGCCCGCCGGGCGCGTGGCGGAAGCCGGGCCGGTGGCCGCGGGCGTACTCGGCGGCGCCGCGGACGTCGAAGCGGTAGGTCGTGCGCCGGGAATCGGCCAGCCAGTCGGCCAGGACCGCGGTGTCGATGCGCTGCACGCGCGCCCGCTTGGCGAGGGCGGTCGCGCCTTGCCGGGTGACGGTCGCGTCGCCCGCCGGAATGTCCTCGTGCGAGCGGCCCTGGCCCTGCGCCAGCGCCAGGCCGGCCAGGCGCCAGCCGATCGTGCCGTTGCGCAGCGCGAAGACGGGATTGGGCAGGCCGGCGTCGATCAGCGATTGCGCGCCGATCAGGCTGCGGGTGCGGCCGGCGCAGTGCACGACGATCGTCGTCGCCGGATCGGGCGCCAGGTCGCGCGCGCGGCGGACCAGTTCGCCGCCGGGCACGCTGATCGAGCCCGGCAGGCTGGCGATGCGGTACTCGTCGAAGCGGCGGGCGTCGAGCACGACGAGGTTGGCGCCCCGGGCGAGCAGCGCGTGGACTTCCTCGGCCGACAGCGAGGGCGTGTGGCGGCGGGCCTCGACGAGCTCGCCGAAGGCCTTGCTCGGCACGTTGACGTCGCGGAAGAGCTCGAAGCCGGCCTCGCGCCAGCCACCGAGGCCGCCGTCGAGCAGGGCGACGTCGGTGTAGCCCAGCGACTGGAGCTTGCGCGCCGACGCGGCCGCGACGCCTTCGCCGTCGTCGTAGACGACGATCGGCACCTCGCGCCGCGGCAGCCGGCCCCAGGCGTCGAGCTCCAGCCGCGACGCGGCCAGGTTCGCCGCCCACAACGGATGGCCTTCGGCATACGGCGCTTCCTCGCGGACGTCGAGCAACGCGATCTCCACCCGGGCCAGCAACGCGGCGCGGACATCGGCCGCGGTGCGCGTGGGCAGCGGCGTCGGATGACGCGGCGCGGGCGGTCGCGTGGGTGAGACGGTCGCCGCCGGCGTGGCCCCCGACGTCGACGTGGCGCCCGACGTCGAGTTCGAAGCGAAGGCGGCCGAGGCGTTGGCCGTGGCCTTGGAGAGGGAGGGGGCCGCCGGCGTGGCGGGTGAGGTCGAGGTCGAGGCGTCGGGGTTCAGGACGGACATGGCAGGGCTCCTTCGGATCGGACGTGCGGGGCTCAGGCCGGCTTCCAGACCGGCGACTCCTGGATCTGGACGCGGCGCGGCAGGATCTGCGCGCCGCTGAAGGCGTCGGCGATGCGCTGCTGTTCGGCGAGCGACTCGGCGTCGACCGGGCGGACCGCGTAACTGCGGCGCTCGTTGGCGGCGGCGACGGTCGCGGCGTCCAGGCCGAGCACCGGCGCGTGCCAGTCGGCCGCGGCGGCCGGGTTCTTCTTGACCCAGTCGCCGGCGCGCTGGAGTTCCTCGTAGACGTGCTGCAGCACCTCGGGATGCTGTTGCGCGAAGGGCGTGGCCGCCAGGTAGAAGCGGCGGTAGGCGGCGGTGCGCGTGCCGTCGACGAGGATGCGGGCGCCCGACTGCCGCTGCACGGCGGCCAGGAACGGATCCCAGACGACCCAGGCGGCGATGGCGCCGTTCTCGAAGGCGGAGCGGCCGTCGGCGGGGGAGAGATAGGCGGGCTCGATGTCGCGGATCGACAGGCCGGCCTGGTTCAGCGCCTCGAGCAGCAGGTAATGCGCGCCGGCGCCCTTGGCGAAGCCGATCTTCCTGCCCTTGAGCTGCGCGACGCTGGTGATCGGCGAGTCCTTGCGCACGACGATCGCCTGCGCGGTGGGCGAGGGCGTCTCGATCGCGTAGTAGGTGAGCTTGGCGCCGGCCGCGAGCGCGAAGGGCGGGACGGCGTCGGCGACATCGGCGCTGAGGTCGAGCGCGCCGATGTTGAGCGCCTCGAGCAGCGGCAGGCCGGAGGTGAACTCGTGCCACTGCACGGCGACCTGCTGCGGCGCGAGCGCCTTCTCGAGCACGCCGCGCGACTTCAGGTAGAGGGTGAGGGTGCTGGACTTCTGGTAGCCGATGCGCAGGGGGCGGGTGTCGGCGGCGCGGACGGGGAGCGCGGGGAGGGCGGTAGCACCGGCGAGCGCGGCGGCCTGGGCGAGCCAGCGGCGGCGGGACGGACGGTCGGAAAGGGCGGACATGGCGGCGGACTCGGCGGTGAGCAGTGAGGGGGAACGCCGCAGCCTAGGGATCGGGTGTCCGGGGAGGAACGAAGCAAAGTGAGGATCGATAGTCGGTCGCGATGCAGCGTGTGCGCTCAGGACGTCTCGGAGTCCTGCGACGTTTCCGACTGCCCCCGCAGCCAAGCGATCGCGGCCTGGGCGCTCGCCGACGGCGCGCGTTCGCTGCTGACCGCGACGTGGTACGTGTGCCCCGCGATCACCGGGCCGAAGGGTTGCTCGAGGTGGCCGGCCGCCAGTTCCTCGGCGATCAGCGCCTGGCTGACCAGCGCGATGCCGTGGCCCGCGACCGCCGCCTGGATCGCGTGCCCTTCATCGGAAAAGCGCAGTTGCCCCGCCGGCGACAGGCCCTCGATGCCGGCGGCTTCGAACCAGCGTTCCCAGGTCGGGTTCTCCGGCTGCGCGCGCCGCCAGTCGAAGCAGATCAGCGGCACCCGCGCGAGGTCCTCCACCGATCGCACGCCGAGCCGCGGATTCGCCACCGGCGCGAAGCGGTCGGTGAACAGCGGTTCGGCCGTCAGGCCAGGGTAGGGGCCGCGCCCGTAGCGGATGGCGATGTCGACCGCCGTCGAGCGCAGGTCGACGACATCGTCCGAGGCCTGCAACTGCAGGTCGATGCCGGGATGCAGGCGACGGAAATCCACCATGCGCGGCACCAGCCATTTCACGGTGAAGGCGTTCGTCGCGGAGATCACCACCTGCGGCCGGCGGCGCGGCTGGGTCAACCGATCGAGCGCCGATTGGAAGGCGTCGAAGCCGTCGCGCAGGACCGGGTACAGCTGCGTGCCGGCCTCCGTCAGCGTCACCCGGCGGACCTGCCGGTCGAACAGCGCGACGCCGCTCAACTCCTCCAGCCCCCGGATCTGATGGCTGATCGCCGTCGGCGTGACGGCCAGTTCCTCGGCGGCCGCCTTGAAGCTGCCCAGCCGCGCGGCGGCCTCGAAGGCGCGCAGCGCGGACAGCGGGAGAGAGCGTCGATCCATGGCGGGGTTCGATGAAAGATGAATCAGGCTCATCTTACGGCTGACAATTGAACCTTTGTCGCCGTGCGGCGCGCTCTCTATCGTTCAGTTACGGGCTTCATGTCGAGGTCTGCAACGAATGAATGGAATACAGCCATGCTGGAACGCGTCGTCACCCATCCCGATCCCTATGAGCCCTACCTGCTGTCGCAGGGCATCAAGTTCGGGAATCTGCTGTTCATCTCCGGCCAGGCCGGCGCCGGCGAGGACGGAAAGATCGTCCCGGGCGGTTTCCTGGCGCAGGGCGAGCAGGCCTTCGCCAACCTGCGCCGTGCGCTGGTGGCCGGCGGCGCCAGCCTGAAGGACGTGATCAAGGTGACGATCTTCGTCACCGACATGGGCCATTTCGATGACGTCGTCGCGCTGCGCCGCAAGTTCTTCTCGGCGCCGTATCCGGCCGACACGATCGCTGAGATCAAGGCGCTGTACACGCCCGAGGCCATGATCGAGATCGAGGCCATCGCCCAGGTGCCGGGCGGGGAGGGCCGTTGAGATGAGCGCGGCCTCCTTGTTCACGCCAGTGGCACTCGGGGCGCTGTCGTTGCCCAACCGGCTCGCGGTCGCCCCGATGACGCGGGTCAGCGCGACCGCCGACGGCCGGCCCACCGCTCGGATGGCGTCGTACTACGCGGGCTTCGCGGCCGGCGGCTTCGGGCTGGTGATCACCGAAGGGACCTACACCGATCGCGCGCATTCGCAGGGCTACCTCTTCCAGCCTGGACTGGCGGACGACGCGCAGCGCGACGCGTGGCGGCCGGTGGTCGACGCGGTCCATGCCGAAGGCGGGCGGATCGTGGCGCAGCTGATGCACGCCGGCGCGATCTCCCAAGGCAATCCGCACCGGGCCGGGACGAAGGGGCCGTCGGCCGTCCAACCCGCGGGGACGCAGATGAGCTTCTATCGCGGCGAAGGACCGTATCGGAGGCCGGAAGCGATGACCGTCGCGGAGATCGTCGAGGCGATCGAGGGCTTCGCGGCGGCGGCCGTGAGGGCGAAGGCGGCGGGCTTCGACGGCGTCGAGCTGCACGGTGCCAACGGGTATCTGCTGGACCAGTTCCTGACGGCGCACACCAACCTGCGCGAGGACGGCTACGGCGGCAGCCTGAACAAGCGCCTGCGGCTCGCGGTCGAGACGATCGTCGCGGTGCGGGACGCGGTGGGCGCGGGGTTCCCGGTCGGCTACCGGGTGTCGCAGGGCAAGGTCAACGACTTCGGCCACAAGTGGCAGGGCGGCGAGGCGGATGCCGAGGTGGTGTTCCGGACGCTGTCGGCGGCGCCGATCGATTTCCTCCACACGACCGAATTCGAAGCCTGGCAGCCGGCATTCGGCGATGGGCCGAGCCTGGCGGCGCTGGCGAAGCGACATGCGACGGTGCCGGTGATCGCGAACGGATCGCTGCACGAGCCGGCGCGAGCGGTCGGGATGCTCGAGCGCGGCGAGGCGGACTTGGTCTCGCTTGGTCGAGGCGCGCTGACGCATGCGGATTGGCCCAGGCGCGCTCGGCAGGGTGACGCGCTGTCCGAATTCGATCGCGCGCTGCTGGCGCCGATCGCGGATCTGGCGAACGCGGATCGGATCAGCGCGGCCTTGTCGTGAACGACGTCAGGGCCGGAGTGGGCTGGCGCCATGGATGGCGCCGCTCACCACCTGCCCGACAAACCTCGCATCGATCGCCTCTCGCGAGAACCAGCGCCGGTAGAACAGCGGGCCCACCAGGGCGGCGACCATGGCCGGGGCGTCGGTATCGGCGGCGATTTCCCCTTTGAGCCGAGCCCGCTCGATGACGGCCAGGAACGGACCCGCGTGCCCCGCCTGCGCGCGGCTCTGCAGCGCCGCCAGTTCCGGATTGCGCTCGCCCGCATCCACCATCGACGGCAGCACCGACGCCCATGCCGCCGTGCCCAGCAGGTGGGCCAGGTCGAGCAGCAGCGCCGTCAGGTCCGCCGTCAGGCTGCCGAGGTCCGGTGTCTGCTGCGGCGTGCCCAGGTGATGGCAGGCCTCGACGACCAGCTCCGTCCGCGTGCGCCAGTGGCGGTAGATCGTGGTCTTGGCCACGCCGGAGCGACGCGACACCTCGTCCACGGTCAGCCCGCTGACGCCGAGTTCCGCCAGCAGGGCGGATGCCGTCTTCAGCACCGTCTCGCGGGATCGCCGCACCCGCTCGTCGAGCTTCTCCACCCCCGTGCCGTCGCCATTCCCACCCCCGTCCAGGGGTGTTGCGCTCTTCTTGGCTGCCATCGTGACCTCAAGTTCTGCTACGCTATAGTAGCGCTACTAAATCGTAGCGAAACGTCCGTGGTCGTCCGCTGGGACGACCTTTGATTGATCGAAGGAATCGCCATGAACTTTATTTCGGTGCGGATCATCACCGCCGACATCCGCCGCCTGGTCGCTTTTTATGAACACGCCTTGGGCGTCCAGGCCAGTTGGCTGAACGAGGAGTTCGCCGAACTCCAGGCGGCCGGCGCGACGCTGGCCATCGGCAGCACCCGGACGCTGGGCTTCTTCTCGACCGGCGACCTCGCCCAGCCCGCCGCGAACCGGAGCGTGTTCCTGGAGTTCATGGTCGAGGACGTCGATCGCCACTTCGAGCAACTGCGACCCGAGGCGACCGCGCTCGTCCAGGCGCCGACGACGATGCCGTGGGGGAATCGCTCGCTGCTGATCCGGGACCCGGACGGCAACTTGGTCAACTTCTTCAGCCCCGTCACCGAGATGGCGCGCAAGAGGTTCGGGCTCCAGTGAGGGCATCCGGGAGTCGCGACAATCGCGCTCCCGATGATCGCTCCCAAGACCACGCCCGGCGCAGGGGCTATGAGCTCTGCGACCAACGGGCGCGCGCACTGCGCCCCGACGATTTCGAGCGCTTCGACCTGCTCGTCGCCATGGATGCCGGCCACCTCCGCGAGCTCCGCCGCCGCTGTCCTGCTGCGCTGCAGCACAAGATTTCCCTGCTTCCAGGGGAAATCCAGATACCAGATCCCTATTACGGCGGTGCGGACGGCTTCGACCACGTGCTTGACCTCCTTGAGTCAGGCTGCGCCCGTCTAGCGCAAATCGCGGCAGGCCGCCTGGCCTGAACCGGCCACCTCGGTGGCTGTCGGGGGTTACCCGAGCACGCGATTTCTTAATTGAGTAAAATGCTCGGACATTGCAGGGGATAACCCTTGCTCCGTGAGTCGACCCGGCGTCAGCCGAGCCGCCGCCTCCATGTCCTGAAGCCCAACAAGGGCGCCAAGGAGAAGTTCGATGCGTCTCACCACCAAAGGCCGTTTTGCCGTCACCGCGATGATCGACCTGGCCCTGCGCGAAAACAGCGGCCCCGTCGCGCTGGCGGCGATCAGCCAGCGCCAGCAGATCTCGCTGTCCTACCTGGAACAGCTGTTCGGGAAGCTGCGCCGCCACCAGCTGGTCGAATCCACCCGCGGCCCCGGCGGCGGTTACTCGCTGGGCCGCCGCTCCGACGAGATCACCGTGGCCGACATCATCGTCGCCGTGGATGAGCCCATCGACGCCACCGGCTGCGGCGGCAAGGAAAACTGCATGGGCGACGACAACGGCCGCTGCATCACGCACGACCTGTGGACGGCGCTGAACAACAAGATGATCGAGTTCCTCGACTCTGTCACGCTGCGCAAGCTCGTCGACGACCAGCTCGCCAAGGGCGTCACCGTCGAGGAGGCGCCCATCAAGCGCGCCATCTCCAGCACCCCCGTCGTCAAGCCCATCCGCATCACCGCGCCGAATTCCGTCTTCGCGCTCGGCAACGCGATGAGCAAGTGATCCCGGATCCCAGGTCCCTCCCGATTCAGTAGTCGACAAGAAGAACGTTCCCATGGACATGACCCCGCACTTCCCCATCTACATGGACTACGGCGCCACCACGCCGGTGGACCCGCGCGTCGTCGACGCGATGATCCCGTGGCTGCGCGAGCACTTCGGCAATCCGGCGTCGCGCAGCCATGCCTGGGGATGGGAGGCGGAAGAAGCCGTCGAGAAGGCCCGCGGCCAGGTCGCCCAGCTGATCGGCGCCGACCCGCGCGAGATCGTCTGGACCTCCGGCGCGACCGAGTCCAACAACCTCGCCATCAAGGGCGCGGCCAACTTCTACCAGTCCCGCGGCAAGCACCTGATCACCGTCAAGACCGAGCACAAGGCCGTGCTCGACACGACGCGTGAACTGGAGCGCCAGGGCTTCGAGGTGACCTACCTCGAGGTCAAGGAAGACGGCCTGATCGACCTGGACGTGCTCAAGGCGGCGATCCGCCCGGACACGATCCTGATCTCGGTGATGTTCGTGAACAACGAGATCGGCGTGATCCAGGACATCCCGACCATCGGCGCGCTGTGCCGCGAGAAGGGCATCGTCTTCCACGTCGACGCCGCGCAGGCCACCGGCAAGGTCGAGATCGACCTCGCCACGCTGCCGGTCGACCTGATGAGCCTGGCCTCGCACAAGTCCTACGGCCCCAAGGGCATCGGCGCGCTGTACGTGCGCCGCAAGCCGCGCGTGCGCCTGGAAGCGCAGATGCACGGCGGCGGTCACGAGCGCGGCCTGCGCTCGGGCACGCTGCCCACGCACCAGATCGTCGGCATGGGCGAGGCCTTCCGCATCGCCCGCGAGGAAATGGCCACCGAGCTGCCCCGCATCAAGGCGCTGCAGCAGCGCCTGCTGGATGGCCTCAAGGACATCGAGCAGGTCTTCATCAACGGCGACCTCGAGCGCCGCGTGCCCCACAACGTCAACGCCTCGTTCAACTACGTCGAGGGCGAGTCGCTGATCATGGGCATCAAGGGCATCGCCGTGTCGTCGGGCTCGGCCTGCACGTCCGCCAGCCTGGAGCCCAGCTACGTGCTGCGCGCGCTGGGCCGCAGCGACGAGCTGGCGCATTCGTCCCTGCGCATGACGATCGGCCGCTTCACGACCGAGGAAGAGATCGACTACGCCGTCACGCTGCTCAAGGACCGCGTGGCCAAGCTGCGCGAGCTGTCCCCGCTGTGGGACATGTTCAAGGACGGCATCGACATCAGCACCATCCAGTGGGCCGCTCACTGACCTGCCCATTGACCCCCGAACAAGAGACGTTGGAGAACTGACATGGCATACAGCGACAAGGTCATCGACCACTACGAGAACCCCCGCAACGTCGGCGGTTTCGACAAGGGCGACGAGTCCGTGGGCACCGGCATGGTCGGCGCCCCGGCCTGCGGCGACGTGATGAAGCTGCAGATCAAGGTGAACCCGGCCACCGGGCTGATCGAGGACGCCAAGTTCAAGACCTACGGCTGCGGCTCGGCGATCGCCTCGAGCTCGCTCGTCACCGAGTGGGTCAAGGGCAAGACGCTGGACCAGGCGCTGTCGATCAAGAACAACCAGATCGCGGAAGAGCTCGCGCTGCCGCCGGTCAAGATCCACTGCTCGATCCTGGCCGAGGACGCGATCAAGGCCGCCGTCGACGACTACCGCGCCAAGCACGGCCAGACCGCCGACGCCGGCGCGACCGCCACCGCCTGAGGCCCGCGATGTCCGTCACCCTGACCGAAGCCGCCGCCCGCCACGTCACGCGCTACATCAGCAAGCGTGGCCGCGGCGTCGGCGTGCGCCTGGGCGTCAAGACCACCGGCTGCTCGGGCCTGGCCTACAAGCTGGAGTACGCCGACGAGGTGGCGCCCGAGGACGTCGTCTTCGAGGGCCACGGCGTCAAGGTGCTGATCGATCCCAAGAGCCTGCCCTACCTGGACGGCACCGAGCTGGACTTCGTCCGCGAGGGCCTGAACGAAGGTTTCAAGTTCCGCAATCCGCGCGAGAAAGACCGCTGCGGCTGCGGCGAATCCTTCCGCATCTGATGGCCTGTCCCCGGACGGGCGTCGACGCCCGTCCCGCCCCCCGAGGGGGCCGACAGCCCCCATCGGGCGGCCCGGCGCTGGCTTTCGGGCGGCTTCGACACCCTTGCAGCGGCGCGGCCAGGAGCCGCGCTTTTTCATTGACATCGTGAGACTCGACGACGACGACTTCACCCTGTTCGGCCTGCCCCAGCGCTTCGCGCAGGACGGCACCGAGATCGCCGCGCGCTGGAAGGCGCTGGCGGCCAAGGTGCATCCGGACCGCTTCGCCGCCGACGGCGCGGCCTCGCAACGCCTGGCGATGCAGTGGTCGCTGCGCGTGAACGAGGCCCACCAGCGCCTGCGCGATCCGCTCAAGCGCGCGTCCTACCTCTGCGAGCTGCGCGGCGCGCCGATCCAGGCCAACGAGAACACCCGCATGCCGGCCGCGTTCCTGATGGAGCAGATGGAATGGCGCGAGTCGCTCGACGACGCGAAGACGCCGGACGCGATCCTGGCGATCGACCGGCAGGTCGCCGAACGCGAGCGCGCGTTGCTGGCGCAGGCCGGCCGACAGCTCGATGACGAGGCCGATGCCGCCGGCGCCGCCGAATCGGTGCGCGCGCTGATGTTCCTGACGCGTTTCCGCTCGGACATCGACCAGCGCCTGGACGCGCTCGAGCATTCCTGATTCCCCTTCGAAGAACAAAGACAAGACACCATGGCCCTGCTGCAGATCTCCGAACCCGGCGCGTCGCCCGATCCCCATCAGCGTCGCATCGCCGTGGGCATCGACCTGGGCACGACGCACTCGCTGGTGGCGGCGGTCCGCCACGGCGTCGCCGAGTGCCTGCCCGACGACCAGGGCCGCGTGATCCTGCCGTCGGCGGTGCGCGTGATGCCCGAGGGCCGCCGCCAGTTCGGCTTCGACGCGCTGGCCGCGCAGGCCGAGGATCCGGAGAACACCATCGTCTCGGTGAAGCGCTTCATGGGCCGCCGCGTCGACGACATCGCCAACCGCGACAAGCTGCCCTACCGCTTCGAGGACACGCCCGGCATGCTGAGCATCGCCACGCGCGAGGGCCTGAAGTCGCCGGTCGAGATCAGCGCCGAGATCCTCGCGACGCTGCGCCAGCGTGCCGAGGACACCTTCGACGACGAGCTGTTCGGCGCCGTCATCACCGTGCCCGCGTACTTCGACGACGCGCAGCGCCAGGCGACCAAGGACGCCGCGCAGCTCGCGGGCCTGAACGTGCTGCGCCTGATCAACGAGCCCACCGCCGCCGCCATCGCCTACGGCCTGGACAACGGCAGCGAAGGCCTCTACGCGGTCTACGACCTGGGCGGCGGCACCTTCGACATCTCGCTGCTGCGCCTGACGCAGGGCGTGTTCGAGGTCGTCGCGACCGGCGGCGACGCGCAGCTCGGCGGCGACGACTTCGATCGCCTGCTCGCCGACTGGGCGCTGGCGCAGGCTGGGCTGAGCGTCAGCAGCGCCGCGGACAAGCGCCGCGTGCTGGTGGCCGCGCGCCAGGCCAAGGAGGCGCTGACCGACGCCGATCGCGTCACGCTGTCCGCGACGCTGGACGCCGGCGCGCTGGCCGTCGAGGTCTCGCGCGCGCAATTCGACGAACTGGCGCTGCCGCTGGTCAACAAGACGCTGCTGGCGGTGCGCCGCGTGCTGCGCGACGCCAAGGTCGGCGCCGACGAGGTGCACGGCACGGTGATGGTCGGCGGCTCGACGCGCATGCCGATCGTGCGCCGCAGCGTCGGCGAGCTGTTCGGCCGCGAGGTGCTGACCAACCTGAATCCCGACGAGGTCGTCGCGCTCGGCGCCGCCGTGCAGGCCAACCAGCTGGCCGGCAACAACGCCGACGGCGAGATCCTGCTGCTCGACGTGATCCCGCTGTCGCTGGGCCTGGAGACGATGGGCGGCCTGGTCGAACGCATCATCGAGCGCAACGCGACGATCCCCGTGGCGAAGGCGCAGGACTTCACCACCTTCAAGGATGGCCAGACCGCGCTGGCGGTGCACGTGCTGCAGGGCGAGCGCGAGCTGGTCGCCGAATGCCGCTCGCTGGCGCGCTTCGAGCTGCGCGGCATCCCGCCGATGGCCGCCGGCGCCGCCCGCATCCGCGTGACCTTCCAGGTCGACGCCGACGGGCTGCTGAGCGTGCAGGCGCGCGAGCTGGGCTCGGGCGTCGAGGCGGCGGTGCAGGTCAAGCCGAGCTACGGCCTGTCCGACGACCAGATCGCGACGATGCTGCGCGAGGGCTTCGCCAGCGCCGAATCCGACATGGCCGCGCGCAAGCTGCGCGAGGCCCGCGTCGAGGCCGAGCGGATGATCCTCGCCACCCAATCGGCGCTGCGCGCCGACGGCGACCTGCTCAGCGACGCGGAACGCGCCGACATCGCCACGCTGCAATCGGAGCTGCTCGCCCACGCGCAGGCCGACGACGCGGTCGCCAACGCCGATGCCATCGACGCCGCCGTCCAGGCGCTGGCCAAGGGCACCGAGGCCTTCGCCGCCGCGCGCATGAACCGCGGCATCCAGCAGGCCCTGACCGGCCGCAGCATCGATCAAGTCTGAACGCGAGCCGACGCCGCCAGCTTCAAGGACCCCCTCATGCCTGTCATCAAGATCCTTCCCCATCCCGAGTACGCCCCCGAGGGCAAGACGCTGTCGGCGCCATCCGGCACCACGATCTGCGAGGCGCTGCTGGACAACGGCGTCGAGATCGAGCACGCCTGCGACCAGGTCTGCGCCTGCACGACCTGCCACGTGATCGTGCGCGAGGGCTTCGCGTCGCTGTCCGAGATGGAGGAGAACGAGGAAGACATGCTGGACCGCGCCTGGGGCCTGGAGCCCAACTCGCGCCTGTCCTGCCAGGCCATCCTGTCCAACACCGACGTGACGGTCGAGATCCCCAAGTACTCGATCAACCACGCCAAGGAAAACCATTGACCGCCGCGCGGCGCTCCGCGACCCGGCACGGCGGCTGATCCCATGCGCGTCCTCGGCATCGAATCCTCCTGCGACGAGACCGGCGTGGCGCTGGTCGACGCGTCCGGCGACGGCGTGCCGGCGCTGCTGGCGCATGCGCTGCACAGCCAGATCTCGATGCACCAGGCCTACGGCGGCGTGGTGCCCGAGCTGGCCTCGCGCGACCACATCCGCCGCGTGCTGCCGCTGACGCGCGAGGTGCTCGCCAGCGCCGGGCTGTCGCTGGCCGATGTCGATGTCGTCGCCTACACCCAGGGGCCGGGGCTGGCCGGCGCGCTGCTGGTCGGCGCGGGCGTCGCGGCCTCGCTGGGCGCGGCGCTGGACCGGCCGGTGATGGGCATCCATCACCTCGAGGGCCATCTGCTGTCGCCGTTCCTGTCGGCCGATCCGCCGGAGTTCCCCTTCGTGGCGCTGCTGGTCTCGGGCGGCCACACGCAGCTGATGCGCGTCGACGACGTCGGCAGCTACGAGCTGCTCGGCGAGACCATCGACGACGCCGCCGGCGAGGCTTTCGACAAGTCGGCCAAGCTGCTCGGCCTGCCGTATCCGGGCGGCCCGCACCTGGCCAGGCTGGCGGAACAGGGCGATCCGACGGCCTTCGCGCTGCCGCGGCCGCTGCTGCACAGCGGCAAGCCGGACTTCAGCTTCGCCGGCTTGAAGACGGCCGTGCTGACGCAGGTCCGCAAGCTCGAGGCGCAGCCTGGCGGCATCGCCGAGCCGCAACGCGCCGACCTGGCCGCGTCGACGCAGGCGGCGATCGTCGAGGTGCTGGTCAAGAAGGCGCTGCTCGCGCTGAAGGAGACCGGCCTGAAGCGGCTGGTCGTCGCGGGCGGCGTCGGCGCCAACAAGCGCCTGCGCGAGGAACTGAACGCGGCCTGTGAGAAGCGCCGCGTCCGCGTCCACTATCCCGAGCTGCACCTGTGCACCGACAACGGCGCGATGATCGCGCTCGCTGCCGGGCTGCGGCTGCAGCGCGACATGGGCAGCCTGAGCCGCGACGGCGGCTTCGAGGTCCGGCCGCGCTGGGACCTGTCGCAGCTCGCCGCCTCGACCCAGCCGTGAGGCGCGGGGCGAGGAGGGCAGCGGTCGCGCTGGCGGCCGCGATGGCCGTGTTCATCGGGCTTTCGGCCATCGGCCCGGTCGCACCGGACGCGAGGGCGGTGTCGATGGACGCGGCGAATGCGGGGAATGCGTCGAGTGCGGGGAATGCAACGAGCGAGGCGAGCTCCGCGCGGCAGGCGCCGATCCGCCTCGCGCTGATCGAGGGTCTCTCCGGCCCCTTGGGCAACGGCGGCGAAGCGGTCTTCCGAAACCTGGTCTGGGCGACCGAGCGAGTGAACGCCCGCGGCGGCGTGAAGCTGCCTGGCGGCGCGCGCCCGCTCGAGCTGGTGCGCTTCGACAGCAAGGGTTCGGTCGAGGAATCGCTGGCGATGCTGCGCGCCGCGACCGACCAGTCCATTCCCTTCGTCCTGCAGGGCAACAGCTCGGCGGTGGCGGGCGCGCTGATCGCGGCGCTCGACCGGCACAACGCCCGCGAGCCGGCGCGTCGCGCGCTGTTCCTGAACTACGCCGCCGTCGACCCGGTGCTGACCGGCGCGCAGTGCAGCTTCTGGCACTTCCGCTTCGACGCCAACACCGACATGCGGCTGGCGGCGCTGGTCGAGGTGGTCGCGCAGGACCGGGCGCTCAAGCGGGTCTACCTGATCGGCCAGGACTACAGCTTCGGCCAGCATTTCCGCCAGGAGGCGAGGGCGATGCTGGCCCGGCGCCGGCCGGACCTGGAGATCGTTGGCGACGAGCTGCATCCGCTCGGCCGCGTGAAGGACTTCCTGCCCTACGCGACCAAGATCCGCGCCAGCGGCGCGCAGGCGGTGCTGACCGGCAACTGGGGCAACGACCTGACGCTGCTGATCAAGGCGGCCCGGGACATCGGGCTCGACGCGCGCTTCTTCACGTTCTACGGCAATGCGCTGGGCGTGCCGGGCGTGCTCGGCGAGGCGGGCGTCGACCGCGTGCTCGCCGTCGCCGAATGGCATCCGAATGCGGGCACCGCCGATTCGGAGCGCTTCTATGCCGCGTTCCGCCAGCGCTTCCCGAAACCGGAACACGACTACCTGCATGCCCGCATGCAGCTGATGGTGGAGATGCTGGTCGCGGCCATCGAGAAGGCGGGCGGCACCGATCCGAAGGCCGTCGCGCGGGCGCTGGAGGGGCTCCGCCTCGATGCCCGCCCCTTGGGCGTCGCCCACCAGGGATGGATGCGGGCGTCGGACCACCAGCTCCAGCAGCCGCTGGTCGTGAGCGTGATGCGCCGCGCCGGCGAAGCCGGCACGGCGCACGACAACGAGGGCTCCGGCTACGGCTTCCGCACGCTGCGCGACCTCGACGCGGCCCAGGCCGAACAGCCGTCCACCTGCCGGATGAGCCGCCCCGGCTGAGGGTCGTGTATACTCCCGCAGTTCTTTCGGCCGCTCCCAGGAGGGGGTGAAAGATCAACCAGCACGGCACGGGTCGGTTTCACCTGTGACCGCAAGTCCAACCTCGGAAACCGTCTGCGCACTCGACGCCTGTTCAGGCCATGCCGGCGGACCTTCCGAATCACTCCGGAACAAGGAACGCAACATGTCCAGCTTCGACCAGAACAAGGCCGAGATCGTCAAGGCCAACGCCCGCAGCGCCAACGACACCGGCTCCCCTGAAGTGCAAGTCGCCCTGCTGACCGCGCGCATCAACGAACTGACCCCCCACTTCAAGCAGCACCTGAAGGACCACCACGGCCGTCGCGGCCTGCTGAAGATGGTCAACCAGCGCAAGAGCCTGCTGGCCTACCTGAAGAACAAGGACGCGGACCGCTACACCGCCCTGATCCAGAAGCTGGGTCTGCGCAAGTAATTCGCGCGTGAATGCAAAGAGCCTGATTGGTCCGATCCCAACAGGCTCTTTGTCGTTTCTGCACGCCGTGGGCCGGGTTGTTCCGGCCGGCGGCTCGACCGGTCCCCGGACCGGTCGGACAACGGAGTCGAGCTGACGTGGCGACGATGTGTCATTCCAAAGCGCTTGCCGGCCAAGGCCGACGCGGCAGCCGCTCTGGAATGGCATCCCGCCAAACCCAGCTTCACTCCCGGTTTTGCGCCGCACCGCAAGCGGCCGCGATCGTGAACTGAGGAGAACTCGAATGAGCATGTTCAACAAGGTCGTCAAGACGTTCCAGTGGGGCCAGCATCAGGTCGTGATGGAGACCGGCGAGATCGCCCGTCAATCCTCCGGCGCCGTCCTGGTCAACATCGAGGACACCGTCGTCCTCGCCACCGTCGTCGCCAAGTCCTCGCCCAAGGCCGGCCAGGACTTCTTCCCGCTGACCGTCGACTACATCGAGAAGACCTACGCCGCCGGCAAGATCCCCGGCAGCTTCTTCAAGCGTGAAGGCCGCCCGAGCGAGCTCGAGACGCTGACCTCGCGCCTGATCGACCGCCCGATCCGCCCGCTGTTCCCGGAAGGCTTCTTCAACGAAGTCCAGGTCGTCGTGCACACGGTGTCGCTGAACCCTGAAGTCCAGGCCGACATCGCCGCCCTGATCGCCACCAGCGCCGCGCTGGCCATCTCCGGCATCCCGTTCAACGGCCCGATCGGCGCCGCCCGCGTGGGCTACGTCAACGGCGAGTACGTGCTGAACCCGGGCAAGACCCAGCTGATCGACTCGAAGCTGGACCTGGTCGTCGCCGGCACCGAAGCCGCCGTGCTGATGGTCGAGTCCGAGGCCGACCAGCTCAGCGAAGACGTCATGCTGGGCGCCGTCACCTACGGCCACGAGCAGGGCAAGGTCGCGATCGCCGCGATCAACGAACTGGTCCGCGAAGCCGGCAAGCCGTCCTGGAACTGGGTCGCCCCGGCCAAGGATGAAGCCTTCATCGCCAAGGTCAACGCCCTGGCCGAGGAAGAGCTGCGCGCCGCCTACCAGATCCGTTCGAAGCAGGCCCGCACCGAGGCCTGTCGCACCGCCTACGCCAAGGTCAAGGACGCCCTGACCGCCGAAGGCACCGCCTTCGACGGCGTGGAAGTCGACGGCCTGCTGTTCGAGATCGAAGCCCGCATCGTGCGCGGCCAGATCCTGGCCGGCGAGCCCCGCATCGACGGCCGCGACACCCGCACCGTGCGCGCCATCGAGATCCGCAACAGCGTGCTGCCGCGCGCCCACGGCTCGGCGCTGTTCACCCGCGGCGAGACGCAGGCGCTGGTCGCCGCGACGCTGGGCACCGACCGCGACGCGCAAGTCATCGACGCGCTGGCCGGCGAGTACTCCGAGCGCTTCATGCTGCACTACAACATGCCCCCGTTCGCCACCGGCGAAACCGGTCGCGTGGGCAGCCCCAAGCGCCGCGAGATCGGCCACGGCCGCCTGGCCAAGCGCGCGCTGGTCGCGGTGCTGCCGACCAAGGAAGACTTCCCGTACTCGATCCGCGTGGTCTCGGAGATCACCGAGTCCAACGGCTCGTCGTCGATGGCTTCGGTCTGCGGCGGCTGCCTGTCGCTGCTGGACGCCGGCGTGCCGCTGAAGGCGCACGTCGCCGGCATCGCCATGGGCCTGATCAAGGACGCCAACCGCTTCGCCGTGCTGACCGACATCCTGGGCGATGAGGATCACCTGGGCGACATGGACTTCAAGGTGGCCGGCACGACGACGGGCATCACCGCGCTGCAGATGGACATCAAGATCCAGGGCATCACCAAGGAGATCATGCAGGTCGCCCTGGCGCAGGCCAAGGAAGCGCGCCTGCACATCCTGGAGAAGATGGTCGACGCGATGGGTTCGGCCAACGCCGAGATCTCGCAGTTCGCGCCCCGCCTGTACACGATGAAGATCAATCCGGAGAAGATCCGCGACGTGATCGGCAAGGGCGGCGCGACCATCCGCGCGCTGACCGAGGAAACCGGCACGCAGATCGACATCGCCGAGGACGGCACGATCACGATCGCCTCGACCGACGGCGACAAGGCCGAGCTGGCCAAGAAGCGCATCGAGCAGATCACCGCGGAAGCCGAGATCGGCAAGGTCTACGAAGGCCCGGTCACCAAGATCCTGGACTTCGGCGCGCTGATCAACATCCTGCCGGGCAAGGACGGCCTGCTGCACATCAGCCAGATCGCCCACCAGCGCGTGGAGAAGGTCACCGACTTCCTGAGCGAAGGCCAGATCGTCAAGGTCAAGGTCCTCGAGACGGACGAGAAGGGCCGCATCAAGCTGTCGATGAAGGCGCTGCTGGACCGCGACGCCCCGGCGCCGCACCACGGCCACGGCGAAGGCTCGGCCGAGTAATCGGCCCGCGCGACCGCTTGCCACGACGCTTGCCATGAAGGCGATCGCCATCACCCAGCCCGGCGGACCGGAGGTCCTGCGGCTGATCGAGCGCCCCGATCCCGTCGCCGGGGTGGGGGAGTGCCTGGTCCGCGTGCAGGCCTACGGCATCAACCGGCCGGACGTCCTGCAACGCAAGGGCGCCTATCCGGCGCCGGCCGGTGCCAGCGACCTCCCGGGGCTGGAGATCGCCGGCACGATCGAGGCGGGCGACGCGCAGGCGTTGGCCGCCGCCGGCCTGAAGGTCGGCGACGCGGTCTGCGCGCTGGTCGCGGGCGGCGGTTACGCCGAACTCTGCACGGCGCCGGTGGCCCAGTGCCTGCCGGTGCCCAAGGGCTGGTCGATGGCCGAGGCCGCGAGCCTGCCGGAGACCTTCTTCACCGTCTGGAGCAACGTCTTCGAGCGTGCCCGCCTGCAGCCTGGCGAAAGCCTGCTGGTGCACGGCGGCAGCAGCGGCATCGGCGTGACGGCGATCCAGCTGGCGAAGGCCCTGGGCTCGACGGTGCTGGTCACCGTCGGCAACGCGGACAAGGCCAAGGCCTGCCTCGCGCTGGGCGCCGACCTGGCGATCAACTATCGCGAGCAGGACTTCGTCGAGGCCGTGAAGGCGGCGACGCAAGGACGCGGGGTCGACGTGATCCTGGACATGGTGGCGGGCGACTACGTCGCGCGCAACGTGCAGTGCCTGGCCGACGACGGCCGCGCCGTGATCATCGCGGTGCAGGGCGGCGTGAAGGCCGAGTTCGACGCGGGCCAGGTCTTGCGCCGCCGGCTGACGATCACCGGCTCCACGCTGCGTCCGCGCCCGGTCGCGTTCAAGGCCGGCATCGCCCGCGCGCTGCGCGAGCGCGTGTGGCCGCTGCTCGAGTCCCGCGCGATCGCGCCGGTGATCTACAAGCAGCTGCCCGCGACGGACGCCGCCGCGGCGCATGCGCTGATGGAATCGGGCGAGCACGTCGGCAAGATCGTGCTGGCGTGGTGAGCCTCGCGGCTCGCTCGCGGGAATTTCGGATTCAAGGGAGTTGATCTGATGCGCAAGAAACTGGTGGTCGGCAACTGGAAGATGCATGGCACCCGTGCATCCAACGCCGTGCTGCTGGCGGGCCTGAAGGAAGCGGGTCCGTGGAATGCCCAGGTGGCGGTGTGCGTGCCGTTCCCGTACATCGCGGAGACGGCGCTCGCGCTGACCGGCACGCAGGTGGCGTTCGGCTCGCAGGATTGTTCGGCGCACGAGCAGGGCGCCTACACCGGCGAGGTGTCGTCGGCGATGCTGGCGGACATCGGCTGCCGCTTCGCGATCGTCGGCCATTCGGAGCGCCGCGCGTACCACGCGGAAGGCGACCAGCTGGTCGCCGACAAGGCCAAGGCGGCGCTGGCGCATGGCGTCACGCCGATCGTCTGCGTCGGCGAGACGCTGGCCGAACGCGAGGCCGGCCGCACCGAGGAAGTCGTCAAGCGCCAGCTCGCGGCGGTCGTCCACATGCTGACGCACTGCATCGGCGAGATCGTGGTGGCCTACGAGCCGGTGTGGGCGATCGGCACCGGCCTGACCGCGACGCCGGAGCAGGCGCAGCACGTGCACGCGCTGCTGCGCCAGCAGCTGCGCGCGGCCACGCAGAAGGCCGACCAGATGCAGATCCTGTACGGCGGCAGCGTCAAGCCCGACAACGCCGCCCAACTGTTTGCGCAGCCGGACATCGACGGCGGCCTCATCGGAGGCGCCGCGCTGAAGGCGGCCGATTTCGCGGCGATCTGCCGCGCCGCCGGCTGAAGCCCGGCGTTCAAGGTTCCTGGAGAAAGAAGCAATGCAAGTGATGATGAACCTGGTGCTGGTGCTGCAGCTGATCGCGGCGCTGGCGATGATCGGCCTGGTGCTGGTCCAGCACGGCAAGGGCGCCGACATGGGCGCCTCGTTCGGCAGCGGGGCCTCGGGCTCGCTGTTCGGCGCGACCGGCAGTGCCAACTTCCTGTCGCGCTCGACCGCGGTCGCGGCGACGATCTTCTTCGTGGCGACGCTGGCGCTGGCCTACATGGGCAGCCACCGCGACGGCAGCGGCTTCAACACGGGTCCGTCGGCCGGCGAGCAGCTGCTGGAGCGCGCCGCCACGCCGGCGTCGCCGGCCTCGGCCGCGGCGCTGCCGGGCGCGTCGATCGCTCCCCAGGCCGCGCCTTCGGCGGCGGCCTCCGGCGCCTCGAACTGACAGCGATGGGCGGCCAGCGTAAGCTCCTCGACAAAATTGCTTCGGTTTCCCTTTCGGGTTCAGAAAGCGGTATAGAATTCGAGGCTGTCTGAAACGCGAGCCGTCAAGACAAAGTCACTGAAAGGTGACACCCAGCCGACGTGGTGAAATTGGTAGACACGCTATCTTGAGGGGGTAGTGGCGAAAGCTGTGCGAGTTCGAGTCTCGCCGTCGGCACCAGAATAAATCGGCCTGCCATGGTCTTCGCGATCTAGCCGGAAAGCCGGATCGAAGGTGATCAAGCAGGTCGAGGGACTCCGGAAATCTCCATGCCACATGCGTGTGCGATTCTCCGGAGGACAAGGCGGGCGCGGTCCGTGAGCGATTGGATAATCGCTGGCGGCGCGCCCGTTGCTTTTGCCGAATCGATTGGTCGGCCCATGGCCCGCCAATCATCGGTGACACGTCGGGAATTGGTTTTGCCGCGCTCTGTCGGCATATTCGAGTCCCGGCATCAAAACGAGAGCAAGTCGTGAGCCTGGAACAATACCTGCCCGTCATCCTTTTCATCCTGGTCGGTTGCGGAGTGGGTATCGCCCCGCAAGTGCTGGGCTTCCTGGCCGGCCCGCGTCGCCCTGACGCGGCGAAGAACAGCCCCTACGAGTGCGGCTTCGAGGCCTTCGAGGACGCGCGCATGAAGTTCGACGTGCGCTACTACCTCGTGGCCATCCTCTTCATCCTCTTCGATCTGGAAATCGCCTTCCTCTTCCCCTGGGCGGTCTCGCTGCGCGAGATCGGCGCCGAGGGCTTCTGGGCGATGATGATCTTCCTCGGCATCCTGGTCGTGGGCTTCGCCTACGAGTGGAAGAAGGGCGCGCTCGACTGGGAGTGACCATGCGGTGACGGCGTCCCGGCGGCAGGCCGGACCCGTGAATGCTTCAGGACACGGCGCCCGTTTCGGGCGCGTGTCCGTTAGGGAAGACCCAGTCGTCAAGGCGGCGTCAAGAGATGTCCGCGGCTTCGAAGGCCTTCCCAGCTGATCTCGAAAGATTGGAAATTCGATATGGGTAACGAAGGCGTTTTGAAGGAAGGCTTCATGACCACCCAGCTGGACAAGCTGGTGAACTGGTCCAAGACCGGCTCGTTGTGGCCGATGACCTTCGGTCTCGCCTGCTGCGCGGTCGAGATGATGCACGCGGGCGCCGCCCGCTACGACATCGACCGCTTCGGCATGCTGTTCCGTCCGAGCCCCCGCCAGTCCGACCTGATGATCGTGGCCGGCACGCTGTGCAACAAGATGGCGCCGGCGCTGCGCAAGGTCTACGACCAGATGGCCGAGCCGCGCTGGGTGCTCTCCATGGGCAGCTGCGCCAACGGCGGCGGCTACTACCACTACAGCTATTCGGTGGTGCGCGGCTGTGACCGCATCGTCCCGGTCGACGTCTATGTCCCGGGCTGTCCGCCGACCGCCGAGGCGCTGCTCTACGGCATCCTGCAGCTGCAGGCCAAGATCCGTCGCGAGAACACCATCGCTCGCTGAGCAGAAGCAGGCTGACTCCCATGACCATGAAACTCGACACCCTGCAGGCGGCGCTGCACAGCGTGCTGGGCGACCAGATCGTCGCGCTCAAGCGCGCGCTGGGCGAAATCACCATCACCGTCGCGGCCAAGGACTACTTCAACGTCGCCAAGCTGCTGCGCGATCACTCGGAGCTGCGCTTCGAGCAGCTGATCGACCTGTGCGGCGTGGACTACTCGACCTACAAGGACGGCGCCCATGAAGGCGCGCGCTTCGCGGTCGTGTCGCACCTGCTGTCGATCAACAAGAACTGGCGCCTGCGCGTCAAGGTCTTCGCGCCCGACGACGACTTCCCGTCGGTCGCCGCGGTGACCCCGATCTGGAACGCCGCCAACTGGTTCGAGCGCGAGGCGTTCGACATGTACGGGATCATCTTCGAAGGCCACGAGGACCTGCGCCGCATCCTCACGGACTACGGCTTCATCGGCCACCCGATGCGCAAGGACTTCCCGGTGACGGGCCACGTCGAGATGCGCTACGACCCCGAGCAGAAGCGGGTGGTCTACCAGCCGGTGACCATCGAGCCGCGCGAGATCACCCCGCGCGTGATCCGCGAAGACAACTACGGGGGCCTGTGAGCATGCCAGCCGAAATCAAGAACTACACCCTGAACTTCGGCCCGCAGCATCCGGCCGCGCACGGCGTGCTGCGCCTGGTGCTGGAGCTGGACGGCGAAGTCATCCAGCGCGCCGACCCGCACATCGGCCTGCTGCACCGCGCCACCGAGAAGCTGGCCGAGACCAAGACCTTCATCCAGTCGCTGCCCTACATGGACCGCCTCGACTACGTGTCGATGATGTCCAACGAGCACGCGTACTGCCTGGCCATCGAGAAGATGCTCGGCCTGGAAGTGCCGGAGCGCGCGCAGTACATCCGCGTGATGTTCGGCGAGCTGACCCGCATCCTGAACCACCTGCTGTGGTTGGGCGCGCACGGCATCGACTGCGGCGCGATGAACATCCTCATCTACTGCTTCCGCGAGCGCGAGGACATCTTTGACATGTACGAGGCGGTCTCGGGCGCGCGCATGCACGCGGCCTACTTTCGTCCGGGCGGCGTCTACCGCGACCTGCCCGACGCGATGCCGCAGTACAAGGTCAGCAAGATCAAGAACCAGAAGGCGATCGACAAGCTCAACGAGAACCGCCAGGGCTCGCTGCTCGATTTCATCGAGGACTTCTGCAACCGCTTCCCGGCCAACGTCGACGACTACGAGACGCTGCTGACCGACAACCGCATCTGGAAACAGCGCACCGTGGGCATCGGCGTCGTCACGCCGGAGCGCGCGCTGAACCTGGGCCTGACCGGCCCGATGCTGCGCGGCTCGGGCATCGCCTGGGACACCCGCAAGACCCAGCCGTACGACGTGTACGGCCGCATGGACTTCGACATCCCGGTCGGCACCAACGGCGACACCTACGACCGCTACTGCGTGCGCGTCGAGGAGATGCGCCAGTCCAACCGCATCGTCCAGCAGTGCGTGAAGTGGCTCAAGGCCAACCCCGGCCCGGTCATCACCGACAACCACAAGGTGGCGCCGCCCAGCCGCGTGGCGATGAAGACCAGCATGGAAGAGCTGATCCACCACTTCAAGCTGTTCACCGAAGGCTTCCGCGTCCCCGAGGGCGAGGCCTACGCCTCGGTCGAGCATCCGAAGGGCGAGTTCGGCATCTACATCGTCAGCGACGGCGCCAACAAGCCGTACCGGCTGAAGATCCGCGCGCCGGGTTATTCGCACCTGGCCGCGCTGGACGAGATGGCCCGCGGGCACATGATCGCCGACGCGGTGGCCGTGATCGGCACGATGGACATCGTGTTCGGTGAAATTGACCGTTGAGTGGTGAAGCGATGAGCAGCACTGAATTCATCCTGAGCGAGGCCACCGCGGCCCGCTTCGCCCGCGAAGTCGCCAAGTACCCGGCGGAGCAGGCGCAATCGGCCGTGATGGCCTGTCTGTCGATCGTCCAGCAGGAGCAGGGCTTCGTGTCCCGCCAGGCCGAGGACGCGATCGCGGACTACCTCGGCATGCCGGCGATCGCCGTCTACGAGGTCACGACCTTCTACAACATGTACAACCAGCGCAAGCTGGGGGCGTTCAAGCTCAACGTCTGCACCAACCTGCCGTGCCAGCTGCGCGACGGCCAGAAGGCGCTGGACCACCTGTGCGCGAAGCTGGGCGTCGAGGCCGGCGGCACGACCGCCGACGGCGTCTTCACCGTGCAGCAGAGCGAGTGCCTGGGCGCCTGCGCCGACTCGCCGGTGATGCTGGTCAACGACCGCCAGATGCTGAGCTTCATGAGCGCCGAGCGGCTGGACGAGCTGGTGGACGCGCTCAGAGCGCACCACGCGGCCAACAAGAACTGAGGGACCTGGACGATGACGAACATCGATCTCTCGAAGTGGCAGGCCACCGGCAAGGAAACCTGCTTCCACGACCGCAACATCACCCCGCAGATCTACGCGGGCCTCGATGGCAAGAACTGGTCGCTGAAGGACTATGAAGCGCGCGGCGGCTACCAGGCCCTGCGCAAGATCCTCGCCCAGGGCGAGGGCCAGGGCATGACCTCCGACCAGGTCATCGCCGAGGTGAAGGCCTCCGGCCTGCGCGGCCGCGGCGGCGCCGGTTTCCCGACCGGCCTGAAGTGGAGCTTCATGCCCCGCCAATTCCCGGGCGCGAAGTACCTCGTCTGCAACAGCGACGAAGGCGAGCCGGGCACCTGCAAGGACCGCGACATCCTGATGTTCAACCCGCACATCGTCATCGAAGGCATGGCGATCGCGGCGTTCGCGATGGGCATCAAGGTCGGCTACAACTACATCCACGGCGAGATCTTCGAGGTCTACGAGCGCTTCGAGGCGGCCCTGGAAGAGGCCCGCGCCGCGGGCCTGCTGGGCGACAACATCCTGGGCAGCAACTTCAGCTTCCAGCTGCACGCGCACCACGGCTTCGGCGCCTACATCTGCGGCGAGGAAACCGCGCTGCTGGAATCGCTGGAAGGCAAGAAGGGCCAGCCGCGCTTCAAGCCGCCGTTCCCGGCCTCGTTCGGCCTGTACGGCAAGCCCACGACGATCAACAACACCGAGACCTTCGCCGCGGTGCCCTGGATCATCCGCAACGGCGGCCAGGCCTACCTCGAGGTCGGCAAGCCCAACAACGGCGGCACGAAGATCTTCTCGATCTCCGGCGACGTCGAGCGCCCGGGCAACTACGAGATCCCGCTGGGCACCTCGTTCGAGAAGCTGCTCGAGCTCGCCGGCGGCATGCGCGGCGGCCGCAAGCTCAAGGCGGTGATCCCGGGCGGCTCGTCCGCGCCGGTGCTGCCGGCCGACATCATGATGCAGTGCACGATGGACTATGACTCCATCGCCAAGGCCGGCTCGATGCTGGGCTCGGGCGCCGTCATCGTGATGGACGAGACCCGCTGCATGGTGACCAGCCTGCTGCGCCTGTCCTACTTCTACGCGCACGAGTCCTGCGGCCAGTGCACCCCCTGCCGCGAGGGCACGGGCTGGATGCACCGCGTGATCGAGCGCATCGCCCACGGCAAGGGCCGCGTCGAGGACATCGAGCTGCTGAACTCCGTGGCCGACAACATCCAGGGCCGCACCATCTGCGCGCTGGGCGACGCCGCGGCGATGCCGGTGCGCGCGATGCTCAAGCACTTCAAGGCCGAGTTCATCGCGATGATCGAGCAGGCCCAGCAGAACAAGGCGCACGCCGCGTCGTCCCCGTCCGCCACGGCGAAGTCGCCGGCGCACGCCTGATCCGGAGCCGCTGAGAAGAACTATGGTTGAAATCGAACTCGACGGCCAGAAGGTCGAAGTGCCCGAGGGCAGCATGGTCATGCATGCCGCCGAGAAGGCCGGGACCTACATCCCGCACTTCTGCTACCACAAGAAGCTGAGCATCGCGGCCAACTGCCGCATGTGCCTGGTCGACGTGGAGAAGGCGCCCAAGCCGCTGCCCGCCTGCGCGACGCCGGTGACGCAGGGCATGATCGTCCGCACCAAGAGCGAGAAAGCCATCAAGGCCCAGCAGGGCGTGATGGAGTTCCTGCTGATCAATCACCCGCTGGACTGCCCGATCTGCGACCAGGGCGGCGAGTGCCAGCTGCAGGATCTGGCCGTCGGCTACGGCGCCGGCGCCTCGCGCTACACCGAAGAGAAGCGCGTCGTGTTCCACAAGAACGTCGGCCCGCTGATCTCGATGGAAGAGATGAGCCGTTGCATCCACTGCACGCGCTGCGTCCGTTTCGGCCAGGAGATCTCCGGCGTGATGGAACTCGGCATGGCGCACCGCGGCGAGCACAGCGAGATCCAGACCTTCGTCGGCCGCACGGTGGACTCGGAGCTGTCGGGCAACATGATCGACATCTGCCCGGTCGGCGCGCTGACCAGCAAGCCCTTCCGCTACAGCGCCCGCACCTGGGAACTGTCGCGTCGCAAGAGCGTCAGCCCGCACGATTCGACCGGCGCCAACCTGATCGTCCAGGTCAAGAACAACGAAGTGCTGCGCGTCGTCCCGCTGGAGAACGAGGCCGTCAACGAGTGCTGGATCGCCGACCGCGACCGCTTCTCGTATGAAGCCCTCAACGGCGACGAACGCCTGACCACGCCGATGCTCAAGCAGGGCGGCGAGTGGAAGCCGGTCGACTGGACCACGGCGCTCGAGTACGTGGCCAACGGCCTCAAGCAGATCAAGACGGAGAAGGGCGGCGCGTCCATCGCCGCGCTGGGCTCGGAGCACAGCACCGTCGAGGAACTGCACCTGCTGGCGCAACTGGTGCGCGGCCTGGGCAGCGAGAACATCGACACGCGGCTGCGCGTGAGCGACGCCGCACTGCGCGCCGCCGACGGCAAGGCCCTGTGGCTGGGCACGTCGATCGCGTCGCTGTCGACGCTGGACCGCGCGTTCGTCGTCGGTTCGTCGCTGCGCAAGGACCACCCGCTGTTCGCGCAACGCCTGCGCCAGGCCGCCCGCCGCGGCGCGCGGGTCGTGGCGCTGAACGGCTCGGTCGAGGACTGGAAGCTGCCGGTCGCCGCGACGATCGCCGCCGCGCCGTCGGCCTGGGCCGCTGAACTGGCCAACGTCGCCGCCGCCATCGGCGCCGCCAAGGGCGTCGGCGCCCCGGCGCAAGGCCAGGCGACGGACGCCGCCAAGGCGATCGCCGACGCGCTGCTGTCGGGAGAGCACAAGGCCGTGCTGCTCGGCAATGCCGCGATCCAGCATCCGCAGGCCGCGACGCTGCTGTCGCTGGCCACCTGGATCGGCGAGCAGACCGGCGCCAGCGTCGGCGTGCTGTCCGCCGCGGCGAACACCGTCGGCGCCCAGCTGGTCAAGGCCCAGCCGGGGCAGGGCGGCCGCTCCGCCGCCCAGCTGCTCAACGACCAGCCCGCCAAGGCGCTGCTGCTGCTGAACGTCGACCCGGTGCTGGACGGCGCGAACGCCGCCGCCGCCGCCAAGGCCGTCAACGCGGCCGAGATGGTCGTCGTGATGAGCCCGTTCAAGACCGGCCCGGTCGTCGAGTTCGCCGACGTGCTGCTGCCCGTCGCCCCGTTCACCGAAACCTCGGGCAGCTTCGTCAACGCCGAGGGCCGCCTGCAGAGCTTCGTCGGCGTGGCCAAGGCCCGCGGCGAGACCCGTCCGGGCTGGAAGGTGCTGCGCGTACTGGGCAACCTGCTCGGCCTGCCGGGCTTCGAGTTCGACAGCTCCGAGCAGGTCCGCGCCGCGGCGCTGGGCTCGACGCTGGACCTGGGCGAGCGCTTGTCCAACGCGGTGTCGGCGGCCTCCGCCGCCGCCGCGCCGGTGCAGGGCCTGGAGCGCCTGACCGCCGTGCCGATCTACGCGACCGACGCGCTGGTGCGCCGCGCCACCTCGCTGCAGCTGACCCGCGACGGCCGCGATGCCGCCACCGTCTCGCTGTCGCAGGCGCTGTGGACCGAGCTCGGCCTGGCCGAGAAGGGCGCGCAGGTCCGCGTGACGCAGGACGGCGGCGTGGCCGTGCTGGCCGCGCAGCTGGACGCGTCGCTGCCCGCGAACGTGGTGCGCATCCCCGCCGGCATCCCCGAGACCGCCGCGCTGGGCGCGTTCACCGGCTCGATCGCCGTGACCAAGGCCTGAGGACGAGACGACGATGGAAAACTTCTATAACGCCGGCGCCTCGATGCTGGGTGTGGTCTGGCCGGTGATCTGGAGCCTGCTCAAGATCGTCGCCGTGCTGCTGCCGCTGCTGGGCTGCGTCGCCTACCTGACGCTGTGGGAACGCAAGGCCATCGGCTGGTCGCAGATCCGTCCGGGTCCGAACCGCGTCGGCCCGATGGGCCTGCTGACCCCGATCGCCGACGCGGTGAAGCTGATCTTCAAGGAGATCATCGTCCCGAGCGCCGCGAACAAGGGCCTGTTCTTCCTCGGCCCGATCATGACGATCATGCCGGCGCTGGCCGCCTGGGCGGTCGTGCCGTTCGGCCCGGGCGCCGCGATCGCCGACGTCAACGCCGGCCTGCTGTTCCTGATGGCCATCACCTCGCTCGAGGTCTACGGCGTGATCATCGCGGGCTGGGCGTCCAACTCGAAGTACGCCTTCCTGGGCGCGCTGCGCGCCTCGGCGCAGATGGTCTCGTACGAGATCGCGATGGGCTTCTGCCTGGTCGTCGTGCTGATGGTGACCGGCTCGATGAACGTCAGCGCGATCGTGATGAGCCAGGAGCAGGGCTGGTTCGCGTCGCACGGCGTGAACATCCTGTCGTGGAACTGGCTGCCGCTGCTGCCGATCTTCCTGGTGTACTTCATCTCCGGCCTGGCCGAGACGAACCGCCACCCGTTCGACGTCGTCGAAGGCGAATCGGAAATCGTCGCCGGCCACATGATCGAGTACTCGGGCATGTCGTTCGCGATGTTCTTCCTGGCCGAGTACGCCAACATGATCCTGGTGTCGGCGCTGGCGGTGCTGATGTTCCTGGGCGGCTGGTCGGCCCCGATCTCCTGGTCGCTGTTCGGCATGGACACGCCGGCCTGGATCCAGCACTCGATGGCGTTCTGGAACTGGTTCTGGCTGTTCGCCAAGACCTTCTTCGTCGTGACCTGCTTCCTGTGGGTGCGCGCGACCTTCCCGCGCTATCGCTATGACCAGATCATGCGTCTGGGCTGGAAGATCTTCATTCCGGTCACCCTGGTGTGGCTCGTCGTGGTGGGTCTGTGGATCCAGTCGCCGTTCAACATCTGGAAGTAATCCGAGGTATCTGCTGTGATCAAGGACCTAGTCAAGAGCTTCATGCTCACCGAGCTGCTGAAGGGCATGGCCCTGACCGGCCGGCATTTCCTCTCGAAGAACATCACGGTGCAGTTCCCGGAAGAGAAGACCCCGCTGTCTCCTCGCTTCCGCGGCCTGCACGCGCTGCGCCGCTACGAGAACGGTGAAGAGCGCTGCATCGCCTGCAAGCTGTGCGAGGCCGTGTGCCCCGCCATGGCGATCACGATCGAATCCGACGTGCGCGCCGACGGCTCGCGCCGCACGACGCGCTACGACATCGACCTGACCAAGTGCATCTTCTGCGGCTTCTGCGAGGAGAGCTGCCCGGTGGACTCGATCGTCGAGACCGAGATCTTCGAATACCACGGCGAAAAGCGGGGCGACCTGTACTTCACCAAGGACATGCTCCTGGCGGTCGGCGACCGCTACGAGCAGCAGATTGCCGCTAG
>NZ_JAOCCU010000003.1 GCF_029840635.1 Mitsuaria sp. GD03876 | reverse complement strand
GGCCGCGGGGTCGGGCGGGAAATCGGGGAGCGGCTCGAGGCACGCGCGAGGAACGACATGGGATCGCTACGGAGTGAAGGTCGCGGGCGTCGCCGGCGGGGCGACGGTCGCGGGGGTCGAAGGGAGGCGCCGGTCGGCGAGCAGCGTACCGTCTTCCATCTCGATCACCCGGTCGGCATGCCGCAGCAGGCGGGGATCGTGGCTGACGCACAGCACCGTGGAGCCGTGGGCGCGGGCGATGCGGTGCAGCAGGTCGATGACGACCTGGCCGCTCGCGGCGTCCAGCGCGCTGGTGGGTTCGTCGGCGAAAAGCAGCCGCGGCTGCTTGGCCAGCGCCCGGGCGATCGCCACGCGCTGCTTCTCGCCGCCGGAAAGCTCGGCTGGCCGCATCCGCAAGCGGTGCCCCATGCCGACCTCCTCGAGCGCCTCGCGGGCGCGGCGCGCGCTCTCGTCGCGGTCGATGCCCATGCAGCTCAGCGCCAGCTGGACCTGCTCCAGCGAGGTCAGCGCCGGGAAGAGGTTGAAGTTCTGGAACACGAAGGCGCTGGTCTTGAGCCGGAAGCGCTCGCGCTCGCGGCGGCTCAGCGTGGACAGGTCCTCGCCGCAGGCCACCACCGTGCCGGCGTCCGGCGCCTGCAGCCCGGACAGCAGCGCCAGCAGCGTGCTCTTGCCGCAGCCCGAGGGCCCGGCCACCAGCGTCAGCTCGCCGGGCATCACCGACACGGACACACCGCGCAGCACGTCCACGCGCTGCGCGCCGGTGGAGAAGGACTTGCTCAGCGAGCGCGCCTCGATGGTCGGCTCGGTGCCGTGCAGCGCGGCGTCGGGCGAGGTCCAGCCGGAAGCCGGCAGGCGCGGCTCGTCCCGGGGCGTCGCGTGCGTCGTCATCGAGGGGCTCATCGGGTTGGTCATCGGCGTCGTCATCGTCGTGGGCCCGCTCATCGCAGCAGCGTCGCGGGCTCGATGTCGAGCTGGCGCCGCACGGCCGACACGCTGGACAACAGCACCAGCACCACGACGATGCCCACGCAGCCCGCGGCCACCAGCGGCGTCATCGCCACCGGCACCTGGTGCGCGCTCGCCACCACCAGCAGCGCCGCGCCGACCAGCGCCGCGAACACCACGCCCACGCCGCCCAGCCAGGCGGCCTGCTCCAGCACCACCCGCACCATCGTGCCGCGGCTCACGCCCATCGCGTTGAGCGTCGCGTACTCGCGCGAGGAGCTGGCGATCGCCGCGCTCAGCGACTGCCCGGTGATCAGCGCGCCGACGGCGCACACGATGATCGACATGAACAGCACCGCGACGCCGGCGCCGGTGTCCACCAGCCAGTAGCGCTGGGTGCGCTCGGCGAAGGCCTGCGCGGTCCAGACCTCGTGGGGACCGAAGCGGCTGTCCGGACGGCTCAGCCGCTCGTGGGCCTCCAGCGCGGCGGCCGGGCTCGCGGTCCGGGCCAGGTAATAGGTCGCGCCGTCCTCCGCGCCGCGTCCGCCGATCGTCGCGGCCGTGTCCAGCGACGCGAGCACGTTGACGCCGCCCAGGCCGCGCAGCCCCGGCAGCGTGCCCACGACGCGCACCGGATGCGCGTTGATCCAGGCGCGGCCGCCGGGCTCGACGGCCAGCGTGTCCAGGTCGGACGGATCGACGATGACGGCGCCGGGTTCGCGCAGCCGCTCGCGCAGCGGCGCCGGCAGCAGGCGGGCAAACATCATCGCGTCGGCGCGCGTGGAGATGCCGGAGAGGTAGATCGACACGTTGCCGGCCGAACGCTCGGCGGCCCAGTCGGCGTCGACCCACAGGTAGGGCTCGACCGCCGTGACGGCCGGGTCCATGCGCAGGCGCATCGGCAGGTCGGGGCTGATGGCGCGACCGAAGTTCACGCTCTGCGTGCCCGGGTAGCCGACCCACAGGTCGCCCGAGGACGCGGTCACGTACAGCGAGGCGCTGCCGAAGATGCCCAGCACCAGCGCCGCCTGCACCAGCAGCAGCACGCCGGAGAAGCCGATCGACACGACCACCGGCACGAAGCGGCGCCATTCGTAGACCAGCGTCTTGCGGGCCAGCGCGATCATGGGCGGGCTCCGGGCGTCGCGGCTCGCGGCGTCGCGGCGGCGGGGGCCGGCGCGGAGGCGGCGGGCGTGGCGGTCGCGATCGGCGCGGCCGCCTGTGGGGCGGCGTCGGCGCGCGGCGCGGCGGCGGCTTGGGCTTCCTCGTCGACCGGCGGCAGCGGCGCGCCACCCAGCGCCTTGTACAGCGCGATGAACGCCGTCGAGCGGGCATGCCGCGCGCTGGCCAGGTCGGCCTGCGCCTGGAAGTCCAGGCGCCGCAGTTCGAGGCGGTCGTAGCGGCTGGACAGCCCCAGGCCCTGCAGCGTGGCCTGCGAGCCGAGCCGGCGCTCGACGGCCTCGCACGCGGATCCCAGCGCCTCGACCCGGTCGCCGGCGCGCGCGAGGCTGGACAGCGCGGTCTCGACCTCGTTGACGCCGTCCAGCACCGCCTTGCGGTAACCGATCAGCGCGGCGTCCAGCTCGTGTTCGCCGGCCTGCACGCGCAGGCGCCGCACGCCCCAGTCCCACAGCGGGATGTCGATCACCGGGCCCAGCGCCGGCTCGCTGCCGGAGTTGGTCCGGCGATTGGCCGTCAGGTTGTAGGCATAGAGGAAGGAGCCGCCCAGGTACAGCCGCGGGTACAGCGCCGAGCGGGCGATGCCCACGTCCGCGGCCGCCTGCAGCACGGTGGCCTCGGCGGCCTGGATGTCGGGACGCGTGCGCAGCAGGTCCGACGGCAGCTCGGCCACGCGCGTCGACGCCGGGCGGCTGACGCCGGCCAGCCGCTTCCAGGCGGGATCCGGCGCCGAGTGGCCCAGCAGCGTCGCCAGCGCGCGGGCGGAGGCCTCCTGCGCGTCGCGCAGCGCGGCCTGCGCCGCCTGGATCTGGGCGATCCGGATGCGCAGTTGGTCGGTCTCGTCGGCGGTGGACAGCCGCGCCTCCTGGCGCGCGCGGTCCAGGCCCAGCGCGTCCTGCTCCAGCGCCAGCGCCTCGTCCTGGCGCCGCAGCGCCTCGGCCTGCGACTGCAGCTCGAGGTAGCGCTGCACCACCTCGGCGACCACCGAGACGCGCAGCGCCTGGTCGCGCGCCTGCGTGGCGAGCCAGCCGGCCCGCGAGGCCTGGGCGACGCTCTCGGCCTCGCCGAACAGGCCCAGTTCCCAGACCATGTCCACGCTGGCATGGAAGTAGGTGTCGGTGGCGGAGGTGTCCTGCAGCGTCCGGGCGTTGGCGCTGATGACCGGGCGGAAGCGCCGCTCGTCCACCACCGACAGCGCCTGCACCTTGCGCAGCCGCGCCACCGCCTGCGCCAGGTCCAGGTTCTGCGCCAGCGCCTGGTCGACCAGCGCGTCCAGCACCGGGTCGTTGAAGGCCTTCCACCAGCCGCGCAGCGAGACCGCCGGCGCCGCCGCGGTGGCGGGGCCGGCCGGCGGCTCGGCGTTGGTCCAGGCGGCGGGCGTGGCGTCAGGCAGCGGCGGAGGCGGCTGGGTGGCGCAGGCCGTCAGCAGGGCGGCCGTCAGGACGGAGATCGAGCCGGCGGCCAGGGGACGGAACGGGGAAGACATGAGCAGGCGGCAAACCCAGGAGGCGGACGCGACGACCGGGGGCGGTCGCGTCGCGCTGGATCCGCCGGCGACGGCGGGACGGAGAGCGGAAGGAATGGGGGCCGGGCACAGCGGGGGCTCATTGCAGGAGGGGCCAGGTTCCCGGCGCCGGCGGGGCGCAGTCTGGCCGGCGACGATGGAGGGCGCGCTGCGAAATTGTGGAGATTCGATGGAGACGGGCGGGCGCATGGTCACGGGCCCGTCACGCGGCGCTTACCGGTTCACCATCACGATGCCGGCGGCCAGCCCGGCCAGCGCCAGCATCAGGCGCGGCGTGATCGGTTCGCCGAGCAGCAGCGCCCCGGCCAGCAGCCCGAACAGCGGCGTGCTCAGCGTGAAGCTGGACAGCTTGGTCGCCGGGTAATGGCGGATCAGCCAGAACCACAGCAGGTAGCTGGCGAAGGACACGATCACCGCCTGGAAGCCGAACAAGCCGGCGAGCCGCCAGGACCAGTCCAAGGGCACCGCCTCGCCGGTGGCCAGCGCGCCGGCGGCCAGCGCCAGCGCCGACACGGCCAGCTGGTACAGCAGCGTCTTCTCGGCGCTGGCCGAGGACAGCCGCGTCGCGCGGATCGCCAGCGTGGTGCCGCCCCACAGCAGCGCCGCGGCCACGCCCAGCGCGTCGCCCAGCCACTGCATCGGCTGCCCGGTGCCGTGCAGCCCCTCGCCGAAGGCGAAGGCCACCGCGCCGAACGCGACCAGCAGGCCCAGCGTCTGGCGCGTCGTCAGCCGCTCGGCCGGCGAGATCAGCGGCATGCCCAGCGCGACGACGAACGGCGACAGGTAGAGGAACACCACCATCCGCGACGCCGTCGTGTACTGCAGCCCGATGAAGATGCAGGCGAACTCGGCCGCGAACAGCAATCCCGCGAGCAGCCCGCCGGGCAGGCTGCCGTCAGGCCGGAACAGCGCGATGCCGCGCGCCGCGGCGAAACCCCAGACCAGTGCGCCGGCCAGGCCGGAGCGCAGCGCGGCCTGCCACAGCGGGCCGATCTCGGTCAGCGCGGCCTTGGCCGCGACCTGGTTCAGGCCCCACAGCAGGCAGCATCCGATCAGGATGACCACCGCCGTGCCGTCGAGTTGCTGCTTGCGTTGCATGGCGGCGGATCATGCCCGGCGGCGCGTCCGCAGCCGCGCGGCCAACGCACAGGCCAGCGCCGTCGCCACGCCGGCAGCCAGGCCGGTCAGATGCGCCAGCGGCGCGATGGCGATGCTCCAGCCGTCCCAGGCGCGCAGCGGCGGACCGGACAGCGGCCGCTCCGCCGCGACCTTGACCACCAGGCCGATCAGGATCAGCAGCCCGACCGCGCGTTCGCGCCCATGCGAGGCCCGCATCCGCAGCATGCCGATCGCCGCGACCGCCACGCCCGCGTGCAGCACGCCCGAGGCGCCGCCGAAGCGCGCCAGGCTGGGCTCGAACAGCAATCCGAACTGGGTCAGCGGCCAGGCCAGCAGCCAGGCCAGCGCATCGCGCGGGGTCAGCCGCGCGGCGACGCCGAGCAGCCCCACCACCGCGCAGCCGGCGAGGTTGGCGATCAGGTGCTGGGCGCTCCAGTGCAGCCAGGCCGCGCTGACGGCGCGCCACGGTTCCTGGAGGGCCCGGTCGGGCCGCCATTCGAGGGCGGCCTGCACGGAGGCCGGCTGGATCCAGACGACCATCGCGCCCACCGCCAGCGCCATGGCGACGAGGAGCCACGCGCGTCCCGGCATCCGCGGCTCCGCTGCGTCCCGGGGCGTCAGCCGAAAACGGCCCGCCAGAGCGCCAGCACCGCGTCGCGTTGCGGCGCGAGCGCCTCGGCGGCCTCGCCGTCGAGCGCGGTGGCCTGCTCGTCGAGCCGGGCCCGGTGCTGCACGCGGCGCAGCTCGCGGTAGGCGTCGGCGGCCGCGCGGCCGACGTCGGCCGGCAGCAGGCCGGCGGCCTCGGCGCGCTGCAGCAGCGCGATGTTGCCGGCGTTGGCCAGCAGCTCCGGATGCTGCGCCGAGTGCGCCAGGATCAGGTACTGGAGCGCGAACTCCGCGTCGACCATGCCGCCGGGGCTGTGCTTGACGTCGAAGAAACCGGCCCGCACCGCGCGCGCGGCGCGCAGCTTCTCGCGCATCGCGACGACCTCGTCGCGCAGCGCCGCCGGATCGCGCGGCGCGGTCAGCACCGCGCGGCGCGTGGCCTCGAAGCGCTCGGCCAGCGACGCGTCGCCGGCGCAGAAGCGCGCCCGCGTGATCGCCTGGTGTTCCCAGGTCCACGCGGTGTTGCTGCCGCGGCCGCCCTGGTAGCGCTCGAAGGACGCGATCGACGTGACCAGCAGGCCCGAGTTGCCGTTGGGCCGCAGCGCGGTGTCGATGTCGAAGAGCTCGCCGGCCGCGGTGCGCAGCGTCAGCCAGGTGATCAGCTTGCGGATGAAGCCGCCGTAGATCTCGGCGGCGTTGTCGTCGTCGTCATCGAAGAGGAACACCAGGTCCAGGTCGCTGCCGTAGCCCAGTTCCTTGCCGCCGAGCTTGCCGTAGGCGATCACCGCCAGGCGCGGCGCCGGGCGGTGCTTCTGCTTGAGCCGGTCCCAGGCCCAGTCCAGCACGCATTGCAGCGTCGCGTCGGCCAGCAGCGAGAGTTCGTCGGCGACCTGCTCGACGCTGATCTGGCCCTCGACGTCGCGCACCAGCGTTCGGAACACCTCGGCATGGTGGGCGCGGCGCACGCTGTCCAGCAGCGCGTCCTCGCTGGCCTCGCCGTGCTCGGCCCAGGCGTCGTGGCGCGCCTGCAGGTCCTGGATGAAGGCCGCGCCGTCGAAGCGCTCATGCAGCAGCCGCGCGTCGGCCAGTTCGTCGATCACGCCGGGATGCTGCATCAGGTAGCGCATCGGCCAGCGCGCCAGGCCCAGCAGCCGCAGCAGCCGGCCCTGCACCGCCGGCCGTTCGACCAGCAGCGCCAGGTAGCTCTCGCGCCGCAGCAGCGGCTCGATCCAGTCGACGAAGCGCTGCGCCGCGTCGAGCGTGCATTCGCCCTGGCGCACCGCCAGCGCCGCGCGGCCGACCAGCTTGGCCAGCCGCAGCCGCGATTCCTCGCGCAGGTTCTGCACCCGCGCCTGCTGCGCCCAGCGGCGCACGTTGGCGGCCAGCTCGGGCGGCAGCTTGTCGAGGAACTCCTCGCTGTCGATCGGCAGCGGCGGCCCGCCGCACACGCCGTTCTTGCAGCCGCCCTTGCCGCCCGGCGCGACGCCGTCGTGCAGCAGCGCGTCGAACTCGGTGGCGACCAGCTCGCGCACCTCCATCAGCTTGTCCAGCAGTGGGCAGGCGTGGCTGTTGCAGGTCAGGCACAGGCTGCGCGCGATCCAGCCGATGTCCTCGTCCGCGGACGGCAGGCAGTGGGTCTGCTGGTCGTCCAGGTACTGGATGCGGTGCTCGACGCGGCGCAGGAAGTCGTAGCCCTTGGCCAGCGCGGCGGCGGTCTCGGGTTTCATCAGGCCACGCGCGGCCAGCCGCGTCAGCGCCTTGAGCGTCGAGCGGGTGCGGATCTCGGGGAATTGCCCGCCGCGCACCACCTGCAGCAGCTGGACGATGAACTCGATCTCGCGGATGCCGCCGCGCGACAGCTTGACGTCGTTGGCGCGCTCGGGGCGGCCGGCGGCGCGGCGCTGGGCCTCGTCGCGGATCTTGCGGTGCAGCTGCCGCAGCCCCTCGAAGACGCCGTAATCCAGGTAGCGCCGGTAGACGAAGGGCGTCACCAGGCTGCGCAACTGCATCGCGCGGCCGGACTTGACGCTCTCGCGCGGCGCGACGACGCGGCTCTTGAGCCAGGCGAAGCGTTCCCACTCGCGGCCCTGGACCAGGAAGTACTCCTCCAGCATCGCCATCGACACCGCCGGCGGGCCGGAGTTGCCGTTGGGGCGCAGCGCCAGGTCGACGCGGAAGACCTGGCCGTCCTCGGTGACGTCGCCGATCAGCGTCGACAGGCGACGCGAGAGCTGCGCGAAGTATTCATGGGCGGAGATCCGCTGCCGGCCCGGGCCGGCGTCGGGGCCTTCGGTCTGGCCGTCTTCCTCGTAGACATAGATCAGGTCGATGTCGGAGGAGACGTTGAGCTCGCGTCCGCCGAGCTTGCCCATGCCGACGACCCAGAAGTCGATGTCCTGGCCGACGGCGTCGCGCGGCGCGCCGTACTGGGCGTCGAGCTCGGCGCGGCAGTGCGCCACGCCGATGTCCAGCGCGACCTCGGCCAGGTGCGTCATCGCCTGGGTGATGTCGGTCATCGGGGCGCCCTGCTCGATGTCGAGCACCGCCAGCCGTTCCATCACCAGCTGGCGCATCACCCGCAGCGCCGCGGGCAGCGGGCGGCCGCCTTGCCGGAGCTGCTCGACGACGGCGCGCATGACGGCGTCGTCCGGCAGGCCGGGCGGCAGCATGGGGAGATCGGCCGCGTAACGGCGGCGGATGCGCTGAACGAAACGGCTATGGTCCGCGGTCGCGGCCGGAGAAACGCCGGCCGGATCGGGGTTTGCCGTGGCAACTGAATCCATCGGTAAAGAAAGCTCTCGCTGGCTCGTGGCCGGAACGGCTGTGCCAAAATCGGCGACCGCCGTCCCCTCCTACATGTCTTCGTCCGCCGTCACCAGCACTGACTCCGGTTCCGCGGTCGCGACGCGACGCTGGTGGGCACGTTGTGCCCTCTGGCTCGGGCTGACCTCGCTGGGGCTTTTCTCCCTGCTGATCGCGGCCTGGCTCGCGTTGCACTGGGCGATTCTGCCCCACATCGACGACTGGCGGCCCCAGCTCGAAAAGCAAGCCACCCAGGCATTGGGGGTACCCGTGAAGATCGGCGCGATCAGCGCCAAGTCCTCCGGCTGGATCCCCACGCTGGACCTGCGCGACGTGCGCGTGGTCGACGCCGCCGGCCGCGAATCCCTGCACCTGCCCCGCGTCAGCGCCTCGCTGTCGCCGCGTTCGCTGCTGGCGCTCGAGCTGCGTTTCTCCCAATTGCTGCTGGACAGCCCCGAGCTGCTGCTGCGCCGCGACGCCCAGGGCCGCGTCTTCATCGCCGGGCTGAGCGTGGACGGTCCGTCCGACGCGCAGGCGTCCGAGGCCGCCACCGACTGGTTCTTCGAGCAGCACGAGTTCGTGATCCTGCATGGCCGCATCCGCTGGGTGGACGAACTGCGCGCGGCGCCGCCGCTGGAGCTGTTCGACCTGAACCTGGTGCTGCGCAACGGCCTGCGCCGCCACCGGCTGCGGCTGGACGCGACGCCGCCGGCCGGCTGGGGCGACCGCTTCACGCTGCGCGGCGAGTTCACCCAGTCGCTGCTGGACCGGCCCGGCGCGCTGCAGCGCTGGAGCGGCCAGCTGTTCGGCCACCTGCCGCGCACCGACGTGCGCGAGCTGCGCCGCTACGTCGACCTGCCGGTCGAACTCAGCGAAGGCGACGGCGCGCTGCGAGCCTGGCTGGAGCTGGAGCGCGGCGAGCCCCGCAGCCTGACGCTGGACATGGGCCTGCGCGCGGTGCGGCTGCGCGTCGCGCCGGGGCTGCCGGAGCTGGAACTGGCCAAGATCGGCGGCCGGCTGGTGCTCAAGCAGACGCCGCAATCGCTGTCGCTGGAGGCGAAACAGCTCGGTTTCCAGGCCGGCGACGGGCTGGACTGGCCGAAATCGGACTGGGCGCTCGAAGTCAAGCGCGACGCGAAGACCGGCGCGCTGACCGGCGGCGACTTCCACGCGCAACAGCTGGACCTGGCGCTCGGCGCGCAGATCCTGTCGCGGCTGCCGCTGGCCGAGACGCAGCGCCAGCTGATCGCCGACATGAAACCGGGCGGCCTGCTCAACGCGGTCCAGGTGCACTGGGACGGCACGCTGGACGCGCCGCGCGCCTACCGCGCCAAGGGCCAGCTGCAGGGCCTGCAGCTGACCGCCGCGGCGCCGGAGCCGCCGGCCGACCCGGGCTCGTCGCCGCCGACCGGCCGGCCCGGCGTCCGCGGCGCCGATTTGCAATTCGACGCCACCGAGCAGGGCGGCACCGCCACGCTGGCGATCCGCGACGGCGAGGTGACGCTGCCCGGCGTGTTCGAGGAAGCGACCGTGCCGCTGAAGCAAGCGCAGGCGACGCTGCACTGGCGCGCCCAGCGCCCGCTGGCGGCCGGCGGCAAGCGCGCGCCGGCCACGGCGATACCGGCGACGGCGCCGGTCCGGCCGCTGGCGGCGGCCTCCGTCGCATCGGCCGCGTCCGCGCCGGGCGAGCCGCGCACCCGCTGGACCGTCGAGTTCAGCGATGTCCAGCTGCTCAACGACGACCTGCATGCCGAGATCGACGGCAGCTGGCAGAGCGGCGAAGGCAAGCGGCCGCATGACTCGGGCCGGCTCGACCTGACCGGGCGCATCGACGAGATCCGCGCGCCGCGCGTGCTGCGTTACCTGCCGGCGTCGATGGGCCATGACGCGCGGCGCTACGTCCGCGACGCGATCCGCGACGGCACGGTCCACAAGATCCAGGTGCGGATGCAAGGCGACCTGGTCGACTTCCCCTTCGACGCGCCGCGCAGCAAGGGCCAGTTCCGCGTCTCGGGCCAGGTCCGCGACCTGACGCTGGCCTATGTCCCGAGCCATCCGGCCGAGGGCGAGCAGCCGGCCTTCCAGTCGCCCTGGCCGCAGATGGAGCAGCTCGACGCCGAGCTGGTCTTCGACCGCGCCGCGATGGCCATCCGCAACGGCAAGGCCAAGCTGATGGGCGTGGACCTGGTCAACGTCCAGGGCACGATCGCGGACCTGTACCACCACGCGCCGGTGCTGGAGATCGATGGCCAGGCGCGCGGCGCCTTCGCCGACGCGCTGCGCTACGTGAAGAGCTCGCCGGTCGCGGCGCTGACCAGCCATGCGCTGGACACGACCACCGCCACCGGCGCGATGGCGCTCAAGCTCAACCTGCGGCTGCCGTTGATGCACATCGACGACACGACGGTGAAGGGCCAGGTCACGCTGGCCGGCAACGACGTCCGCATGCGGCCCGACACGCCGCTGCTGGGCCAGGCCAAGGCGCGGATCGAGTTCGACCAGAAGGGCCTGCAGGTCCGCGGCGGGCAGGCGCGGGTGCTGGGCGGCGACGCCACCTTCGACGGCGGCAGCCAGCCCGACGGCACGATGCGCTTCGCCGCGCAGGGCACGGTCACCGCCGAGGCGCTGCGCGCCACGCCCGAGCTGGGGCTGCAGCAGATCGCCTCGGCGATGACGGGGCAGACGGCGGTCAGGTTCGAGCTGGGCGTGCTCAAGGGCGGCCAGACCGAGATCACGGTGACCAGCCCGATGCAGGGCATCGCGGTGGCGCTGCCGGCGCCGATGCACAAAGCGCCGGAAGAGACCTGGCCGCTGCGCGTGGCCACGCGCGCGGTCAGCGCGCCGGCCGGCGCGACGCGCGACGAGTTCCGGGTCGACGCCGGCCCGCTGCAGGCGGTCTACCAGCGCGACACGACCGGGCACGAGGCCAAGGTGCTGCGCGGCGCGATCGCGGTGCGCGAGAAGCTGCCCGAGCTGCCGGCGCAGGGCGTGGTGGCCCGCGCGACCTTCGACCAGGTCAATGCCGACGCCTGGCAGACCGCGCTGCCGGCGCTGACCGGCGCGAAGGAAGGCGCGGTGCTGGACAGCGCGCCGGAGGGCGGCTACGCGCCGTCTCAGCTGACGCTCAAGGCGCAGACGCTGCAGGTGGCGGGCCGCACGCTCAATGCCGTCACCGCCGGCATCTCGCACGACGCGGGCGCGGGCTGGCGCGTGTCGATGGACGCGCAGCAGCTCAGCGGCCTGATCGAGGTCCGCGCGGCCAAGGGCAACCAGCCGGGCCGGGTCTACGCGCGGCTGTCGCGGCTGTCGGTGCCGCGCAGCGACGTCGACGGCGTCGAGCAGCTGCTCGACAAGCAGCCGCGCTCGGTGCCGACGCTGGACATCGTCGTCGAGGACTTCGAGCTGCGCGGCAAGCGGCTGGGCCGGCTCGAGATCGACGCGCAGCAGCAGAGCGAGGCGCGCGACTGGAAGCTCGACCGGCTGGTGCTCAAGAGCCCGGACGCGACGCTGAGCGCCTCCGGCAAGTGGGCGCCCGAGGCCGGCCAGGCGACGCGGCGGACCGAGCTCGACTGGAAGCTCGACGTCGCCGACGCCGGCAAGCTGCTGGAGCGCCTCGGCCAGGGCCAGGTCCTGCGCGGCGGCAAGGGCGAGCTGACCGGCCAGGTGGCCTGGCGCGGCTCGCCGCTGTCGCCGGACTACGCGAGCATGGGCGGCCAGCTCAACGTCTCGATGGAATCGGGCCAGTTCCTCAAGGCCGAGCCCGGCGTCGGGCGGCTGCTGGGCGTGCTGAGCCTGCAGTCGATCCCGCGCCGGCTGATGCTGGACTTCCGCGACGTGTTCTCCGAAGGGTTCGCCTTCGACAACGTCACCGGCGACATCCGCATCGCCAAGGGCGTGGCCCGCAGCGACAACCTGCGCATGAAGGGCCTGCAGGCGGCGGTGCTGATGGAAGGCAGCGCCGACCTCGCGGCCGAGACGCAGGACCTGCACGTGCTGGTGCTGCCCGAGATCAATGCCGGCGGGGCGGCGCTGGCCTACGCGGCGGTCAACCCGGCGATCGGGCTGGGCGCGTTCCTGGCGCAGTGGCTGCTGCGCAAGCCGCTGGCCGCGGCCAACACCGAGGAATTCCGCGTCACCGGCACCTGGTCCGATCCCCGCATCGAGCAACTGCCGCGTCGTGCGCAGCCGCAAGGCAGCTACAACACGACCGCGCAAGGAGAAGCCGTCCAATGAGCACGTCCACCCCGCATGCCGCGCCGGTCACGGTCGCGGCGGTCCAGATGGTCTCGACCACCCGGCTCGAGGACAACCTCGCGCGCGCCCGCCACTGGATCGCCGAGGCGGCGCGCCAGGGCGCGTCGCTGGTCTCGCTGCCCGAGTACTTCTGCCTGATGGGGCACAAGGACACCGACAAGCTGCCCTTCGCCGAGCAGCCCGGCGACCTGGACGCGCCGATCCAGGGCGCGCTCAGCCGCGCGGCGCGCGAGCACGGCGTGTGGATCCTCGGCGGCACGCTGCCGATGGCGATCGACGGCCAGCCGGTGCCGGCCGAGCGGGTGCGCAACACCACCTGCGTGTTCGCGCCGGACGGCTCGCTGGCGGGGCGCTACGACAAGCTGCACCTCTTCTGCTACGACAACGGCCGCGAGCGCTACGACGAGGCCCGCGTGCTGGAGGCCGGCGAGGCGCCGGTGACGGTGGAGGCGCCCCTCGCCGGCGGTGCCGCGCTGCGCATCGGCCTGTCCATCTGCTACGACCTGCGCTTCCCCGAGCTGTACCGGGCGATGAGCTTCAGCGGCGCGCGGCCGCTGGACCTGATCAGCGTGCCGGCGGCCTTCACCTTCACCACCGGGCAGGCCCATTGGGAGCTGCTGCTGCGCGCCCGCGCGGTCGAGAACCAGGCCTACGTGATCGCCGCCGCCCAGGGCGGCACGCATGAGAACGGCCGCCGGACCTGGGGCCACAGCATGGTCGTCGACCCCTGGGGTGAGGTGCTGGCCTGCGTGCCCGAGGGCGAAGGGCTGGCGGTGGCGCAGCTCGATCCGGCGCGGCTCGCGCAGGTGCGGGAGCAACTGCCGGCGCTGCAGCACCGGCGGCTCTGACCCGCGAATCCGGTCCACTTCGGACGATCGCCCCGCGGCGCGCGCAGGCAAGATGCCCGGCATGACCGCCCGCCGCCCTGCCCGTTCCCTCCGTTCCGCGCTCGCGCCGCTGGCCGCCGCGGCCTGCGCCTGCGCGCTGATCGCGGGCTGCGGCGCGCCGGCCCGGCCGCTGGAGGCCTCGCTGACCGACATGGAGTCGCTGCAACTGCGCTCCTGGGTCAGCCCGCAGCTGCGCCGCAACATCGACCTGCTGCCGATCGTCGGCGGCCAGGAGACCTCGCGCTGGTGGGGCACGCGGATCAACGACATGACCTTGAACCAGACCTACCAGGAGTCGCTGCGACGCCTGGGGCTGATGCCGGACGTGCCGGACACCGGGCGGTTCCAACTGAAGGTCGAACTGCTGGCGCTGGCGCAGCCCAACGTGCCGGTGGCGCCGGAGGTGGCGCTGTCGGTCCGCTACACGCTCAGCGAGCGGGCGGCTGGGGGTGGCAAGGTGCTTTACCAGCGCACGCTGCGCACGACGCAGAAGGCCGGCATCGACGACAGCCTGAACCCGACGGAACAGCTGCGCATCGCCACCGAAGCCGCGCTGCGCAACAACATCGCGGATCTGGTCCGCGAACTCGCCTCCCTGTCCCTCCCCGGCTAGTCCCGGTCACAAGACCGCGAAGGGCCACGGTCCCAAAACCGCGGAAGTCCTCGGTCGCAAAACCGTGCAAGTACGGTCGTGATGCAGGGACGGTGAGGCGTGGGGTTTGGGCGCTTGCCGCCCGGGCCCCATGACTCGGCGGCCAACGCCCGTGCCGCGGCAGGACCAGCAAACCCCTCGCGAACCAACCCTTCCCCATATTCGAATTCAGCATATTCCCGACCCCGGAATATGCATATGAGCATTGATTGCTTGCCAATCGCCGGGTAATCCCTAACGATCACGGGTTTTCGCCCCAAAGAGGCGCATGACCGCAACTGGAGCCAGTTGCGCCGAGCGTCCATCTTTCTTCCGTGATCGAACTCCAAAACCTGCACAAGTCTTATCTGGTCGATGGCCGCCGCATTCCGGCGCTGACCGGCGTGGACTTGCGGATCGAGCCCGGCGAGGTGTTCGGCATCATCGGCGCCTCGGGCGCCGGCAAGAGCACGCTGCTGCGGGTGATCAACCTGCTGGAGCGTCCTGACAGTGGCCGCGTCGTCGTGAACGGCCAGGACCTGCAGGCGCTCGACGCCCCCGGCCTCCGCGCCGCCCGCCAGAAGATCGCGATGATCTTCCAGCACTTCAATTTGCTGAGCTCCCGCACCGTCGCGCAGAACGTCGCCTGGCCGTTGCGCATCGCCGGCTGGGACGCCGCGCGCATCGCCCCGCGGGTGGCGAGCCTGTTGGCCCGCGTCGGCCTGGCCGACCAGGCGGACAAGTACCCGGCGCAGTTGTCCGGCGGCCAGAAGCAGCGTGTCGGCATCGCCCGCGCGCTGGCGCTGGATCCGCAAGTGCTGCTGTGCGACGAAGCCACCAGCGCCCTCGACCCCGAGACCACCCGTTCGATCCTGGACCTGCTGGCGGAGCTCAACGACGAGCTGAAGCTGAGCATCGTCCTCATCACCCATGAGATGGACGTGGTGCGCCGCGTCTGCGACCGCGTCGCGGTGCTCGAGGGCGGCCGCATCGTCGAGACCGGCCCGGTGGCGCAGGTCTTCCTGCATCCGCGCTCGGACACGGCCCGGCGTTTCGTGCTGGCCGCCGAGCATGTCGACGAAGGCGAGCAGCGCGACGACTACGCGCACGTGCGGGGCAGCCTCTGGCGCCTGACCTTCTACGGCGAACGCACCTACGAGCCCCTGCTGGGCGAGGTCGCCCGTCACGCGAACCTGGATTTCGGCATCCTGGCCGGCCGCATCGACCGCATCAAGCGCCAGCCCTACGGGCAGCTGACGATCGCGATCAGCGCCGGCGACCGCGCCGCCGCGCGCAAGCTGCTGGCCGACCGCGGCGTGCAGGTCGAGGAGCTGCGCGCATGAGCCTCGCCGCCACCCCCACCCTGCTGCAGACGCTCCAGGCGATCGACTGGTCCGAGATCACCCTGGCCGGCGGCGACACGCTGCTGATGCTGGGCGGCTCGCTGCTGTTCACCGCGCTGCTGGGCCTGCCGCTGGGCATCGCGCTGTACCTCGTCGACCGCGACCGGCTGCTGTCCTCGCCCCGGCTGTACGGGCTGCTGTCCTTCGTCGTGAACGTGCTGCGCTCGCTGCCGTTCGTGATTTTGCTGATCGTGCTGATCCCGTTCACCTTGCTGGTCACCGGCACCTCGCTGGGCGTGGCCGGCGCGATCCCGCCGCTGGTCGTCGGCGCGACGCCGTTCCTGGCGCGCCTGGTCGAGACCGCCCTGCGCGGCGTCGACCGCGGCATCGTCGAAGCCGGCCAGGCCATGGGCGCCAGCACCCGCCAGATCGTCTGGCAGGGCCTGCTGCCCGAGGCGCTGCCCGGCATCGTCTCCGCGCTGACCGTCACCGCGATCACGTTGGTCGGCTACACGGCGATGTCCGGCGTCATCGGCGGCGGCGGCCTGGGCGATTTGGCCATCCGCTTCGGCTACCAGCGTTTCCAGACCGAGGTCATGGTCGTCACCGTCGTGCTGCTGCTGGTGCTCGTCCAGCTGCTGCAGATGCTGGGGGACTGGCTGGTCGCGCGCGTCTCGCATCGGTGAGGCCCGCCGGGCCTCGCGTCATTCACTCGAACACACGATCCATCAGAGGAGTTGGACCCATGAAACAACTGATCGCCGCCGCCATCGCGGCCCTGTCGCTGGCCGCCGCCGGCACCGCCTCGGCCGAGAAGCTGAGCGTCGCCGCCACCGCCGTCCCGCACGCCGAGATCCTGAACCTGGTCAAGCCCGAGCTGGCCAAGCAGGGCGTCGAGCTCGAGGTCAAGGTCTTCACCGACTACGTGCAGCCCAACGTGCAGGTCGCCGAGAAGCGCCTGGATGCCAACTTCTTCCAGCACAAGCCCTACCTGAACGAGTTCAACAAGGGCAAGGGCACCCACCTGGTGGCCGTGGCCGCGGTGCACGTGGAGCCGTTCGGCGCCTACTCGACCAAGCACAAGACGCTGGCCGCGCTGCCCGAGGGCGGCACCGTCGCGATCCCCAACGACCCGACCAACGGCGGCCGCGCGCTGCTGCTGCTGGACAAGGCCGGCGTGATCAAGCTCAAGGACAAGGCCAACATCCTGTCCACGCCCAAGGACATCGCCGAGAACCCGAAGAAGCTGAAGTTCCGCGAGATCGAGGCCGCCACGCTGCCGCGCATCCTGCCGCAGGTCGACCTGGCGCTGATCAACACGAACTACGCGCTGGAAGCGAAGCTGAATCCGTCCAAGGACGCGCTGGCGATCGAGGGCGGCGAATCGCCGTACGCCAACTGGCTGGTCACCCGCGACGACAACCAGAACGCCCCGGCCGTGAAGAAGCTGGCCGCCGCGCTGCAGAGCGAGGCCGTCAAGCGCTTCATCCAGACCCAATACAAAGGCGCGGTAGTTCCGGCGTTCTGATCCCCGCTCGCCGCCCGATGCGGCGTAGCGATAGCCGCATAGCGCCCCGCACCTGCGGGGCGCTTGCATTTGGGAGACGGTTACCGCGCATTTGTGCCGGTGGTCGAACGCCGCTTCGCGGCACCATGGCGCCCTCCTCCCTTGCCCGGGTCCGGACGCCCGCGCGGGCGCACGACCCGACCCTTCCGTGTCCGAACTCTCCGCGGTCCTGCCGCAGTTCTTCCTCTTCCGGGACGGCGATCCCACGCTGCTGCTCAGCGGCCGCCACGACTGGCCGATGGTGCTGCTGTCGCTGGTCGTGGCCTCGCTGACCTCGGCGCTGGCGCTGCAGGTCGCGGGCATGGCCAAGCCGGCCGTCGGCTGGCGCCGCCAGATGATCCTGGCCACCGGCGCGCTGGCGCTGGGCGGCGGCATCTGGGCGATGCACTTCATCGGCATGCTGGCCTTCCAGCTGTGCGCGCAGGTCGGCTTCGACGCCGGCCTCACCGCCGCCTCGATGGTCCCGGCGCTGATCGCGTCCTGGGTGGCGCTGGCGCTGCTGGCCCGCCACCGGCTGGATGTCTGGCGGCTCGCGGTCGGCGGCGTGCTGGTCGGCGCCGGCATCGGCGCGATGCACTACACCGGCATGGCGGCGATGGAGATGTCCGTCGCGCTGCGCTACGACCCGGCCTGGTTCGCCGCCTCCATCGTGGTGGCGGTGCTGCTGGCGATGCTGGCGCTGTGGATCCGCTTCGGCCTGGCCGGCGTGCTCAGCAAGCCCTGGGCGATCGCGCTGGGCGGCGTGGTGATGGGCTGCGCCATCGCCGGCATGCATTACACGGCGATGGGCGCGGCGCGGTTCGTCGGCACCGCCGACGGCCCCTGCAACGGCAGCATCGCCAACGCCGGCTGGCTGGCCCTGGCCGTGACGGTGATGGCGCTGGCCATCAGCGCGATCACCGCCGGCGCCAACGGGTTGCTGGCGCTGCGCCGGCTCAACACCGAGCTGCTGGCCGAGCGCCAGCGCATGCTGCTGATGGAGCAGGCGCTGCGCGACAGCGAGACCAAGTACCGCACCGTCATCGCCAACAGCCCCGGCGTGACCTTCCGCTGCCGGCTCGACGAGAACTGGTCGATGCTGCTGATCAACGATGCGGTCGAGGCCCTCACCGGCTGGACCGCCGACGACTTCCTGGCCGGGCGCCAGCATTTCGCGGCGCTGATCCATCGCCACGACCAGGCGCGGGTGAACGCGGCGGTGGAGATCGCCATCGCCGCCGACGCGCCCTATGCGATCGAGTACCGCGTCCACACCCGCGACGCCGGGGAGCGCTGGGTCTCCGAGCGCGGCCGCGCGGTGCGCGACGGCCACGGCGCGCCGCAGTGGATCGACGGCGTGATCCTGGACATCACCGAACCGAAGCGGCTGCAGCGCCAGCTCGAGGAGGCCAAGGAGCGCGCCGAGGCGGCCGCCGCGGCCAAGAGCGCCTTCCTGGCCAACATGAGCCACGAGATCCGCACGCCGATGAACGCGATCCTGGGCTTCACCGAGCTGCTGCTGGACACCACGCTGACCGACGCGCAGCGCCGCCACCTGACGACGGTGCGGGGCTCGGCGCGTTCGCTGCTGGCGCTGCTCAACGACATCCTGGACACCGCCAAGCTGGACAAGGGCGCGATGGAGCTGGAGGTGGTCGACTTCTCGCTGCGCGTGGTCTGCGAGCAAGCGCTGAATTCGCTCCGGCTGCTGGCGCAGCGCAAGAACCTGGCGCTGCACCTGGACTATCCGGACGCCGCGCCGCGTTTCTTCCTGGGCGACCCGCTGCGCGTGCAGCAGGTGCTGCTGAACCTGGTCGGCAACGCGATCAAGTTCACCGAGCACGGCCAGGTCACGCTGCGCATGCGCCAGGACGGCGGCCAGGTGCACCTGGCGGTCGTCGACACCGGCATCGGCATCGCGCCCGACCGGCTGGACCGCATCTTCGACGCGTTCGCGCAGGCGGACGCCTCGACCACGCGCCGCTTCGGCGGCACCGGCCTGGGCACGACGATCTCGCGCCAGCTGGTCGAGCGCATGGGCGGCCGCATCACCGTCGAGAGCGAACTCGGCCAGGGCAGCACCTTCCACGTCCGGCTGCCGCTGCCGGCGGGCGACGCGGCGCGCGCCGAATCCGACGCGCCCGACGCCGCCGTGGCGCTGCCGCCGCTGCGGCTGCTGGTGGCGGACGATGTCGCGCAGAACGGCGAGCTGCTGCAGCTGGTGCTGTCGCGCGAGGGCCACCAGGTCACGCTCGCCGCCGACGGGCTGCAGGCGCTGAAGGCCTTCTCCGACGAGCGCTTCGACGCGGTGCTGATGGACGTCCACATGCCGGGGCTCGACGGCCTGGGCGCGACGCGCCGGATCCGCAACTTCGAGCAGGCGCAGGGCCGCGGGCACACGCCGGTGGTCGCGCTGACGGCCAGCGTGCTGGAGGAAGACCGCCAGGCGGCGCTGGCCGCCGGCATGGACGGCTTCGCGGTCAAGCCGGTGGAACCGGCCCGGCTGTTCGCCGAGATCGCCCGGGTGCTGGGCCTGACGCCGGGCCGCTCGGCCGCGGCGGCGGGACCGGTGCCGGCGACGCGCCACGCGGTCGAGACGCGCGCCATCGGCATCGCCGCCGGCGCGCTCGACTGGCAGCAGGGCCTGCGGCTGTGGGGCAGCGTCACCGCCTGGCAGCGCGGCCTGCGCCGCTTCGCCGAGGAGCAGCGCGACGGCGTCGCGCGGCTGCACCAGCTGACGCACGGCCGCCAGTGGATCGAGATGCGCGGCCTGGTGCACCGCTGGCGCGGCGTGGCCGGCAGCCTGGCGATGCCGCGGCTGCTCGCGGCGGCGCAGCCGGTGGAATCGGCGCTCCGCCTGGGCCGGCAGGAAGACTTGATGGCGCTGGTCGACGCGCTGGCGCTGGCGCTGCAGGACACGCTGGACGCGATCGGCGAGCTCGACGGCGGGCCGGCCGGTTTCGCCGCCAGCGCGCCGGCGCCGCTGGCCGCCACCTCCTCGGCCGAACTGGCCGTGGCCGCCGAGACGCTGCGCACGAAGAAGCAGCTGATCGACCGGCTGGCCGCGGCGCTCAAGCGCAGCGAGCTCGACGACGAGTCGCTGGCCGCGCTGCGCGAGGCCTTCGGCGCCGAGCGCGTCGGGCCGCTGGCGCGCGCGCTGGACGATTTCGATTTCGACGCCGCGCTGCAGCTGCTGCAGTCGCTGCGCACGCAGCTCAGCCTCGCCGCGCCCGCCGCGACGGCGACGCCATGACCGTTCCCATGACGACTGCCTCCCTTCACGCGCCGCGCGACGCGGCGCCCCTGGACCACCGCCCCAAGCTGCTGCTCGTCGACGACGAGCCGGCCAACCTGCAGGTGCTGCGGCACGTGCTGCAGGACGACTACCGGCTGCTGTTCGCGCGCGACGGGCACAAGGCGCTGGAGCTGGCCCGGGCGGAGGCGCCGCAGCTGGTGCTGCTGGACATCATGATGCCGGGCATGAGCGGGCTGGACGTGTGCCGGGTGCTGAAGTCGCAGCCGGCGACGCGGCGCACGCCGGTGATCTTCGTGACGGCGCTGGCCGACACGCGCGACGAGACCGAGGGCTTCGACGCCGGCGCGGTGGACTACATCGCCAAGCCGCTGAGCCCGCCGGTGGTGCGGGCGCGGGTGCGCACCCACCTGTCGCTGGTGCGCGCCGACGAGCTGCGCGAGACGCGCCTGCAGATCGTGCAGCGGCTGGGCCGCGCGGCCGAGTACAAGGACAACGAGACCGGCTGGCACGTGGTGCGCATGAGCCACTACGCGCAGCTGCTGGCGCGGGCGGCCGGCTGGACCGACCACGCCGCCGACGACCTGCTGCATGCCGCGCCGATGCACGACGTCGGCAAGCTGGGCATCCCCGACGCGATCCTGCAGAAGCCCGGTCCGCTGACCGAGGCCGAGTGGGAGGTCATGAAGCGCCACCCGGCCATCGGCGCCGAGATCCTGGGCGACCAGACGACCGGGCTGCTGGGCCTGGCGCGGCGCATCGCGCTGGCGCACCACGAGAAGTGGGACGGCAGCGGCTACCCCGAGGGGCTGGCCGGCGAGGCGATCCCGCAGGAGGCCCGCATCGTCGCCATCGCCGACGTCTTCGACGCGCTGACCAGCGTGCGGCCCTACAAGCCGGCGTGGCCGGTCGAGCAGGCAGTGGCCCATCTGCGCGCGCAGGCCGGCCGGCATTTCGATCCGGCGCTGGTCGAGCAGTTCATCGGCGTGCTGCCGCAGGTGCTCGAGGTCAGGGAGCGTTTCCTCGAGGAGGAGTGACCGCGCCCGGCGCGGAGGCCGCGTCCGACGACGCGGCCGCGCCCGCCACCCCGGCGAGCGCCTGCTGCCGCGACGGCAGCGCGGTGCCGAGGTGCTCCCACCAGTGATCGTCCTGGCCGTGCGACGGCGGCGCGGGATAGGTCCCGTCCGCCTCGACGCGGCGCAGCCGGTAGAACGCCAGCTCGCCGGTGGAGGGGTTCTCCAGCGCATGGAAATCGCCCGGCGTGCCGCGGCGGTCGGCCGTGAACGCGCGCAGCGCCAGCACCTGCCGAGCGAAGTGATACGCCCGCTCGGAATGGAGCGTGGGGCCGAACGGATAGGCGTCGACGACCTGCTTGCCATGGACGTACAGGCGCGTGCCCTCGGTGCGCGGCGCCGGGGACGAGGCGGGATCGCGCAGCAGCGCCGCTTCCTCGGCGTAGCTGGCCAGCGGCGCACCGGTCGTGCCGAAGGGATCGGTCCCCTTGAAATGAACCAGCGCCAGGCCGCTCGGCGGCAGCATCGCCAGGCGGGCACGCCCCATCGCCACCGTGCCGATGCGCGTCGCCCCGGTGCGGCGCTGGGTGAAGACCAGGGCCGGCCCGTCGCCCGCGTACATCGCGGTCGCGCCGCAGCGCAGCGTCGTCAGCGCCACCCGCGGCGAGATCATCGTGTACGCGATCGTCATCGGAACACTCCAGCCCTCCGCCATCTGGAGGGCCGGCGCATTCTTCGGACGGTCGACTGCGCCCTCAATGACCCGGACCCGGGCTCGTCACGGGGCGCGCCGACCGGCATGCGTCAGCCGCCAGCGTGTCGCGGGCGTGGCGTTCGGCGCGCGGCGGCGGCGGTTATGGCCGTCCGCCAGAAGGTGATGCTCGCAATCCCGAGTCGCCGCGGCCCGGCGCGCGCGGCGCCGGAATAATGCGCGCCCATGGTGCTGAACTTCATCTGGATCGGGTTCTTCCTGATCGGCTTCGCGGTCGCGCTGGCGCGGCTCGTCCAGGGCGACCTGACCATCTTCACGCAGGTGCTGACCGGCATCTTCGACACCGCCAAGACCGGCTTCGACATCTCGCTGGGCCTGGTGGGCGTGATGAGCCTGTGGCTGGGCCTGATGAAGGTCGGCGAGAACGCCGGCGTGATCCAGCTGTTCGCCCGCGCGATGGGGCCGTTCTTCGCGAAGATCTTCCCGGAGGTGCCGCGCGGCCACCCGGCCGGCGGCTCGATGGTGATGAACTTCTCGGCCAACATGCTCGGCCTGGACAACGCCGCCACGCCGCTGGGCCTGAAGGCGATGAAGGAACTGCAGGATCTCAATCCGCGCAAGGACACCGCGTCCAACGCGATGATCATGTTCCTGGTGCTGAACACGGCGGGCATCACGCTGATCCCGACCTCGGTGATCGCGATCCGCCAGGCGATGGCGGTGGACCAGGGCCTGGTGGGCTTCAACGCGGCCGACATCTTCCTGCCCACGCTGGTGGCGACCTTCATCTCGTTCATGTCGGGCCTGATCGCGGTGGCGTGGGTGCAGCGCATCAACCTGTTCAGCGCGCCGGTGCTGGTGTTCGTCGGCGGCTTCGTCGCGATCATGGCGGCGGTCTTCGGCTGGCTGCACAGCTATCCGCCGGAGGTGATGTCGCAGTACATCGGGCTGCTGGGCAGCGGCGTGATCCTGAGCATCATCGTGATGTTCATCGCCGTCGGCGCCTGGCGCCGCATCAACGTCTACGAGTCCTTCGTCGAGGGCGCCAAGGAGGGCTTCGGCGTCGCGGTGCAGATCATTCCCTACCTGATCGCGATCCTGGTGGCGATCTCGGTGTTCCGCACCACCGGCTGCATGGAGTTCGTCGTGCGGGGCATCGCCGCCGGCGTGGCCTCGCTGGGCCTGCCGACGGACTTCGTGCCGGCGCTGCCGGTCGGGCTGATGAAGACGCTGTCGGGCAGCGGCGCGCGCGGGCTGATGGTGGACGTGCTCAAGACCTACGGCGTGGACAGCTTCGAGGGCAAGCTCGCCGCGATCATCCAGGGCTCGACCGAGACCACCTTCTACGTGCTCGCTGTCTACTTCGGCAGCGTCAACATCAAGAAGACCCGCTACGCGCTGACCTGCGGGCTGCTGGCCGACGTCGTCGGCCTGGTGGGCGCGATCCTGGTCGGGTACTGGTTCTTCAAGTGATCCAGCCGGAGGACGGCCGAAAGACGGCCGGGCCGCGCGTCACTCGACGCGGTCGCGCCCGTTCGCCTTGGCGCGGTAGAGCGCCGCGTCCGCGCGCGCGAGCAGCTGGTCGATGCTGACGTCGCCCAGCTGCGCGACCGCCACGCCGATGCTGGCCGTGCACGGCGGCACGTCCGGCGCGGGCACGTGCGCCGCCAGCGCCTCGCGCACCCGCTCCGCGGACGCGCGCGCGGCCTCGGCATCGGTGGAGGGCAGCAGGATCACGAACTCCTCGCCGCCGTAGCGGCCCAGCCGGTCGGTCGCGCGCAACTGCCCGCGGATCGCGGCGACCGCCTCGGCCAGCACCCGGTCGCCGGTCTGGTGGCCGTGGCGGTCGTTGACCAGCTTGAAGTGGTCGATGTCGAGCAGCAGCAGCGACAGCGGCTGGCCGTAGCGGCGCCAGCGGTCGAATTCCTCGCCGCCGGCCTGCAGCACCGCGCGCCGCGTCAACGCGCCGGTCAGCGCGTCACGGGTGGCCAGCAGCTCGAACTCCTCGCGCACCCGCTCGCTGGCCATCAGCAGCACGCCCACGCTCAGCAGCAGCACGCTGAAGCAGTAGCTGGCGATGTAGGCGGTCTGCACCGTCGTCATCGCGAAGCGCGACGACTGCGCGCCGTCGACCCAGAAGCTGGCCAGCCCGCGTCCGACCAGCACCGCCGCCTGCAGCGCCAGCGTGCCGGCGATCAGCCGCGCCGCGAAGCCGCGGCCGTCGCGCCGCACCAGCCAGGCATGCGCCAGCACGCAGGCCGTCATCGTCGCGGTGAACACGACCATGCGGACGCGGTAATCCGGCCGGATCAGGAACCAGGTCAGCACCGCCAGGCTCAGCAGCGCGATGCCGCCCCACAGCCGCCAGGTCACCGGCCGGCCGAAGAAGCGCTGCGATCCGAAATAGAACAGCCCGCAGCCGGTCAGCAGCAGCGCGTTGCCGGTCTGCGCGACGACGAAGTCCGGCAGCGCGCCCTGCATCGCGTACACGCCGGCGGCCAGCGCGCAGGTCATCGGCGCCAGCGACCAGGGCAGCAGGCCCTGGATCGTCGACGGGTAGTTGCGCCGCACGCCGAGCAGCACCGCCCCCATGACGGCCGCCATCAAGGCGGTCATGACGGTGATCGAGCGGGGGTCGAGTTGCATGAGCCCGGCAGTGTAGGCCGCTCCCATGACGCGACGCCCCGCGCGCGGGCGGCCGGGGCCGGCCCGCGCACCGGCCGCCCGGCGCGGTCACATCGCCTTGAACAGATGGACGTAGGCGCGGCTCACCGGCAGCTCGTTGGCGTGGCCGCGGACGCGGACGAACAGCCGGCTCAGCTCGTCGCGGCGGGTGCCGGCGACGTGGTCCAGGTTCACGATCGTCGAGCGGTGCACCTGCCAGAAGCGCTCGCCGTCGAGCTGCGCGGCCAGCTCATGGATCGGCGTGCGGATCAGGTACTCGGTCGCGGCGGTCTGCACGCAGGTGTACTTGTCGTCGGCGCGGAAGAACAGCACCTCGTCGACCGGCACCTGGTGCATCAGGTCGCCCTGCGTCGCGCGCACCCAGCGCAGCGGGCCCGCGGCCCGCGACGCGCCGGCCCCGTCCGCGCCATTGCCCGTGCCGTGCAGGCGCTGCAGCGCCGCCAGCAGCCGCGCGTCCACGCCGGCGTCGGCCCGGCCGTCCGCTTGCGCCAGCGCGCGCCGCACGCGCTCCACGGTGCGGGTCAGGCGGTCCGCCTCGACCGGCTTGAGCACGTAGTCGATCGCCTCCTGCTCGAAGGCCTGGACCGCGTACTGGTCGTAGGCGGTGACGAAGACGACGCGCGTGGCGCCCTCGATGCCCTCGGCCACCTCCAGCCCGGTCAGGCCCGGCATCTGGATGTCCAGGAAGGCCAGGTCCGGCTGCAACGCCGCGATGCGCTCGGCGGCCTCGGCGCCGTTGCGGGCGACATGCACGATGTCCAGCTCGGGCCAGACCTCGGCCAGTTGCGCGGCCAGCGCGCGGGCCAGGTGGGGTTCGTCGTCGGCGATCAGGGCGGTGATGGCGGTCATGGGGGGGCGGTCGGTCAAGTCGGTGGAATCAGTGATCGAGGGGCACGCGCAGCGTGGCGCGGCAGCCAGGGTCGGCGGGCTCGAGGGTCAGCGAGGCGCGGTCGCCGTACTGCGCCATCAGCCGTTCGCGGATGTTGGACAGCGCGATGCCGTTGCCGCCGCGGCGCGACACGCCCGGCCCGACACCGTCGTCGCGCACCTCGACGACCAGGTGGCCGTCGCGCAGCGTCGCGTCCACGCGCACCGTGCCGCCGTCGATCTTGGGCTCCAGGCCGTGGTGCACCGCGTTCTCCACCAGCGGCTGCAGCAGCATCGGCGGCAGCTGCACGACGCGGGCCTCGGGCGTGGCGTGGACCTCGAAGCGCAGGCGGTCCTCCATCCGGGTCCGCAGCACCGTCAGGTAGGCGTCGGCCAGCGCGAGCTCGTCCTCCAGCGGTCCGGTCTCGCGCCGCAACCCGCCCAGCGAGGCGCGCAGGTAGGCGGTGAAGGCGCCCAGCATCGCCTTGGCCTTGGGCGCGTCGTAGTCGATCAGCGAGTGGACGTTGGCCAGCGTGTTGAACAGGAAATGCGGCTCGATCTGGCCCTGCAGCAGGCGCAGCTGGGCCTCGGTGGCGCGGCGCTCGGTCTGGAGCTGGCGGTTCTTCGCGCCGAACCATTGGTGCAGCACGAAGGTGATCGCCAGCGACAGCGCCGCGGTCACGCCGATGACCTTGCCGCCCTGCGACCAGTCCACCCGGACCCATTGCCAGGTGCCGGCCAGCCACATGCCGGGCACCCAGCCGATCACGACGCCCAGCATCGGCACGGCGCTGAAGAACACGGTCCGGCGCCAGGCCGGCCAGGCCCGCACGCGGGCGCGCCCGCCCACCAGCGGCATCAGGAAGGTGAACAGCGTCTGGATGACCAGGCCGATGGTCACGCAGACGATGACGTTCTTGCCGTACCACCAGGCCCAGGCGGCGGGATCGGTCCAGCGGGCGACGCGGGCGTTGGCCACGAAACCGAGCACGGTGAAGCCGACCGCCAGCACGCAGGAGAACAGCACCGTCCACAGCCATTGCAGCCAGGCCGGGCCGCTGGCCTGCAGGTCGTTGCCGAGCCAGGCATGCCAGGAGGCCCGCAGGCGGCGGCCATCGCGCCAGAGGGGACGGGGAGAGGCGGGAGTCATGCGGCGCAGTGTAGGGAGGCGGCGCGGCCGTCCCGCCGGGGGAAACGACGGATCGACAGCGCGGCGGACGGATCGACGGCGCCCGGCGCGGCCGGCCCGGTCGCCACGACGTCGCGGCTGCCGGGGCCACGGAAATGCCGGTGGCGGCGCAAGCCCTGACCTTTGGCAGTGGCTTGGGCGTGTGGTGTCCAATAGCCCGCTGATCGACCGCCGATCGACCTTGGATCGACCGCCGCTCACCGACGATCGCCCCTTTTGACCGCATTGCACGGAGACCCCCATGAGCTACGTCCTGCTGATCAACGAACCTGTCGGCCAGCGCGAGGCCCGCACCCCCGAGGAAGGCCGCGACGCCTATGACCGCATGACCGCCTACGCCGACCAGCTGCGGGCCCAGGGGCTGTTGCACGCGGCGCAGTCGCTGCAGTCGGTCAACGGCTCGACCCGGGTGAACAAGCGCGACGGCCGGATCACGGCGCTCGACGGCCCCTTCGCCGAGGCCAAGGAGATGGTCGGCGGCTTCTTCTGGCTGAACGTGAAGACCCGCGAGGAGGCGATCGCCATCGCCCGCGAATGCCCGGCGGCGGAATGGTGCACGGTGGAAGTCCGCTCGATGGTGCCGTGCTTCGAGGAGTCGAAGGCTTCCTGAGGGCGGTGCCGCCTTCCCCGCGCGACATCCGGGCCGGTCGGCCCGGATTTTTTTTGAGTCGCGCGTCGCGTCCTGTCGAAACCGGCGGCGCTGGCGCGTCGTGCCTGTGTGGACGCCCCAGCGACGGGGCGCCGCGATCAGGAGGGCACGATGCGACCACCGGCACCCCAGCACGCGCTCCGCGACTTCACCCCCATTGAGGAGTTCCGACATGCGACACCAACAGATCTTCGTGAACCTGCCCGTCAAGGACGTCGAGCGCAGCAAGCGCTTCTACGCGGCGATGGGCTACGCCTTCAACCCGCAGTTCTCCAACGAGCAGGCGCTGTCGATGATCATCTCGGACGACATCTACGCGATGCTGCTGGTCGAGGAGTTCTTCCAGACCTTCACGCCGCGCAAGATCTCGGACGCGCACACGGCCACCGAGGTGCTGACCTGCCTGTCCTGCGAGAGCCGCGCGCAGGTGGACGAACTGATCGCCAAGGCCCGGGCGGCCGGCGGCACGGTGCCGCGCGAGCCGCAGGACATGGGGTTCATGTACTCCCAGGCCTACGCGGACCCGGACGGGCACATCTGGGAGCTGATGTACATGGACATCACGCAGTTCCCGGGCGCCTGATCGTCGACGGCCCCGGCCGCCGGGCCTGTCGCCCGCGGCCCCCCGCGTCCGCCGGCGAGGGGGCGCGGCCATGCGGAACGGGGTCCCGGGGCGCGAGGCCGTACGATCGCGCGCATGAACCAGGACACCCACCGCGCGATCACGACCGTCTGGCGCCAGGAGTCGGCCAAGATCATCGGCGCCTTGTCGCGGCTGACGCGCGACGTCCCGCTGGCGGAGGAGCTGGCGCAGGACGCGCTGGTGGCCGCGCTGGAGACCTGGCCGACGCAGGGCCTGCCCGACAAGCCGGCGGCCTGGCTGATGACCACGGCCAAGCACCGCGCGCTGGACCGGCTGCGGCACGTGAAGCTCAGCGGCGACAAGCTGGAGCAGCTCGGGCATGAGCTCGACGCGCGCGAGGCCATGATCGTGCCGAACTTCGTCGACAGCCTGGATGACGACCGCGCGGCGCGCGAGATCGGCGACGACGTGCTGCGGCTGATGTTCTGCGCCTGCCATCCGGTGCTGAGCCTGGAGGCGCGGGTGGCGCTGACGCTGAAGATGGTGGCCGGGCTGACGACGGCCGAGATCGCGCGGGCCTACCTGCAATCGGAACCGACGGTGGCGCAGCGGCTGGTCCGCGCCAAGCGCACGCTGGGCGACGCGAAGGTGCCGTTCGAGCTGCCGCGCGGCGAGGCGCTGACCGAGCGCTTGTCGGCGGTGCTGGAGGTGCTCTACCTGATCTTCAACGAGGGCTACTCGGCCACCAGCGGCGACCGGCTGATCCGACAGGACCTGTGCGACGAGGCGCTGCGGCTCACCCGCATGCTGGTGCGGCTGGCGCCGCGCGAGACCGAGGTGCAGGGGCTGCTGGCGCTGATGGAGCTGCAGGCGTCGCGCGCGGCGGCGCGGGTGGACGCGCAGGGACAGGCGGTGCTGCTGCTGGAGCAGGACCGGTCGATGTGGGACGCGGCGTCGATCGAGCGGGGGCTCGCGGCGCTGGAGGCGGCGGACCGGCTGGCCGCGCAGGCCGACGACGGCGACGGCCTGGGGCCGTATGCGCTGCAGGCGGCGATCGCGGCCTGCCACGCGCGGGCGGCGCGCGCCGAGGACACCGAGTGGCCGCGCATCGCGGCGCTCTACGAGGCGCTGGCGATCCGGCAGCCGTCGCCGGTGGTGGAGTTGAACCGCGCGGTGGCGCTGTCGATGGCCTTCGGCCCGGCGGTGGGGCTGGAGATCGTCGACCGGCTGATGGAGGAACCGGCGCTCAAGCAGTACCACTGGCTGCCGAGCGTGCGCGCGGACCTGCTGGCCAAGCTCGGCCGGAACGCGGAAGCGAAGGCGGAGTTCGAACGCGCCGCCGCGATGACCGGCAACGAGCGCGAGAAGGAACTGCTGCTCAAGCGGGCGAGGGAGCAGGGGCACTGAGGCCCCTGCGGGTCAGAACAGCTCGACACCCGCCCTTTCCGCCGCCGCGCGCAGTCCCTTGTCCGCGGTGGCGAGGGCCGCCTTCTTCTCCATGGCCAGTGCGAGATACAGGGCGTCATAACCTTGCACGTTGTGTTCCATCGCGAAATCCACATGCTCCGGTAGAGGCATCACGTCCTCGTCCATCGCCACCGGGTACATGTCGATCAACTCGGCATACATCTGGAGTTCCTCCTCCGGCCATCCTTGCGCCCGTCCTCGCTTCAGCAGGGTGTAGGCGCATTCGGCGGTGAAGACGTACGGTGCGATGAGCCGCGTCTCCGCAGTCGCGGAGGACTCGGCCAATCGGCCCGCATAGCGGTGGAGCGCTTCGTTGTCCTTTCGCAGCACCAACCAGCCCAACGCGACATTCGAATCAACGACAACCGTCTTCATCGCGGAACTCCCGGATCCAGGCCACGACATCTCCGCCTCCTGGCGGCTCCTCCAGGAGCTGGCGATGCTTCGAATAGATCGCCAGCATCCGCTCGGGCACGTCGTGCCGCATGTGCCCCCTGCTCGCCTCGTCCGGTCGAGGCCTGAAACGCCCCTCGTCTCGAAGACGGATCAAGCGGTTGATCGCCTCGAGCTGCCGTCGAGCGGTCACCGAGTAGGGGCCAGGAATCACGTCGAACGCATTCAGCGTTTGATTGCCCGCGGCGAGCGCGGGCGGTAGTCGCGTGTCATGAGCGCTGATCGCGACGTCTACAAGCACAGTCATGAAGCCTCCTTACAGGCAGGTGCAAAGGAAGCAATCATTCTTGGCACGGGTCGGACAGGTCAGCGTTCACCCACCCCCTCGTTTTCGGCGGAATCGCCACGCAAGTTCTTGTGTATTTCTCGACTCGCGCGTCAGATCCCCGATGGCCACGGCCTTCCCGGCCGTCGACGCACTCTCAATCCGGCGAATCGCCCTCGCCTTCGCTCTCGTCGGTGAGCCAGGCGCCGGCCGTCGCGGTGCCCTTGCGCTCCCGCTTGAACGCGTACATCGCGGCATCGCTGCGCGCCATCAGCGTCTCCAGCGTGTCGCCGTCCTGGCGTTGCGCGGCGCCGATGCTGATGCTCACCCGCAGGCCGTCAGACATCGCGCTCCAGTCGTGCCGGCGCACCGCCTCGTCCAGCCGCAGGCAAGCCTGCTGCGCGACCTCCTCGGACGCGCCGCGCAGCAGCAGCACGAACTCGTCGCCGGCCAGCCGCGCGGCGACATCGTGCTCGCGGACATGCTGTCGCATCAGCCGCGCGATCTGGTTCAGCACCTGGTCGCCGACCAGGTGCGAGTGCCGGTCGTTGACCTGCTTGAAGTGATCGACATCGATCAGCGCCAGGCTCAGCACGCCGCCCGACGCGATCTGCGCCCGCGTGTGCGCCTCGAAGCTGCGGCGATTCGCCAGGCCCGTCAGCGGGTCCTCCATCGACAGCTTCTCCAGCCGCTGCGCCTCGTCCGCGAGCTGCGCGCGGTCGCGCTCGCTGCGCCGCGCGTCGAGCTGCCATTGCACCGTCGCCTCGCGGCTCGCGAGACTGGCGATCCGCACCCGCGCCTCGCGCTCGCGCAGGGCGCGCATCCGCTGCAGCGCGCGCTGCGGCTGCCCTTGCTGTTCCTCGATCTGGCTGGCGATCAACTCGCCCAGCTGCGCCAGCGGCTCGTGCTGCACCGCATCCGACGCCGTCACCAGTTGCGCCGCCGCCCGCCGCGCCTGCGGCCACAGCCGCCGCGCCCAGGCCAGCTCCGCCTGCACCCAGCACGCCAGCGCCGCCAGCCAGTGCCGGTCCTGCTCCGGCAGGTGCGCCAGCGCCTGCTGCAGCTCCGGCTGCGCCAGCGCCGACGCACCCTTCCAGATCTGCGCCATCGTCTGCATCAGCGTCCACCAGCACTGCGTTTCCGCATCGCCTTCCGCCAGCAGGTGCCGCGCGTTGATCAGGTGGCCCTCCAGCGGACCCAGCGACGGCAACTGGCCGCGCTGCTCGCGCTCGCCGGCGAAGGCCAGCAGCGTCGCCATCGCCAGCCACAGGCAGGCGGTCAGCGGGCTCAGCCGCGGCTTGCAGGCATTGGCCGCATCAGCCGCCTGGCGCAGCACCTCGGCCGCCTTGTCGAAATTGCGCGCCCAGACATGGCAGGCGCCCAGGTCCTGCAGCGCCACCACCAGCGCCGCGCCGTCGCCGCGCTGCTGCGCCAGCCGCAGGCCGAGCAAGGCGGCCTCGATCGCTTCCTCGTGATGCCCGGCCAGCGAGGCGCTGTGCGCCAGCACCGACAGCGCGCCGGCCTCGCCATCGGCGTCGCCCTGCTGGCGGAACAAGCGCGCCGCCTGCTCGCTGCGGCCGCGCGCGTCGCCCGGGTGATGCAGCACGCGGTCGCAGCGCGCCAGGTGCAGCAGCGCGCGCGCCTGCTGCGGCTCGTCGCCCTGCTCGAGCGCCATCAGCAGCCATTCCTCGCCGGGCGGCTGCGCGGCGACGGCGTCGCCCGACTGCAGCGCGGCGCGGGCTTGCTGGGAGATGGCGTGGAGGTCCAAGGCGGGATCGGAGCGCAAGGCGGTTCAGGAGGACGAAGCCGAGGAAGCAGAGGATAGCGGCAACAGCCGCGGCGCCAGCAGCTCGGCCAGCCATTGCATGAAGGCCTGCACCCGGCGCGGCAGCTGCCGGCGGTGCGCATAGAGCAGATGCACCGGCATCGGCGCGGCGCGGTAGCCCGGCAGCACCTCGACGAGCCGGCCGTCCAGCACCTCCGCCTCGTAGCCGTGGCGCGGCACCTGGATGATCCCCAGCCCCGCCAGGCAGGCGGCGGTGTACGCGCCCGAATCGCTGACCGTCAGCGCGCCGGCCATCGGCACGAAACGCGTCACGCCCGCCTCGTCGCGCCATTCGAAGCCGGGGCAGCGCTGGCCCAGCGTCGTCACGTACTGCACCAGCCGGTGCCGCGCGAGGTCCTCGAGCGTCTCCGGCAGGCCGAAGGCCTCGACATACGCCAGGCTCGCGAGGTTGGCCATCGCCATCGCGCCCAGCGGCCGCGCCACCAGGCTCGAGTCCCCCAGCGGCCCGACGCGCAGCACGCAGTCGAAGCCCTCGCGCACCAGGTCGACGCGGCGGTCGGTGCTGCTCAGTTCCACCTCCAGCCCGGGATGCGCGGCCAGGAACTCGGGCAGGCGCGGCACGACGAGGTCGTGCGCCACCCGCAGCGGCATGTCGACCCGCAGCCGGCCGCGCAAACCGGCGGCCGCCGGCTGGAACATCGTCTGCATGTCGTCCAGGTCGGCGAGCAGGTCCTTGCAGCGCTCGTAGCAGGCCTGGCCGTCCTGCGTCAGCTGCACCCGGCGCGTCGTGCGATGAAACAGCCGCGTGCCCAGGCTGGCCTCCAGCCGCTGCACCGCGGTGGAGGCGCTCGCCTTGGGCAGCCCCAGGCTCTGCGCCGCCTGCGTGAAGCTGGCCAGCTCGGCGACGCGGACGAAGACCTGCAAGGTCTCCATCGACGGCGGAGCCGAGGTCGAGGAAGGCAGCGAGGCCGGAGAGGCTGGAGAGGCCGGCGTGACTGGCGAGGGCGGCAAGGCCGCTGAGGTCGTGGCGGGGTCGCTCATTTGTTCGTCCTGGATGAACGGTCAAATCGATTCAAGGCGATTTATACGTCAAGCGTCGATCAATAAAGTGCCTGCATCCGATCCCCACCCCTCACAGGAGCTCACCATGACGACCACGACCTCTTCCCCCACGACCCGCAAGATCGCGCTGATCACCGGCGGCAGCCGGGGCCTGGGCCGCAACGCGGCGGTTCACCTGGCCCGCCGCGGCATCGACAGCATCGTCACCTACCGCAGCCGCCAGGACGAGGCGCAGTCGGTGATCGACGAGATCCAGCGCCTGGGCGGCCGCGCGGCGGCCCTGCAGCTGGATGTCGGCGACAGCGGCGCCTTCCCGGCCTTCGCGCAGGCGCTCCGGCAGGTGCTGAAGACGCAATGGCAGCGCGAGCGCTTCGATCACCTCGTCAACAACGCCGGCATGGGCGTGCATGCGCCGCTGGCCGACACGACCGAAGCGCAGTTCGACGAGTTGATGCGCGTGCACCTGAAAGGCCCGTTCTTCCTGACGCAGACGCTGCTGCCGCTGCTCAACGACGGCGGCAGCGTGCTGAACGTCTCCAGCGGCCTGGCGCGTTTCTCGCTGCCCGGCTACGGCGCCTACGCGACGATGAAGGGCGGCATCGAGGTGCTGAGCCGCTACATGGCCAAGGAGTTCGGCGCCCGCGGCATCCGCGTGAACACGCTGGCGCCGGGGGCGATCGAGACGGACTTCGGCGGCGGCGCGGTGCGCGACAACGAGGCGGTCAACCAGATGGTGGCGTCGGCGACGGCGCTGGGCCGCGCCGGCCTGCCCGACGACATCGGGCCGGTGGTCGCCGCGCTGCTGTCCGACGACAGCCACTGGATCACCGCGCAGCGCGTGGAGGCGTCGGGCGGGATGTTCGTCTGAGGCGTCGGGCGACCGCGGCGGCGGCCACCGCCGCGACGGGGACGACGCCGCCTCGCCCGCGGTCACCCGGCGCGCGCATAGGCCGTCCGCGGCTCGCGCGCGCGCTGCACCACCTCGCCGAGGCAGTCGGGATAGCGCCGCTGCAGGTGCTTCAGCCCGGCCTGCCGGCTGGCCTTGTAGTCCAGGCTCTCCTGCAGGAACTGGAGCCGGGCGCGGTTCTCGTCGATGACCTGCGCCCAGGTCACGACGCGCACCGCGTGGTTGAACGCCAAGGGCAGCGCGAGCTGGTTCCGGCGCTCGGTCGCATCGAGCACGCCCTCCTCGATGTCCCGGCCGACCAGCCAGAACGACCACCTCGCGTCCACGGCACGGAAGCGTTCGTCACGGGCCACGCGCGAGGCGTAGTCGCAGATCTGGCTGATCTCCTTCTGCCCGATCTGGACGCGAGGCGCCTTCAGTTCCACGACGAGGTGCTCCAGGGTCGACGGCTGATGGCGGCGCGTCGCGCGGGAGAACATGAGGTCGATGAACGCGCGCTTCTGCGCCGTCCCGTCGGGGGGCTCATCGATGAGGACGTCGTCTCCCAGCCGTTCGCGGTGCTTGCGCAGCACTTCGGTGAGGGACCGGTTGTCCACCGACAGCGCGAATCGCTCCCCGAAGAGCCATGGATTGCGGGCGACGATCCGGTGCAGTTCGCCGCGCTCCCTGACATGCGGCTGCAGGTCCTTCTCGAACACGATCGACTCCAGGCCATCGAGCAGCAGCAGGCGCTCCGTCACCACGTGGGCCTCGCGGATGACCGAGGACAACGAGACGTCCTTCAGCAACTCGGCCATCACCTGGCGGTCCTCGGCCGGCAGGTCCAGCACCTCGGTCAGCAGCGTCTGCAGTTCCTCGGGACCGCACTCCACGGCCTGCCTCAGCAGCCGGAACTGGAAGGCGACCGCCTCGGGCGCCAGGGAGCGGAACACCGGATGGAAGCGCGACAGGTGCCAGGCCACCTGATCGAACAGCTGGCGCTCCAGCACCTCGATCGAGGTCTCCGGATCGCGGGAGAACGGATAGAGGCCCTGCGCCTGCCACGCCTCGACCGGCGGTCGATCGGGCTCGCGTCGGGGAGCGTTCGTCATGACTGCACCTCGCTGGAGGAGAAGCCCCGGAGCGGGGCGAGGCAGTCACTCTAGGCAGCACGCCGGTGCGACGCACCTGCGCGTTCGCGATGGACATCGCCGCGATTCCAACTGCTTGGAGCCGCTGGATGCCCGATCGAAGTCGTCGCGTTTGTCAGGCGGCCACCCAGGGCCCCGGCGTCAGTGCCCGCCGCCCAGGTACGCCGCCTTCACCGCCGGATCGGTGCGCAGCTTCTCCGCCGGACCGTGCAGCGAGATGCGGCCGTTCTCCAGCACGTAGCCGTAGTCCGCCACCGCCAGCGCCGCCGCGGCGAACTGTTCCACCAGCAGCATCGTCACGCCCTGCCCCTTGAGCCGCTCGATGATGCGGAACACCTCGTCCACCAGGATCGGCGCCAGCCCCATCGACGGCTCGTCCAGCAGCACCACCTCCGGATTCAGCATCGTCGCCCGCGCCATCGCCAGCATCTGCTGCTCGCCGCCGGACAGGGTGCCGGCCAGCTGCTGGCGCCGCTCCTTCAGGCGCGGGAACAGCTCCATCGCCTTCTCCAGGTCCGCGTCGACGTCGCCCTTGGGCCGCGCGCCGGTGTAGCGCGGGAACGCCCCCAGCCGCAGGTTGTCGGTGACGCTCATCGTCGCGAACACCCGCCGGCCCTCCGGCGAATGCGCCAGCCCCAGCCGGGCGATGTGGTACGACTCCAGCCCGTCGATGCGCCTGCCGTTGAGCGTGATCTGGCCCGAGCTCGGCGCGATCATCCCGCTGACCGCGCGCATCGTCGTCGTCTTGCCGGCCCCGTTGGAGCCGATCAGCGTCACCACCCGCCCCTTGGGCACCTCCACCGTGATGCCGTGCAGCACCTCGACCTTGCCGTAGCCGGCATGCAGTTGATCGATCTTCAGCATGTCAGTTCCGCTCCGCGCTCAGGCCGCCTGGCCGCCGAGGTAGGCCTCGATCACCTTGGGGTCGGCCTGCACCTGGGCCGGCCGGCCCTCGGCGATCTTCTGGCCGAAGTCCAGCACCGACACCGTGTCGCAGATGCCCATCACCACGTCCATGTGGTGCTCGATCAGGATCACCGTGATGCCGTGGTCGCGGATCTTGCCGATGATGCGCATCAGCTCCTTGATGTCGGGCGCGGTCAGCCCCGCCGCCGGCTCGTCCAGCAGCAGCAGCTTCGGGTCCAGCGCCAGCGCCCGCGCGATCTCCAGCAGCCGCTGCTTGCCGTAGGGCAGGTTGCGCGCTTCCTCGAAGGCCAGGTCGGCCAGGCCGACGAACTCCAGCAGGCTCAGGGCCCGCGCGCGGGCCAGCGCGTCCTCGGCGTTGTAGCGCGGCGAGTGCAGCGCCACCTGCAGCAGGTTGGCGCCGAAGCTGTGGTGCAGCGCCACCATCACGTTGTGCAGCGCGCTCATCTCGCCGAACAGCTGCACGTTCTGGAAGGTCCGCGCGATGCCCGACAGCGCGATGTCCGCCGAGGTCCGCCCCACCAGCGAGCGATCGCCGAACTTGAGCTCGCCCGCGGTCGGCACGTAGATGCCGGTGAGCACGTTCATCATCGTGCTCTTGCCCGAGCCGTTCGGCCCGATCAGGCCGTGGATCGTGCCGCGCCGCACCTGCAGGTCGACGTTGTTGAGCGCCTTCAGGCCGCCGAACTGCATCAGCACGCCGCGCGCGTCGATGACGACCTCGCCCGCGCCGCCGGCCGCGCCCGCCTGCGAGATCGCGTCGGCCGGCTTCTCGCCGACCGGGCCGCCCTCGCCCACCGGCCGGGCCTTGATCTGCAGCGCGTTGCGCACGAAACCGACGATGCCGTCCTGCAGGTAGTACACGACGAACAGCGTGATCAGGCCGAAGATCGACAGCCGCCAGTCGGTCATCGTCTCCAGCACGAAGGACAGCCCCGCCAGCGCGATGCTGCCGACGACCGGGATCGCCGCCTGCGTCGCGCCCACCTTGCCGCGGCGCAGCGCCACCACCGTCACCGCCACCACCAGGATCGCGAAGATCACCGACACGTAGCGGAACAGCTCCAGGTCGTCGAGCAGCTTGGGCAGCACCACGATGATCGCGGCGCCCAGCAGCGCGCCGGTGCGGGTCTTGCGGCCGCCCATGATGATGGCCAGCAGGAACAGCACCGTCAGCTCGAAGTTGTAGGTGTTGGGCGAGATGTACTGCTCGGAATAGGCGTACAGCGCGCCGGCCAGCCCGGCCAGGCCGGCGCTGATCACGAAGGCGTAGACCTTGTAGCGGTAGACCGAGACGCCCATGCAGTCCGACGCCACCGGGCTGCCGCGCAGCGCCTCGAATGCGCGGCCGAGGTGCGAGCGCAGCACGCGGTGCACGAACACCAGCGACGCGATCAGCAGCACCGCCACCAGCCAGTAGAACTCCGTCTCGTCGAGCTGGTGGCCGAGCAGCTTGGGCTTGGTGAGGGTGATGCCCATCGGCCCGTTGGTCAGGAAATCCATCTCGTTGATCAGGATCTGGATGATGGTGCCGAACGCCAGCGTCACCATCGCCAGGTAGGGCCCCGTGACGCGCAGCGCCGGCAGCGCCAGCAGCGCGCCGAACGCGGCGGTGATGCCCACCGCCAGCGGCAGCGTCAGCAGCACCCACAGGCCGAACTTGGTGATCAGCACGCCGGCCGTGTAGGCGCCGATGCCGAACAGCCCAGCATGGCCCAGCGACACCTGCCCGGTGTAGCCGACCACGATGTCCAGGCCGAACAGCACGATCGCGTAGATCATGATCGTCTCGACCAGGTGGATGTAGTACGGGTTGCCGGACACCAGCGGGAACGCGAACAGCGCGACGATCGCGACCGCGCCGGCGACGAGCTTCTTCGGATCGAGCCGGGCGCGGGGCGCGGCGGTGCCGCCCGGCGTGGAGGCGGAGGACGAGGTGGACGAAGAGGAGGACGTGGGGCTCATGACGTCACACCTTCTTGATCGCGGTCTTGCCGAACAGGCCGGCCGGCTTGAGCGCCAGCACGATCAGCAGCAGCACCAGGCCCGGCACGTCCTTGTAGCCGGTGGACAGGTAGAAGCCGGTGGTGGTCTCGGCGATGCCCAGGATGATCCCGCCGACGATGATCCCGAGGCCCGAGGTCAGGCCGCCGATGATCGCCACGGCGAAGGCCTTCAGGCCCAGGACGGCGCCCATCGTGGCGCCGGTCAGCGTCAGCGGCGCGATCAGCACGCCAGCGAAGGCCGCCGTCAGCGACGACAGCGCGTAGGAGAAGGTGATCACCAGCCCGGTGTTGATGCCCATGAGCTTGGCGGCGTCGCGGTCGTTGAAGGTCGCCACGACGGCGCGGCCGTAGATCGAGCGCCGGTTGAACAGCTCCACGGCCAGCATCATCGCCAGCGCGCCGCCGACGACCAGGATCTCCATCGGCAGCACGTTGGCGCCGAGGAACTTGATCGGCGCCTCGGGCAGCGGCGAGGGGAACTTCAGGTCGTCGCGGCCCCAGACGTTCTCGGCCACGTTCTTGAAGATGATGCCCAGCGCGATGGTGGACATGATCCAGCCGAACTCCGACTTGATCTTGATGGCGGGGCGCACGCCGATGCGCTCGACGAAGGCGCCCTGCAGCGCGCCGAACAGGCACACGATCGGGATCATCAGCCAGTAGTTGACGCCGTGGCCGACGAGCGTCAGCCCGACGAGCGCGCCCAGCATCAGCGCGTCGCCCTGGCCGAAGTTCAGGGTGTCGGAGGTCGAGAAGGTCAGCTGGTAGCCGAAGGCGATGACCGCGTAGATCATGCCGAGCGCGATGCCGCTGAACACCAGTTGGGTCAGGATCTGCATACGGAGTCCGGGACTGCTGGGGGGACGATGGCGCCGCCGCGGGGGCGGCGCACGGAAAAACGGCCGCGCGAGGCGGCCGTTCCTGGGGTCACTTCTTCTGGGGCATCGCGCCCTTGGCGTTGACGTCCTTGACCTTGACCTCGGAGGCGGCCTTGAAGTCGGCCTCGTAGGCGTAGACGACGCGCTGGCCCTTCACCTCGCCGAACACCGGGATGTTGGCGGTGATGGCCTCGTGGTCGGCCTTGGTGAACGGCTTGTTGTAGGTCGTCACCACGCCTTCGACGGGGGTCTTCAGGTCCTCGAGCGCGGCCTTGACCTTGGGGCCGTCGGTGCTGCCGGCCTGCTTGATGGCGGCGGCCAGCAGGTAGATCGAGTCGTAGCCCTGGGCGGCGGAGACCGGCGAGTCGATGCGGCTGTTCTTCGGGTTGAACGTCTTGAGGTAGTTGACGATGAAGGACTGCCGCTTGGGCGTGGTCGGTTCCTGGATGAAGGTCTGCGGCATGCGCGCGCCTTCGCCGCCGGGGCCGGCGTTGTCGATGTAGTTGGCCATGGACAGCGTCCAGCTGCCGACCATCGGGACCTTCCAGCCGAGCTTGGTCATGCCGTTGGCGATCTGGGCGAGCTCGGGGCCGATGCCGTAGGTGAGCACGGCCTCGGCGCCGGCCTCCTTGGCCTTGAGCAGCTGGGCCGTCATGTCGACGTCCTTGATGTTGAACTTCTCGACCGCGACGGGCTTGATGCCCTTGAGCTCGAGGGCCTTCTCCAGGTCGGCGCGGCCGAGCTGGCCGTAGTTGGTGGAGTCGGCGAGGATGGCGACCTTCTTGAAGCCGCGGCGGGCGATGGCTTCCTCGACGATCATCGGCGCCTGGATCGAGTCGTGGGCGGCGTTGCGGAAGACGTAGTTGTCGGGCTGGTCCTTGAACTGCTGGGTGATCACGGAGCCGGTGGCCACGTTGTTCATGACCGGGATCTTGGCGTCCTGGTAGAAGCGCTGGGCGGCGAGGGCGACGCCGGTGTTGATGAAGCCGACGGTGGCGGCGACCTTCTCGCGGTTGATGAGTTCCTGGGCGATCTGGACGCCGCGTTCGTTCTTGGCTTCGTCGTCGCGTTCGATCAGCTGGATCTGGCGTCCCAAGACCCCGCCGTTCTTGTTGATTTCCTGGGCTGCCAATCGCACACCGTCGCGCATGCTGACGCCCATCGACGACGAGCCGCCGGTGAACGGGCCCGACACGCCGATCTTGATGGGGTCGGCCGCGTGGGCGGCGAAGCTGGCGGCGGCCAGGGCGGTAGCGGTGATCCAACGCGCGCTGAACTTCATGTTTGTCTCCGAATGGGGTCTGGTCTTAGAGGGGGGGCGGAACGCCAACCCGAGAGCGTCAGGGCACAACGAACAACAAACAGCACGACGCCCGGCGTCAGCCTTCGCGAGGGATGGTGCATCAAGCGTGTCGAATTGCACGCATGCGACTACGTACTCGCAAACCCCGAGCGGCGTGTTCAGCCTCGTGTCAGGTCGATGGACGTGTCGTCACCGGTCCCCAAGGCGGTGCGGATCGATGTCGCGTAGGTGCGGAGAAACACGTGCTCGATGGTCCGCGTGCTGCCGAGTTCATAGAAGGCGACCATGCCCCGCAGGTAATCGGCCTTGTCGACGTCGACATAGGACAGCGGGAGCAATCCCGACTGCAGCAGCGGCAGGTTGGCGGCGATCCGGGCGGTGCGCTTGTTGCCGTTGGCGAAGGACTGGATGTAGGCCACCCGCGTGAGCAGGTAGAAGGCCGCCTGCACCGGATGCAGCGTCCGGGCGACGGCGAGGACCCGTTCCAGCAGCGAGGTCGCATGGCCGGTGCCGGGGCGGAACGGCGGCAGGTAGGCCGACTGGTGCAGGCGGATGTCCTGGAACTCCCGCGGCTTGCCGCGTTGCTCGACGGGCAGGAAGTGGTCGGAGTCGCAGATTTCCGCGAGGCCGTGGTCGTCGGTGAGCAGCGCATGCATCCGGCAGACGTTGCCGGGCGTGAGATCGGGGTGCGCCCAGAGGTGCTCCGCCGCCCGCCGGTGGTTGAGCGCGAGCACCGCCTCGTCCATCGGCTTGGACGGATTGCGCTCCCCGCAGGCGAGCAGCGTCGCGGTGTCGACCGCCGAGTAGCTGCTGCCTTCCAGCAGCGATGACGCCCAGGTGAAGTCGACGAGGAACTCGGCGAGGAAATGCTGGTCGAGCGGCCGGGCGCGCGCCTGGATGAAGGCGCATCGCGCCGCGCGCATCGGCTCGAGGCCGGGCTCGGGATCGAGGAGCTCATCGCGGAACGGCGCCGCGGGGCGCGCGTGGGCGGGCTGGGAGAAGTGACGTTCCTCCTCGGGGAATCGAGGAATCGCCCGCGTCGATCGGGCAAGGGCGGCGTGGGGGTGCATGGGGCCTCTCAACGGTCGTGAGAGGCTGGATTCTTGGAATCCGCGATCGAGGGGAAATGACCTAAAGCTGCTTCAACCGGCGAGGGTCCGTTGACGCGCCTGGAGCGTCCACGCCGCGACCGCCGCCACCGCCAGAACAGCCAGCGCATACCCCGCCAGCGCCCCCCAGCCGCTGTGGTCCCAGAACCAGCCGCCCATCGCGCCGAGCGTGCTCGAGCCGATGTAGTACGCCAGCAGGTACAGCGACGCCGCGTGGCCCTTGCTCCGCCCGCCGAGCGCGCCCACCCAGGCGCTGCTCACCGAGTGCGCCACGAAGAAGCCGATCGTCAGCAGCACGATCCCCACGATCACCGCCGGCAGCCAACTCAGCAGCGTCAGCCCCACGCCCACCGTCGCCAGCGCGATGCCCGACAGCAGCGCCGGCGCCCGCCCGAAACGGTCCGACAAGCCACCCGCCGTCGCCGACGCGGCGATCCCGAACAGGTAGGCGCAGAAGATCAACCCGATCGCGCTCTGGCTCAGCGAGAACGGCGGCTTCATCAGCCGGAAGCCGGCGTAGTTGTAGACCGCCACGAACATGCCCATCATCAGGAAGCCCATCGCGAACAGCAGCGGCAGCATCGGGTGCGTCAGGTGGCCCCGCCACACCGCCGCGTGCTCCGACAGCTTCACGCCGGTACGACGCACGAAGTGCTTCGACGGCGGCAGCAACCACCAGAACCCGACCGCCGCCAGCAGCCCCAGCACGCTGACGACGAACAGCGCGGGCCGCCAGCCGAAGGCGTCGCTCAGCACGCTCACGCCGACCCGCCCCATCATCCCGCCAAAGGCCGTCCCGCCGACGTACTGCCCCATCGCGCGGCCCAGGCCCTTCGGATGGATCTCCTCGGCCAGGTAGGCCATCGCCACCGCCGGCACGCCGCCCAACACCAGCCCCTCGATCGCGCGCGCCACCAGCATCGCGTGCCAGCTCGGCACCACCGACGCGATCAGGTTCAGCACCGCCGCCATCGCCATCGACGCGAACATCAGCCGCTTGCGGTCCATGCTCTCCGACAGCGCGCCCGCGCACAGGATCGCGAACGCCAGCGCGCCCGTGGCCAGCGACAGCGACAGCGCGCTCGCCGCCGCGCCCACCTTGAACTCGGCCGCGAACAGCGGCAGCAGCGGCTGCACGCTGTACAGCAGCGAGAAGGTCGTGAACCCCGCCAGGAAGAGCGCGAACGCGATGCGGCGGTAGGCCGTGGTGCCCGGCTCGGCGTAGTCGGAGGCGCCCGAAGAGGTGGCGGAGGCGCTCAACGTCGGCCGAACATCATCTGCCCCGCCAGCGCGCGCTTGAGCGGCGGCAGCGCCTGCAGCGCCGCCAGGCCCAGGCCCCGCGCGGCCGGCAGGCCCGGCCAGCGCCAGGCGAAGGTGCGGGCCAGGAAGTCCGTCGTCAGGATCGTCGCCCACCGGTCCGGCGCGCGTTGCCATTCGACGCGGCGCAGCGCCTGGTCGACCTGCGGGTCGCGCCGCAGCGCCTCGACCAGCGCGAACCCGTCGCGCAGACCCAGGTTCAGGCCCTGCCCCGCCACCGGATGCAGCGTCTGCGCGGCATTGCCGATGCGGATGCGCCGGCCTTCGACCAGCGTGCGCTCGGCGTTCAGGCCCAGCGGGAAACACTTCAGCGGGCTGATGCCGAGCAGCCGGCCGACGCGATCCGGCAGTTGCTGCTGGATCACCGCCAGCCGCTGCGCATCGGTCAGGCCGTCGACCTCGTCCTCGTCCTGCGGCTGGCACCAGACCAGCGCGGCGCGGCGCTGCCCGTCGCGGTCCGGCAAGGGCAGCAAGGCCAGCGGCCCGCGGCGCGTGAAGCGCTCGTAGGCCACGCCCACCGGGCTGTCCGGCGACAGCGTCACCGTGCCCACCCAGGCGTTCTGCCGGTAATCGTGCGTCAGCGCCTTGCGCGCCTGGTCGGAGAACACACCGCCTTCGGCGACGACCGCCAGGTCGAAGCGCTCGGCGATGCCGGCGTCGATCTCGACCTCGTCGGGGCGGTCCTGCTTGATGCCGTCGACCGCCTGGCCAAAGCGGCTGATCAGCCGCCGGGGCTCCAGCGCGCTCGCCTGCTGCCAGGCCGCCTGCAGCGGCGCCACCAGTTGCCCGTAGGCCAACACCGCGCCCAGTTGCGGCACCCGCTGCTCGGCCGCGCTGAGGTGGACCTCGGGCTCGCCCGACGCGCCGAACCAGGGGCTCGACAAGGTCGGCGGCGCCTGGCTCACGTGGACCTCGCGGATCGGTTGCGCGTGAGCGCCGGGCCACACGCGCAGGCGCTGCAGCAACTGCATGCTGCCCAGCGACAGCGCCAGCGTGCGGGGATCGCCGGAGACGTCGCGCTCGATCGGGCGCGCGTCGAAGAGGCTGATCTGCGCCTGCGGCAGGTAACGCGCCGCCAGCAGCGCCAGCGCCAGGCCCGCCGGGCCCGCGCCGATCACCGCCAGCCGCAGCGGCGGCGCATGGCCGTCGAAGGCGGCATCGAAGGCGTCGGTGGCCGCGTCCGCGGCGTGGGGGAGATGGAGCGGGGACTCTGGCGGCTGGGTCATGGCATCGCCTCGTGAAACTGCGCCGGCCGCGTCAGGCGGCCGGATGCGAAGGACTATAGCGCCAGCATTTTCGCGACCGCGGCGTGCGTGCGACCCTCACCCCCCGCCCTCTCCCGCAGTGCGGGCGAGGGAGCCATGAAGGACCGAGCGACTCTCCCGACACTCCCTCTCCCGCACCGCGGGAGAGGGTTGGGGTGAGGGTCCGCGATCAGCGATCAGACCCCGACCAGCTTGCGCTGCCCCGCGCCGGGCAGCGTGCGCAGCGACTGCGCCACCGTCGCGGTGTAGTCGCGGCTCAGGATCGTGCTGACGAAGATCCAGTCGCAGCGGCACTCGGTCGGCGTCGCGGTCACGGTCAGGTAGCCGCGGCGCGACGTGTCCGCGTAGACCAGCGGCCCGATCAGTTGCGTCAGCGCGCCGGCGAGCTGCTGCGGGTTCTCCTTGGGCAGGTAGTCCTCGAAGCCCGGCGAGGTCACCGACGAGGTCGCGAACTCCACGCCGACCTGGTTGCCCGACGCGTCCAGCAGGTCGTTGGCCCAGGCGTTGTGCGTGTCGCCGGCCAGCACGACCAGGTTCTTGTCGAGCTGGCGCGCGGTGCCCAGCAGCGTCTCGCGCGCGACCGGGTAGCCGTCCCACGCGTCCAGGTTGTAGGGGATGCTCGGCGCGGCGAGCACCGCCCGCTCCTGCGCCGTCAGGCCCGCCGGATTGCTCTGCGCCTTGGCCACGATGGCGGCGTACTGCGACACCGACACGCCGGTGCCCGGCGCGTTCGCCTCGAACAGGATCGGCGCGGGGATGTTCATCCGGCCCATCAGCACCTGCTGGCCGAGCACCTGCCAGGTCGCCGTCGACGCCTGCATCTGCGCCTGCAGCCACTGGCCCTGCGTCGCGCCCATCAGCGTGCGGTCGGCGCGGGCCATGTCGGCCTGGAACTTCGCGGCGTCCAGCCCGGTCGCGGTGATGTAGTCGGCGTAGTCCAGCTGCTCGTCGCGCGCCAGCACGCGGGTGTCGAGCATGTGCAGCGCCATCAGCGAACCGAAGTTGAAGCTGCGATAGATCGTCAGCGGATTGGTGCCGTCGCGCACCGGCAGCCACTCGTGCCACGCCTGCACCGCGGCCGCCTTGCGCGCGGCGAACTCGCCCTCGGTCGCCGGCTGGTGGTTCTGGGCGCCGTTCTTCCAGGTGTCGTTGGCGACCTCGTGGTCGTCCCACACCGCGATCATCGGCACCAGCGCGTGCAGCTTCTGCAGGTCGGCGTCCGAGCGGTACTGCGCATAACGACGGCGGTAGTCGGCCAGCGCGAGGATCTCCTTCTGCGGGTCGACGACGCGGTTCAGCGCCGTGGCGTTGTCGCTCGCGTACTGGCCCGGGCCGTATTCGTAGATGTAGTCGCCCAGGTGCACGGCGACGTCGTAGCCGTCGGCCTCGGCGCGCTTGGCGGCCTCGGCATAGACGTTGAAGTAGCCGGTCGGGTAGTTCGAGCACGAGAACACCGCCAGCTTCACCTGCGACACGCTGCCGGTGGGCAGCGTCTTCGTCCGGCCCGCCGCGGAGGTCGCCGCGTAGGCCTTGAAGCGATACCAGTAGCGGGTGTTGGCCAGCAGGCCGGTGGCGTCGACCTTGACGCAGAAGTCGCTGGCGGCGCGCGCGGTCGCGGTGCCGCTGGCGGCGATCGCGGTGAAGTTGGCGTCGGTCGACACCTCCCAGCGCAGCGGCACGTCGCGGGTGTCGGCGCTGTCCTGGGCCAGCACGCGGGTCCACAGGATGACGCGGTCGCTCAGCGGATCGCCGCTGGCCACGCCGTGGCTGAACGCGACCGCGACCTGCGGCGCGTCGTCGTCGTCGCTGCCGCAGCCCGCCAGCGGCAGGCCGGCCAGCGCCCCGGCGGCGAGCGCGCCGCGCACCAGGTGGCGTCGGGTGTGGTCGACGGTCTCGGCCGGCGTGGCGGCGTCCTCGTTCTTGAGCAGGTTCAGGCGTGGCTTCTTGTTCATGGCATGCGGGCGACGGGCTGGCGCGGTCGGGGTGAAGCGCCTGTGAGGGCGCGGGCGTCGCGCAGTGTTCGCGTGGACGGTGACATCACGACGACAGCGCCGACGGGGGCATTCGGCATGCCGACTGACAGCCGGCGCGACCTCCGCTACGCTGCGCGCCTCGAAAAAGGAGAAGCGCATGCAATACCGTCGACTCGGCCGCAGCGGCCTGCAGGTGTCCGAACTGTCCCTGGGGTCCTGGGTGACGTATCACAACCAGGTCGATACCGGCTCGGCGGTCGAGCTGATGGCCGCCGCGCGCGATGCCGGCGTCAACTTCTTCGACAACGCCGAGGCCTACGCGCTCGGCCGCAGCGAGGAGATCATGGGCCAGGTCTTCAGGCAGCTGGGCTGGGGCCGCCACACCTACGTCGTCTCGACCAAGTTCTATTGGGGCATCGACAAGTCGGGCACCACCGTCAACTACAAGGACACGCTCAACCGCAAGTACCTGATGCAGGCCATCGACGGCTCGCTCAAGCGCTTCGGGCTGGACGAGATCGACCTGGTCTATTGCCACCGTCCCGATCCGCACACGCCGATCGAGGAGACGGTGCGCGCGATGAGCGACATGATCACGCAGGGCAAGGCGCTGTACTGGGGCACCAGCGAGTGGAGCGCCGACGAGATCCGCGCCGCCTGGGAGATCGCCGAGCGCCATCACCTGCACAAGCCGGTGATGGAGCAGCCGCAGTACCACCTGTTCCATCGCCAGCGCGTCGAGAAGGAGTACGCGCGGCTGTACGAGGACATCGGCCTGGGCCTGACGACGTGGAGTCCGCTGGCCTCGGGCCTGCTGACCGGCAAGTACCGCAACGGCATTCCGGAGGGCAGCCGCGCGTCGCTGGAGAGCATGTCCTGGATCCGCGAGCAGCTGCAGGAGCCGCAGCGCAACGCGGCGGTCGGCGAACTGGACGCGATCGCGAAGGTGCTGGGTTGCTCGCTGGCGCAGCTGGCGATCGCGTGGATCAACCGCAACCCACGCGTCTCGACGGTGATCCTGGGCGCGAGCAAGCTGTCGCAGCTGCAGGACAACCTGGGCGCCCTGGCGGTCACGCCGAAGCTGACGCCGGAGATCCTGGCGCGCATCGACGCGATCACGCTCCCCCTGGCGAAGTAAGGCCCTCCACCCACGCCCCGTGCCCAGGCCTTAAGCCCTGTGCCCTGTGCCCGGGGTCTCGCGCCGCGCGTGGTCGTGGCGCTGCTCGGTTCGAGTCAGCGGAAGCCGGGGCGGGGGCGACGATTTTTGGAGCCTGCGACAAGTATGAGGAGTCCCCGCCCCGGCTTTCGCTGACGGCGCAGGCGCCAGCAACTGTCGGGGTTTATCCGCACACCGCCCGCCAAGCCCCTCATTGACGGGGCTGGCTGTCGCGCCCGTGCTGCATACGAACCAAGCATGACCGCTAGCATCCCCGGCGATGCTGCGACGACGTGCTGTTTCCCTGTTGCCGAGTTTGTGTGCCGCTGTCGCCTTGGCTGTTCTGGCCATCGTGCCGTGCGGTGTCGCGGCGTTGCCGGACGAGGCTCGAGCGCCTGGTGCCGAGGTGGCGGCGCTGGCGGAGCCGCGGTTCGAGACGGTTGGCATTGACGCGCCAGTTCCGTTGAACGTGATTTCGGCGCTGGCGCAGGACCGCGCCGGTTTCTTGTGGATTGGCACCGGCGCGGGCCTGGTGCGTTTCGACGGCTACAACTTCCGCCAGCCGGGCGCTCCATTGGAGAACGGCGTGCGTTCGGCGCGCAGCCTGGGCTTCATCCGGGCGCTGCTGGTGGCGCGGGATGGGCGCCTGTGGATCGGCACCGAGGCCGACGGCCTGGCGGCCTATGACCCGCAGAGCGAGAAGCTGTCGCTGTTCCGTTCCGACGCCAGTCCGCAGCTGCCGCGCGGCGCGGTCGCCGCGGGCACGATCCGGGCGTTGGCGGAGGACCGCGACGGGCAGTTGTGGATCGGCACGATCGGTCATGGCCTGGACCGCTACGACCCGGTCGAGGGTCGCTTCCAGCATTTCCGGCACGGCGACGCGCCGACGGGCAGCCTGCCCGACGACCGGGTGCAGGCCCTCGCGGTGGACGGCGAGGGCAGCCTGTGGGTCGGCACCTGGAAGGGCCTGGCGCGCAAGCGCGCCGGCAGCGACCGGTTCGAGCCGGTGTTCTCCACGCCGGGCCAGCCGGGCCTGGCCGGCAAGATCGTGCTGAGCCTGTTCGTGGCGCCCGATGGTCGCCTGTGGGCCGGCACGCAGCAGGGCGACCTGGCGCTGGTCGATCCGAAGACCGGCGCCGGCACCCTGCTCGAGCGCGCCGAGGACGCCGGCAACGGCTCGGTGAATACCTTCGTCGCGCTGGATGACCGGCATCTCTGGCTCGGCCGCAACGGCGGGCTGGAGCTGCGCGACGTCGCCAGCGGCGAGCTGCTGCGCGTCATGAAGCACGACCCGCTGAACCGCGCCAGCCTGGCCGGCAACGAGGTCCGCGCGCTGATGCGCGACAGCGCCGGTTGGATCTGGACCGGCGGCTACGGCGGCGGCCTGCAGCGCCACAACCCGCTCAACACCAGCACCTGGGTGCGCGGCCGCGATCCGGGCAAGCAGCCGCAGCTGATCGATCCGAGCACGCGCGCGATGGTGCAGCTCGACAGCGGCGAGATCTGGATCGGTAGCAACGAAAGCGGCGTCACCGTGCTCGACGAGCAGCTGCGCTCGACCGCCACGCTGCGGCCCTCGCCGGGCCAGCGCGGCGGGCTGTCGGGCGGCCGCATCTCGAGCCTGGTCCAGATGAAGGACGGCAGCGTCTGGCTGGGCAGCGACGGCGGCCTGCACCAGTACACCCGCGACCGCCAGTTGATGCGCGTGCTGCAGGTCGGCGCCGGACGCGCGCGACGGCTGCTCGCCGGACGGGACGGCACCTTGTGGATCGGCACGCAGGACGGCCTGTACCGCCTCCCGCCGCAGGCGTCGCAACCGGTCCGGCTGATGCAGGACGGCGGCCAGGCGCTGACCGGCGACGTCAACGCGCTGTCCGAGACCGACGACGGCGGCCTGTGGGTCGGCACCGAGAAGGGCTTGTACCGCGTCGAGCCCGGCGGCAACGAGTTGATCGCCGCCCGCGCGCGTCCCGGCCGCGACCTGAGCCACCACTCCATCGTCGGCCTGCTGATCGACTCGAAGCGGCGGCTGTGGGTCGACACCGCGTCGGGCCTGCACCTGCTCACGCGCTGGGACGGCCGCGACGCCGAGTTCGACCGCATCAGCGAGAAACACGGCGTCGTCGGGCGTTCCTTCGGCGCCAACCTGCTCGAGGACCGCGACGGCCGCATCTGGACGCAGAGCTACGTCTACGACCCGGCCAAGGACAGCTACTACGAGCTGACCAATGCCGACGGCGTCGACATCGGCACCGGCTGGTTCCGCTCCTACCTGAAGACGCGCGACGGCCGGCTGCTGTTCGGCGGCAGCAAGGGCGTGCTGGTGGTGACGCCGGAACGCTTCGAGGCCTGGGCCTACCAGCCCGCGCTGGTGGCCACCGAGTTGCGGGTCGACGGCCAGCGCCTGGCCGCCGGCCGGCTGCCGCAGGAGGGTCTGACGCTGGGCGCGAACAACCGCAGCTTCAGCATCGAGTTCGCCGCGCTCGACTTCAGCGAGCCTGAACGCAACCGCTACAGCTACCAGCTCGAGGGCTTCGACCCCGAGTGGATCAGCACCGGCGCCGACCTGCGCGTGGCGGTCTACACCAACCTCGATCCGGGCCGCTACCGGCTGCGCGTGCGCGGCACCAACCGCAACGGCGTGTGGAGCCCGCGCGAGCTCAGCATCCCGGTGCGCGTGCTGCCCGACTGGTGGCAGACCTGGTGGGCGCGCACGCTCGGCGGCGCCGCGCTGATCGCCGGGGTCTACGCGCTGGTGGCGATGCGCACCGCCTACCTGCGGCGCTCGCAGCTGGCGCTGGAGCTGAAGGTGCGCGCGCGCACCGCCGAGCTGGAGCGGCTGTCCGCCGACCTGCGGGCCAAGACGGTGGCGCTGGAGGAATCGAGCCTGTCCGATCCGCTGACCGGCCTGCGCAACCGCCGCTTCCTGACCCAGCACATCGACGGCGACGTGGCGCTCGCCGTGCGCCGCCACGAGCAGGCGCGCGGCGACGGCGCGCCGCCGCCGGACGACGGCGACCTGATCTTCTTCCTGCTCGACCTGGACCTCTTCAAGGCGCTGAACGACCGCCTCGGCCACGCGGCCGGCGACGCGGTGCTGCAGCAGATGCGCGCGCGCCTGACGGCCGTGTTCCGCGAGGCCGACTACCTCGTGCGCTGGGGCGGCGAGGAGTTCCTGATCGTCGCGCGCGGCACCTCGCGCGCGCATGCGGCGGATCTGGCGGAACGCGCGCGGCGCCAGGTCAGCGACGCGCCCTTCGAGCTCGGCGAGGGCCGGCAGGTCGAGGTGACCTGCTCGGTGGGCTTCGCGGCGTTCCCGTTGTCGCCGGCGCTGCCGCGGGCGCTGGACTGGGCCGCGACGGTCGCGATGGCCGATGAGGCGCTCTACGTGGTCAAGCGCGGCGGGCGCAACGGCTGGCAAGGTGTCGTCGGCATCGCGGGCATCGACGGCGCCGACGATGCCGCCGCCGAGGGCGATCCCGGCGAGGTGTCCGGCGACGTCGCGGGCGGCGTCTTCGGCGAACACGGCCGCGAGGGCGCATTGCGCCGCCGCGCGCGCGAATCGATGGCAGACTGGCTGGCGAGCGGCGACCTGATGATCGTGCGCTCTTCGTCGCTGGCCGAGTCCTGATCCGCGCGTTCGCGAACGACTCCGCCGGCAAGTCCTGACCCCGTGGCACGACGCCCCGCTTCGCGGACCGCCGATTGCCCCACGTGTGACGAGAACGGCGCGGGCGCGGCAAATGGCGCTCCCGCCCGGTCGCCGATGACCGGCAATCGGTAAAGCCGACAAGTAAAGGCTGCCAACGCCTGTCCTGGAACGCCGCCACGGCGCCGGATTGGCACGATGATCGAGGGCCCCTCGCGGCCTAGAATCGGCCGCCGTCCACGATTCGAGGAGAACCTTCGTCTTGATGAACGACCTTGCGAACTTCCTGCAGTTCAGCAGCTGGCCGCCCCGGCCCGACTGGCTGTTCTGGGCCTCGCTGACGATGGTGGCCGCCGGCGTGCTCGGCGAGTTCGTCAATCGCCGGCTCGGCCTGCCGCGCGTCGTCGGCTACAGCGTCGTCGGCATGATCCTGGCGGCGCTCGGACACGGCATCTTCGCCAACGGCGCGCTCGACGCGCGGCTGCGGCTGGTGGTCGATCTCGCGCTCGCGCTGCTGCTGTTCGAGATGGGTTCCCGCGTGAACCTGCGCTGGCTGCGCAACAACAAGGCGCTGCTGGGCGCGAGCGCGGCCGAGGCGCTCGCGAGCTTCGTCGTCGTCGGTTACGGCCTGACCCTGCTGGGCGTGAGCCCGCTGGTCTCGATCAGCTGCGCGGTGTTGACGATGGCCTCCAGCGCCGCGGTGGTCGGCCGTGTCGGCGCGGAGCTGCGCGCGGCCGGCCAGGTCAGCGAGCGCATGCTGGCGCTGACCTCGCTTAACACGATCTACGGCGTGCTCGCGCACAAGCTGCTGCTGGGCTGGCTGGCGCTGGACCAGAAGGGCGACTGGCTCGAGGCGATCGCGCAGCCGCTGTACGCGTTCATCGGCTCGATCATCGTGGCGGCGCTGCTCGCGCGGCTGACCGCCGGCCTGATGCGCCGGCTGGACCTGCGCAACGAGAACTCGGTGCTGATGCTGCTGGGCCTGGTGCTGGTGGCGCTGAGCGCGGCGCGGGTGCTGAACCTGTCGACGCTGCTGGTGCCGCTGCTGGCCGGGATGATCCTGCGCAACACGACCGAACGTCCCTGGGTCTGGCCGCGCCACTTCGGCACGGCCGGCGGCGTGCTGGTGCTGATGCTGTTCGTCGCGGTCGGTTCCGCGTGGACGCTGCAGGCGCTGGCCGCGGGCGCGGTGCTGGCGCTGGCGCTGCTGCTGCTGCGCCTGGTGGCCAAGGCGCTGGCGCTGACCGGCATGGCCCGGCTCAGCGGCATCGACGCGCGCCAGGGCATCGCGCTGGCGGTCTGCCTGAGCCCGGTGTCCGGCACGATGCTGGTCCTGTTCAGCGAGGTGCAGCTGCACCATCCCCAGATCGCCTCGATGCTCGCGCCGGTCGTCCTGTCCACGATCGCGCTGATGGAACTGGTCGGCCCGATCGCCGTGCAGTGGGGCCTGCGCCTGGCCGGCGAACATCACCCTGAAACGCCAGTCAAGGAGGCTGCGAAACGATGAGCACAGCCGCACGGCCGCCCGAAGGCGGTGCTCCGTCCCTCTCGGAGGGACCGGCGAAGCCGAGGGAGCAAACATGAGCCTCGAACCCTTTGCGATGTCCAAGCCCCTGACGATGGGCGTGGAACTCGAACTCCAGATCGTCAACCGCCACGACTACGACCTGATGCCGGGATCGAAGGATCTGCTGCGGGTCATGAAGGGCGAGACGGTGCCCGGCGACGTGACGCCGGAGATCACCGATTCGATGATCGAGCTCTGCACCAACGTGTGCACGAACTACGAGCAGGTGCTGGAGCAGCTGACGGTCACGCGCGACGCGCTGGTGCGCAGCGCCGACCGGCTCAACCTGGGCCTGTCGGGCGGCGGCACGCACCCGTACCAGCACTGGAGCAAGCAGCGGATCTTCGACAAGCCGCGCTTCCAGGAGATCTCGTCGCTCTACGGCTACCTGAGCAAGCAGTTCACGATCTTCGGCCAGCACGTGCACATCGGCTGCGAAGGCCCGGACCAGGCGCTGCGGCTGCTGCACGGGCTGTCGCGCTTCATTCCGCACCTGATCGCGCTGTCGGCGTCCTCGCCGTACGTGCAGGGCAACGACACCGGCTTCCATTCGGCGCGGCTGAACTCGGTGTTCGCGTTCCCGCTGTCGGGGCGCGCGCCATTCGTGCTGACCTGGGACGACTTCCTGGTGTTCTTCGAGAAGATGACCCACACCGGCGTCGTCAAGAGCATGAAGGACTTCTACTGGGACATCCGGCCCAAGCCCGAGTACGGGACGATCGAGGTGCGCGTGCTGGACACGCCGCTGACGATCGAGAAGGCGTCGGCGCTGGCGGCGCTGATCCAGTGCCTGGCGCGGTGGATCTCGCACGACAAGCCGTTCGAGCTGCACGAGGACGACTACCTGCCCTACACCTTCAACCGCTTCCAGGCTTGCCGCTTCGGGCTGGACGGGACCTTCGTCGATCCGAAGAGCGGCGAGCACCGCAGCCTGCGCGAGGACCTGAACGTCACGCTGCATGCGCTGGAGCCGCATGCGGTGGCGCTGAAGGCGGAGCCGGCGCTGCGTTACGTCCGCGAGGAGATGCGCTGGCAGGGCAACGACGCGACCTGGGCGCGCGGCGTGGTCGAGAAGGAACAGCTGCTCAACGAGCTGGTGCGGCAGCAGTGCGAGCGCTGGGCCGGGCGGCCGGTGGCGAACGCTCGCTGAACGCTGCCCCCACCGTCTGACGAACAGGCTGGATCAAGCCTCCGCAAGCAAGCGCCGCTCGCTTGGCACTTCCGGAATGGACGTCAGCCCGCAGTCTTCAAGCAGTTCCCGAAGGCCGGACTCCTCCAGCGCATAGACGCCGTGCGCGGAACGCCAGAGAAGACCAAGGTCCTTCAGCGAGTCGAGCGTGGCCTGCACGCCGTCTTCGTCGATCGGCAGGTCCGACGCTGCTCCGATGTGATCGAGCACGGTCCGGTACAAGGTCATCGTCGCCGGCATGTAGGGCGCGTAGTCGTGCCCTTGGGTCACGAGCACGCGCAGCACGACCGATTGAAGCGGGCGCAGGGTCCTCACGACCTTCAGCAGCCCGTGATTCCGGGTCTGGATGCGGGACTCGACGGCCTGCGTGAACAGCGCCTTGAGTTCCGGCGCGGAGAGCTCCGGCCGCGCGTGAACGACCTTGGCCGCGGCGCCCAGCCACTCCGGCCTGCAGCCGGTGCGCTGGAACAGCGCCATCACCTCGTCGACATCCGCGGCCAGGACGGGCGGCAACTGGCGGCAGACCCAGGCCACGTAGTCGCGATCCAAGGTCGGGAAGTCCATCATCGGCGCGCCGAAGAAGGCCTGGCTGTGGGCATCGCACAGCATGGACAGCTTGTCCCGGCTCGATCCCGTCGCGACCACGCGCAGGCCATGGTGCCGCAGGTTCAGCCGGTCACGCGCCGCCTTGAGGGCGAACAACGTGTTGTTGCCGCGCTCGGTGGTGATGCACTGCTGCGCCTCGTCCAGGATCAGGACGATCTTGCGCTGACAGTCGTCGGACAGCGCGGCGAGCGCGTCGCTGATCGACACGCCGTCGTCGGCGCCGATCTGGTCCAGCGCGAAGGAGAAGCCGGCGACGGAGACCTTCTCCAGGCCGGCCGACCGCGCCAGTCGCAGCATCGCGCTGTTGTAGGGCTCGATGGCGGCCCGGATGACCTTGGTGATGACGTCGGCGGGATCCGTGAAGCGGTTGCCCCACAGGTCGGCATGGAGCACGACGGCGCCTTGGCGCTCGAGCTCGGGCTGCAGGTCCGAGGTCAGGAAGGTCGACTTGCCGGTGCGGCGCCGTGCCGCGAGGAACAGCCCGGGGCTTGATGCCAGGATGGGCGAGTCATGGAGGATCAATGAGGTGAGCTCCTTGGCGAGCTCGGTGCGGTGAAAAATGGACACGAGGACTTCTCCAGATCGATTCGACACGGGGGCGGTCGCGATCGCCGATGGCGACTCGGCATCACCGAGGCGGCCATTGGAATCACGAGCCCGGATGCTGTGCGCATCGGCGTGAACAAACTCTGATCTGGATCAAAGACTTCCGGCGGTTCGTCCCTCGGTGGGAAGGTGCCAGGTCTTGTCAGCGCGACGTCAGCCGATGGTCTCGACCGGGTGGTGCGCTCAATCCTTCGCGTTCAACTCGTCCAGTTGCTCCGGCGATCCCACGTTCGCCCATGGTCCCGTGTAGTGCTCGGCGGTCACGGCCCGCGCGTGGATCGCGCGATCGAGGCTGGAGCGGATGCGCTGGTGCTCGCCAGGGGGCACGCCGTCGAAGAAGGCGCGCTTGTACAGGCCGATGTTGCTGTAGACCTCGAGGTCGCCGTCGATCGTCGCGAAGCCCTGGGCATCGATGCCGAAGTCCCCCTTCGGATGTCGCGGCTGCTTGGGCACGAACCACAGGTGCGCCAGCAGCGGGCTCGCCGCGAAGGCCGCGGCTTGGGCCGGATCGAAGTCGAACTCGGGGATGAAGATGTCCGCCGACACCGCCCAGAACGCGTCGTCGCCGTCGGCGCACAGCAGGTCGAGGGCGGTCGCGATGCCGCCGCCGGTTTCCAGCGCGCGGCCGTAGCGTTCGCCCTCATGGCTGTAATGCAGCCTCACCCCGAAGCGGGCGCCATCGCCGAGCGTCGCCTCGAACTGCTCGGCCAGCCAGGCGGTGTTGATCACGATGTCCCGGATGCCCGCGCGCGCGAACGCCTCGATGTGCCATTCGATCAGCGGCTTGCCGCGGACGTTGAGCAGGGGTTTGGGCGTGTGGTCGGTGAGGGGCCGCATGCGCTCGCCGCGCCCGGCCGCGAGGATCATGGCTCGCATCGATCTACCAAGGAAATTGAGCCCGCGAGTTTAGCGATCCCCTCTAGTGACCCGCCGCGGACCCGCTTTGGGATGCACGGCTAGGCGCGAACCGGAGCCATAGCGCGGCTATGGCGAGGATTCGCAACAACGCCGTGCGCCCAAAGCGGGTTCGCGGAGGGTCACTAGAATCCGGGGTTTGCCCCTACTCCTGAGCACACCATGGCCGAGACCAGCGCTGCCGTCGTCACCCCGAACACCACCCAGATGGCCAACGCCATCCGTGCCCTGGCGATGGACGCCGTCCAGCAGGCCAACTCCGGCCACCCGGGCGCCCCGATGGGCATGGCCGAGATCGCCGTGGCGCTGTGGAAGCGCCACCTGCGCCACAACCCGGCCAACCCGCAGTGGGCCGACCGCGACCGCTTCGTGCTGTCCAACGGCCACGGCTCGATGCTGATCTACGCGCTGCTGCACCTGACCGGCTACGACCTGCCGATCGCCGAGCTCAAGGCCTTCCGCCAGATGCACTCCAAGACGCCGGGCCACCCGGAAGTGGGCATCACCCCGGGCGTGGAGACCACCACCGGCCCGCTCGGCCAGGGCATCACCAACGCCGTCGGCCTGGCGCTGGCCGAGAAGCAGCTCGCCAAGGAATTCAACAAGGATGGCCACGCCATCGTCGACCACCACACCTACGTGTTCCTGGGCGACGGCTGCCTGATGGAAGGCATCAGCCATGAAGCCTGCTCGCTGGCCGGCTCCTGGAAGCTGAACAAGCTGATCGCCATCTACGACGACAACGGCATCTCCATCGACGGCCAGGTCGGCCCCTGGTTCGGCGACGACACCGCCAAGCGCTTCGAGGCCTATGGCTGGAACGTGATCGGCCCGGTCGACGGCCATGACGTCGACGCCGTCGACGCCGCCATCGCGCTGGCCAAGACCAGCAAGGACAAGCCCTCGCTGATCATCGCCAAGACCCACATCGGCAAGGGCAGCCCGAACCGCGCCAACACCTCCAAGGCGCACGGCGAGCCGCTCGGCGCCGAGGAGATCAAGCTGACCCGCGAGGCGCTGGGCTGGTCGCACGAGCCCTTCGCGCTGCCCGCCGAGGTCTATGCCGACTGGGACGGCAAGGCCGCCGGCACCGGCTTCGAGACCGCCTGGGACGACAAGTTCGACGCCTACGCGACGCAGTTCCCCGAGCTGGCCGCCGAGTTCTCGCGCCGCATCGCCGGCGTGCTGCCGGCCAACTTCGCCGACGTCGCGGCGCAGGCCGTCATCGGCGCGCACGACAAGGCCGAGACCGTCGCCTCCCGCAAGGCCAGCCAGATCGCGCTGGAAGCCTTCACCGCCGCGCTGCCGGAGATGCTGGGCGGCTCGGCCGACCTGACCGGCTCCAACCTGACCAACACCAAGAGCACGCCCGCCTTCCGCCTGGAAGCGGACGGCAGCTCCAACGGCGGCCGCCACATCAACTACGGCGTGCGCGAGTTCGGCATGGCCGCGATCATGAACGGCGTCGCGCTGCATGGCGGCTTCATTCCCTACGGCGGCACCTTCCTGACCTTCAGCGACTACAGCCGCAACGCCATCCGCATGGCCGCGCTGATGAAGCAGCGCGTGATCCATGTGTTCACGCATGACTCCATCGGCCTGGGCGAGGACGGCCCGACCCACCAGTCGGTGGAGCATGTCTCCAGCCTGCGCCTGATCCCCGGCCTGGACGTCTGGCGTCCGGCCGACACGGCGGAAACCGCGGTGGCCTGGACGCTGGCCCTGGCCAACAGCCAGCGCCCGAGCGTGCTGGCGCTGAGCCGCCAGAACCTGCCCTACCTGAAGAAGTCGGGCGAGGCCGTCGACGCGATCACCAGCGGCGGCTACGTGCTGAGCGAGCCGGCCGATGTCGGCCTGAAGAAGAAGGCCAAGGCGGTGCTGATCGCCACCGGTTCGGAAGTGCAGCTGGCCATCGCGGCGCAGCAGCAGCTGGCGGTGGCCGGCATCCCGGTGCGCGTGGTCTCGATGCCCTGCACGAGCCTGTTCGACCGCCAGGACGCGAAGTACAAGAAGAGCGTGCTGCCGGAAGGCCTGCCGCGCGTGGCCATCGAGGCCGGCGTGACCGACCTGTGGTGGAAGTACGGCGTGTCGGCCGTCGTCGGCCTGGACACCTACGGCGAATCGGCGCCTGCCAACGTGCTGTTCAAGCACTTCGGCTTCACGCCGGAGAACGTCGTCGACACCGTCAAGGTCGTCCTGGGCAAGGCGCGCCTGAAGGGCTGAGCCGTTCCGCGCAGACGATGAAAGAGGTGGCCTGGCCACCTCTTTTCATGTCCGGCATCGAAGAGGGAGGTGGCAATGGTCGCCACGAACACGAAGCGCGCGCTGCTGGGCGGGGCACTCGCGCTGATGCGACTCGCTCAACCTGTCGGACGACTGAGCCGCCGCGGCGCTGAAACCAGGTCGGTTCCCTCGCCGTAACCCGGTAACCCGCTCGAAACGCCGGGCAGCGCCGATCTGTTCAAATCGACCGTTTCCGGCCCCGGCGGCCGGACCCGACATTCGTGAGGCGCGGCGTCCACAGGATGGACGGCGGGCCCAGGCGCACCGCTTTCATTTCACTCGCAGGAGACTTTCCTCATGACCATCAAGATCGGTATCAACGGCTTCGGTCGCATCGGCCGCATGGTGTTCCGCGCCGCCGTGGCGAACTTCAAGGACATCCAGATCGTCGGCATCAACGACCTGCTGGAGCCGGACTACCTGGCCTACATGCTGAAGTACGACAGCGTGCACGGCCGCTTCGACGGCGAGGTCGCGGTCGACGGCAACACCCTGATCGTCAACGGCCAGCGCATCCGCCTGACCCAGGTCAAGGACCCCGCCGAGCTGAAGTGGAACGAGGTCGGCGCCGACATCGTCGTCGAGGCCACCGGCCTGTTCCTGACCAAGGAAACCGGCGAGAAGCACCTGGCCGCCGGCGCCAAGAAGGTCATCATGTCGGCCCCGTCCAAGGACGACACCCCGATGTTCGTCTACGGCGTCAACCACGCCACCTACGCCGGCCAGGCCATCATCTCCAACGCCAGCTGCACGACGAACTGCCTGGCCCCGCTGGCCAAGGTGCTCAACGACAAGTGGGGCATCAAGCGCGGCCTGATGACCACCGTGCACGCCACCACCGCCACCCAGAAGACCGTCGACGGCCCGTCCAACAAGGACTGGCGCGGCGGCCGCGGCATCCTCGAGAACATCATCCCGTCCTCCACCGGCGCCGCCAAGGCCGTGGGCGTGGTGATCCCCGAGCTCAACAAGAAGCTGACCGGCATGTCCTTCCGCGTGCCGACCTCCGACGTCTCGGTCGTCGACCTGACCGTCGAGCTCAACAACGAGGCCTCCTACAAGGAGATCTGCGCCGAGATGAAGGCCCAGAGCGAAGGCGCCCTCAAGGGCGTGCTGGGCTACACCGAGGACAAGGTCGTCGCCACCGACTTCCGCGGCGACCCCCGCACCTCGATCTTCGACGCCGAGGCCGGCATCGCCCTGGACGGCACCTTCGTCAAGCTGGTGTCCTGGTACGACAACGAGTGGGGCTACTCGAACAAGGTGCTCGAGATGGTCAAGGTCGTCGCCAAGTAAGCGGCCCTGCCCCCTCCCGAAAGCCCCGCCCCGGCGGGGCTTTTTCATTGCCGTGCCGGCACACGCCCGGATACAAGCGTCACCCCTTGCTTCAAAGCCCTCCCGCCCGCCGTGCAGGAACCCCCATCGGAGTGATGCTTTGCTGCGAATGAGTCGGCCGGATTAGCAGTTTCTTAGCGATGACCTCCTTAAACTGGCTAGCCCAGATTTGTGGAGCTCTCGCATGTCCGTGCTGTCTTTGCCCAGGTTCCTGCCGACGACCGTGGCGCGCCTGGCGGTTGCCGTGGCGGTCATGGGGGTGTTCGGCACCGGCATGGCCGGCGCGGCCACCGCGACGGCCGTGAAGCCGGACCAGCAGGCCGACTTCGCCCGGGTGATCGTGCGCTTCAAGCCCCAGGCGGACGCGGTGCGCGCCCGCCCGCTGGCGATGCGCGCGACCTCGGCCGAGGCCCGCGACATCGCGCAGGTGCGCGGCACGACGCTGGGCATGCGCCACGCGGCGGCGCTGCAGGCGCGCGTCAGCCTGGACGAGCGCACCCATGTCTACGTCGCCAGCGGCGTGAGCTCGGCCGAACTGGCCCGCCGACTGGCCGCCGACGGCGAGGTCGAGTCGGTCCAGGTCGACCGCTGGTGGCGGCATTTCGCGGTGCCCAACGATCCGCTGTACGCGACCGCGCCCGCGCTGAACGTCGACGCCGGCCAGTGGTACCTGAAGGCGCCGGACGCGACGGTGGTCTCGTCGATCAACGCGCCGGCGGCCTGGGACAAGGCGACCGGCAGCGGCGTCGTCGTCGCGGTGCTGGACACCGGCGCGCGGATGGACCATCCCGACCTGGCCAACCAGTTCAAGCCGGGCTACGACATGATCGGCGTCGGCAACGGCAGCACCTCGCTGGCGACCGCCAACGACGGCGACGGCCCGGACAACGACCCGAGCGACCCCGGCGACTGGGTGAGCCAGTCCGACATCGACGCCAATCGCCTGGGCAACAGCTGCACCAAGGACGACATCGCCAACAGCTCCTGGCACGGCACGCGGGTGTCGGGCCTGATCGCCGCGGTCGCCAACAACGGCCTGGGCATGGCCGGCCTGGCCTACAACGCCAAGATCCTGCCGGTGCGGGTGCTGGGCAAGTGCGGCGGCTGGGCCTCGGACATCGCCGCCGGCATGCGGTGGGCGGCGGGCCTGTCGGTGCCGGGGCTGCCGGACAACCCCAACCCCGCCAAGATCATCAACATGAGCCTGGGCGGCGACGGCGCCTGCACCGATCCGTACCAGAGCGCGATCACTGCGGCCTACAACGCGGGCGTGACCGTCGTCGTCGCGGCGGGCAACGGCGTCGACAACAAGGACGACGAGACCAAGTCGGGCGGCATCGCCGTGGGCACGCCGGCCAACTGCGCCAACGTCATCGCGGTGGCGGGCCTGCGGCACGCGGGCTCCAAGGTGGGCTTCTCCAACCTCGGCCCGCAGGTGACGATCAGCGCCCCGGGCGGCAATTGCGTCAACACGGCCGCGGGCAGCCCCTGCCTGTATCCGATCCTGTCGACGACCAACAGCGGCACGACGGTCCCGGTGGCGGCCAGCAACGCCTACACCTACGGCACCGGGACGAGCTTCTCCACGCCGCTGGTGAGCGCCACGGTGGCGCTGATGCTGCAGGTGGACCCGACGCTGACGCCGGACAAGATCAAGGCGGCGCTGCGGTCCTCCGCCCGGCCCTTCGTGGCGGTCGCGGGGGTCGCCCAGTGCGTGGCCGGCAACAGCGCGCAGCCGCAGCAGGAGTGCAACTGCACGACCGCCACCTGCGGCGCCGGCATGCTGGACGCGAACGCCGCGATCGCGGCCGTGACGCCGGCGACCACGCCCACGACGCCGCCCACCACCCCGACGACGCCGGTCGAGCCGACCTCGGGTGGCGGCGGTGGCGGTGGCGGCGCGATGAGCGCCTGGTGGCTGGCCGCGCTGGCGCTGGCGGCCCTTGCGCTGCGCTGGCCCAAGCGGGCCTGAGCGCGTCGCGTCAGTCAGGTTCGGGGGTGGCCCCGACGACCTCGCAGGGCCTGGAAGGCCTGCAAGCTCCGAGCGTCGAGGAACCGGGGCCGTCTAGCGGCTCGCCGCCGAGCCGCCGCCGTTGGGCGAACTGGCCGCGGAGGACGCGGCCGGCGCCTCCAGGGCGCAATCCTTGCGCTTCTCGCCCCAGGGCGGATTCGCCAGGGCGTTGAGCTTGCCGACCTGGACGCCGTCCAGGCGCGCCAGGCGCAGCGTCGTCTGCTGCAGCGGCTCCTGCAGCCGCAGCACGCGCAGGCCCTTGTAGTTGCGCTTGGTCATCGCGTCGAGCGCCGCCTGCGCGGCCGCCTCGCTGTCGTGCTTGCTCAGCACCAGCGTCGGCTGCTCGTCGGGGAAGCCCTGCAGCGGCTCGAACGCGATCTTGGCGTTGCGGTAGGTCTCTTCCTTGCGTTCGCGGAAGTCCTTGCTGGGCATCTTGATCGTGGCCATCGCCCAGACGCCGCCGGTGTCGACGGCGCGGGACTCGATCGACGAGGCCGGCACGCCGGCCGACGCCAGCACCGCGTTGGCGCGCTTGAGCAGTTCGTCGCCGATCAGCGGGCCGAGCTCGACGCAGGACCGCGTGGCCAGCTGCGTGACCGCCTTCTGGTTCAGCAGCGACAGCCGCTCGGGATGCAGCTGCTGCTCCAGCCGCGGCGCGCCGGGCGCCGCGCCGGCGACCCAGCCCTTGTTCCACGCGAACACCAGCACGTTGGCGACGAACAGCAGGATGACCGCGGCGCGCAGCATCGGGCCTTATCCCTGCGCGCCGGCGGACGTGCCGCCCAGCCGCACGCTGACCTCGCCGCCGCTGACGACCTGGCGGCCCTGGGCGGTGTCGATCAGCAGTTCGCCGCGCTCGTTGACGCCGGCGGCGATGCCTTCCAGCAGGCCGGCGGTGATCGCCTTGCCCTGCAGCAGGTCGCGCCGGGCGAAGCGCTCGCGCCAGGCGCCGAAGCCGTCGGCCGCGAAGGCGGCGAGCGCCTTCACCAGCGACGGCGCCAGCCGCGCCAGCGCCTGCGGCGGGGTGATGTCCGGGATCAGTTCCTGCAGGCAGGCGAAGCCGGTGTTGAGCTGCGAATCCGCCACCCGCGCCCGGTCCGACACGTTCAGGCCCACGCCCACCACGGCCATGCGCGACGAGCCGGCGGGCACCGTCTCGATCAGGATGCCGCCGAGCTTGCGGTCGTCGAGCCACAGGTCGTTGGGCCACTTCAGGCCGAGGCGGCGGCCGTCGGGGTCCAGCCCCTCGGCGATCGCCGCGCCCACGACCAGCGACAGCCCGGACCAGTCCGTCATCTCCAGCGGCAGCGACAGCGAGAACGTCAGCGACGCGCCGGCGGTGCTGTGCCAGCTGCGGCCCTGTCGGCCGCGGCCGTGGGTCTGGTGCTCGGCGATCAGCAGGCAGGGGTGGAGGTCGTGCTGGCGGCGGCCGTAGGGACGGTCGCCCGCGCGGCCACCGGCCGCGGCGATGCCTTCGTCGCGCCGCACGCGCTCGATCAAGGTCGCGTTGGTCGATTCGACCCGCGCCAGCACCTCGATGCTGAGCCCCGGGAGCAGCGGCTCCAGGTCTTGCCAGAGGGCTTCGGCGCCCCAGTTCTGATGTTCTTGCATCGCCGCGAATGTGATCTTGCGATCCCGTCTTGGTCTTCCCGGGCCTGGCGGCCCGGTGGTCGTGAATGGTCGGAGTCTAGAGGGAGAAGCACGCCCCCGGCCCGTCGCCACCATGAATCGGTGGCTGTAGGACCTGACAGGGTCCCCCGGCGCCGCGGCGGCCCGGCGACCCCCTGTGCGCCCCTCGGCGCCTCAGCGGCCCTTGGGCGCGAGCATCGTGCCGCGGCAGCCCGGGGTGCCGCAGCGGCATTCGAACCGCTTCTTCAGCTTGGGCGTATAGCGTTCGTCGATCACCAGGCCGTAGTCATAGAAGAGTTCTTCGCCCGGCGAGATGTCGGTCAGCGCGTGGATGAACACGCGGCCGTCGCGCTCGCGGGCCTCGCAGTTGGGGCTGCAGGCGTGGTTGATCCAGCGGGCCTTGTTGCCGTCGTGGGCGGCGTCGATGACCCCGCCGGTCTCGAGGTGGAAGTAGAAGGTATGGTCCGGCTGCGACGGATCGTGCGGATGGCGGCGCAGCGCCTCGTCCCAGTCGATGCGTTCGCCCTTGTACTCGATGAGCTTCTCGCCGGCCTGCAGCGGCACCAGCGCGTAGACGCCGCGGCCGTGCACGCCGGAGGCGCGGACCTGGATGCGGGGGCCGCGGCGGGGGGAGTCGGCGGCGGTGGCCTGGGCACCGGGCTTGCCGGCCTGCGCGGGTTTGTCGGCGGGCGCGGGGGCACTGGCGGGACGCTGTTGCGGCATGGAGCGAGTCCGGTACATTGAATTCATGGGTGCGCGCGCGTGTACACGTACGTAGGTGCGTGGGCGCGCGCGAGGCCGGATTGTAGGCAGGCGACCGTGTCGTTTCGGCACGCCTGAACGAAGACAAGCGAAGACGAAAGAAGCAAGCGCAATGAGCAAGGCATTGGTGATCGCGGAGAAGCCGTCGGTGGCGCAGGACATCGTCAAGGCGCTGACCGCGCAGTCGGGCAAGTTCGAGAAGCACGACGAGTATTTCGAGAACGACGAGTACGTCGTCAGCTCGGCCGTCGGCCACCTGGTGGAGATCAAGGCGCCGGAGGAATTCGACGTGAAGCGCGGCAAGTGGAGCTTCGCCCACCTGCCGGTGATCCCGCCGCACTTCGACCTCAATCCGATCGACAAGAGCAAGGGCCGGCTCAACGCGCTGGTCAAGCTGATCAAGCGCAAGGACGTGACCTCGCTGATCAACGCCTGCGACGCGGGGCGCGAAGGGGAACTGATCTTCCGCCTGATCGTCCAGTACGCCGGCACGGCCAAGGCGCAGGTCAACAAGCCGGTGAGCCGGCTGTGGCTGCAGTCGATGACGCCGCAGGCGATCCGCGAGGGCTTCGAGCGCCTGCGCACCGACCAGCAGATGCTGCCGCTGGCCGACGCCGCGCGCTGCCGCTCCGAGGCCGACTGGCTGGTGGGCATCAACGGCACGCGGGCGATGACCGCGTTCAACTCGCGCGACGGCGGTTTCTTCCTGACCACCGTCGGCCGCGTGCAGACGCCCACGCTGTCCATCGTGGTCGAGCGCGAGGAGAAGATCCGCAAGCACGTCTACCGCGATTACTGGGAGATCCGCGGCACCTTCGACGCCGAGGCCGGCCAGTACGAGGGCAAGTGGTTCGATCCCGCCTTCAAGAAGAACGCCGAGGACCCCGAACAGCGCGCCGACCGCGTCTGGACGCAGGCCGAGGCCGATGCGATCGCCGCGGCCGCCAAGGGCCAGCCGGCCACGGTGACCGAGGAGTCCAAGCCCAGCACCACGGCCAGCCCGGGGCTGTACGACCTGACGACGCTGCAGCGCGAGGCGAACTCGCGCTTCGGCTTCTCGGCCAAGACGACGCTGGGCCTGGCGCAGGCGCTGTACGAGAAGCACAAGGTGCTGACCTACCCGCGGACGGACTCGCGCTACCTGCCCGAGGACTACCTCAACGTCGCCAAGGAAACGGCGCGGATGATCGCCAACGAGGACCTGCCCGGTCCGCTGCAGGCGCTGGCGCCGCATGCGCGCACCGCGCTGGACAACGGCTACATCAAGCCGACCAAGAAGGTCTTCGACAACACGAAGGTGTCGGACCACTTCGCGATCATCCCGACGCTGCAGGCGCCGCGCAGCCTCACCGAGGCCGAGGCCAAGCTCTACGACATGGTCGTCAAGCGCTTCCTGGCGGTGTTCTTCCCGCCGGCGGAATTCCAGGTCACGACGCGGATCTCGACGGTGAAGACGCCGGCGAGGTCCTATGCGTTCCAGACCAACGGCAAGGTGCTGGTCAAGCCGGGCTGGCAGGCGGTCTACGGCAAGGAGGCGACCGACGAGAACGCCGAGCCGGGCACCAGCGGCGCGATGCTGGTGCCGGTCAAGACCGGCGAGGTCGTGCGCACCGAGGGCACCGACGTCAAGGCGCTGGTGACCAAGCCGCCGGCGCGCTACACCGAAGCGACGCTGCTGTCGGCGATGGAAGGCGCGGGCAAGCTGGTCGACGACGACGAGCTGCGCGAGGCGATGGCCGAGAAGGGCCTGGGCACGCCAGCCACGCGCGCCGCGATCATCGAAGGCCTGCTGGCCGAGAAGTACATGCTGCGCGAGGGCCGCGAGCTGATCCCCACCGCCAAGGCCTTCCAACTGATGACGCTGCTGCGCGGCCTGGGCGTGGACGAGCTGTCCAAGCCCGAGCTGACCGGCAACTGGGAGTTCCAGCTGTCCGAGATGGAGAAGGGCCGCCTCAAGCGCGAGGACTTCATGGCCGAGATCGCCGCGATGACCGAGAAGGTCGTGCGCAAGGCCAAGGAATACGACCGCGACACCATCCCCGGCGACTACGCGACGCTGAAGACGCCGTGCCCGAAGTGCGGCGGCGTGGTCAAGGAGAACTACCGCCGCTTCACCTGCACCGGCAAGGGCGGCGACGCGGAAGGCTGCGGCTTCTCGATCCCCAAGATCCCGGGCGGCCGCAGCTTCGAGCTGCACGAGGTCGAGGCCTTCCTGCGCGACAAGAAGGTCGGTCCGCTGGAGGGTTTCCGCTCCAAGGCGGGCTGGCCCTTCACCGCCGAGCTGGCGCTGGTGTTCGATCCCGAGATCGACAACTGGAAGCTGGAGTTCGACTTCGGCGAGGACGCCAAGAAGGCCGAGGAGAACGGCGAGCCGGTGGACTTCAGCGGCCACACGCCGCTGGGCCGCTGCCCCAAGTGCAATGGCCGCGTCTTCGACTTCGGCAGCAACTACGTCTGCGAGCACGCGGTCGGCGACAAGATCACCTGCGACTTCAAGAGCGGCAAGATCATCCTGCAGCAGCCCATCGAGCCCGAGCAGATGGGCAAGCTGCTGGAGACCGGCAAGACCGGCCTGCTGGAGAACTTCGTCTCCAACAAGACCCGCCGCAAGTTCAAGGCCTTCCTGACCTACGACCGCAAGGAAGGCAAGGTGGTGTTCGAGTTCGAACCCCGCGCCGCCAAGCCCGGCGCGAAGCCGGCGGCCAAGAAGGTCGCCGCGAAGAAGGCGACCGCGAAGGGCTGATCGCCCGACTCAGGGGCCCTTCGGTTTCCGCGGGTCCCTGAGATGAACCTTCCCTTTCCCTCCCCCGCCGGCGGCGCGCCCGATGCGCCCGGCACTGCCTGGTCGCTGTACGACCAATGGTTCCCGGACGAGCCCGAGGCCGAGGCCGAGGCCGTCGAGCCCCGTCCGCCCGATCCTGTGTCGATCGCCGAACAGCAGCGTGCCTGCTTCAAGGAGAAGCTGCGGGCCGCCAGGCATCGGCTCGACGTGCTGGAGCACGGCGACGCGGCCACGCCGCGTCCGCTCCTGTCGCGGCTGCTGAGGCAGTCGGCGCGGCTGCCGGAGCGCCTGCAGCGGCTGCACCGGATGGAGGTGAAGGTGGAGGAGCTGCTCGGCCAGGAGCGGCTCAGCGCGATCGAACAGGAACTCCTGCGGCGCTCGCTCGCGCATCACGCCGCGGCCTGCCAGGCGCTCGAACGCCTGTGCCGCGATGAGCCGGTGGCCTTCGCGGAACGGCTGAACCGGGAACATGCGCTGCTCGAACGGCATCGGCGCCTGAATCCGGTCATGAGCGCCTCGAGCGCGCCACGCTCGCCCCACCAGGACGCCATCAACGACGTGCTCTTCGAGCTCGACAAGGCCAGCACCCTGCCCCTCTTCGACATCTGGCTGCAGGCGCTCAAGCGCCTGGTCGAGGAGACGTCTCCGGGCCCGACGGCGATCTCCGCGCGCGCGCGTCTCTCCCTCCGGCAGCAGGCCCAACCGTATCCGGCCGCGCGGAAGGCCCCGCAGCCCGGTCCGTCGGACCCCGCTGACCGGGCCCCGGCGGGCGCGCCTCACGCATCGCGCAGGTAAGCCTCACCCCCCAGCACCGGCTGGGCACGCAGCCGCTCGGCCAGGAAGTCGATCAGCAGGCGCAGCGTGGCCGGCACCCGCCGGCCCGCCGCGTGCACCAGATGCACCGGCGCGGCGGGGATCTCGTGGTCCGCCAGCACGATGCGCAGGCGGCCGTCCAGCACCGCGTCCACCGCCTGGTACAGCTGGCAGCGCACCAGCCCCACGCCAGCCACCGCGGCCGCGATCGCCGCAGCGCTGTCGTTGACCATCAACGTCGGCGTCAGCGCCTGCGATCCCTCGCGGAAACGCCACGGCGTCATGCCCTGTCCGTCGAAATAGCCGCCGACGATCCGATGCCCCACCAGGTCCCGCGGCGACGCCGGTTCGCCAACGCGAGCGAGGTAGTCCGGCGCCGCCACGATCACCCGCCGCATCGCGCCCACCGGCACCGCGGTCAGGCCGGAATCGGGCAGATGGGCGATCCGCACGGCCAGGTCCTGCGCCTCGTCCACCAGCGACACGACGCGGTCCACCAGCAGCAGCTTCATCCGGATGCGGGGATGGCGGTGCAGGAACTCCGCCGCGATCGGCGCGACATGCAGCCGGCCGAACATCGAGGGCGCCGTCAGCGCCAGCAGCCCGGCGGGCTCGGCCTGCGCGCCGGCGGCGGTGGCTTCCGATTCGTCCAGGTCGGCCAGGATGCGCCGGCAGTCGACGACGAAGCGCTCGCCGGCCTCGGTCAGTCGCACCGAGCGCGTGCTGCGCTGGAACAGCTGCACGCCCAGCCGCTGCTCCAGCGCCGCGATCGCGCGCGTGGCGGCCGGCGCCGAACACCCCAGGCGGCGCGCCGCGGCGGCGAAGCTCTGCGTGTCCGCGACGGCGATGAAACAGCGCAGGCGGTCGAGGTGGTCCATGGGCCGGGCGGCGCGGTCGCGCCTCATTATTTCGATGACTGCAATTCTGAATGATCGGCAACCATCATTCCAATCGTCGACTGCAAGAGATACGGTAGAGGCCTTCGATTCCCCCGCTGGAGCCTCCATGAACGCCGCCCCCCGTCCGTCCGCCCCGCTGCGCCTGCACCGCCTCGCGGCGTCGGGACATTGCCACCGCGTCGAGCTGCTGCTGTCGATGCTGGACCTGCCTTACACCGTGGTCGAGATCGACCTGCCGGGTGGCGAGCACAAGCAGCCGGCCTTCCTGGCGCTGAACGCGCTGGGCCAGGTGCCGGTGATCGAGGATGGCGAGCTCGTGCTGCCGGAGAGCAATGCGATCCTGGTCTACCTGGCGTCGCGGTACGCGCCGGACGCCGGCTGGCTGCCGCGCGACGCGCTCGAGGCCGCGTGGCAGCAGCGCTGGTTCAGCCTGTCGGTCAGCCTGCTGGGGCCGGGCGCGGCGTCGCCGCGCTACCGCGCGTTGACCGGGCTGCCGGTCGATCCGGCGTCGCAGGCGCTCGGGCACACGCTGTTCGCGCGGGTCGAGGAGCAGTTGTCCCGCACCGCCTTCCTGGTCGCGGACCGGCCGATGCTGGCCGACCTCTCGTTCTACGGCTACACGGCGCAGGCGCCGATCGGCGGCGTGTCGCTGAGCGACTATCCGAGGCTGCGCGGCTGGCTCAGGCGCATCGAGGCGCTGCCGGGCTTCGTGCCGCTGCCTGACACGCTCTGAGGCCGCCGCCATGGACGCGAGCTGGCATGAGGGCGAACAGGCGATGCAGGCGCGCATCGGCATGCGCGAGCGCCTGGCCGAGATCGGCGCGCAGGTGATCCGCGACCACATGCCGGACCAGCACCGCGAGCTGTTCGGCAAGCTGCCGACGATGCTGCTGGGCGCGCTCGACGCGGCGGGGCAGCCGTGGGCGACGATGCTGGCCGGGCCGCCGGGGTTCGTCACCACGCCGGATGCGCGGACGATGGCGATCGCCGCGCCGCTCGATGGCCAGGACCCGGCGCTGGCCGCGCTGCGGGCGCACGGCCTGGGCGCGCCGGTGGGCCTGCTCGGCCTGGAGCCGCACACGCGGCGCCGCAACCGGATGAATGGGCGGCTCGCGGCGCTGTCGGATGACGGGTTGCGGGTCGATGTCGTGCAGAGCTTCGGCAACTGCCCGAAGTACATCCAGGCGCGCGATCCACTGGCGTGGGACGACACGCCGCCGGGCCTTGCGAGGGCGCTGGATGCGGCGCTCGACGACCCGGCGCTGGCGCGGATCGCCGCGGCGGACACGGTCTTCATCGCCAGCGCGTCGGCCCCAGTGCCGGGTGACGGTCGCGCGGAGGGCGTCGACGTGTCGCACCGTGGCGGCCCGCCGGGATTCGTGAGGGCGCATCGTCGGTTGGATGGCGGCATCGAGTTGCGCCTGCCGGACTTCCCGGGCAATCGGTTCTTCATGACCTTGGGCAATCTGATGCGGCATCCGCGCGCGGGGCTGCTGATTCCGGACTACGCCACCGGCGAGTTGCTGCATCTGGCCGCGGAGGCCGAGGTGGTGTGGACGGGCGACGACGAGCGCGAGGTGCGCCTGCGCGTCACCGCGGCGTTACGACGCCCGAGCGCCTTGCCTTGGCGCTGGAGCGAGGCGCGCCTCGCGCCGCAGTTCGTGGTTCCGAGCCCTACGTGACGCCGCGCGGTCTGGTGGCAGTGAGCGGCTTGGAGAAGCCGGGGGGCCCGGTGCCACCTGGAGCGAATTCCGAGCGGCGAGGAGGAAATTGAGCGCAAGGGGGCACCGGGCCCCCCGGCTTCGATCGATGGACGCCCACCCCCCACCCCAACGCCAAGCCCCCTCCCCCTCCCCCAGCCCCCCACTCCGCAACCCGTGAATTCCTGGGGTCCTTCCCCCAATCCGAACCCTCTGAGGCGCCGTGCAATTGCGCGACACTCGGCCGCAAACAAATGGGCGAGCCAGGAGAGGGCATGCAGTCATGGGTCGATCGACGCTGAGCATCCAGACGCGGCTGGTGGCTGCGCTGAGCCTGAGCGCGACGGTGCTGGTGGGCTTGATCGGCCTGTACTGGGTGGATCGGCACGAGCATGAGTTGAACGAGGCGCTGGTGGAGCGCCAGCAGCGCATGGCGCAGCTGGTGGCGCGGGGTTTCGCGGAGCCGGTGTGGAACCTGGACAGTGCGGCGCTGTCGGAGCTGCTGGATGCGGTGATGGCGGATCCGGAGGTCCAGTCGATCACGTTGGCGGCGCCGGGGCTGGAGACCTTGCAGCGGGCGCGGGCGTCGCCGGCGGTGAGGCCGCTGACGCTGGAGTTCGAGCTGAGCCACCGGGCGGGGGCGCAGGGTCCGGCGGGGGCGCTGGGGCGGGCGACGCTGGTGTACACGCGGACCTACATCGACCAGACGCTGGGCGAGACGCGGCGGCTGGTGGCGAGCCTGCTGGCGACGGTGCTGATCGCGATCGCGCTGACGAGTTATTTCCTGGTGCGGCGGCTGGTGGAGCGGCCGGTGTCGCGGCTGCGCTGGTTGGCGCAGCGGGTGGCCAACGGCGAGTTGGGCGCGCACATCGTGCCGGAGCATGCGGACGAGATCGGCGACCTGACGGACCAGCTCAATGCGATGAGCGCGAAGCTGCAGGACTTCGCCGAGGGGCTGCGCAGCAGCGAGCAGCGTTACCGCAGCCTGTTCGAGAACGCCGCCGAGGGCATTTTCCAGGCCGATGGCCACGGGCGGCTGCTGCGCGTGAACAAGGCGCTGGCGCAGATGCTGGGCCTGAACCGGCCGGAGGACGCGCAAGGCGTATCGCTGCGGCGGGTGGTGCGGATCGAGCATGACGAGTACCGCCGGCTGGCGCGGGCGCTGGAGCGGCATCGGCTGCTGCAGCAGGTGCCGCTGCTGGTGACAACGCGCGACGGGCGCGACCTGTGGGTCGAACTGAGTTTGCACCTGGTGCTGGACGGCGCGCCGCGCATCGAGGGCTTGGTCAGCGACATCACGCTGCGCCGCCAGGCGGAGCAGGAGCTGACGCAGCACCGCGACCACCTGGAGGAACTGGTCACCGACCGCACGGTGGAGCTGTCGCAGGCCAAGCAGCGGGCGGAGTCGGCGAACCAGGCCAAGAGCCGCTTCCTGGCGACGATGAGCCATGAGTTCCGCACGCCGCTCAACGCGATCCTGGGTTTCGCGCAGCTGCTGCAGATGGACAGCTCGCTCAACGAGGCGCAGCAGCAGCGGATCCGCCTGATGCGGGAATCGGGCGAGCACCTGCTGGTGCTGATCACCGACCTGCTCGACGTCGCCAGCATCGAGGCCGGCAAGTTGACGCTGCAGCTCAATCCGCTGGACCTGCGCGCGCTGCTGGAGATCTGCAGCGAATCGATGCGGCCGCGGGCCGCGGAGAAGGGCCTGTCCTTCGATGTCCACCTCGATCCCCAGCTGCCGACGCGGGTGCGGGCCGACGGGCAGCGGCTGCGGCAGGTGCTGCTGAACCTGCTGTCCAACGCCGTGAAGTTCACCGACCACGGCCGCATCGGGTTGGTCGTCGATGTCGTCGCGCAGGGGCCGAGCAGCCTGATGCTGCGCTTCACGGTGTCCGATACCGGCATCGGCATGGCGCGCGAGCAGATGGAGCGGCTGTTCCAGCCCTTCGAACAGGTCGCCGACCTGTCCCGCCGCGCCGGCGGCACCGGGCTGGGGCTGGCGATCAGCCAGCAACTGGTGCGCCTCATGGGCGGGGAAATCACCGTCGAGACCTCGCCCGACGAGGGCAGCCGGTTCAGCTTCGCGCTGGAATTGCCGCTGGCCTCCTGAGCGGGGTTCCATCCTTCGGGTCGCCAGGCGCGGGCGCTCCACGATGCGAAGGGCCTCTCTCCGGGAACCCTCCGCCCCCTCCCGGCCCCAGGCACGATTACTGACTTCGCGTCGGACGGAGGCAGGTGTGCGGGCGGCGCCCCGTGGCCAGGGGTGCGGCGGCATACTGCCCCGCCATGACTGCCGTCCTGTTCTACAAGCTGCTGGCGATCTTCATCGCCGCCGGCATGGGCTGGTTCGTCGGCCACATGCGGTGGCTGGGCAAGGCCGGCGGCGAGAACGATCCGGCGCGCATCCTCTCGAACGTCGCGTTCTACCTGTTCGTGCCGGCGCTGATGTTCCGCACCACCGCGCGCATCGAGCTCTCCCAGCTGCCCTGGCTCACCGTCGCCGCGTTCTTCGCGCCGGTGATCCTGATGCTGGTCGCCGTCTACGCCTACGAACGCAAGCGCCATCCCGACAGCCCCGCCGCCCCGGCGGTGCGCTCGATCACCGCCAGCTTCGGCAACACGCTGCAGGTCGGCGTCCCGCTGGTGGCCGGCGTCTTCGGCACCGACGGCCTGGCCGTGCACATCACCGTGGTCAGCCTGCACGCGCTGACGCTGCTGACCATCGCCACCGTCCTGGTGGAGATGGACATCGCCCGCCATGCGGTCGGCGGCGCCAGCGGCGCCACGCTGCGGCGCACGATCGTCACGACGATGCGCAACACGGTCATCCACCCGGTGGTGCTGCCGGTGCTGTGCGGCTTCGCCTGGCACCTGACCGGCCTGCCGCTGCCGCCGGTGCTCGACGAGGTGCTGCAGATGCTGGGCAGCGCGGTCGTGCCGCTGTGCCTGGTGCTGATCGGCATGTCGCTGTCGTACTACGGCCTGCCGCGCGGCGCGATCCGGTCGCTGCTGGGCCTGGCGGCGCTCAAGCTGCTGGTGCTGCCGGCGCTGGTGCTGGGCATCGCGCATTGGGGCTTCGGCCTGTCGGGCATGCCGCTGGCCGTGATCGTCATGATGGCCGCGCTGCCGCCGGGCTCCAACGCGATGATGTTCGCGCAACGCTATCGGACCCTGGAGGCCGAAGCCTCCGGCGCCATCGTGCTCGGCACCATCCTGTTCGCCGCGACCGCGCCGATCTGGTTGGCGGTGCCGGCCTGGCTAGACTGACCGGCTCCTCTTCCTCCCAGGGACGACCAGACGACATGACGGACTCGACGCCCTCCCCGCACCCGGCTTCCTCGTTCTCCTTCGTCCCCGGCGACGCCCTCGCCCCGGACGCGCTCCACGCGGCCTTCACCGCCGCGTTCGCCGACTACCTGATCGGCCCGTTCCAGATCCCCGCCGCGCAGTGGCCGATGTTCCTCGCCCGGCAGGGCGTGGACCTCGCGTTGTCGCGCGTCGCGCTGGACGCCGCGGGCGCGCCGTTGGCCTTCGCGTTCGTCGCGCCGCGGCCGGCGGCCGGCCGCTGGCGCCTGGCGACGATGGGCGCCCTGCCCTCGGCGCGCGGCACCGGTGCGGCGCCTGCGCTGCTCGACGACGTCGTCGCGCGCGCCGCCGCTGCCGGCCTTCACGCGGTGGAGCTCGAGGTCTTCGCCCAAAACGACCGGGCCCGCCGGCTCTACGAGGGCCGCGGCTTCGACAAGCGCCACGACCTGTTCGGCTACCTGGCCGAGCCCGGCACGATCGCCCCCGCCGTCGACGCGGCCGAGCACCGCGCGCCGCGCGCGATCGAGATGCCGGTCGCGCTGGCCTGGCTCGACGCGGTCGAGCGCCAGATCCCCGACCTCCCGCTGCAGGTGACCGCCGCGACGCTGCGCCACGGCGTCGACTACCACGCGTGGCAGATCGATACCGATGGCCCCGGCGGCGAGCCGCCGACCGCGCAGATCGTCTTCAGCCTGCCCGACGAGACCGTCATGGTCCACAGCCTGGTGGCGCCGCGCGACGCCGACGCCCGCGCCCTCGTCCAGGCGCTGGCCGCGATCTACCCCGACCGCCGTCTGCGCGTGCCGCAGCTGCAGCGCGAGGACCTCGGCGGCGCCGCGTTGCGCGCGCTCGGCGCCGCGCCGCAGCCCTTGCATCAGCAGCTGATGCTGCGGCCGCTTTGAGCGCCTCCTCGGGGCTGCCCATGACCACCGCCGCGGCGTTCGCGGCGACTCCCCCGACCGCGTTGACGGCGCCTTCACGTCGCCGCCACCGCGCGGTTGGTTCGACCTCTCCAGACCTTGATGTTTCGGAGTTCCGGCACTTGTGACGGCCGCCCGCTTTCGATAGCGTGCCCCGCACCAACTTTGAAGGGAAGCGTCCCACCATGCGATTCATGCCTTCGGCGCCCGCCGCCATCACCTTGGCCGTCCTGACCGCCCTCGGCGGCGCCCTGTCCCAGAGCGCGCTCGCCGCGCCGGCCGCGGCCGGCACCAGCGCCGTGTCCGCCGTCGGCGGCACGCTCAACGTGAAGCTGGAGAAGGTGAAGCTGGCCAACGGCTTCGAGGTGATCCTGGTCGAGGACCATCGCCTGCCGCTGGTGGCCTTCAACCTGTGGGTGCACGCCGGCCCGCGCAACGAGGCCGTCGGCCAGACCGGCTTCGCCCACCTGTTCGAGCACCTGATGTTCGCCGGCACCCGCCACATCCCGCGCGGCCAGGCCGACAAGATCATCGACGCCGCCGGCGGCACCGACTCCAACGGCTCCACCGACTTCGACCGCACCAACTACTTCTTCACCTTGCCCTCCAACCAGCTGGAACTGGGCCTGTGGCTGAAGTCGGACATGCTGGGCTACATGATCGACGAGGTCGATTCGGTGTCGCTGGCCAACCAGCAGGACGTCGTGCGCAACGAGCGCCGGCAGTCGGTCGAGAACCGTCCCTACGGCATCGTCGAGGAAGCGCTCTACCAGGGCCTGTTCCCCGAAGGCCACCCGTACCGCGCGACGGTGATCGGCTCGCACGCCGACATCCAGTCGATCAAGCTCAACGACGTCAAGGCCTTCGCCCGCAGCTACTACCGGCCCAACAACGCCACGCTGGTGCTGGCCGGCGACTTCGATCCGAAGCAGGCGCGGCAGCTGGTGGAGAAGTACTTCGGCGCGCTCAAGGCCGGCGACCCGGTGCCGCCGGTCAACGTCACGCAGCCCAAGCTGACCGAGGAGAAGCGCATCGAGGTGACCGACCGCGTCGAGCTCTCGCGCCTGGACATCGCCTGGCACACGCCGGCCGTGTTCCAGCCCGGCGACGCGGAACTGGACATCGCCTCGCACGTGCTGGGCGGCGGCAAGTCCAGCCGGCTCTACAAGACGCTGGTCTACGACAAGCAGCTGGCGCAGTCGGTGGCGGTGTCGCAGTACTCGCTGTCGCTGGGCTCGGTGTTCTCGATCGAGGTCGTGGCGCGTCCGGGCAAGTCGCTCGACGAGATCCAGAAGATCGTCGACGACGCGGTGGCCGAGCTCTCGGTCAACCCGCCCACCCCCGAGGAGATGGCCCGCGCCCGCGCCACCATCGAGACCACCACGCTGGCCCGGCTGGAGAAGGTCCAGGCGCTGGCCGACCAGATCAACTACTACAACCAGCAGGCCGGCGATCCCAACTTCATCGGCAAGGACCTGGCCCGCTACCAGGCGGTGACGCCGGAGAAGGTGCGTGACGTCGTCGCGCAGCAGCTGAAGAAGAACGCCCGCGTGGTCGTGCTGGCCACGCCGGGCGAGCAGAAGCTCGCGGCCGAGGTGCCGACGCCGCCGGCGCCGCAGAAGGCCGGCAAGGGCGAGCGCGAGTCGATGAACGCCGACGTCGCCTGGCGCAAGACCCAGCCCAAGGGCGGCAAGGCCAAGGCGCTGTCGCTGCCGGAAGGCCGGCGGACCGTGCTGGCCAACGGCCTGACGCTGATCCACGTGCCCAACCCGGGCCTGCCGCTGGTGAGCGCGACGCTGGTCGTGCGCGCCGGCCAGACCGCCAATCCGGCGCAGCAGCCGGGCCTGTCGAGCTTCACCGCCGGCATGCTGCAGCAGGGCACGCAGACGCGCACCGCGCAGCAGATCGCCGACGAGGCCGCCGCGCTGGGCGCCGCGATCAGCACCGGCTCGGGCAAGGACGAGGCCCGCGTCGAAGCCAGCAGCCTGAAGCGCAACTTCGCGCAGACGCTGGCGTTGATGGCCGACGTGGCGCTGCATCCGGCCTTCGACGCCGGCGAGATCGCGCGCCAGCAGAACCAGCGCCTGGCCGCGCTGCAGCAGCAACGCGAGCAGGCGCCGGCGGTGGCCGCCGTCGTGTCCAACCGCGTGATCTACGGCGAGGGCCATCCGCTGGCCAAGGCCGCGATCGGCGACGAGGCCTCGATCAAGGCGACCGACGCGGCCGCGCTGCGCCAGTTCTGGTCGACGTACTACCGGCCGGACCAGGCCGCGCTGGTGGTGGCGGGCGACATCTCGGCCGACGAACTGAAGGCGCTGGCCGAGCGCCTGTTCGGCGGCTGGGAGCGTCCGAAGACCGCCGCGCCGGTGGTCGACGCGACGCCGCCCAAGCCGGTGGCCGCACGGGTGGTGCTGGTGGACAAGCCCAACGCGCCGCAGACTGCGCTGAGCGTGGTCGCCACCGGCCCGAAGGCCGGCACGCCGGACGCGGAGGACATCAAGGTGATGAATGCCGCGATGGGCGGCCTGTTCACGTCGCGCATCAACACGCAGCTGCGTGAGGTCAAGGGCTACACCTACGGCATCTACTCGGGCTACGCGATGAACCGCGACAGCGGCCAGTTCGGCATCCGCGGCAGCGTGCGCACCGACGTGACCGGTCCGGCGCTGAGCGACATGTTCAAGGAGATCGACGGCATGCGCGCCAAGCCGATGGGCGCCGACGAGCTGAACCGCGTGCGCAACGCGCAGTTGCTGGCGCTGCCGGGCCTGTTCGACACCAACCGCGTCGTGGCCTCGAGCTACGCCAGCGAGTGGGCGGTCGGCATGCCGGCGGACAGCATCACCTCGCTGCCGCGCAAGTACGGCGCGGTGACGGCCAACAGCGCCTACAAGGCGACGAAGACCTACGTCGAGCCGGCGTCGCTGATCGTCGTCGCGGTGGGCGACAAGGCGAAGGTGCTGCCGCAGCTGGAGGCCTTCGGCCGCCAGCCGCTGGAGATCCGCGATCCGCAGGGCGCGCCGGTCGGCGTGACCGCGCCGTCGATGCCGGCGTCGGCGGCGAAGCCGTAAAGGCAGGGCAACGGGCCCGCGCCTCGGCGCGCGGACCGGACATGCGAACGGGCGCTTCGGCGCCCGTTTTTCATGAAGGCATGAGCGGCTGTCCTTCCTGCCATCCGGTGTCTGCATTGGCACCGCGGAGCGCCCCAAGAGGGCCTGCAGACGTCACATCGATCGTGCAGAATCGCCGCCGTTCATCAGGGGGTGAGACTGACCGGCACCGGGCGCGACAGACGCTGGCCGATCGGGTGACGCGGCCATCGGGGCACGCGCGGCTTCCTGACGTGTTTTCAGGGAGCGTTCCTCGATGTCTCGTGCTCAAGTTCCGCGCCGCCCGCAAGGCGGCTCCCGTCCGATGTCGACCCGCCGGTCACCGCTGTGGCGTGGCCTGTTCGGCGCCTGCGCGCTGCTGATGCTTTGGCTGGGCCTGTGCGGCCCGGCGGCGGCTTACGACAAGTGGATCACGACGAATCCGTGGCTCGCCGCCGTCGGGCGTCTGACCCCGTCGAGCTGCAGCGGCGCCGGGGTGGATTCCCAATACATCCGCTACGAGCCTGGCAGCGACCGGGGCTACGACTTTCCGGAGCGCTCTCGCGACCAGCTGCTGGCCTTGGGCAATGGAGCCTGCGTCGGACGGGGCAACGGTGTCGGGGCCTGCCAGGAGTTGAGCGGCTGGAACAGCCTGGGCGCCTGCGTCGTCACGGGGGACGGCAGCGCGGTGGGCACCGTCAAGTGTCCTTATGGCGTGACGATGAAGACCTACGCCTCGGTGGGCGGCGTCTGCGGGGCCTTGGAGCGTACCGACGAACTGAAGGACTACACGCTCCAGACGGGCAAGCACTGCCAGAACATCGACTCCAACGGCCTGTTCGACGCGACCACCCGCAACTGCTACTGCGGCGCGGGCACCGTGTTCGTTCCGGAGCGGGGCCGGTGCGTGGAGACCAAGGACGTGCTGTGGATTCCGCACTGCGATACCTGCGTCGGCAGCGCCGTCTATCCGGCCATCGGCGCGACGGTGCAGCGCTTCGACCTGGGCTGGCAGCCGTGGTACGGGCTGAGCGCGACGTTCAACTCGACGCGGCGGATTCCCTATGACGAGACGCTGGGCGGGCCGTCGATGGCCCCGGCGGATCCGACGACCTTGGGCGACGCCTGGACGATCAACCTCGACCGCAAGATCGTCCGCAGCGATGCCAGCGGCGTGAGCCCGCGCCTGACGGTCGCACGGGGCGGCGGCTTCTCGACGGTCTTCCAGCTCAAGAGCAACGGCCTCTACCTGCCGATGCAGCCCAACTCCCTGGAGTCGGTCGCGGTCAAGCCGTTCGGTGGCTGGTACTACCGGGATGCGGCGGCCGGCGTGATGGAGGTCTACGACGCCAACGGGCTGCTGGTGAGCCAGCAGTCGATCGCCGGCAAGAAGCTGACGGTGGTGCGCAGCGTGGCGAGCACGCCGGCGAACGTGGCGCCGCAGCCGGACCTGCCGATCCAGCTGACCGACCAGGACGGCCGCGTGGTGCAGTTGCGGTACGCACGGCCTGACCCCAATGGGATTCCCGTGCTGACGCAGGTCATCGATCCGGCGGGCGCGGTGACGTCGCTGCACTACACGGCCACGAGTCCGAGGCCGACGGAGATCGTGCACAGCGACAGCACGACGACCCAGTTCTTCTACGAGAGCGCGAATGCCACCTGGGCCCTGACCGGCTTCCAGAACGAGAACGGCACGCGCGCGGGGACCTACACCTATGACGCGCAGGGACGGGCGACGGGCTCGTCGCGCGCCGGCGGACAGGATGCGCACTCGGTGACGTGGGCGCAACCGGCGCTCTGGAAATGGAGCGAGGTCTACGACGCGACGACCGGCAAGGTGCTGCGCGTCCATCAGCTGCAGCCCGCCAGCGGCGCGGTGGTGACCTACCCGAACGGGAAGACGGAGTCGATCGACGCGACCTCGTCGCTGGATGCGGTGCAGTGGTCGATGAAGACGCAGCAGGCCGGCGCGGGATCGCCGGCGGCGACGACCAGCCGGGCCTTCGACGCGCGCGGCAACGTCACGCGGCTGGACGACTACAACGGCAACCGCAGCTGCATGAGCTACGAGACGGATCGCAACCTGGAGACGGTGCGGGTCGAGGGGCTGGGCACGACGGCGGACTGCGCGTCCGTGCTGGCCGGCACGCTGCCCGCGGGTGCTCGCAAGGTGAGCACGAAGTGGCATCCGGTGTGGCGCCTGCCGGTGCGGATCGCCGAACCGGGCCGCATCACGACGCTGGTCTACAACGGACAGCAGGATCCGCTGAACGGCAACGCGATGGTGGGGTGCGAGGCGTCGGGCACGACGCTGCCGGACGGCTCGTCGCTCGTCGTGCTGTGCAAGCGGGCCGAGCAGGCGACCTCGGACGTCGACGGATCGCTGGGCTTCGCCGCGACGCCGGCGCCCGGCGTGGCGGTGCGCACCCGGACCTGGACCTACAACAGCGTGGGGCAGGTGCTGACCGAGCGCGACCCGCGCGGCAAGCTGGTCCAGACGAGCGAGTACTACACGACGACAACGGTCGACTACACGAAGGGCGACCTGAAGTCGACGACCAACGCGTTGGGGCACAAGACGACCTTCCCGCGCTACAACGGGTACGGCCAGCCGCTGGAGATGGTCGACGCCAACGCGGTGAGCACGGTGTACACCTACGGCGCGCGGCAGCGGATCGCGACCGTCACCACGGCGGGAGCGACGACCGGCTACGAGTACTGGCCCACCGGGGAGCTGAAGCGGACGACGCAGTCCGACGGCGGCGCGGTGAACTACGAGTACGACGACGTGCGCCGCTTGACGGCGGTGTCGGACTCGCTGGGCAACCGCATCGAGTACACGCTCGATGCGAGCGGGCAGCGGACACAGGAAATCGTGAAGGACCCGCAAGGAACGCTCAAGCGGTCGATGAACCGCGTGTTCGACGCGCTGGGTCGCGCGCAACAGACGACGGGCAGGGAGTAAGCCATGAAGCACAGCATCGGCAGGCGCGAGCAGCGCCGGGGCGGGATCGCGTCCGCGAAGGACTCGATCATTTCGATCACGGCAGCCACGGCGGTGGGCGTCTCCACGTTGCTGGCGGCGATGACGGCGCACGCCGCGCTGCCGCCTCCGCCGGTCTCTCCGGCGCCGGTCACCGACTACGAGTACGACGCCAAGGGCAATCCGACCAAGGTCATCAAGGCCAAGGGGGTCTCGGGATTCGGCTTCTCGACGACCAATGCGTACGACGCGCTGGACCGGGTGAAGACCAACACCGACGCCCGCAACGGCGTGACGGCGTTGGGCTACGACGGTCTCGACCAGCTGAAGCAGGTCACCGATCCCCGGAGCCTGGTGACCTCGTACCAGCGCAACGGGCTGGGTGACCTCACGCAACTGGTCAGCCCCGACACCGGCACCGCCAACAGTACCTTCGACCCCAACGGCAACCTGCTCACGCGAACGGACAGCCGTGGCGTGCTCGGTACCTACGTCTACGACGACCTCAACCGGATGACGTCGGCGACGTACACGCTCAGCGGGCAGTCGTTGCCATACACGTGGACCTACGACCAGACCGGCGGCGACTTCGGCTACGGCATCGGCCGCCTCACGACGGCCACGGGCTCGGCGGGGAACACGAAGTACGGCTACGACGGCAACGGCCGGGTGGTCGCGGTGATCCAGACCGTGGGCACGGCGACGTTCACGACCCGCTACGGCTACGACCGAGCGGATCACATCACCAGCATCACGTACCCGTCGGGCCGTGTGCTGACGATCACCTACGCCGAGGGTTACCCGACGGCGATGAGCATCGCCAAGGACGCCGCGAGCCCCGCGCAGCCGCTGATCAGCGGGATCCAGTGGGAGCCTTTCGGCGCCGTGCGCAGTTGGCTGATGCACATGGCCAGCGGAACGAAGCTGCAAGAGCGGGTCTACGACCAGTACGGGCGCCTGGTGCGCTACCCGCTGCTGGGCGTGGTGCGCGACATCACCTACGACGCGGCGGATCGGATCGTCAGCTACACGCACCTGGATGCGGCGACGGGTCAAGCCACGGCCGCGGCGCAGGCGATGAACCAGAGCTTCAGCTACGACGAGATGGGCCGCCTGACCGGCATCGTCACGCCGTCAGCGAGCTGGACCATCGGCTACGACGCCAACGGGAATCGGACGGGGGTGACGCTCAACGGGACCGCGCGGAGCTACTCGACGTCCGCGACGAGCAACCGGCTGGACAGCATCAGCAACCCGACGCGCAGCTTCGGCTACGACGCGACGGGCAACACGCTGAGCGATACCGGCTTGGCGTACACGACCACGTACCGGCTCGACAACCGCATGGGCTCGCTCACGAAGGGCGCGGTGACCTGGTACTACAGCTACGACGCGGGCGGCCAGCGGATCCGGAAGAACGGATCGCAGACGACGCATTTCGTCTATGACCAGGGCGGGCAACTGCTGGGCGAGTACGGCACGACCGCGCCGAACCAGGAATTCGTGTGGCTGGGCGGTTTGCCGGTGGCGGTGCTCAACGGCGCCGCGGCGGATCCGCAGGTGCTGCACGTCTACGCCGACCACCTCGGCGCGCCGCGCATGCTGATCGACAAGAACAGCGCGCTGCGCTGGCGCTGGATCAGCGAGCCGTTCGGATCGACGGCGGCGGAAGAGAACCCCAGCGGCCTCGGCGCCATCGCCTTCAACCTGCGCTTCCCCGGACAATTCGCTGACAAGGAATCCGGGCTGAACTACAACTACTTCCGGGACTATGACGGGACGACGGGGAGGTATGTTCAGAGTGATCCCATCGGACTGAATGGGGGCATCAATACCTACGCCTATGTGGGTGGAAACCCAGTCAGCGGGACTGATGCCAGCGGGCTTTGCCCTATGTGTCTTATCCCTGCCGCGCCATATGTGGGAGAGGCCCTGCTCGTCGGAGCGGTGTGGTGGGCGAGCCAGCATCCGGTTAGTCCGCCGCTACAGTCGACGCCGGTCGATCCAAATGTTTCCAAAAGCGCGCCAACCACGGTTGAAGAATATTGCTCTAAATGCAAAGCAACCGCTTCCAGAGCGGGTGCACAGGCGGCCGCGTATGTGTGGGCGGGGCTCACGCCAGCGAACACGACGCCCATTCCTTGGAAGAATAACTTTAATCCACCGGGCGGCAGCGGTTTCAAAAACGGCCCGGTGTGGGCTGATTTCTTCCGCAAATATAACCCTCCGAATTTTGGAGGCTATGGAAGCGGAGGCTACGTTGAAGAGCATCCCTTTGGCCATCCAGACTTGCCGGGAGGTCTCAATCACGATTGTCCGCATTTTGTGGCCACCAATTCAAAGGGTGTAACCATCGAATTCCCGTATCGTCCTGGATCGTGAGGAAGTGTCATGCAAAACATTCAGTTATCAGACATTCTCACCGATCTGTTGCCCGCAATCTCCGATGAACTGGAGAAAGTAGCCGACGTCGATGCGGTGAGTCAATTGCGAAGCGTAATTATTCCGTTGCAACGGATTGGTGGATGTCCCGAAGATTTCTCAATCATGGTGTTTCCATACCCGCGACCGACAACGGATGCTTTGAAAAAGGCACCACTAGTCGAGGAAGTTAGTTACACAGTTTCGGTCGATGGACTGGAAATCAAACTTGATATGGATCAATTCGGTCAAATTAACTGGCTTTCCATAAAAGGTGCGCCTAATATTTTTGAAAATCTAACGAATGTTCTTTCTCAGGCCTCTGAAAATGGCAATGGCAAACCATTTTGGGAATATTGATTCCTTTGATCGAGGGGCTGGGCTTTGGGCCAAATGGACCTCTGGAGAAAACATTTCAGCCAAGGGGGCGGCCTCCTTCAACGCTTCGCAATTCCGCGCCAAGCCTCAGAAAAATGCCTGCAACTATGGCGGATGGGTGCTTCGGCGGAGCTACGTGCCATAATGCCAGCTTCGAATGGATGGATGAATTGGGGCGGCCAGACATCTCCTCTAGGCGGCAATTGATGGACCTTACGGGCTGCAACATGGGGAGCTTGAGCTTGAGCTTTAGATGTGACTGACGCTGCTAGACACGCGATGCGATGCCGGCGATCGAGTTCCTGATCGTGGCGGCTTTGAAATCCAATTTCGATTTATATGGGTGTGGCGAAGTTTCGACTCGTTGGAATAGTTTTGGTCATCGTTTCGGTCACCCTTTTTTTATTTCCGGGGAATGAACTACCCAATTTGCGAGCGGAGAAGCAGTCAGATGATCAGTTTCAGGTGTTGGTTTTCCCAAAGCCTGACTGCAATGCCACGCAATGTCCGACTCGGGCGGCAAACGTCTCAATCCAGGAATGGCGAGAAGGTGCCGTGAATGTCGTGCGGGCCGATCAGGACCTCAAGTTCTCTTCGGCCATGTTCACCCTGATCCCATCCGCCAACAACCGCGAAACGATGGAAAGATGGCGCGCGGAACTGGTGCACCAGGGCTTTGACGGTGGGGACCTTCTAGCAGTGAGACGCGAAGGCAACGTCTGGGACATGGAGTTGCGTCTGCGTGACGACGTGCATTCGCGCATCAGCTCCTTTCGATACGTCGTTAACCCTGACGGAAGCGTGTTGCCCTTGATGTCCAGGGAGCACTCGTGGATTGACGAGCTTGTCAAAGGGGGCACCGCTGCCATCCTTTTCGTGGTCGGGTCAGTTCTAGTGCTATCCAAGCGCGCAAAGATTGAAGAGTAGGGATGCGGCATACGAAATATTCTTCTCACCGCGGATATCGACGATGCACGGGTTTCTTAGGCGTTTAATTGAAAGTGCAGTTGACCGCCAACTTCTGCAGTTTGAGCAGTTTTTCCCGTGGGAGCAGGCAGTTCTGAGCGAGTTGATGTCCCGGCTTTCTGCTCAGGACCAGGTGAGATTCGCGCGGCAAATGAAGTGCACAGGAATGGTGCAACGCCACAAGGATGGTGAAGAGGTTAATCTCTATCGAGACTGGCGATGGCGCGTGATCAGACTCTCCAATCGACTGAGCATCGCAGGCGATGTATCCGAACATCGCATCGCCCATGGCATCGTGAAGGCGTCTGAAGACCAATTGCGTTTTGAAGTTTTCGCAATCGATGGGTGCCTGTTCTCACTCGAGTTCTCGTCATCTCCCGCGTCCATCTTTCGGCGTTGGGATCAATCGACTGATGGGATCAGGGCAGCGATCCAGATCTTCATGAAATGAACCGCGAATATGCATGACCAATTCAAGGAATGCTGAGCGTGTGGTACCTCGGGCTCATCATGCTCGCTGCAGCCGCCTCGATCTTCGGAAAGTCGATTTTTAAAACGACGGCTGCTCGCAAAGGATATTTGGAGCGTCGTGCGGAGCTTGAGCGGATCCCCGCTGGCGAAGCGCAGCGGCGAGCGGAAGAATTGACCTTGAATTGGAAGAGGAGAATTAATACTTCCGGCGTTGCACCTGACTTCGAGCAGTTGCTTGGTCCAATGACTCACGCCTTCGTGTTGTCGACTACGGAATTGATTAGCCCTAATGGTGCTCATTGCCTGGGGGCGAAACATCTGGGCCGATCTCGCTATCGACCTGAGCTGTTGACGATTGGTCGGTCAGACTGTCGCGATATCTGTGTATCTCCTGGCTCTGATGCCATTCAGGTCATTGATGGCGCGGAGTTGGTCGAGGCTGATCAATACCCATCGGTTCATCATTTGCTGCTTGATTATGCGTCGGGCGTGGAGGACGCGTTTTGCGCGTCGCTGAGGGCGAAATCGATCGTGGATAACAGCCGGTCCGAAATATAGTGTTCGCGTACAACCGAGGCGAAATAATGGCTAGTCTGGTCTCTTGGAGATTCGTTGCCGCAGCGCTGTTGGTATTATGCGCATTTCTCGCCAATCGCCTTCTCGACCAAGGCCTGACAGCAACATACAACAGAGCAAGCATTGAGACTTCCGCTCAGCGCATTGAACTGCTCAAGGGCCTGATTCATAGCGAATGGATTGGTCTAGGCGAAGATGCGGTGATGAAGCGCCTGCAGGCCTATGTAGATGCCAATCCTTCGAAAATGATCGTCTTGACGCGCGACGTTCAAAGCAATGAGATCGTGCTGGAAGGTATTGCGTTTCGCTTCAAGAATCAACGGCTCGACGCCGTCGAGTGAGGCTTTATTGATTGGCTCTAGGACTACCGCAGGCCGGTACCGATATTGACGTCGTTATCTTTGTGCGTGGAGCTGACATGGGGCCATTTTTATTGCCACTAGAGAAGATTCCTCTCAATGTCTGGCTGTTGCTTGTAGTCTTGATATTTGGTTGTCTGGCAACCGTTGAGGAATTTTGGTCGGTTCGGCAGATCATTGACATCGCTGTTGTCGTCTTTGCCATAACGATCTTTATCTGGCGAATCTTCAAGCGCAGAGGGAACTCAGATGCTGATGAGTAATGACGTCTGAACGGAATCTGTCAGAACCGCGGGCTGCGTCGAATCAAGCGATTGGAGTGGCTTGACGCTGCTGCCGTTGAGGATGCTTTGGTTGATTTGAAACGGAGGCTAAACCATGCGGATTAAGGCGTCACTATTTCTTGTCCTTTTGTTTTCCGTTGTGAGCTTTGCGGCTGATCTGCCACTGCTTTATGCTGATGCTGAAGCCATTTGGCTGAAGCGCAGAGATAGTTCGGAATATCAAACATATGCCGTTGAATTCGCCCAGTTCAACAATCATTTTCATCTGGATGAAAAGGGCGGCTGCTACCAGATATCACCTGAGCCTGTTGACCTGATGCTCGTCATCACACATTCGAAAGGTGAGAAGTTTGCCGTCATTGAGCGCGCGATTTCAAGCGTGGAATAGCTTGAAAGCGCAGTGCTTCAAGAATAACTACCTTGGGGTGCCAACAAAAATACCCCCATATCTGCCGTTTGTGCTCCAAATGCATATGGGATAGTCGGAAAAGCGGCATGTGCGCGGCGGTACTGCCGCGGCGTGGCAAAGGAGATCGCAGATCTCCTTCAACGTCACCGAGAGGCATAGACCTCGGAGTGCTGGGTGACTCGGCTAGCGAGATGGGGCGGGATTCCCGAATGACACTGGAAGAAGTGCTGCTTCGATGCAGCAAGACGGCCGCTTGGGATGGGGAACTGATCAGCGACCTCTCCCAAAGGAACTTCATGAATGACACGCCTTTGCACACGGTGTCATCTTGGGGAGAACTGGAGCCGGTGGCCGTGCTCATCGACAACGGAGCCGACCTGCACGCGGTTGGAGATCACGGGAGCTCGGTGCTGATCAATGCGGTGATCGGAAAGAATCCCGATGTGATCAGGCTTCTGATCAAGCACGGTGCGGATCCGCGGCACAAGAACGATTGGGGGGCCGACGCGCTGGAGTACGCCAGGAACGTCTCCGCCCCGAAGGCTGTTCTCGAAGCCTTGGCCAGCAGCAGTTCGCGCAAGCGATAAGGGCAGCCGCAACTGGCCCGAGTGAGGGCAGGGCGATCCAGGCTAGGGGCGACTTACTCCACAGTCGCGGATCAACAAATCCACCAACAACGCCCCCTGCGTCGCATACGTCCACTTGTCGCTCTTGAGCACCGTGGCCACCGGCCTCGCGGTATCCCCGGATCGATCGATCACCGCCACGTCATAGGTCTTCGTCGCGTTGTCGAAGACCACCTCCGCGTCCATCGACCGCGCGAGCGTCACCGCGATCCGTCGCTTCTCCTTCCCGCTGCCTTGCTCCACCTCCAGCCTGCAGCCGTCCTTCAGCGCATACCGCCACCGCTCCCCCGGCGCGTCCTTCCCGACGACGTTCAACTCCGCCACCCGCTCCGCATTCCCCATGTCGAACGGGCTGACGATCGCCCGGTCCTCCCCGGGATACCCCTCCGAGCACCCCGCCAGCACCCCCGCGACCGCGACCAGCACGACCGCCTCACGCCACCGCATCGCCCGCCTCCCGGATCCGCGACACCAGCACCTTGTCGATCGTCTTCCCGTCCATGTCGACGATCTCGAACCGCCACCCCTCCCAATCGACCTTGTCCGCCTCCCGCGGCAGCCGGCCGGTGAGCAGCATCATCATTCCGCTCAGCGTGTGATACCGGCCGCGGTCCTCCTCGGGCACCGCGTCCAGCCCCAGGCTGTCCTTCAGCTCCGGCACCGGGATATGCCCGTCCAGCAGCCACGACCCGTCCTCGCGCTTCACCGCCCACGCCGACGCCGGGTCCCTCGGCTGGAATTCGCCGGTGATCGCCTCCACCAGGTCATGCAGCGTCACCAGCCCCTGCACCTCGCCGTACTCGTCGATCACGAACGCCATGTGCACCGCCGACGAGCGGAAGTTGGCCAGCAACTCCATGCCGGTGATCGTCTCCGGCACGTACAGCGGCGGCGCCAGGCGCTCATCCAGCCGCGGCTGGCGCTGGCGCAGCAGCTCCGACAGCAGTTGCCGCGCGTTCACCACGCCGACGATGTCGTGCAGCCCGCCGCGCACCACCGGGAACAACACGTGGTCCGATGCCTCGATGCGCGCCAGCGTCGTCTCCATCGGGTCGTTCACGTCGAGCCACACCACGTCGCCGCGCGGCACCATCAGCGATCCGATCTGCCGATCGTCCAGGCGGAACACGTTGCGCACCATCGCGTGCTCGTGGGACTCGATCACGCCGGCGCTGGTGCCCTCGGCGAGCACCGCGTGGATCTCTTCCTCGGTCACGTTGAACGCGGCCCCCGGCTTCACGCCGAGCAAGCGCAGCAGCGCGTTCGTCGATCCCGAGAGCAGCCGCACGAAGGGCTTCGTCGCCACCGCCAGCGCCGCGATCGGACGCGCGACGAGCCGCGCCACCGCCTCCGGGTTGGACTGGCCCAGCCGCTTGGGCACGAGCTCGCCCAGCACGATCGAGAAATAGGTGATCAGCAGCACCACCAGCCCGGTGGCGCCGGCGCTGGCGTACTCGGCGGGCACGCCGTTCGTGGTCAGCCAGACCGCCAGCGGGCCGGCCAGCGCCGCCTCGCCGACGATGCCGTTGAGCACGCCGATCGACGTGATGCCGATCTGGATGGTGGACAGGAAGCGGGTCGGATCCTCGCCGAGCTTGACGGCCGCGGCGGCGGCGCTGTCGCCGTCGTCGATGAGCTTCTGCAGGCGCGCGCGGCGCGCGGTCACCAGTCCGATCTCGGACATGGCGAAGAGGCCGTTGAGTAGGATGAGGGCGAAGAGTATGGCGATTTCCATGATGACGACGTCAAGGGAGCACCGGTCCCGGCGAGGGACGGCGCGGACGCACGCGGGCGCGAGGCGCGGCGTGCGGCGGAGATGAGAAGGCTGGGAGGGGCGTGGACGCGTCAGCCGCGCGGCGGCCGCAACGGCGGCTGCGGCGATCTCTGCGGCTCGAGGCTGCGCGGTGCCGGCAGCGGCGCGCAGCGGGGCGAGGCCAGCCGCATCGGCGCGGCGTCAGGCTTGCAGTGGTCGGACATGTCGTCCGAGGTATCGCCGAGCTCGAGGAGCAGCGAGGCGATGTCCGCCTCGTGCTCGTCGTGGGAGGTGTCGATGGCGGGCGCGGTCGACGGGACGTCGACCGCCGCCGGCTGCGCCTGCGCGACGCCCGTGGCGAGCATCGGCACCCCGACGGCCGCGAAGCCGTAGGCGGGGAGGAGGATCGTCAGGACGAGGAGGCGGAGCCAGCGTGACACGGTGCGGGATTCTATCGAGCCGACCCGGCCCGATCCGCGGCGATCAGTTGTCGGGGCCCTGGACGAAGTAGACGGACGGGACGAACTGCCAGCCCGGCAGCGTGCTGCAGGTGTAGCCGTTCTCGTCGTAGTAGATGGCCGCGGTCTTGCCCGTGGCGCGGGCGGTCAGCAGCGTCGCGTAGACGGACTTGCAGGTCGCGGCGGACGCGCGGCCGTTGGTGCCATTGAAGTTGCAGATCTTGTGGATCGGGTAGCTGCCGATGCTGACGGTGACGTCGCCGAGCATGTCGATGCCGAGGTAGGTGACCGGGCCGCCGCAGCTGTAGTTGGCGTGGGCGGTCGAGGCGACCAGCGCCAGGCTGGCGACCGCGGCGGTCGCGATGCGTTTGAAGTTCATGAAGGCTCCCTCTGGACCGCGACGCGGCCGACGACCCGATGCCGCCGGTCTCGATCGCGCGATCGGCGCGGATCTTAGGGGCCGTGGGTGACGGCCGGCCCTGTCGGCGCGAAGCCTGTCGGAGCGACGCTTCAGCGCTTGGGCACCAGCCCCTTGTCCGTCAGCGCGAGCGCGCGCAGGTCGACGCCGGTTTCCGCCTTGAACCGCGTCGCCGCCGCGTCGCCGAGTGGGCGCAGCGCCGCCGCGTCCTTGCGTTGGGTCGCGTCGACGAAGGCGCCGTGCTGCAGCAGGAAGTTGAGCATCAGCGTCTCGGCGAAGTCCTGCCGGCCCGCGTCGTCCAGACGCCCATAGGCCGGATTGCGGGCGAGCACGCCCAGCACCTGCTCGCGCACGCCGAGCGACTGCGCGCGCGTGGCCTCGGCGCCGTTGGCGACCTGCCAGCTCAGCACCCAATAGGCGGCGAGCGCGTCGGCCGTGTCGTGGGGCTTGAGGCCCTGGACGGCGGCGATGCGCGCCCAGTCCTTGGCCGGGTCGCCATGCGTCACCGCGGCGCCGACCTTGGCGATGTCGGCGTCGCTGGCGCGCTTGGCGACGAAGTCGGCGAACAGGCCCTGGATCTTGCGCGTGATCTCTGGCGAGGGGCGGAAGGCGGTCTGCAGTGGCGCGCCGGCGGGCGCGGTGGTCTCGCGGCGCTCGGCCGCCGGATCGAGGAAGGCGCGCGCGGTGGCGTCGAGCACGCTCTTGGCCACCTGCGTCTGGAACATCGGCACGGCCGCCTCCTGCTGCGCCCAGGCCGGCCACGCGGCGGTCAGCCCTCCGGCGACGGACAACGAGGCGGCAAGGACGGCGATCGGGCGGGTCGGCATCAGGAAAGCTCCGGCGACAGGACAGCGAAGCCTAGCAACCGGCGGGCCTGAGTCAGTCGCCGGTTTGGGCGACGACCCTCACCCTTGCAGGAACCGATGAATCCACGCCTCGAAGTCGCTTTGCCATTGCAGTTGCGCGGCCTTGAGGATCGGATCCGCGTCCTCCACCGGCGCCAGCTGCTGCTGTACCCGCAGCCAGTCGACATACGCCTCCAGCCCCGCGCTCTTGCGATGGTGATGCTCGCTGCGGTCGTAGTGGACGCGGTCGAAGTCAATGCGCGGCGCGAGATCGCAGCTGCTCAGCCGCAGCAGTTCGCGCACGTCGCGCGCCACCACCCATTCGCCGCCTTCCTCGCCGAAGGCCACCACCGGCCAGCGCTCGGGTGCCGGCTCCCGCGACGGATCGGGATCCCACAACGCGTAGAACGAGGCCGACGCGCCCGCTCGCGCGATCGGGATCAGGCGTGACAGGAATTCCTGGTCGCTGCACCAGCCGCGCGCCAGGCCGGCGCGGTCGCAGCGGGCCAGCCGCAGCGCGGACGAATACGGCTCATCGCCGCGTTCGTTCTGGAAGCGCATCAACGCCTGCAGCGGCGCAGGCACGGGCAGGCCGCCGAACACGGCGGCGTAGTCGGTCGGATCGATCATCGGAGGAGCGGAACAAGGACACCGGCCGGCTGGACCCCGGCCAGCCCCGCGGCGGCGGAGCCGGCGGCAATCTAGCGCTCACCGGCGTGACGGCAACGTGACCTTCGTCCAGTCGGGGCCCGATGTCCCCTCACCATGGCTGCGCGGCGGCCGTGCCCTGGTGGTAACGCATCTGCCAGCCCTCGGCCGTCTTCAGCCAGAGCGACGAGCGCAGCGTGTGATGCGCCAGCGTCCCGTCCTGTTGCCGATGCGCCGAGCGGTAGGTCAGCAGCGCCGCGTCCGGCGCGATCGGCGCGATGCGGAAATCGTCCGGCACCACCTTCGGCGGCTCGTGGTCGTCGGCGAGCCAACGGATGATGGTCTCGCGGTCGTACTGCCGCCCCGAGCGGCCGACCTCGTGGAAGTCGGGATGCAGCAGCTGCGACAGGCGCTCGGCGCTGCAGCGCACGCCGGGGTGATGGAGCTCGACTTCCAGCGCGCGGAGCGTGTCGAGCAGCGATCGATCGGTATCGGTCATGACGGGTCCCTGAAGGCGGACCCGCGAGCATAGCCAGCCGCGCGTCCGCCCACGCCGCGTCAATGCTTGTCGCTCACCCCGGCCGAATCGAAGCTCGCCATCTCGTTGAGCACCCGGCAGGCCGATTCCAGCAGCGGCCACGCCAGCGCCGCGCCCGAGCCCTCGCCCAGCCGCAGGCCCAGGTCCAGCAGCGGCTCCGCCTGCAGCGCGTCCAGCATCAGCCGGTGACCCTGCTCGTTGGAGCGGTGCGCGAAGACGCAGCGCTCCAGCACCGCCGGCTGCAGCCGCGCCGCCACCAGCACCGCCGCGCCGGTGATGAAACCGTCCACGACGATCACCCGGCGCTCCAGCGCCGCCTGCAGCACCGCGCCGACCATCATCGCGATCTCCAGCCCGCCCAGCGCGGCCAGCGCCGACAACGGCTCCGTCGCGCGCGGATGCTTGTCCAGCGCCCGCGACAGCACGTCCAGCTTGTGACGCAGCTGCGCGTCGTCCAGCCCGGTGCCGCGGCCCACGCAGTCCTTCAGCGGCAGCCCGCCCAGCCGCGACAGCAGCAGCGCCGCCGACGAGGTGTTGCCGATGCCCATCTCGCCCAGCAGCAGCGCGTTGCCCGGCCGCCGTTGCAGCAGCGTCTTGCCCGCGGCCACCGCCGTCGCGCATTCGTCCACCGTCATCGCCGGACCGTCCAGCATGTCGCGGCTGCCCATCGCGATCTTGGCGATCAGCAGCCCCGGACGCGGCTCGAAGCTGTGGCGCACGCCGGCGTCCACGACGCTCAGCGTCAGGCCGTGCTGGCGCGCCAGCACCGACACCGCCGCGCCGCCGGCCAGGAAGTTCTCGACCATCTGCCAGGTCACGTCCGACGGGAACGCCGACACGCCGTGCGCCGCCAGCCCGTGGTCGGCCGCGAAGACCATCATCTGCGCGTCGATCAGCTGGGGACGCTCCGTGCCCTGGATCAGTCCCAGCCGCAGCATCAGCCCCTCGAGCCGGCCGAGCGACCCCAGCGGCTTGGTCTTGCGGTCGATGCGGTGGCGCAGCGCCGCCGCCAGGGTGTCGTCGTGCAGCGAGGGGATCTCGGGGATCAGGTCTTGGGTGGTCATGGTGGACGTCTCGGACGGGGACTGCGGGAAGGAAGGAGAGGGGTGAAAAGGAAGAGGGGAGGGACCGGGCCGGAGCGTGCCGGAGAACTACGGAGGTGAGCGGGCGATGAACAGGGGATTCGCGGCCGTCGGGCAGGCGTTGGGTGAATCAGCGCGCCGCCGCCGGCGACAGCAGCCCCGCCAGCGCGCCCGGCGCGAAATGACGATCGATGTAGTCGGCCAGGTCGTCGAAGACCTGGTCCAGCGGACGCACCGGCCGGTCGAACAGCGCGGACAGCACGCGATCGTCCTCGAACAGGCCGTGCAGGTAATGGCCGAGCACCGGCCCGTGCTGCCAGCCCAGCGGTTCGCCCAGGCCGTCGAACAGCACCGGCCGCGCCGCCGGCAGCCCCGGATGCTGCGCGGTGCGGCCGTGGTGGATCTCGTAGCCGCGCCCCGGCCGGCCGCCCAGCGCCGACCACGGCGCGTCCAGCGTCGGCGCGAAGCGGCATTCGGCCGCGCGCAGCAGCTTCTCGCGCTCGAACAGCGTCACCAGCGGCAGCAGGCCCAGGCCCGGCGCGTTGCCGTCCAGCCCATGCGGATCGACCAGCGCCTCGCCCAGCATCTGCAGCCCGCCGCAGATGCCCAGCACCGGCCGGCCCGCGGCCGCGTGCGCCGCGATCGCGACATCCATCCGCTGCGCGCGCAGCCAGGCCAGGTCCGCCGCCACCGCCTTCGAACCCGGCAGCACCACCCAGTCGACGCCGTCGAGTTCCGCCGGCGTGCGCGCCCAGCTCAGCCGCACGCCCGGCAGGTTGCGCAGCGGCTGGAACTCGTCGAGGTTGGACAGCCGCGGATACGCGACGATCGCGATCCGCGTCAGGCCGCCCGCGGCGCCCAGGCCGCCGCTGGCGCGGTCGTCGAAGACGCCGTCCTCCTCGGGCAGGCCGTGGCCGCGCCACATCGGCAGCGTCGCCAGCGTCGGCACGCCGGTCATGCGGGCCAGCATCTCCGGCCCCGGCGCCAGCAGCGACGCGTCGCCGCGGAAGCGGTTCAGCACGAAGCCTCGGATCAGCGCGCGCTCGTCCGCCGGCAGCAGCTGGTGCGTGCCGAACAGGTGCGCGAAGGCGCCGCCGCGGTCGATGTCGGTGACCAGCAGGCAGGCCGCGCCGGCCTCGCGCGCGGTGCGCATGTTCACGTAGTCGCTGCTGTGCAGGTTGATCTCGGCCGGCGAGCCCGCGCCCTCGATGACGACGACGTCGTTCTCGTCCAGCAGCTCATGCAGCGCCAACCGCGCGCGCTGCCACAGCGTCTCGCTGCGCTCGCGCCACGGCGCGCGGCTGAGCGCCTCGTCGACCTCGCCCAGCACCACCACCTGCGACGCGGTGTCCTTCTCCGGCTTGAGCAGCACCGGGTTCATCCGCACCTCCGGCCGCGCGCGCGCGGCCAGCGCCTGGAAGTACTGCGCGGAGCCGATCTCGCCCTGGCGCCCGGCCAGGCCGGGCACGACCCGCGCGTTGTTGCTCATGTTCTGCGCCTTGTACGGCGCCACGCGCAGCCCCTGGCGCGCGTACCAGCGGCACAGCGCCGTGGTCAGGAAGCTCTTGCCCGCGCCGCTGGTGGTGCCGAGCACCATGACGGCCTTGCCGCGGCCGGTGGTCGTGCGGGTCATCGCGTGTCTCCCAGCGCATGGGTGGTGTCGAAGGCGCCGTGGGCCGACGGCAGCGGCGGCATCGGCGCGCGGCCGCCGAAGGTGCGCATCGCCGCCTCCAGCGCGTCGACCGCGTCGGGCGCCTGCACCGACACCCGTACCAGGCCCGGCAGGCCGAAGGAGGTGGCGTCGCGCAGCTTGATGCCCAGCGCGCGCAGGCCCTCGAGCAGCGGTTCCGGCGTCGATTGCCACGGCGCCGGCAGGGCGGCCAGCCAGAAGTTGGCGACGCCGCCGTCGATCTGGTCGAAGCCCATCGCCGCCATGCGGTCCCACTGCCGGCCGCGCCATTCCCGCAGCAGCGGCAGCGAGGCGTCGAGCTCGTCGCGGATCGACGGCGTGGTCCAGGCCTCGAGCAAGGCCTGGCCCTCGGCGGCCAGCACCCAGCTCGGCGCGAGTTCCGCGACGCGGTCGATCCACAGGCCGTCGCGCGGGCCGATCAGGTAGGCGCCGCGCACGCCGGTCAGGCCGAAGGCCTTGTTGGGGCAGACGAGCCGCCAGGCGCCGTCGGCGATCGGCCGCGGCAGCGCGCAGCCGCCGGCCAGCCGCATCGCGCCGTAGGCCTGGTCGACGACCAGCTGCGAGCCGCTCTGGCCGAGCGCCAGCGCCACCGCGGTCCATTCGGCCTGGTCGAAGCTGCCGCCGGTCGGGTTGTTGGGATCGCAGACCCAGACCAGCGAGGGCAGCGTCAGCGCGTCGGCCAGCTGGAACGCGTCCTCGTAGCCGGTCACCTGCAGGCCGAGCGCGTGCGCGGCGGCGGCGTAGTCGCCGAAGCCGGGCCGCGGCACGCACACGCGGGTGACGCCGGACAGCATCGCCGCCAGCGTCAGCCGGCGGATCGCCTCGGAGCCGCCGGAGGCCGGCAGCACGCGGTCGGCCTCGACGCCGTGCCAGGCGCCCAGGCGCGCGCGCAGCGCCGTGTAGGCGGGATCGGGATAACGCAGCCGGTCGGCGCGCAGCACCGCGTCCAGCGCCGCCGGCGGCGGGCCCAGCGGGTGCGCGTTGGTGGAGAAGTCGTGGCGCACCGGCAGTCCCGCGTCGGTGCCGCCGTGGGTCAGGGGCAGGAGGTGAGGGAAGCGGTTCATCGCGAGGCTCCGGGACCGACAGCCAGCGCGGGAGCGAGCGCCAGGTCGACCGCGTGGCCGAGGCTCGCGCCCAGCAGGCCGAGCGTGCCGGCGAATCCGCCGCGCAGGGCCGCGGCGCCGAGCGCGATCAGCACGGCCAGGCCGAACAGCGCGCTGCCGGCCAGGCGTTGCGCGGTGGCGATGTCGCCGGCGACGACCTCGCCGCCCGTCGTGTGCAGGCGGTAGACGCCGGGCTTGCTCAGCGCGCGGTCCAGGCGCAGGGCCATCGCGCCCATCGGCCAGCCGCCGTTGGGCGAGGGCGTGCGCGCCGCTTCGCGCGGCAGCCGGGCGAGCAGGGCCGGCCGCATGGCCAGCAGCGCGAGGGCGGTGAGCCGCGCCGGGATCCAGGACAGCACGTCGTCGGCGCGGGCGGCCCACTTGCCGGCCCATTCCCAGCGGCCGCGGTAGCCCCACATCGCGTCGGCGGTGTTGGCGAAGCGGTAGATCGCCGCGCCTGGCAGGCCGGCCACCATGAACCAGAGCAGCGGCGCGACGACGGAATCGTTGAGGTTCTCGGCGAGCGTTTCGATCGCGGTCTCGCGGACCTCGGTGGCGGAGAGCGCGCGGGTGTCGCGGCTGACGAGGCGGGACAGGCGCTGGCGCCCGTCGTCGAGCGAGCGCGCGAGCGCGGTCTCCACGGCGCCGACCTCGTCGCGCAGCATGCGCCACGCGAGCATCGGCTTGAGCGCCGCGCCCATCAGCAGCGCCGCGACGGCGAGATGCCAGCCGCCGAGCCAGGGCTCGACGCCATGGATCACCGCCAGTTCGATCGCCACCGCGACCGCGCCGACGAGCACGACACCCAGCGTCCACGCGAGCGCGCCGCCGAGAAAAGCGGCCTTGGCCGACATCGCGCACAGCCGATCCCCGAAGAGGGCCAGGAAGCGCCCCATGCCGACGACCGGATGCATGGCGGCTGGCGGCTCGCCGCAATGGCGATCGAGCAGCAGCGCGACGGGAATCGCGAGGGCGGGGAGCCAGGAAAGGGGAGTCATCGCGCGAAAAAGTGAGCCACCTGACGTGGTCGAGCAGGGCGGCAGGATCCGTCCAATCTAGGCGCAAAGCGCAGCCGTAGCGGGGCTACGGCGAGCATTTGCAACGACGAGTGGGCGGATTCTGCCGTCATGAGCGGCCGCGTCAGTCTTCGATTCCTCGTTGTGCTGGGACACCGGCTTTGAAGTGGTGTTTCACCATCGTCATTTCGGTCACGGTGTCGGCCAGGTCGATCAGTTCCTGGGGCGCGCCGCGGCCGGTGAGGCAGACATGCACGTGCGGCGGCCGGTCGCGCAGCGTGTCCAGCACCGGCTCCAGCGACAGCCAGCCGTACCGCAGCGGATACATGATTTCATCGAGCACGACGAGGAAGTGCTCCCCGCCCATGATCGTGGCCCTCGCGCGCTCCCAGCCGTCGCGGGCCAGTTGCGCCGACACCTCCAGGTCCTTGCTCTTCCACGAGAACCCGTCCCCGAGCCCCTCGATCGGCACGCCGATCTGCTCGAACAGCCGGTGCTCGCCGAAGCGCGCGCTGGGCACCTTCATGAACTGGTAGATGTGGACCTTCTTGCCGCGCCCATGCGCGCGCAGCGCCAGCCCGAAGGCGGCCGTGCTCTTGCCCTTGCCGTTGCCGGTGTGCACCAGCACCAGGCCGCGGCGCTCGCCGCTGGGGATGATGCGTTCGCGGTCGACGGGCGGTTGTTCGATTTCCATGTCTTGGCTCCGGAAGCAGGTTCAGATCCGCGCGCGCAGGCTGAGGCGGAAGGTGCGCGGTTCCATCGGGTGGACCAGCCGCCCGTCGATGCCGGCGCCGCCGTTGCAGCCCGCGCCCTCGGCGCGCGTGCAGGCGGCTCCCCAGTACTCGATGTCGTTGGCCTTGGTGTCGAAGACGTTGAGCACGTCCAGGCCGAGCTGCCAGCGGTCGTTGACCTGGTAGCCCAGCCGCCAGTTGGCGGTGAAGACGGCCTTGGACTGCTGCGTGCCGGTCTCCTCGAGCGCGTAGGCGCCGAGGTAGCGCAGCTTGAAACCGCTGGACCACCGCCCGGCCGGCGCCCAGTTGGCCGACATCGACGCCGACAGCGGCACCGCGTTGGGCACGCGCCGGCCGCTGCCGAAGTCGTTGGTCGTCGTGTCGACGAAGCGCGCGCGGGACCAGGCGACATCGGCGTCGATCAGCCAGTCGCGGCCGGCCTGCACGTCGTTGGACCACTCCAGCCCGACGCGCCGGGACGCGCCGCGCGCCTCGGTCACGCCCTCGTCGCCGACGAAGACCAGCTCCGACGCCAGGTTGGCCTGCCACAGCGCCAGGCTGGTCGTCCAGTTCGACGCGGGCTTGGTGCGCAGGCCCAGCTCCGCGCTCTTGGTCCGCGCCAGCAGCGGCAGCGGATCGGTGGCGCCGCCGTCGGCCGGGTTGACCTTCGTCGTCGCGCCGCGCGCGTCGTTGGAGCGGAAGGCCCGCGCCCAGTGCAGGTAGACCTCGGTGTCGGCCGCCACGCGCGCGATCAGGCCCAGCTTCGGGCTGAACTGCGATTGCCGCGCCTTGCCGCCGTTGTCCAGGTTGAACTCGCCGCCGGTGGGCGTGATCGTGGCGCGCATCGTGTCCCAGCGCCCGCCGACGGTGCTGCGCAGCCAGTCGGTCCAGCGGCTGCCCAGCTCGACGAAGAGGCCGGCGCTGTCCTGCGTGACGCGGTCCTCGCGCACGGCGTGGGTGCGGACGCGGTCGACGGTGTCGTACAGGCCGAGCGTGCCGATGCGGTCATGGCGCCACTGCAGGCCCCAGCTGAGTTGCTGGCCGGCCGGCAGCCAGGCGGCCGGCAGCTGGTGCTTGAGCGAGCCGCCCCACAGCGTGCGGTGGTCGGCCTGCTCGTGCTGGTCGCCGCCCGGGCCGTTGATGAAACCCGACGGCGCGGAGAACAGGTTCAGCGCGTAGTCGATCACCCAGGCGTCCGCCGTCCACTGGCCGCTGCCCTGGTTGTAGGCGAGGCCGCCGCTGAGCGAATGCCGGTGCGTGCGGCCGCCGTCGTTGGGCGACAGCGTGCCGTAGCGGCCGATCTCGCCGCTGTCGATCGCGCGTTGGGGCACATGCTCGCTGGCGCGCCAGCCGGCGCTGTAGCTCAGCAGGTCGACGTGCGCGCCGTTGCGCTCGTCGCCGCGCGTCAGGCGCAGCACCGCGTTGCGGCGGTGCAGGTCCTCGGGCTGGTCCCAGGGGCCGTCGTAGCGGCTGCCCTCGACCGCGCCCAGCAGCGTCCAGCCGGCGCCGACCTTCACGCTGCCCGCGGCCAGCGCGCGCTGGTAGCCGTAGGGGCCGGCGGTCAACTGCGCGTAGGGCCGGTCGATCTCGCTCGCGTAGCCGATGCGCGAGGCGCCGGTCGTCGCGAAGTCGCCGTCCTCGGCCGCGAATGCGCCCTTGCGGTAGCGCAGGCTGTCGACCAGCTCGGGGACCAGGAAGTTCAGGTCCATGTAGCCCTGGCCATGCGCGTGGCTGGCCATGTTGACCGGCATGCCGAGCACGAAGGTCGCGAAGTCGCTGCCGTGGTCGAGGTTGTAGCCGCGCAGGAAGTACTGGTTGGCCTTGCCGTCGCCGCTGTGCTGCGTGACGGTCATGCCGGGCATCGCCTCGAGCAGCTCGGCCGGGCGCAGCAGCGGACGCAGCGCCAGGCGCTCGACGCCGACCTCGCCCTCGGAGGCGCTGGCGGCCTCGCCCAGCTGGGCGCGGCTGCTGACGCGCACGGTGTCGAGCGTGCGGGACGACGCCGGGTCGGCCGACGCGGAGGGCGCGTCCTGCGCCTGCGCCTGCGGCTGTCCTTGTGCTTGGGCCTGTGCTTGGGCTTGGGCTTGGACCGCGCCGGCGAACACCGTCATCGCTCCGGCGATGGCGGCGAGGCGCGACGGCACCTGCCCGATGCGGGCGGTCCTGCGGCGGTTCGTGTCGTTCGAGTTCTTCGAGGTCATGCGGTTCCCTGAGCGAGGGCGAGGTCCTTGTTGTTGTTCTGATCGGAAGGCGCGCGACGCGACTGCCACATCGCGCCGCCGCACATCAGCAGCGCCATCGCGACCCAGGCGAGCGCCTGTTCGAGCGAGCGCGGCGACATCGCGATCGGCGGCGGCTTGGGCGCCTCCGGCACGCGCTGCAGCGCGAGACCGCGCACGGTCGGCACCGGCGGGGTCGCCGGCGTCGCGCGGGCCGGCGCCTTCGCCGACGGACGCGCTGCCGCGGCAGGCGCCGCGGGCCGCATCGCCGGCACGGCCGACGGCAACTGGTCCGCCGTCCAGCGCCGCACCGCGGCCAGCTCGTTGCTGAGCGGCGCGGCCGCGGTCAGCTCGCGGTACAGCGTCGCCAGCTCCTGCCTCGTGGACGCGTCCGGCTTCCAGTAGCCCATCCGGTCGGCTTGCACCAGCCGCTCCAGCGCCTGCGCGTAGGCCTGCGGGTTCTGCTTGAGCCACTCCGGCAGGCCGAGCCTGTGCTTGTCCTTGACCAGCACGTCGAAGAAGCTCTGCCAGTGATCCGCCCGCACCGTGCCCGGCGCGATGTGCTGCCAGCCGAAGCTGTATTGCACCGCCTTGAGCACCTGCAGCGCGCCCGCCCAGCCCTCGGCCTTCTGCGCCTGCAGCCAGCCCGGGTGCAGGTAGCGGCTCTGCATCTCCAGCGCGATCGCCTGCGAGGCGGTCTCGGTGTGCTGCTCGGCGGCGTCCTGCAGCTGGCTGACGTGCAGCGCCACGCCGCGCGTGTTGCCGGCCACCTTCGCCGCCGCCGCCAGCCCGCCCAGGTACTGGAACGGATCGTCGCTGCTGACCATCGCGTAGAGATGGCTGCTGCGCGACATCAGCGCCGCGTCGGTGTGGCGCAGGTGCGCGCCCAGCGCCTCGCGCGCCTGCGCCGCCGGCACGCTGACCGGCTCGCCGTCGACATAGGGCTGGCTCATCGTGGTCAGGAACAGCTGGCCCAGACGCGGATCGGTCTGGCCGTCCTGGCCCTTGAGCCCGTTGTCCTGCACCGCGTCGGCGATGCCGGTGCCGTAGTCGCCGGCCGGATTGCCGAAGACGCGGGCCTGCGCCAGCGCCTGCGCCTGCGCCGGCTTGAGCCCGGCCTTGCGCAGCTCGGCCGCGACCGCGCGGTTGTTGCTGGCGATGGCGTTGTCCGGCTCGGCCTCGGCCGCCGCGGCCACCGCCTGGTCGAGCAGCTTCATCAAGGCCGGGAACTGGTCGCGGTAGGAGCCGGTGATGGACAGCAGCACGTCCACGCGCGGCCGGCCCAGCTCGGCCGGGCCGAGCAGCCTGATCGACGACGGCCGCCCGGTTGCGTCCCACACCGGCACCGCGCCGAGCGCCACCAGCGCCTGCGCCTCCATAACGCCCTGGTGGCGCAGCGTCTCGCCGGCCCACAGCGACAAGGCCAGCCGCCGCGGCGCGCTGCCGGCTTGGCGCTGTTCCTCGTACCAGCGCTTGAACAGCGCCTGCGCCGCCTCGAAGGCCTGCTTCGTCGGCAGCCGGTTCGGGTCGAGGCCGGTCAGGTTGCGCCCGGTCGGCAGGCTCTCCGGATTGCGGAGCAGGTCGCCGCCATAGGCCGCGGGAATGAAGCGCCCGTCGAGCGCGCGCAGCAGGCCGGGCATCTCGCCCTCGGTGGACAAACGCGCCGACATCTCCTGCGCCCGCAGCGCGAGCTGATGCAGCGCCGCCTGGTCGATCGGCTTGCGGGCCGCGCGGTTGGGCACGATGGCCGCGGTGTCCGACGACGGCCGAAGGTCGAGCCGACTCGCCGCGTCCGCGTCCTTCAGCGCGACATCGAGCCAGCGCGCCGGACGCGCCTTGGCCACGCCCTCGTGATCGATGAGGAAGGCCTCGTCGATGTCCTCGCCGAGCGCCTCGATCAACGGCACGCGCAGCAGCTGCAGGATGGAGCCGCGGCGCTGGTCCTCGTCCGGCACGACGCCGAAGACCGCGAGCCCCTTGGGCTGCGAACTCTGCGCCAGCCGGTCCAGGTAGGGATGCAGCAACTCGAGATAGCCGCTGAAGTTCGCCGCGATCTGCTCGGCAGTCCAGCCCAGATCGCGATGCAGGTTGTGCTCGACGAACTGCTGGATCATCTGGCGCTCCAGCCCCTGCCGCGTCGGCCCCGGATCGACGGTCTCCCACTCGTGCATCAGCTCATGCATGTGGGCCATCCTGGCGTTGAAGCCGGCGGGCGCGAAACTCGGCGTCCGATGGCTCACCATCAGCGCCCGCCCGCGGCGCTTGGCGGTCAGCGCCTCGCCGAGGTTGTCGACGATGTAGGGATAGATCACCGGCACGTCGCCCAGCGGCAGCCAGACCGGGTCCATCACGTCGGGCCCGCGGACCTTGCCCGGCGCCCATTCCTGCGTGCCGTGCGTGCCGAAGTGGATCACCGCGTCGGCCTGCCGCGCCCACAGGTAGGTGGCCAGGTAGTGATGCGACAGCGGCGTCTTGCAGCGATGCATGAACGGATCCTGGCCGTTGCGCAGCGTCTCCTCGCGCGGCGGCTGCGGCAGCACGGTCAGCGCGCCGAGCTTCAGGCGCGGGATGACGACGACCGGCTCGCCATGCCAGCGCACGACGTAGCGGCTGCTCGCCGGCGTGCCCCAGCGGGCGACGATGGGATCGCGCACCGCCTTGGGCAGGGCGTCGAACCACGCGGTGTAGCGCGCCAGCGGCAGGGCCTCGGCCTGGCCGGCTTCGAGCAGGCCCGGCAGGTCGGCGTCGGGGTAGTACGCGGACAACAGCGGCTTGAGGCCGGAGATCCAGTCGGCTTCGGCCATCGGCGTGACCGCGTAGCCGGCGTCGCGCAGGCCGGTGCTGACGCGCGCCAGGCTGCGCGGCACGTTCAGGAAGGACGCGCCGAAGTTGCTGCCGCCGGGCGGATAGTTGTAGACGAAGGCGACCAGCTGCTTGTCCGCGTTGGCCTTGGTCTGCAGCGCGATCCAGCGCGCCGCCTTGCCCGCGACGCTGGCGGCCTGGCGGTCGATCAACTCGGGCTCGCCGCGCTTCGGATGCGCGACGACGACCACCGGGTCGATCAGCCCGGCCGCTTCCGGCTGCGCGAAGTAGAACGGGATATCGGATTGGGCGAGGCCGGTCTCGCTGCCTTCCCACGCGGCGGCCGCGTCCTGGCGGTAGGGCTGGGTCTGCAGCACCGGGACGCCCCAGCGCTCGAAGGTGGGCTGCAAACTCGCGCCCTGCGGCAGCAGGCTGTGGTTGACGACGACGCGCGCCTGCACCTGGCCGTCGCGCTCGAGCAGCTCGGACAGGGGCTTGTCGCTGAACTGGCCGCTGAAGGCCGCGTAGGCGAGCAGGCCGCGCTGGCGGAACATCGCCAGCCAGCGATCGAGCCAGGCGGTGTTGCCCTGCACGAAGTGATAGCGGTGCAGCAGGACCGCGACCGGCTCGCCCTTCAGGCCCTGCGAGGCGGCCCAGGCGCGAAACTCGGCGGCATCGGCGAAGAGCCGGGGCGCGCCGGGGTAGTGGATGCCGCGTTGCGGGACCAACTGCGGCGGACCGAGGTCCGGTGCCGGCTGCCCCTGCAACTGCGCGCGGGCCAGCGCGAACGCGGTCCGCGTGTTGGCCGGGCCGCCGGCCTGCAGGTAGCCGCGCAGGCTGCGATCGCTCGCGGCCGGTTCCCCGGCGGAGATCCACAGCACGCGGGACGCCGGCACGGCGAGGCGCTGCAACGCGCCATCGACGATCTGGTGCAGCCGCGCCTCCGCCGTCGCATGCGGCGCATCGATCCAGACGAGGTCCGCCTCGCGCAGCGCGCGCGCCAGCGCCGGATCCTGGTCGGCCGGCGCGCCGCGCAACGGGTACTCGAGCTGCCGCACCTCGAAGCCGGCCGCCTGGCCCTCGCGCTCGATCAGCGCATGCTTGGCCGCCGGCGTGATGTCGACGCTCAGGAACAGCAGCCGCGACGCCGCGCCCGCGACCAGCGGCACGCACAGCGCGGCCGCCGCGAGACCGCGCGCGATGACGGACGCGATCCTCATGGCTTGGCGGCTTCCCCGGCCTCGGGCACGTAGATGATCGAACCGTCCTTCATCTTGTAGGCGACGCCCGCGCGCTCGCCCTGGCCCTCGGCGCTGCCGCCGTTGCCGCGGTACTTGATCTCCTGGCCGTCCTTGCGCACGACGATCTCCATGCCAGGCTGGCCCGGGTTGCGGATGACCGTCTCGTCCTGCGACTGCTGCTGCAGCGCCACCGCCGTCAGCAGCGCGACGACCAGCACCAGGAACACGTCCACCAGGTTGACCGCGGACAGCATCGGATCGTCGTCCTCCTCGGCCAGGATCGACAGCCGGCGGCCGGTGCTCATGCCCAACCCTTCTCGGCCTTGACGGCCAGCAGCTCGGCCAGCAGCCAGCGGCGGCGGATCGAGTAGACGACCAGCGCGATCGCCGCCGCGGCCAGCGCGAGCACGACACCCGAGAACGCCGAGCTGAACACCGCCAGCGCCTGCTGGCCCTGGCCGGCCGCGACGCTCTGCAGCGCCGGGCCCAGCGGGACCATCGTCGCGATCAGGCCCAGCAGCGGGGCGACACGGCCCAGCAGCCGCGGCGCCTCGAGGCGGCGCACGATCTGCAGCTCCAGCGATTCCAGGTTGCTGCCCTCCGGCACGGCCAGCAGCCGGAAGCCGGGACGGCGGCGCTGCACCGCCTCCATCAGCGTGGCGCCCGCCGTCCATAGCGCGTAGACGAAACCCAGGGCGACAAGGATCAGCACCGGCCACAGCAGGGCCTGGGCGATGTGGGAGAAACCGGATTCGAGCAACATGGTGAAGGTCAGTTCGTGGAGTTGGATTCGGGGGAGGAGATCGGCGTCGCGGCGGGCGCGGGACGCGGCGCTCCGCCGAAGAACGCGGCGACGGCGGCGGGGTTCGACGGGAAGTAGTGGTGGACGTAGCTCGCGCGCAGCGAACCCCGCGCGTACAGGCGCTCGGCCGCGCGGCCAGCATTCGGGTTGCGCGCCGTGGCGATCGGCGCGAGCGGTGTTTCCATCGTCGAGTAATGGAAGGTGTGGCCGCGCAACTCGCCTTCAGGCCAGTCGATAGATTGCAAGCCCAGCGCGGCCAGGCGCTTCTGTATCGCGGCTCGGCCCGGCATCAGCGCCGCCATCGGATGCGGTGCGCCGTCGCCGTCGCTCAGCTCATCGAGCAGCACCAACATCCCGCCACACTCGGCCAGCAACGGCTTCTCGGCTTCCAAATGCGCCTTCACGTCCGCGAAGAACGTCGGATGAGCGCCCAGCACTTCGGCGTGGAGCTCCGGGTAGCCACCAGGCAGCCACAACGCATCGCATCCCGGAAGACGCTCGCCCGCAATCGGGCTGAACTCGATCACTTCAGCGCCAAGACCACGCAGCAGATCAAGATTGGCCGGGTAGATGAAAGAGAAACACGCGTCATTCGCGACTGCGATGCGCCTCCCGTCCAACGCTCGACCGAGCACGAGACAGTCAACCGGGGTTCCCTTTTCTCCATGTCCCTCCTTCAGTTGCCTACCGGCAACTGATTTCCCTCCTTGACTTCCGAAAAGGGAACCCCGGTCGCCTGTCTCCGATACACCCAGCCCCACATCGAGCCCCACATCGAGGCCCGCATCGAGACCTGCTTCGAGCCCCACATCGAGCCGTGCGCCCGCATCCCAGGCATCCGCCCAGGCATCCAGCTGTGCATCGATCTCGGGCAACTCCAGCGCTTGAACCAGCCCCAGATGACGCTCAGGGAGGGAGAGGGCACCATCGCGCTTCAGCGCAGCAATCAGCGGCAAGTCGTCCGGCAAACCCTCCGCGACCATCGTCGCGTGCACATCGCTGCCCACCCGGTTCGCGATCACGCCAGCCACTCGGATGTCGTCCCGGAATCGCGCCAGACCCGTCGCCAACGCCGCGAAGGTCTGCGCCATCGCCGACGCATCCAAGACCACGATCACCGGCAACCCAAAGGTCGCCGCCAGGTCCGCGCTGCTCGGCTTGCCATCGAACAAACCCATCACGCCCTCGACCAGGATCAGGTCGGCCTCCCGCGCCGCATCCTCCAGCAGCTGGCGGCAATGCGCCTCGCCGCCCATGAACAGGTCGAGCTGATACACCGTGTGGCCGCTCGCGCGCGCCAGCACCATCGGATCCAGATAGTCCGGCCCCGTCTTGAAGACACGCACCCGCAGCCCACGTCGGCGCGCCGATCGCGCCATCGCCGCCGTCACGCTGGTCTTGCCCTGGCCCGAGGCCGGCGCGCTGATGAGATATGCAGGACAGGTCGTCATCGGGAAACACACATCAAGAAGCAGTCATCCGCACTTGCGGCACTTGCGGCACCGGCGCCACGCGCGGGCACCGCAAGGTGCCCGGCGCACCAAGCGTCCGCGACAGGCCAGGCGCCATCACGCATTCAGGGCCACCCATCGACCCTGCACCTGCAGGATCAGCAAGCGGTGGTGGAACACTCGCTGCAGCGCGTCATGCGTCGCCGGCTCGTCCGGCGCGCCTTCATGCACGATGCGGCCGCCGTCCATCACGACCAGCGTGTCCGCCTGCAGCGCCACGTTGAGTTCATGCAGCACGCTCACCACCGCGCCGCCGTGGGCGACACGCTCGCGCACCAGCCGTGCCCAGTCGCTCTGATGCGGCGGATCGAGGTGAGCCAGCGGCTCGTCCATCAGCAGCACGCCCGATCGAACGGCCAACGCGCGCGCCAGCAGCACCCGCTGCCGTTCGCCGCCGGACAGGCTGCCCAGCGCGCGTTCCTTCCACTCCCAGCTCTGCGTCTGGCGCATCGCCTGCTCGACCGCCGCGTGGTCGGCGGCGCTCGCCGGCGCCAGCCACGGCTGGTGCGGCAGCCGGCCCAGCATCGCGACGTCGTAGGCCGTGAGGTCGTCGGAAGCGCTCTCGTTCTGGCCCAGCCAGGCGACCTGCCGCGCGCGCGCCTTCGCGGGCACCGACGCCCACGGCTTGCCGTCCAGCGTCAGCGCGCCGTCGAACGGCAGCAGTCCCGCGATGGCGCGCAGCAGCGTCGACTTGCCGGCGCCGTTCGGGCCGACGATCGCCGTCCATGCCGCCGGCGCGGGCGCGAAGGTCAGCGGCTGCAGGACCGGCCGATGGCCGAGGGACAGCGCGCGCAGGTCGATGCGCAGCGCGGGCACGGCGCCGAGGTCGAGGGCGGCATCGCTCATCGCGCGCCTCCGCCGAAATGCGCCTTGCGCCGGTGCATCAGCCACAGCAGGTAGCTGCCGCCCAGCAGCGCGGTGATGATGCCCACCGGCAGTTCCTGCGGCGCGATGACCCAGCGCGCGGCGATGTCCGCCGCGAGCAGCAACGCCCCGCCGGTCAGCGGCGAGAGCAGCAGCAGCGCGCCATGCGTCGTGGGGCCCCAGCTGCGCACCAGGTGCGGCGCGACCAGACCGACGAAGGCGATGAGGCCGCATTGCGCGACCGCCGCGCCGGTCGCCAGCGACAGCGCTGCGATGAGCAGCAGCCGGATGAGCGTCAGCCGCTGGCCGAGCGAACGGGCCGTGTCCTCGCCCAGCGTCAGCGCGTCCAGCGTGCGGCTGGACCCGAGCGCGACCAGCAGGCACAGGACCATCGCCACCGCCATGATGTGGACCGCGCTCCAGCCGACGTAGCCGGTGCTGCCCAGCATGAAGGCCTGCATCGCGCGCAGGATGTCGGGGTTCATCAGCGTCAGCAGCGCCGAGCCGGAGCCCAGCACCACGCCGACGACCACGCCCGCCAGCAGCAGCCGCAGGCTCTGCGTGACGCCGCGCGCCAGCACCAGCGTGAGCAGCACCGCGCCGATGGCGCCGACGAAGGCCGCGCCGGTCATGCCGACGCGCAGCGCCAGCGCCGCCGCCGCCGGCGAGATGCCCATGACGAAGAGCAGCGCCGCCACGCCCAGCGAGGCGCCCGCCGAGCAGCCCAGCAGGTAGGGGTCGGCCAGCGGGTTGCGGAAGAGGCCCTGCGCGATGGCCCCGGCCAGCGCCAACAGCGCGCCCGCGAGCCACGCGCCGATCGAGCGCGGCGCCCGGATCTCCCACAGGATCATCCGCATCGTGTCGTCGCCGCTGGTCCAGGGGCTCCAGCCCAGGCTGCCGATGGCCAGGCCCAGCGCGAGCAGCGCCACGCCCAGCGCCAGCAACGCGACGGTCTGCGCCAGGGTCCGCGCGGACATGGCCGCCGTGATCGGGCGCATCAGCGCATGCCCCCCGGCGGCGCGTTGAAGGGGACCGTCGGCAGCGGCACCGGGCCGATGGACGCGTCGCGCAGGCAGCGCGCCATCAGCGACGCCGCCTCCGACATGCGCGGTCCCGGCCGCACGAGGACATCGGACTCCGCGGGGGTCCAGACGCACAGGCGCTGGTTCTTGACCGCGCGGATGCCCTGCCAGCCCGGCCGCTCCGGGAGACCCGGCGCGTTGCGCTGGCCGACCATGATCACCTGCGGGTCGGCCCGGACGATGAACTCGGGATTGAGCTTGGGGAAGGGGCCGAGCTCGGCCGGGATGATGTTCTTCGCGCCCAGCCGCGCGAGGATCTCGCCGATGAAGGACACGGTGCCCGCGCCGTAGGGGCCGGCATCGACCTCGTAATAGACGCTCAGCCCGCGCGCGGCCGGCGGCAGCGTCGCCGCGGCCTGCGCGATGTGGCCGTCGATGCGGTTCCAGATGCGCCGCGCGTCGTTGTCCTTGCCCAGGATCTGCCCGACCTTGCCCAGCACGCGCTGGACGTCGTTCATGCTCTTGGGCTCGAGCGCGACGACCTTCAGCCCCAAGCCCTCGAGCCGGTCGATCACCCGCGCCGAGACGCCCAGCAGCACCACGTCGGGCTTGGCCGCGACCAGCGCCTCGATGCTGGTGTCGTCCAGGCCGCCGAACTTGGGCAGCTTCTGCACCGCCGCCGGATGGTTGGAGAAGCGGTCGACGCCGACCAGCTTGGCGCAGTCGCCCAGCTCGCACACGGTCTCGGTCAGCGAGGGCAGCAGGCTGACGATGCGCCGCGGCACGTCCGGCAAGCTGACCGTGTGGCCCCGGTCGTCCTTCAGCGTGATCGGCGCCGCGGTCGCGGTCGCGACGGTGCCCGTGGCGAGCAGCGCCGTGGCGGCGAGGGTGGCGGTGGCGATCAACAGCGCGCGCATCGCGCGCCGTGGGCTTCCCATCGGGGTCATTCGTCGTTCTCCAGGTTCTCCACGGGCCGCGTCCACGGCTGCCCGGCCACCATCAGCGTCAGCTCGCCGCATTGCCGCGCGACGAGCTGGTTGAGCCGTCCGAGCTCGTCGACATAGGCGCGCACCTCGCGTCCCATCGGCATCACGCCCCAGCCGACCTCGTTGGACACGAAGACCACCGGCGAGGCGAGCTGCGGCAGCAGCCGCTGCAGGCCCGCGCATTCGGCGCGCCAGTCGTCCAGGCGCGGCGCGCCGTCCATCGGCATCAGCCAGTTGGTGAGCCACAGCGTCAGGCAGTCGACGACCACCAGCCGCCGCGGCGACGAGAGCGCGCTGAGCGCGTCGCACAGTCGCAGCGGCGCCTCGACGGTGTCGAAGCCCGCCGGTCGGTCGGCCCGGTGGCGGGCGATGCGCTCACGCATCTCGTCGTCGTGCGCCTCGGCCGTGGCGACGACCGTCACCTGGTGTCCCGGCGCGCGCGCCCAGCGCAGCGCCAGTCGCTCCGCATGGCGCGACTTGCCACTGCGCTGGCCGCCGACGATCAGGTGGTGGGCAGGCATCGGGGTCCTTCGTGCGTGGGGAAGCCGCGACCTTACAGCGTCGGCGTGTAGCGCAGCGAGACGAACCAGGTGCGCGGCGCCTGCTGGTAGTAGTTCGCCGTCTGGTACGCGCGGTTGAAGGCGTTGTCGACGTTGAGCTGCACGCGCCAGTCCTTGGCGACCGCGACCTGCGCGTCGAGGTTGAGCAGGCCGTAGCCGCCCAGCCGCGTCTTGTTGGCCGCGTCGTCCCAGCGCGCGCCGGAACCCACCACCGTCGCACCCAGGGTCCAGGCCTGGAACGTCGTGTCCGCGCGCAGCGTGCCGAAGCGCTTGGCGCGCCGTTGCAGCTGGCGGCCGGTGCTGGCGTCGGTCGGGTCCAGGAAGTCCGCGGTGGCGCTGAGGTTCACCGGGCCGATCGCCGCGCCGCCCTTCAGGCTGGTGCCCTTGAGCAGGGCGCGCGCGATGTTGCCGTAGCAGCCCGCCGTGGCCGGGCAGGTGCCCGCCGCGCCGAAGGCGATGAGGTCGGTGACGCGGTTGTGGAAGGTGGTGACGGCGACGTCGAAGCCGCCTTGCGCCCACGCCAGGCCGGCCTCGCGGTTGTGCGCCCGCTCCGGACGCAGTTCCTCGACGCCGGGCCGGGTCGTGTCCGGGCCATAGACGCTGCCGCGCTGGTACAGCGTCGGCGCGCGGAAGGCGCTGCCGGCCGAGGCCGTGACGCGCCAGCCGCCGCCGAGCTGGTAGCCCGCGGCGAGGTTGCCGGTGTCGACACCGCCGAAGTCGCTGTCGTCGTCATGGCGGCCGTGCGCCTGCAGGCTCAGCGCGCCGAAGCGGCCGAGGTAACCCACGCCCGCCGCGTTCTGGCTGCGGGTGCTCCGGCCGCCACCGCGCAGGTCGGTGTTGACGAGCCGGTCCTCGCGGCGCTCCAGCACGCCATTGAGCTGGTGCTGTTCGTTGAAGCGGTAGAAGCCCTGCAGCGAGGCGCTGCGGATGCGCGTCTTCGTCAGGTAGGGCGAGGTCGGCTTGGTCTCGTAGTCCTCCTCGGACTGGCCGGCCGACAGCTGCGTCGAGAGCGCCTCGGACCAGGTCGAGTCCAGGCTCAGGCGGGCCGCCAGGGTGTCGGTGATGGTGCGGTCGTCGGCGTTCTTGCCGGCGTCGTAGCCGGCGTTGCTGCGGCTCTTCAGGCCGGTGAACGCCAGGCGCTGGCCTTCGGCGACGCGGCCGCCCAGGCGCAGGCTGCCGCTGTAGCCGCGCCAGCCGTCGCGGTCGGGATTGAAGCTCTTGTTGTCGGTGCGGCTGTAGACGTTGAAGCCGGTGCCGCGGTCCATCGCCAGCGAGGCGGCGTAGTCGAACGCGGCCGTGCTGCCGCTGACGCCGATGTCGGCCTTCGCCTGGCCGAGGTTGCCGCCGCCCACGCCCAGGTCGAGCTGGGTGCGGCCGCTGCCCTTGCGGGTGAAGATCTGCACCACGCCGCCGATGGCGTCGGAGCCGTACAGCGCGCTGGCCGGCCCCTTGAGGACCTCGATGCGCTCGATCTGCGAGACCGGCAGGTTCTGCCAGCCCGCGCCGCCGGTGGACTGGCTGTCCACGCGCACGCCGTCGATCAGCACGACGGTGTGCCGCGTCTCGGCGCCGCGCAGCAGCACCGAGGTGTTGCTCGCCGGACCGCCGTTGCTGGTCATCTGGATGCCCGCGACGTTGCGCAGCAACGCGGCGATGTTGCCGAAGCCCTGGCGCTCGATCGCGTCGCGGTTGATGACGGTCAGGTCGGCGACGACATCCGACAGCTTCATCGGCGTGCGGGTGCCGGTGACGGTGACTTCGTCGAGCCGGCTGGCGGAGGCGGGGAGGGGCGCGGATTGCGCGAAGGCGGCCGACGCCACGGCGACCGGCGTGAGGACGAGCAGCGAGCGGGCAACGGCGCGCGCGCGCGAAACGAACGGGATCATGAGGAACGGACCAACGACGGTTCAGGGTCCTGCTCACCCGCAGGACGTCTGAGGACAGGCACCGCCGGCCGCGTCGCCACCCCTCAGGGAGGACGGATCGCGATCGGCCGGACGGCACCACCTGTTGGCCGGTATCCGGGCTGGTGGCCGCTGCCTGCATCCTTCCCAGCACGAACGCGCCAGTGGACATGGGGACAGGCAGTGCCGGCGGCGGCCCGGAGGTCCTGGTTCAGGATCCCGGTCGCGCGGCCGGCGGCCACTTACCGTTGCGGGGACAGCTCAGGTTGGCGAGCGCGTCGTGGACACGCGGGCTCCCTGATTCCCGTTTAACTGCACGGACGCAATGTCCGCGCGAGCACCAACGGCGCGCATTCTAGCGAGGGGAGGGCGCGTCGTGAGCCGGCATCGCGCCCGCGGCGCCCAGCGAGCCGCGCGCGGCGGAGACGGTCGGCGTCGGCGGCAGGACCGGCTCCGGTTTCTTCGGCGCCTTGGGTTTCTTCTTCGGCGGCTTCGGATCCTTGGGCTTGGGCTTCTTCGGATCGGCCGGCTTCGACGGGCGCGTCGAGGTCCGCGGGCCGACGCGGCCATCGATGCCCGCGGCGATCGGCGGCGACTTGCTGGCCTGCCGCGCGCGCTCGCGATCGCGGTCTCGTTGGCGGGCGGCGTGCTCGCGTGTCTCGGCCGTCACGCGCTGGCGCGCGGCCGCCGCTTCCTTTGGATCGACCTCGTCCTTGGGCAGCGCCAGCGCGCGGCTCTGGCCGTCGGGGCAGGGGCTGTCGCGCAACTCCTGACCCTGCGGACCGCAGCGGTAGTAGCCCAGCGTGCGCTCCTGCGCCGGTGTGGGCGCAGCCTTGGCGTCGCCGTCGCCCTGCGCGTGCGCCGCGCCGAGCAGGAGGACCAGAACAACAGTCGTCAGGATCGGGGCGGCGCGGCGGGGCATGTCAGTCTCCGGAAGGCGGCGGCGCGGGGACGGCCGTGGGTGCGGCGGCCGTGGGCGCGGCGGATGCGGCGGGGGCAGCGGGCGAGGCGCCCGGGGCGCTCGCCGCCACGGTGGTGGAGGTGGCGGCAGCCGCGGCGGGCGCGCCCGGCTTGGGTGGCAGGTTCGCAGGTCTCGGCGGCTTGGGCCGCGGCGGCTTCGCGTGCAGCAGCGCCACCGCCTTGGCCATGTCGCCGCCGGTCATCAGCTTGAAGGCCTCGAAGGACTTGCCGATGCAGTCCTCCACCGCCTGGCGCTCCGCCAGCGGCGGCTTGCGCAGCACGTAGCCCGCCACCTCGTCCTTGTGGCCCGGATGCCCGATGCCCAGCCGCAGCCGCCAGAAATTGCCGCTGCCCAGCTGCGCCTGCATGTCCTTGAGCCCGTTGTGGCCGGCATTGCCGCCACCCTGCTTGAGCTTGAGCTCCCCGGGCGCGATCTCGAGCTCGTCGTGGATCGCCAGGATCTCCTCGGGCGCGATCTTGAAGAAGCGCGCCAGCGCCGCCACCGACTTGCCCGACAGATTCATGTAGGTCATCGGCTGCAGCAGCCAGATCGGGCCCGACGCGCCCGGCGCGTCGTTCACCCGCGCCACCAGGCCGTGGTACTTCGTGTCCAGCTGCGGCGTGGCCTTCAGCCCCCGCGCCAGCGCATCGATCCACCAGAACCCGGCGTTGTGCCGGGTGTCCTCATATTCCGGGCCAGGATTGCCCAGGCCGACAAAGAGACGAATCATGGGGCGCGATTATCAGTGGCGAGCTCAAAAGCAGAAGGCCCCGCGAGCGGGGCCTTCCTTGGAGGGGTGCCCCCTCGAAGGAGGGCAGACCCCGGGGCCGGCAGACACGCCTCGTCAGGCGCGCGGCCGGCGAAGAAGCAATTACTTCTTCTTCTTTTTCTTGTCGTCGGCGGCCGGAGCGGCAGCCACGACGATCTCTTCCACCACCGCCGGGACCGGGGTCGCGACGACCGGGTTCGGCTTGCCGTGGGTGACGATCTTGATGTGGTCGGCCAGCTTCAGGTCGTTCACGTGGATCGAGTGACCCATCGTCAGGCCGCTCAGGTCGACTTCGATGAACTCGGGCAGCTGTTGCGCCAGGCAGGTGATTTCCAGCTGGGTCAGCACGTGGTTCACGGTGCCCTTGTCGGTCTTGACGGCCGGCGACTCGGCTTCACCGACGAAGTGCAGCGGCACCTTCTTGGTGATCTTGGTCGTGGCGTCGACGCGCTGGAAGTCCACGTGCAGCACTTGCTGCTTGTACGGGTGCATCTGGAAGTCACGCAGCAGCACTTGCGTGGTCTTGCCGTCCACTTCCATGTCGAGGATGGAGCTGTGGAAAGCTTCCTTCTTCATGGCGTGGAACAGCGCGTTGTGATCCAGCTCGATGACGGCCGGCTCGCCAGCGCCGTAAACGATGCCCGGAACCTTGCCGGCGTGGCGCAGGCGGCGGCTCGCTCCGGTCCCCTGCAGCTTGCGCTCGAAAGCGACGAATTTCATATCAATCTCCAAGATGGACGGAACGCCACCATTGACGTTCCGGGTGAAGGCCCCGCGACCAGGCACCTTCGCGAAACGGCCGCTGTCCTCGCGAACAGCGGCCGGTACTCTGTAGCGATCAGAAGTTGTTGTTCTGCTCCGAGAACAACGAGGTCACCGATTCACCGTCCGAAATGCGGCGGATCGTCTCGGCGAACAGGAAGGCCACCGACAGCTGGCGGATCTTGCCGCAGGCCTTGGCCGCTTCCGACAGCGGGATCGTGTTGCTGATGACGACTTCGTCCAGGTGCGAACCGGCGATGCGCTCGATCGCCGGGCCCGACAGGATCGGGTGCGTGCAGTAGGCGAAGACGCTCTTGGCGCCCCGGTCCTTCAGCACTTCCGCCGCCTTCACCAGCGTGCCGGCGGTGTCGATCATGTCGTCCATGATCACGCAGTTGCGGCCGTCGATCTCGCCGATCACGTGCATCACTTCGGAGACGTTCGCGGCCGGACGGCGCTTGTCGATGATCGCCAGGTCGCAGCCCAGCTGCTTGGCCAGCGCGCGGGCGCGCACCACGCCGCCGACGTCCGGGCTCACCACCACCAGGTCCGAATAGTTGCGGGCCTTCAGGTCCGACAGCAGCACCGGCGACGCGTAGATGTTGTCCACCGGGATGTCGAAGAAGCCCTGGATCTGGTCCGCGTGCAGGTCCATCGTCAGCACGCGCTCGACGCCGACGGTCTCCAGCAGGTTGGCCACGACCTTGGCCGAGATCGGCACCCGCGTCGAACGCGGACGGCGGTCCTGGCGCGCGTAACCGAAGTAGGGGATCACGGCGGTGATGCGGCGCGCGCTGGCGCGCTTCAACGCATCGGCCATGATGAGCAGCTCCATCAGGTTCTCGTTCGTCGGCGCGCAGGTGGGCTGGATCACGAAGACGTCGCGGGCGCGGACGTTCTGCTGGATCTCGACAGCCACCTCGCCGTCGGAAAACCGACCGACCACGGCCTTGCCGAGCTCGAGGCCCAGGTGCGTGGCGATTTCTTTGGAGAGGGACGGGTTAGCGTTACCCGTGAAGAGGACGGTATTGAGCAGCACGACGGGCCATCCTTAGATTTATGGCCCGGTGGCCAACCCAGCGGGTCCCGGATTGAACTAACTGAGAATTTGGCAGGGGAGGAAGGACTCGAACCCTCGCATGTCGGAATCAAAATCCGATGCCTTGACCAACTTGGCGACTCCCCTACACAGGACATTGTTCGTAGAACAACACCCTACAACTTTCAATCTTCCGCCCAGCCCCGCAAGGGGTGAACCGACAGACTGCGACACATCCTTCCGACCCAACCGTCCGGGAGTTCCTGGAACCCGCCTTCCGGTGTCGCCTTGAGATTGCTCTCCAGGCCGGTGACCTTGTCTATTTCCTGCGTCGCGTTTTGCAGAGCAATTCGCGAGGGCTGAACTATAGCAAAAACCGCACTGCCTGAACCCGTCATCCGAGAATTTTCGTAGCGGGCTTGCAACCATTCAAGCGCTGAAGATACTTCGCGACTCGCAGCTTCCGCGGGTGGTTGCAGATCATTTCTGCCCCAACCTTCGTACAACTGCTGCACGAGTATTTCCGGCGTTTGGTGATCGCTCGACATACTGTCTTCGCGTTCACCCGAGCTATTGGCTTCGTCGCTCTGAAAACCTGCCCCCGAAAGGGTTCCCAGGTTGTCTTCGCTGCGTCGGCCGTTCGCTGCAGGAAAGCCCGCTACTATAGCCACGCTTTTTGACCTTTGCAACAGGGGGCTGGAAAAAATTTCCTTGGTGCCGATGCTGGCCGCCGGTTTCACGACCGCCAGGCGCAGTTCCGGCACCTCCAGCGGGGTCAGCACCTCGCCGATGCCCTCGACGAAGGCATTGCGCCCGCCGACGAAGAACGGCACGTCCGCGCCCAGCTGGAGCGCGATCGGCAGCAGCCGCCGGCGCGACCAGTTCAGCCCCCACAGCCGGTTCAGCGCCAGCAGCGTGCTGGCCGCGTCCGACGAGCCCCCGCCCATCCCCGCGCCCGAGGGCAGGCGCTTCTCGACATGGATGTCCGCCCCGAAGGCGCAGCCGCTGGCCTGGCGCAGCGCGCGCGCGGCGCGCAGGCAGAGGTCGTCCGGCGGCAGCGCGTCGCCGCGGTCATGGCGATGCAGCGCCCCGTCCTCGCGGCGCTCGAAGTGCAGCGTGTCCGCCCAGTCGATCAGCACGAACAGCGACTGCAGCAGGTGATAGCCGTCCGGCCGCTTGCCCACGACGTGCAGGAACAGGTTGAGCTTGGCCGGCGCCGGCACGTCGTACAGCGCCTTCAGCGGCGCCGCGGGAGTGGGGGTGGAGGTCATGGACGTCGACATGGCGGCGCAGTATGCCGCCGCCTTCCCTGGAATTTGGGAGCGCCGCCCGTGCGATTAACGAGCGGCCCGTGTTTCCCCCGTGAAAACTGCTCGAAAAATACCTGAGGGCAGTTTGGGGATATCAGGGCGCGGCGGGCGAATCGAGTTTCAGCCGCAGCGTCGCCAACGGTTCCGGGCCGTTCGGATTGAGCCGCTGGGCGGAGATCAACTGGTCGCCGAAGCGGCGCAGGTCGACCTGCCAGCCGAGCTGCTGGAAGGCCTGGTCGCCGGCGGCACGCGAGGGCGCCTGCGGCCAGGGGCGGCCGCGCAGCCAGTCGAACAGCGCCTGCAGCGGCAGCGCCTCGCCGAGCAGCTCCTGCGTCAGCGCGTCGATGTCGTCGTAGGCGCGGTCGCCGTCGGGCGTCTTGAGCCAGGCCGACCCCGGTTGCCAGGACACGCGCGCGACCAGGCTGCCCGTCGGGCCGCTCATCTCCAGCTGGCCGCGGCGCGGGTCGCCGACCAGCTCGAAGCTGGCGGTGACGTTCTGGCCGCGCTGGCTGCCGGACGGCGGGACGATCAACCCGAACTTGCCGGTCAGCCGCGGCGCGTCCTTGAGCGCCGCCGCTGCCGCGCCGTCCGCCTTCGGCACCGAACTGCATCCGGCGAGCACCGCCGGCCCCAGCACCGCCAGCGCGAGCGCGCCGGCGCCGAATCGCCGCCGCCGCATCAGGGGCGGACCTGCAGGCGTTGCATCGCGGCCTGCAGCGCCTCGTTGCGCGGATCGCGCCGGGCCGCGTCGGCGAGGATGCGGCGCGCCTCGTCCTGCTGGCCGGCGGCCCAGAGCACCTCGCCCAGGTGGGCGGCGATCTCCGGATCCGGGCGCGAGCCGTAGGCCTGGCGCAGCAGCCGCTCCGCCTCGCCCAGCCGGCCCAGGCGGAACTCCACCCAGCCCATGCTGTCGACGATGAAGGGCTCGCCCGGGGCGAAGCTCAGCGCCTTGGAGATCAGGTCGCGCGCCTCCTGCAGCCGCTCGTTGCGATCGGCCAGCGAGTAACCCAGGGCGTTGTACGCGTGGTAATGCTGCGGCTTGAGCTGGATCACCTTCTGCAGCAGCGCTTCCATCTCGGTCGCGCGGCCCAGCTTCTCGGCCATCATCGATTGCTCGTAGATCAGGTCGGCGTCCTCGGGCGACTGCTTGATCGCGGTGCCCAGCAGGTCGTAGGCGGCCTGCCACTGCTTGTTCTCGCGCAGCAGCTGCGACTCGGCCAGCACGCGGGCGCGGCGGTCCTGCTCGCGGGTCTCGGGCAGTTGCTGCAGCAGCTTGCGGCCTTCGTCGAGCTTGCCCTGGCGGGCCAGCAGCGACGCGCGGCGGAAGGTGATGTCCAGGTTGCCCGGCGTGGCCTCCAGGCCGCTCAGGCGCTTCTCGGCGGTCTTGTAGTCGCCGCGCATCTCGGCCGCCTGCGCCAGCAGCAGCTGGCCCTGCAGCTTGGCTTCCTTGTCGGCGCGGTCCAGGCCGGCGGCGGCGATCGCGCGCTCGGCCAGCGACGACGAGGCCGGCTTGTCCACCAGCTTCAGGTAGCGCTGCAGCGCGTCCTCGGCGGCGTCGGGATGCTGCAGGTCCAGTTCCAGCGAGCCCAGCGCCAGCCAGTGGCCGGGTTCGTCGGGCGACTCCTGGGTCAGGATGCGGAACTCGCGCGCCGCGTCGCCGGGCCGCTGGGCGCGGGCGAGCGCCCGGGCGTACGCCAGCCGCAGCGCCTGCTTGTCGGGCTTGGCCTGCAGCTCGGCGGTGATCAGCGCCTCGGCCTCGGGGCGGCGCGGCAGCAGCTCCAGCGCCATCAGCAGCGGTTCCTCGCGGTCCGGGAAGTCCTTGGCCGCGGCGCGGACGTGGATCAGCGCGGTCTCCGCGTGGTCGGCGTTCTTGGCGAACTGCGCCAGCACCAGCAGCGAGGCGAACCGGGTCTCGGGCCGGGCGGCGGTCTCGCGCAGCAGCGGCTCGAAGGCCTCCTGGATGCGCGCCGGTTCCGGATTGCGCTGGAACAGCCCCGGCAGCGACGCGATCACCGGGCCGCGGCCGTCGGCCGGCGTCAGCGCCAGCAGCGAGCGCAGGATCGGCGGCACCTCGGCCGGGCGGTTCAGCAGCGCCAGCAGCTGGATCAGCGTGCGGTGCGCCTCGAGCGAGGTGGGCACCGCGTCGCGCCAGGCGCGGGCGGCGATGACGGCCTGGTCGCCCGCGCGCGCCTGCAGCGCGATCTGGACGACGCGGCGGAACAGCTCCTCGTCGCCGCTGCGGCGCGCGGCGTCGAGCAGCACCTGGTACGCGGTGCCGGGTTGGCCGCCCTGCAGCTCCATCTCGCCGATCAGCAGCTGATAGAACATCGGCGCGTCGAGGTCGGAATTGACCACCGGCTCGGAAGCGGCGGACGCCGGCGCGGAGGCGGCCTCGGCGGGGGCCTGGGCGGGGGTGGGAGCGGGAGACTGGGCGTGGGCGGCGCAGCTCAGGGCGAGGGCGGCAACGAGCCACCGGGGGTGGCGCACGAGGGCGGGCATGGAGGAACTCCTGAACTGGGCGGGAAGGCTTGCCGGGCAAGCCGCGGACCATTCTAGGGACGCTTGAAAAGCGTCGCGCCTATGATTCGAGGATGCCCGAGTTACCGGAAGTTGAAGTTACACGACGAAGTTTTGCCCCGGCGATCGCGGGGGCTCGCGTGCTCGACGTGCGGCTGGGAAAGCCGCTGCGATGGCCGCTGGGCGTCGCCGCGGAACGGCTGATCGGCCGGCGGGTGGGCGAGGCGACCCGGCGCGGCAAATACCTGTGGCTGCCGCTGGCGCCGACCGCCGAGGCCCCCGGCCATGCCGGCGAGGACGAGGGCGGCCTGCTGCTGCACCTGGGCATGTCGGGGTCGCTGGCGTTCCGGGAGTCGCCGCCGATGGCCGGCCCGCACGACCACTTCGACCTGGTGACCGACCGCGGCGTGCTGCGGCTGACCGATCCGCGGCGCTTCGGCGCGGTGGTGTGGTCGGACGGGCTGGCGGTGGAACCCGCGGCCAAGCTGCTGGCGCGCATCGGGCTGGAGCCGTTCGACATCGAATTCCACGGCCCCTACCTGCACGAGGGCTTCCGCGGCCGGCGCGTCGCGGTGAAGCAGGCGATCCTGGCCGGCGACGTGGTCGTCGGCGCGGGCAACATCTATGCGTGCGAGGCGCTGTTCCTCGCCGGCGTCAATCCGCGCGTGGCCGCGGGCAAGCTGAGCCGGCCGCGGGCCGAGAAGCTGGCGGCGGCGCTGCGGCGCGTGCTGGGCGAGGCGCTGGAGGCCGGCGGCAGCACGTTGCGCGACTTCAAGGACGCGCACGGCGTGGCCGGCAGCTTCCAGATGCAGGCGCGGGTCTATGGCCGCGAGGGCGAACCCTGCCGGCAGTGCGGCACCAAGATCCGCCGCATCGTGCAGGGGCAGCGCTCGACCTTCTTCTGCCCGACATGCCAGAAACGATGAGCGCGTCCGCGAGCCAGGCCCGCCCCACCGACCGATCCTTCCGATGACCGACGACGATCTGAGAGACCGCGTGGACGCGGTGCGCGGCGATTTCGCGCCGCGGCTGCTGGCGTGGCAGCGCCGCGAGGGGCGGCACGACCTGCCGTGGCAGAACACCCGCGACCCGTACCGCGTGTGGCTGTCGGAGATCATGCTGCAGCAGACGCAGGTGACCACGGTGCTGGGCTACTACAAGCGCTTCCTGGAGCGCTTCCCCGACGTGGCGGCGCTGGCCGCGGCGCCCAACGACGAGGTGATGGCCGCCTGGGCCGGGCTGGGTTACTACAGCCGCGCGCGCAACCTGCACAAGTGCGCGCAGGCGGTGGTCGAGCGCCACGGCGGCGCCTTCCCGCGCAGCGCGGCCGAACTGGCGGAGCTGCCCGGCATCGGCCGCTCGACGGCGGCGGCGATCGCGTCGTTCTGCTTCGGCGAGCGGGTGGCGATCCTGGACGGCAACGTGAAGCGCGTGCTCGGCCGGCTGCTGGCCTTCGACGGCGACCTGGCCTCCGCGGCGCAGGAGAAACGCCTGTGGCGCCAGGCCGAGGCGCTGCTGCCCACATCGCCGGACGACATGCCGGCCTACACGCAGGGGCTGATGGACCTGGGGGCGAGCCTGTGCGCGACGCGCGGCCCGCAATGCCTGCTGTGCCCGGTGAGCGCGCTGTGCGCCGGCCTGGCCGAGGGCGACCCCGCGCGCTACCCCGTCAAGACGAAGAAGCTCAAGCGCGGCCAGCGCGAGAGCTGGTGGCTGTGGCTCGAGCACGAGGGCCGCGTCTGGCTGCAGCAGCGGCCGGCCGAGGGCGTGTGGGGCGGCTTGTGGACGCTGCCGCTGTTCGACGACGAGGCCGCGTTGACGGCGCAGAGCGCCGCGCTGGGCGTGGCGGCGCCGGAGACGCTGCCGCGCGTGAAGCACGTGCTGACGCATTTCGACTGGCTGCTGCATCCGCGCCGCGCGGTGCTGGCGGCGGAGGTCCGCCCGGCCGGCGACGGCGTGTGGGTGGCGCGCGAGCGGCTCGCCGCCTATGCGCTGCCGGCGCCGCTGAAGAAGCTGCTGGACTGAGGCGGATCGGGCCGCGCGGGTCAGCCCGCGCAGGTCAGCCGGCGCAGGTCAGCCGGCGCGGATCGAGGTGCGTGGCTCGGCCGGCGCGCCCGTGTCCGGGCACGGCGGGAAACCAGCGGGGCTGCGGCGGGGTCGCATCTGGATCGGGGACCGCTCGATGGCCTCCAGGCCGGTTTCGCGGACATCCATCGACAGCTCCTCGATGCGGCGCTCGTAGTCCGGCGGCTGGAGCCGGTCGAGCATCGTGACCACGTCGTGGATCCGCTCGAGCCTGGCCAGCAGCACATCCCCATCGTCCGGGGTCATGGCTTCCGCCAACGCCGCCACGTCGCGCAGGCGGCCGGTCACCTGGCGCAGGTAAGCCGGGTCCGGCGGATGCGGCGTCGCGCGGAGCGCGCGGGCCCAGTCGCCCTCGCCGATGGTGCCGAGCGTGCGGCGGATCGAGGCCATCACCGGCTCGAGGCGGTCGGGCCACTCGTGGCGGAGCGCGAGGTCGCCCTCGCCGAAGCGCAGCTTCAGTTCCTCGATGACATGCCGGGGAAAGGCCTGCCGGTCCGCGTGCGCGAGCGCGGTCTCGCGTTGGCCCTCCCAGTGCTGGCGCCGGCGATGGCAGTCGTCCACGCGCCGGACCAGGTCGACGATGTCGCCATAGGGGCGTCCGAGGTCCGCCATCGAGGTCGGACGGAAGTGGTCCTTGCCGTCGAAGAGCGCCTGCAGCGACTGCCAGAGCCGGCTGTTGCGCGGCAGGTCCGGCAGGTCGCGCCGCACGGTGCGCTGCAGCGCGTCGATCCATTCGCGCCGGGCGCGCGTCACCGCGCCCTGCGGCCCGGGGGCGTCGCAGGGAGGCGGCTCGGCGGGGAGCGCCATGGGCAGGCAGGGAGAGAGAAGTCGGGAAAGCAGGGACATGCGGACCGGAGGTCGGGTGAAGCAGGCGCGCTCAGTCCGCGGGTCATCTGCGCGGTTCCTCGACTAGCGGGCCGGCGCCGCGCCCGGCGCCCAGGCGCGCTGCTCGAAACGGAGGGCGGCCGTCGGCAGGTCCGCCACGGACAGCACCTCCTGGTAGGTCCGGAGCTTGCTCCTGATCGTGGCGATCTCGCGCTCGATGTCGGCGGCCGGGCGGTGACGCGCGATGAGGTTCTCGGCGCTGGCGAGCGCGCCGCGCGCGGCGTCGAGCAGCGGTCCCGCGGTGTGCTTGACCACCGCGTGGGCGCCGCCCGGGCGCTGCTGGGTGCCGCCCAGGAGGGAGAGCTGCCGCCACTCCGCCCGGTTCATGTCCTCGCGCAAGGCGGCCACCTCCTGGCGCACCGGCGCGAGCGCCTCGTCGTTCCGAGGCGATGGCGGTGGGGCGATCACCTTGCTCGGGGCCGGCTGCGGCGCGAGCGCCGCGGGCCCGGGGGGCGACTGCGGTCCCTTGGCTTGCTGGAGCCCGGTCGGGGTGAGGCGGCGCTTCAGCGAGCGGGTGGCGCTGTCGAGCCGCGCCGCGCAGGTGTTGACGGCGCGGGCGATCTGCCGGCGCAGGGCGGCGAGCGGCGCGGGCTTGGCGGCGCGCGGCCGGCGCGCGGGCAACGGCGCCGGCGGGCGGTACAGGGGCCGGGCGGGCGCCTCCTGCGCGTTCGCTTCGGTGCGCGCCAGCGCGCCCTCGCGGATCAGGAACTCGCGCACGTCGCCGAGGCGACCGCGGACCGTGGCCAGGTGGTCGGGCATGCCGTGCAGCCGGCACTCCGCGACATCCTGGTCGGCGACGTCGAGTCGGTCTCGCGCCGCGTCGAGTTTCTGGCGCATCGCGTCCAGCGTGTAGCCGTCGGGGCGACGGCCGCCGGTGACAGGCAGCGCGGCGAGCAACGGGTCCAGCCGGTCGCATTCGCGCCGTTCGATTTCGCAGTCCCGCTGATGGTCGGCCATCTGGCGCAGGTCGTCGCGCTGTCGCGAGAGGGCGTGGTCGAGCTGGGCGAGGTGCGACGCGCGCGCCTGGGGATCCAGGGACAGCTGATTGGCCCAGGCAAGGAGCTGGCGCGTGCCATCGCGCGTGTCGCGGCGCTCGACCGGCGTGCCGCCGTTCCAGCGGGCCGCGACGGCATGCAGGCGCGAGGCCTGGTCGCGCAGGGTGGCCTTGAGGTCGGGATGGCGCACGGGGTCGTACGCGGCGAGATCCTGGTCGGTGATCTCCTTGAAGGATGGCGCGAAGGTGCAGAGGCTCGCGAATCGGGCGTTGGTCGTGGGTTCGGTCGGCAAGGAAACCTCGGGGGTCGGGTGGCAAGGCCGGATCAGTCGCCCGCTGTCGATCCGGGTTCTTCCGCCCCCGCGCGGGAGGCCGGGTTCGCATCCGGAGCATCGCGAACGGGGCGCCCTCCGGTATGCTCGCGCGATCGCCGCACGGGGTCGTTCAGAGCCCCTCCAGCACCTCCACCGCCGTCAGGGACACCATGTCGAACGTCGTCACGCCGGGCCGCGCCGCGGCCATCAAGAGCGCCTTGGAATCCGCCTTCATCGCCGTGCTGGCCAGCGGCGTCTGCCTGTGGTTCCTGATCAGCGAATCGCAGGTGCCCGGCGAGGGCGACCCGGCCCGGCTGACGATGTTCTCCATCGGGCTGGCCATCGGGCTGTGCGCGCACCTCGTGTATCTGGGCATCGCGCTCAAGCGCGCGGGACGCGGCGTGGTGATCTGGATGATCGCGTTGATCTGCCTGCTGCCGTTCGCCTCGGTCGTGCTGGGGATCCTGCTGTTCAACCAGGTGCAGGAGATGGAGCAGCAGGCGCGCGAACAGGGCGACGCCCGTCCCGCCGCCTGAGCGACCCACCCGGAGTTCGCTCCACAAGGCAAGACGCCCGCGATCAGCGGGCGTCGTCGTTTCAGCGGAGCCGGCCGCGCTCAGCGCGCGTCGAGTTCCCGATGCCGCTTCAGCACCTGGCCATGGAAGGCGAACTGCCTGGCCAGCGTCTCGACCAGGTAGACCGAGCGGTGCTGCCCGCCGGTGCAGCCGATGGCCACGGTGAGGTAGCTGCGCTGGTCCTGCGCGAAGTTCGGCAGCCATTGCGCGATGAAGGCGCCGATCTGGCTGAGCATCAGCCGCACCTCGGGCTGGACTTCCAGGTAGGTCGCGACCGCCTCGTCGCGGCCGGTGAGCGGACGCAGTTCGCGGTCGTAGTACGGGTTGGGCAGCACGCGCACGTCGAAGACGAAATCCGCGTCGCTGGGCACGCCGTGCTTGAAGGCGAAGGACTCGAACACCAGCGTCAGCGACGACCCGCTGACATGCACCAGGTCGCGCAACCAGCCGCGCAGTTGCGCCGGGCGCAGCTGGCTGCTGTCGATGACGGTGGATTCCATGCGCAGCGGCGTCAGCAGCTCGCGCTCCAGCGCGATCGCCTCCTGCAGCGCGCGATGCGTGTCGCCGTCGTCGATGCCGCCGGCGCGCAGCGGGTGCGGGCGGCGGGTCTCGGAGAAGCGGCGCAGCAGCGTGTCGTCGTCGGCGTCCAGGAAGATGGCGCGCAGCGAGACGCCTTCCTGGCGCATCGTCTTGATGTGCTGCAGCAGCTGCGGCAGCGAACCGGCGCTGCGCACGTCCACCGCGATCGCGACCTTGCGCCAGCCGCGCTGGCGTTCGAGTTCGAGGAACTGCGGCAGCAGTTCGGGCGGCAGGTTGTCGACGCAGAAGAAGCCGGCGTCCTCGAGCGCATGCATCGCGATCGACTTGCCGCCGCCGGACATGCCGGTGACCAGCACGACCTCGCCGCGCGGCGAGGTGGCGGTGGGCGTGGCCTGCGGCGCGGGCACCGGGGCGGTATTCGGCGCGCTCATCGGTGCCCCTCGTCCGCGGCCAGCCGCGGCCGGTCCCCCGAGGGGACGCGAGCTTGCTTGGGGCGGCAAGGCGCGGCGCTCATGGCTTCACCTTCTTGCCGGACGGCGCCGACGGCGTGGCGGGGACGGCGCGGGCCGACAGCTCCAGCATCTCCTGCGCATGCGCGAGCGAGGTCGACGACAGCCGTTCGCCGCCGAGCATGCGGGCGATCTCGGCGGTGCGGGCCTCGCCGGCGATCGGGCGGACGTCGGAGTTGGTCTTGCCGTCCTTGAGCGCCTTGGCCACGAGGAAGTGGTGATCGGCGCAGGCGGCGACCTGCGGCAGGTGCGTGACCGCGAGCACCTGGGCGCGCTGACCGAGCTGCTTCATCAGGCGGCCGACGGTCTCGGCGACCGCGCCGCCGACGCCGGCGTCGATCTCATCGAAGATCAGCGTGCCGGCGCCGCTGTTCTGCTGGCTGGTCGTGACGGCGATGGCCAGCGCGATGCGCGACAGCTCGCCGCCGGAGGCGACCTTGGCCAGCGGACGCGGCGTGCTGCCGGCGTGGCCGGCGACGAGGAATTCGGCGGACTCCAGGCCGAAGCTCTGCGGCTCGTCCTGCGGCTGCAGCGCGACCTCGAAGCGGCCGCCGGTCATGCCCAGCTGCTGCATCGCCTGCGACACCGCGTTGGACAGCGACGGCGCCGCCTTCGCGCGCGCCGTGCCGACGGCCTTGGCTTCCTTCTGGTAGCGCTTGAGCGCCGCGGCCTGCGTGGCCTGCAACGCGTCGAGGTCGCTGGCGGCGTCGAGCTGGGCGAGTTCCGCCTTCCATTCGCCGAGCAGCGCCGGCAGCTCGGCCGGCTGGCGGCGATAGCGGCGCGCGAGCGTGACCCAGGCGGAGACGCGTTCGTCGAGCTGCTGCAGCCGGTCGGGGTCGAGGTCGGCGGCGTTCAGGTAGGAGCCCAGGCTGTGCGCCGCGTCCTGCAGCTGCGCCTGCGCGCCGAGCAGCGCGTTGACGGTGTCCTGGAGCCGGGTGTCGTACTCGAGCACGTCCTGCAGCGCGGACAGCGCGTCGTCGGTCAGCGACTCGGCGTTGATCTCGGCCTCGGCGATGCGCTCGAGCGCGCCGCGGGCGGCGTCCATCAGCGACTGCGCATGCGACAGCCGCTGGTGTTCGGCGTTGAGCTCGTCCCACTCGTCGGCGGCGGGCGCGAGGCGGTCGAGCTCGCCGATCTGCCAGCTCAGGCGTTCGTGCTCGCGGGCGAGGTCGGCCTGCTTCGACTGGGCGGAGGCCAGCGCCTCGGTGGCCTGGCGCCAGTCGGCGAAGGCGGCGGCCATCGCGCGGGTCTCGATCTGGGCGAAGTTGTCGAGCAGCTCGCGCACGCTGGCCGGGCGGGTCAGGCCTTGCCAGGCGTGCTGGCCGTGGATGTCGAGCAGGTGTTCGGCCAGTTCGCGCAGCTGGGCGACGGTGGCGGTGCCGCCGTTGATCCATGCGCGGCTCTTACCTTGCGCGTCGATGACGCGGCGAAGCAGGAGCGCGTCCTCGGCCGATTCGAAGCCGGCTTCCTCGAGCCAGGCGGCGAGGGCGGCGGGGCGGTCGAACTCGGCGGAGATCTCGGCGCGGGCGGCGCCTTCGCGCACGACGGCGGCGTCGCCGCGGGAGCCGAGGGCGAGTTGGAGGGCGTCGATGAGGATGGACTTGCCGGCGCCGGTTTCACCGGTGAGGGCGGAGAAGCCGGCGGCGAAGTCGAGTTCGAGCGCCGGGACGATGACGAAGTCCTTGAGCGACAGGCGGCGCAGCATCAGGTGGTGCCCTCGTTCCAGCGGAGCTTGCGGCGCAGGGTGGCGTAGTAGCTCCAGCCGCGGGGGTGGAGGAAGGGGGCGCGGTGCTGGGAGCGGCGCACGGTGATGCAGTCGCCGTGCAGGAGGGAGGCGAGGGCTTGCATGTCGAAGTTCACCGACGCGTCGCGGCCGGCGACGATGGTGAGGCGGACCTCGCCGGAGTCGGGCAGCACGATGGGGCGGTTGGACAGGGCGTGCGGCGCGATGGGCAGCAGGACCCAGCCGGCGATGCCGGGGTGGAGGATGGGGCCGCCGGCGGACAGCGCGTAGGCGGTGGAGCCGGTGGGGGTGCCGACGATGACGCCGTCGGCGCGCATGTTGGCGACGAACTCGTCGCCGACGTCGACGCGCAGCTCGACCATGCCGGCGGTGGCGCCGCGGGAGACGACGACGTCGTTGAGGGCGACGCCGGTGAAGATGCGTTCGCCGTCGCGGATGACGGCGCCTTCGAGCAGGGCGCGGTGTTCGATCTCGAAGTCGCCGTTCAGGATGGGCGCGAGGGCGTCCTTGAACTGGTCGGCGGAGATGTCGGTGATGAAGCCCAGGCGGCCCTGGTTGATGCCCACGAGGGGGAGGCCGTAGCGGGCGACCTGGCGGGCGAAGCCGAGCATGGTGCCGTCGCCGCCGACGACGATGGCCAGGTCGCACTGGGTGCCGAGTTCGGCGTGGGTGAGGGCGGGGAGGGCGGTGATTCCGGTGGAGTCGGCGGTTTCCTGTTCGAGGGAAACATCCAATCCCTGGGAGGCGACAAAATCGGCAATCTCTTCCAGGATGGGGCGGATGCCCCGGGACTGGGGTTTCCCGACGATCGCCACGTGACGGAAGCGCTTGGACATAGCCGGGAATTAGATCACAGCGATGTGACGGGACCGGGGGTGTGGCGAGGGGCCGGCACCGGGTTCACTAGAATGAAAAACATGCTCGACGACCGCGCGAAAACACTGCTGAAGGCTCTGGTGGAGCGGTATATCGCCGACGGCCAGCCGGTGGGCTCGCGCACGCTGTCGAAGGCGTCGGGGCTGGAGCTGAGCCCGGCGACGATCCGCAACGTGATGGCGGACCTGGAGGAGCTGGGTCTGATCGCGAGCCCGCACACCAGCGCGGGGCGGATCCCGACGGCGCGGGGGTACCGGCTGTTCGTGGACACCTTGCTGACGGCCAAGCCGGGGATGCCGCACGGCACGTTCGAGAGCCAGTTGCTGCCCGATCAACCGCAACGGGTGATCGCGAACGCGGCGCAGCTGCTGAGCAGCCTGTCGAGTTTCGTGGGTGTGGTGACGTCGCCGCGCAAGACGGCGGTGTTCCACCACATCGAGTTCCTCCGGTTGGGGGAGCGGCGGGTGCTGGTGATCATGGTGTCGCCGGACGGGGATGTGCAGAACCGGCTGGTGTTCACGGCGCAGGACCTGTCGCAGTCCGACCTGACGGAGGCGAGCAACCGGCTGAACGCGCATTACTCGGGGCTGAGCCTGGATGTGGTGCGGGATCGGTTGAGGTCGGAGGTGGACCAGCTGCGCGGGGAGATCGCGCGGCTGATGAGCGCGGCGGTGGATGTGGGGCAGCTGGGGATCCAGGAGCATGAGCCGATGGTCATCTCCGGGGAGCGGAACCTGCTGACGGTGCAGGACTTCAGCCACGACATGGGCAGCCTGCGAAGGATGTTCGACCTCTTCGAGCAGAAGACGCAGTTGATGCGGCTGCTGGACGTGTCGGAGCGGGCGGAGGGGGTCCGGATCTACATCGGCGGGGAGAGCCAGGTGGTGCCGGTGGAGGAGCTCTCCATCGTGTCGGCGCCGTACGAGGTGGACGGCGAGGTGGTGGGCACGCTCGGCGTCATCGGGCCGACGCGGATGGCCTACGACCGGATGATCGAGATCGTCGACATCACGTCGAGGATGGTGAGCAACGCGCTGTCGCAGAAGTAGGTGGGGCGAGAGCCGCGCCAAGCGTGCTTACAATCCGCCGCTCCGGTGCAACGCCGGAACCGGGGAATCCGCCAGGATTCCTATATACGCATTACCCCCCGGGGGCCGTTAGCTCAGTTGGTTAGAGCAGAGGACTCATAATCCTTTGGTCACAGGTTCAAGTCCTGTACGGCCTACCATTTATTCATTTTGCTTTCATTAGTAATATTAGCTCCTTGGCTTCCTTGCGAGCGGCTCTGTTTTTGCCTTTGCTTGACGTTCCGCCTAAGGTGCTAAAAATCGAGCTAACCCTGCTCTCCACTACATTAAAATGCGTAGCGGCAATGTCCCGGACGTCATCCCCAGATATGCCGTTGGAGCAAAGATGATCGGGGAAAGTCAAAATTGCAGTGACTCCGTTCTCTGAAAGCGTGTGGAGTAAATCGGAGAGCGCTGTCAATGAATGACGCTTAAAGCTATATGCTGAACGAGGACGGTCTGCAGGAGGAGGGTAACGGCCGATGCCCTCCACCGGACCAATTGATCCCACAGCTACTGCTTCAAGTACGTGATAAAAGCGACTATATTGCACGGCTGAGTATGGCGGATCAATGAAAGCCAAATCTCCCTCGGCCAAACCGTGCGAGACTACATTGGCATCGCCGACCTGAGCGTCTCCAGGGACTAGCGAATGCTGGCCCGCTAGCGTAGCAAGTGCAAAATAGATCTGATTCGAGATATCTAATTGCCAACTTCCCTGAAGAAACTTGGTTGCAGTAGGCGTTGGCTGGAACGGCTGTGCTGTATGTCCCGGAGCTGCGGCGCATTTGCTGCAAGCGCTCAATAATGCGGCGAGGCAAACGTCTCGTTCTTCTGAGGTCGCAGGCAGGGTGGCGCGAAATGATTCGATCCAGGTGGCCTGGGTCGGGCTAAAATAGTGGCCACCATACGCCTGAATTAATGAGCCATTAGCGTTAGCAGCCCAAGCTCGCGAATTGGCGACGACCTCAGGTGTCACCGTGTCATATGTCGGCGGACTGATTGCATCAAATCGCCGCCTGGCTCGTGCCTTCCATAGCTTCCAACAACTGCTCGCATCAATTGGAGCTGTGCGCTTTAAAGTTGCGCGAGCGACGGCTGCAGCATACTCCTGAAGATCGTATGCCAGTGTTTCGATAGAGAAGCGCTGCGCTACATGTGACGCCACGGCGCCGGACCCGGAGAATAGGTCAATGAATCGAGCGTGTCGTGGCGCTTCAGCGGAGATTATTTCCCCCAATCCGTTTCCAAGCATAGCCCGCTTGGAGCCCATATACTTCATTGGCACACACTCCAGACCAGTATGGCCTCCGGCCGGGCAAGACGAAGAATCTCAGAGGAAATAGTGCGATCGTTCAAAGTGTTGGAAGCCAAGGGATGTGCAGGCGAATCAACGGAAATGAGCGGCTCATAATCTGCCCATGCATCGGAGATGTTCATCTGAGAAGGATTGGGTAATACGCCGGCCTCGTGAAGCCAGTCGTGCAGCCAAGCCTGAGCTGGTGCTGCTCCTGCGGGTGAGAGAGATGCTCTAAGCGGTAAACACGCAATTCTTAGAAGGAAGAATGCGCGTGCGATTACATTCTTTGCTTCTACGGCCGGAGAGAACGCATGATCAAATACCGGCGAGGGGTCAGAATCCAATGAAAGCGCCAAGCGGATCTCATTTTCTGAAACACCAGATAGACGTTCAACTTCGCCAAGTACTCGAATCAACCAGGGCTTGCCAGAATCTGCTTGTAAGGCGTCAAGTTTCGCTGCCTCCGTTTTCAAGAGCCAGTGAACTAATTGCGCCTCGAATTGGAGACCAGCTGTGGTCGGTTCAGCTAGAGCCCAAAGCTCTTGCGGGAAACTAAAGTCTGCATCAACCATGGGGGAAAGATTCGTCCATGCGTCGATTGCCTCATAGCTTGCCGCGTTTCGCGCGTTATGTTCGTGTTCAAGCTGAAGATCACGTCCCCAGGCAGCGAGATTCGATGCTGCCGATACATGTGCAATTGCGTCCTTGAACAAGCGTAGCGGAATAGCCGGGTGAACTTTTAAGCCATCCAAAAACAGAGAATCCGCATCTGTCCCCGCGGTCCAATCCTTCCAGAGCCGCCATACCAGCTTGTGAGTTCCCTCCCTTTTCCAAGTTGGAGCTTGTTCGCTTCCACCTTGTTCGACATAGCTTGACGTCGGGTATTTAACTCGCAATCCATTTCCAGCCAGAATCGATACCGCTGCTCTAAGTTCTGCGTAATATGCGAAATGGATGGACTGCTTTTGTCCGTGTGATATCAGAGACGAGATCGCGGCGGCAAGAAAGCGCCATCCCTCGACGGCGTGCACCAGTGACTCCGCAGCAAGCGTCTTGGGGGAGGCTGTATTGGCCTCCGCCATCGTGATCAGAGCTTCGTTGCGCGCTCGAGTTGAGCTGAAATCCATGAAGCCCTGCTGTATGACATAAGGCCGGCAGAGATCCGTCGGGATCCACGAAGCGTTAGGGGAAAGTGGAGTGATTGGGGGGCGACGTGGAGTGGAGCTTGAGCCGGATCGTTTGCCTCGCCGACTTGCGGAATTGCGATGACTACTCATGACTGCCAACCTTGTAGGCGGCGGACGTCATTTGCAGCGGCGCGCACAACGTCTGATTTTGATTGGGCGGCTGCATTGATAGCGGCCCGATTCAAGGCGGTGTACCCGCTGCTACCTCGGTACTGCGCTTGCTGAACTCGATTGACTTCCAATAAACCTGGGGCTGCGCTTGTTCGCCAGTCAACACCGTCCACCAACGCTTTCGCAATATCGCGCAGAAATGCCGCCAAGGGACGATTCTTTGATAGATCTGAGATCGCTCGGGCGATATTTTCCTCCGATGGTTCGGATTCGCCATGCTGAGATTCAATGTCGAGAAGGCCGGTGTGCTCTAACTGCATTTGAGCTAGAGAATTAAAGGCGAAACAAATGGCCCTAAAACCTTGATCCGTGCCTAGTAGCGTATACGTTCCGGAGAAGGCAAAATCCCCCGAGGTCCCACCATCGCGCTTAGATAGTTCATCCGCAAGCGCCTTCTTCCACGCCGCGGAGGTCACACCGACGGCCTCCTTCACGGCAGTCCATGCCAAGATTAAGAATGCGGCTTGCTCGGGGCGGCGCCATTTGATTACATATGATTTTCCGAGCCGATCAATGGATCCAAACAGACCTCCGACTTTTGTTACTTCATCCGTTTCGGAGTCTGTTTTAGCAAACGGACGAACGAATGTCGCCATCAATGAGCGGATCACGGCTGCATTTGAAACATGCCCGTCTACGCGTTTGCCAAACAGCTCCACGCGGTCTCGCCAAGGACTCTGCGGATGCTTCCACAAGATCTCTGCGAGTTCTTGAGAGCGATGTTCTTGATAGATCTTTACGGACTCTCCTCGCTGAAGCCATTCTTGATCCCGAAGATCGGGATATAGGTCGAAAGCGAGGCTAGTATTGATGCGTTTAGGCTCTACATTTATAACCCAAAAGAGATATGCTTGCCAATTTAGCGGTAATCTATTGAAAATAACAATTGGAACCTCATAATCTGCTGGAAGTGCTTGAACCTCATCCGATGCCAGTAGGCGATGCTGGCCGTCGATAATTTCTAGCGGCGCGAGATCATTGTCCTGATCGATCTCGAGACTTTCCGGAAATTCCAACGAAAATTGATTGTTGGCCTCCGCGATGGTGACGAGATGTTTTGCATCGACAAAGCGATCCTTACCCCTCCGAGGGCGAGATTCTCCGTGTCCAATTACATTTACTAGAATTGCTGTTGGAAGCCAGCCCGGATTAATGAGCTCTCGATGCTCTTCAGGATTGAGGCGGACTTGCGTGGAAAGGGGGAATCCGTATTCCACGTAACGTCCAATCTTGTTCAGACGTTCCTGATCATGTGATCGTTGGTACCCTGTTCCCGATGAATTTTCTCGCCTATCCTCTACGGTGCGCGTTCGCACTCCACTCAATTGTCGCAGGGCTTTCAGGGATATTGATCCGACAAAGAAGTGAGTTGGCGGGCGTGGCCGTTCGTCACCCCATTGGGCCTGATTCCATGAAGTCAACCACTGGTTTACTCGCAACAGCGGTTTCGTGGTACGTTTTGTCATTGTTTCTCCCTAAAAGTCTTTGCGATCGCTCGTGGGGTACGCAGCCAGCGGAAAGGCCCCGAGAAGGGGCCTTGAATCATAGCACGTCACCCTAATAGGTCTGGGCTCCCTGTCATAGGTGGTCGCCCTAGGTTGTGCGAATTGCGATGCGAGCGGGGTTGAGATACTTATGGCTATTTGCTATTCTGGGTGGTATTAAAGTCGATTGGGGGGGGCTTTGAAATACAAAATAAATGTTGACGATATCTATTCCGTGTTGATTCAGTTGGGCGGCCAGGCAGCCGTTCTTGATATACAGAATAGAGTGCTCTTGAGCCATTGCCACGGTTCAGTTCCTGAAAATTATGCAAGCGAGAGGACATTTCGGCAGACAGTCCAGAGAAAGATCGAGGATTATTGTCCGCAGGCGAAAGGATTTGACCCATTGCGGCATGGCGAGAAGTTCGAGCGAGTCGCCAGAGGTGTTTATTCTGTGGTGCAGGGGGGCGCTGATTCGCCGGAAAATTCGAATGAGATCGTAGTTGTTTCTACATCTGGATCAGTAGGGGGGGAGTTGAAAGACGACGTGATAGGAATTGATCCCAAGGCCCTTGTGCTGAATGCGAGCTATGACCGCATAAGTATCAGAAAGCTCTTTAGTCCTAGCGCAACTGGTAGTTTGGGAGGACCCTGGCAAAGTGGCATCGTTCAAACGCCAAAGGGCAGCGGCGATTACGTTCTCCTTGTCACCCTAGATGGCGGACGCTACGACGATGTCCTCTACGAGGACGGCTACCTTCGCTGGAAGTCCCAAGACCAGCAGCGCTTGGATATGCCAGCGATTCAGCGATTCATCGCCCACGACGCCGATCGCAACAACATTCGCCTCTTCATCCGTTCGTCCAAGCAGCGCGAGTACGCCTACCTCGGCCTGCTCGAGTACGTCGAACACGATCTGAAGCAGCAGAACCCTTGCGAGTTCGTATGGCGCGTGATGCGCTGGAGCCTGACCGCCGCGGATCTCACCCGAATGGGTCTGCCATTCGAGCCTCCGCTGATGCCGGTCGCTGTGCATGCAGCGCTACCAAGCACCGACGCTGAACTGGTGAAGTCGTCTCCGCCAAAGCTGCAAGCGCCGAAGGGCGTGCGCACCCAAGCGGTGCTCTCCGATACCCAAGGCGCGGACGAGATCGACTGGGCTTTGCGCGACAAACGGAATCGCGAGTTGGGCGAGTACGGGGAGGCTCTCGTCATTCGGCACGAGAAAGATCGACTCGCGAAGGCCGGGCGTCAGGATCTCGCTGATCGGGTCGAGCACGTCGCGCTCGTCGATTCACGTGCCGGCTACGACATCCGCTCATTTGAAGTCGACGGCACTGAGATCTTCATCGAGGTGAAGACGACGGCAGGGCCGAAGACGTCGGCGTTCTTCATCTCAGCGAATGAGCTGAGGGCCTCCATTCGCCACGGCGATGCGTTCCGTCTCTATCGAATCTTTGGGGCAGGTCAGGACCCCGAACGCGTTGGGTTCTACGTGCTCAAGGGCGATGTCACCAACGTGTTGGAGCTGACGCCGACGACGTATCGCGCGCGGCCTACATAAAACGCGGCGACTCCTCAGATCTTTCGAATCCCCTTGCAAGCCGGATACGTCGAACACCCCCAGAACTCATCCCCAGGATTAGGCCCACGCCTCGCCACCCGCCGCACCATCGGATGCGAACAAAGCGGGCACACCACCATCGTGATGTCTTGAGGATCGGGCTGTCGCTCCAGGTGCGGCTCAACTCGCTCCTTCGGCCGAGGCGTTGCCAGCAACTCCTTCAACCCCTCCCCATCGATCAACTGCACGTTCCTCCCCTCGGCGAACGCTTCAGCCTCTTTGGTGAATCTCCCTGACGTCACCACGAACCCGCCGGCCGCGCCGCGCGCCGCCATCACGCCGTAGAGCTCCCGCACCACGTTGACGCTGACCTTGTAGGCCTTCCAGTGTTTGCACTGGACGAGGAACATCTCGCTCCCATTGGACGAGGGCTTCCGCAGCACCAGGTCCACGCCGCCATCCGGCCCGTCTCCGCCAATCTCAGCGACGGTGTATCCCTTCTGGCGAAACGCCTCGCCGATCAGCAGTTCGAACTGATGCCAGGTCATGCCATCGATCGCCGCGGCATCTTTCATCTGTGCCGATTGATCGAGCGCCTGCTTCCGTCGAGATCCTTGGACCGCCGAAATCAGCGAAGCCGCGACCAGTAGCAGCGGCAGTGCGTACTGCCCAATCGGCGCGACGCCTTTCACCATCGCAACGATGGCCAGCCAATCGATCTGCGCCACGCCATGAACCACCTTCGGTTTCGGCAACGGCTGAATCGCCAACGCATGCAGCCCGAAGTACGCCGCCACCGCCAGCGCCAGGCAAAGCCACCACGGCATCGCCGCCAATCCACGCAACAAGCCTTCTCCCGAAGACTTCCTTCTTGTTCTGGCCATTTGGCTCTCTCCCTCTGAAGGTCAGCGGCGAGTATCGCGATCGCCGCCCGCACCGACCACCGTGCTTTCGCGCGAGACCTGGCGGAGCGTTATCGACTGCTCATTTCCCCGCCGTCGCCTTTGCGAGAATCCGCCCCGCCTCCAAAACAACAGCGCCCACCGCGCACGCCCTTCGGGAGGGGCCCCATGCTGATTTCCACCTTCGCGTCGCCGGACCGCGCGTCCGCCGGCCGCCCGCGCGCCAAACGCATCGCCCTCATCGCCCTGATCGCCTTCGCCCTGGCCTTCCTCCAGTGCTACCGCGTCCACCCGGTCTCCACCTCCGGCCTCGTGAGCGGCAAGGCCTTCCAGGCGCTGCTCGTCGCGTTCCTCGCCTTGCCCGTCTTCTGGCTGATCGGCCGCCGCCATCGCCCGAGCCAGGCGCCTGTCCGCGCCGCGTTGGTCTTCGCGCTCGCGCTCAACCTCGGCGTCTTCAACGGCGCCTCCGAGCGCAAGCGCGACGCCGAGGCCATCCAGAAAGCCGCCCCGATCCTCGAAGCCTTTCGCCGCGGCGAGTCCCCCTCCGACGACGAGATCCGCGCCGCCAAGGTCGGCCCCTTGGAGCCCTCCCTGCTGGTCGGCAACGCCTTCCGCCGACAGTTCCACGATGTCCTCGAGGACTACGACAGCGGGTGGAACGCCCTGGACATCGAGAGCATGCTCGACCCCGAGGTGCTGGCCGATCCGAAATCCCGCGCCGAGTCCGGCGGCTGGCTCGATGAAGCGGTCGCGATCCACGGCGAGTTCGAGAAGGACATCGCCGCGCTCTTCGACGGCTACCCCCAGCAGGCCGTGCTCGCCATGAAGGGTGTCCCGGGGCCGCGGCCCAAGGAGGCCGACTTCGCGCGGGGACTCGCTCCGATGCGAGGCCACTACCTCTCCGTCGCGCGCCAGCGTCGCGAGCAACACAAGCTCGCCCGCGAGCTCATCGACTTCGTCAGCGCCAACCCGAAAGCCTTCACGCTCATGAAGTGGGAGCCGTTCTCGATGGTCTTCCGCGACAAGGGGCTTCAGGCCGCCTACCAGGCCCATCTGGCGCGCATCTCCGCCCAGCGCCAGCAGATGGTCGACGGGGCCAAGGCGTTCGACGCCCTCATGGACAAGCGTGGCGAGGACTTCGGCGAGATGCTGCGCAAGGGCAGCGAAGGCCGATGAACACGGACGCCGTGGCGAGCGTCCCGCCCGCCCCGCTCACGCGCTCAAGCGCTGCTTGAGCGCCTCCAGCAGCCAGCGCCCCGCCACCCCCGGCTCCCGATCCCGCGCGTGCGCCGCGTAGATCGTGATCCCGTCCCGCGGCGTCGGATCCTCATGGATCCGGAACGCCTTCAGCCGCCCCTCGGCGATCGGCCCGGCGATCAGGTGCTCCGGCATCCGGCACCACCCCATCCCCGCGAGCAGGAAATCCATCCGCCGCCCCAGGTCCACGAAGCGCCACAAGCGCGCGCTCGCCAGCCCGAAGTTCTCGCCCTCCGGCGCCACCGGATCCGACAGCACCAGCTGCACGTGATGCTCGAGATCGCTCGGCCGGGCCGCGCGCTTGAGCCCCGCCAGCGGATGCCCCGGCGCCGCCACCGGCCGCATTCCCACCTTCAGCAGCGGGTACGCCACCACGTCCTCCGGCACCGCCGGCAGCAGCAGGCAGATCGCCAGCGCCGCCGAGCCCCCGCGCAGCCGCCTCAGCGCGCCGCCCAGGCCCTCGGTCGAGAAGCTCACCGGCAGGTCCGGGAAGCGCTCGCGCAGCGCCTGCAGGCTGTCGATCAGCGGCGCCGTCGGCACCAGCGGATCGATCGCCAGCGCCAGCTCCGGCTCCACCCCGCCGCGCGTGCTCGCCGCCACCGCCTCGAAGCGCGCGGCGCTGGCCAGCACCAGCCGCGCGTGGTCCACCAGCACCCGACCCGCGTCGGTCAGCACCGGCCGGTGCCCGCTCCGGTCGAACAGGCCCACGCCCTGCGTCGCCTCCAGCGTCGCGATCGCCTGGCTGATCGCCGATTGCGCCCGCAACAGCCGGCGCCCCGCCGCCGAGAAACTGCCCACGTCCGCGATCGTGACCAGCACGCGCAGTTGGTCCAGGGTGAAGCTGCCAATCATCTCTATCAGTCCCGCCGATGGATTCGATCTAAAAATTATCTCTTCCGCCGCTGGATCGCGTTCGCTCCAATCCGATCGTCCCCATCCACCGGAATCCCTCGATGACCCGACTCCTTGTCGTGGAAGCCAGCCCCCGCGGCGACCACTCCATCTCCCGCCGCATGACCCGCCAGTTCGTCGACGACTGGCTCACCGCCCATCCCGGCGGCGAGGTCACGCGCCGCGACCTCGCCGCGATCACGCTGCCCTTCGTCGACGCCCCATGGCTGCAGGCCTACTTCACGCCGCCCCCGCAGCAGACGCCCGCGATGCGGGACGCCTTGCGGCTGTCCGACGAGCTCGTCGCGGAGCTGCTGGCCGCGGACCACGTCGCCATCGCGACCCCGGTCTACAACTACAACGTGCCGGCGTCGCTCAAGGCCTGGGTCGATCACATCGTGCGCAAGGGCCTGACGCTGGGAGTCGACGGGCAGGGCCTGGCGACCGGCAAGCAGGCGACGGTGCTGATCGCCTCGGGCGGCGTCTACACCGAAGGCTCGCCGATCCGCGAGCGTGACATCGCGCCGCGCTACCTGCGGCTGGTGCTCGAGGTGATCGGCATCACCGACGTCGCGGTCGTCGCCGGCGGCGGCGCCAAGGCCGTCGACCTGCGCGAGCGGACGATGGACGAGTTCCTCGCCGCGCTGCGGCCGGAGATCCAGCGCGCGGCGATGGCGTGACGGCGGGCCTGTCCCCTGTTCATCGGCGTTCCCGCGATCGGTGACCTTGGTCATCTGGCCGGCGGCGGCCGTCGGTGCAAGAGTCGTCGGCACATCCGGCCGCCCCGACGCGACGCCGTCGAGGGGCCGGGTGCCACGATCACCCAGGGAGACAACATGATTCCGATCGAGGACATCAAGCAGGAGATGCGCACGGCGTTTCCGACCCAGTTCGCCCCAGGCTCAGGCACGATGTTGGGCCGGCTGGACGCCTTCGCCACCGTGGCGCATTTCCTGACCGACTTCGACCGCGTCCGCCCGATGCTGGTTCGCTTGAATGCCGCAGCCCGGCTCAAGATGGGCGAGAGCGCCGTTGACGCGCTGGACTACTACCGGTCGATGGCGAGCCACTGGCAGGCCGTGGCCAGGCACGGCGCCGAAGTGGCGAAGAAGGCCAAGTACGGCGGCACCGCCAAGCCCCCGCCGAAGCATCCGCCGAAGCCGGAGGCGCTCAAGCACGCGATCAGCAAGGCCTTCGAGGACGTGGAGACGATGTACGAGTTCGAGCTCGTCTCCATCAACCAGCGCTCGCAGGCGCAGATCTACGCCAAGTTCGTCGCCCCGGAGGTGTTCCGGCGCCAGCTGGTGCTCAAGCGGCACTGGAAGGACCCCGCTGTCGGCGGCGGGCACGGCGAACTCACCCACCGCATTCAGTGGTACTGCATCTGCGAGGCCCAGGTGGTCGCCGCGCCGGCGGACGTGTTCTCCGACACCGGGCTGGTCGCCTGCCAGCCCGATGCCAGCCGCGGCTTGTGGGACTGCCTTTGCGACCGCAACGGCGGTGGCGACTCGGGCAACCCGTTCCCCGCAGGGGACGTGGCCAAGCGCCGCGACTTCCGGGCGCCGGAGCATCTCCATGGCTACCTCATGAAGAACAAGGATCCCGACCTCGACATCCTGTGCGAATACATCCGCACGCGCGATACCAAGCGGCTGAACACCGTGAACCTCAAGACCGGCATGGGCAAGCCCTACATCGCCGACAAGCTCTATGGCAAGGCATACGACAAGCTGGACGAGGCGCAGAGGAACGTCGTCGACTACATCGATTCGGACGCGGGCGATCCCCCCAGGGAAGGGTTGGCGCGCGGGGTGATCGGGCCGGTCTGAGCGTCTCGTTCTCGGACTTTTGTGATTGGAGGTCTGCAATGCCAGCTGGCATTGATGACCTCCCAATCAACCGCTCGCGCCGGCCATCGGCTTCGACCAGATGTGGCGCCGAAAGGCGGGCGTGGCGCGACCAGCGCTCACTCCCGCGAAGCAAGCAACTGCGCGATCTCCTTGCGGCTGCCCTTGAGCACCTGGTCGATCACCGGCAGCAGCGTCGAGAAGCTGCTCGCCTTCGCCGTCACGAAGCGCTCGGCCAGGTTGCCGAGCGGCGCGGCGCTGACCTTGAGCCGGTCCAGGCTGCCGCCCGATTCCGCGATCCGCTGGCGCAGCGCGCCGGCGTCGGCGTTGAAGTGGTTGGCGAGCAGCACGTCGCAGCGGCCGGCCATCAGCTGCCGCACGCGGGTGCGGAAGTCGCCGGAGACGTACTCCGCGGCGTAGACCGCGCCCTTGGCGTCCTCGAGCACGCGGCCGTAGTCGAGCCCGCGGACCAGGCACACCCGCAGGTCCTTGAGGTCGTCCACCGAGCGCAACTCGCGGTCGAGCTCGGTACGGGCGATCGGCCACAGGCCGCTGGTGAAGACCTCGTCGGAGAACAGCAGCCGCGAGGAGCGGACGGAGGAGCGGCCCGCGCCGAAGCCGAGCGTCCAGCCGTTCTCGACCATCGCCAGCATGCGGGTCACGGGGACGAGCTGGTAATCCCAGGTGAGCTCCGCCTGCTTGCCGATCAGGTCGAGCACCGGCTTGATGCGCGGCAGGTTGATGCCTTCGGGCAAGGCGAGCGGGTAGGAGGAGGGCGCGGCTTTCGCGCGCGTCAGGAGGCCCAGCAGCGGCGCGAGCACGACGGCGCGGCGGCGCATGCCGGCGGTCGCAACGGCCCCCGCACTCGCATGCGTACCCATGAGGCGCGAACGCCCATGCCCGTCCTCCCGGACGTCCCCTTCCACCCCGACTGCCTCGACGCGCTGCATGGCCCGAATCTCTTTCTTCTTGGCCGATGGTGCTCACCGGCGCTGCGCAGCCTAGGGGGCGGAGTTGAAGGCTTGGTGAAAGGGCTCGCCGGCGGTGCGAGCGGCGTGAAAAAGGGCGCCGACGCGCCTCCTGAATTTCCGACTTTTACTTGGAGCGAGTGGTTCCGGAATGGCTACGTCGGAGAGGTAGACCAGTTTCCCGGTGCTTGCATATTCCTCATAGACACCGGCTCAAAGTTGCACATGAAGGCGCCCATTCGTCGTGCCTAGGATGCTTGGTTCCAGTGGCTCTTGTTCACAGTCATGCTTGGCATCCTCAGCCGTTTTCCTCAGGTTTCCTTCCTCCGGCGAAAGCTGTTCCGAATTGCACGATGGGCCCCCTTGCCGGTTTTGGTGTGGGTATTGATGGATTGGCCAAATTCAATAGATGGTCCGCATTTGTGGACGATCTTCGATTTTGGATATCGAGGCGAATATCGCCTGTTCCTCAATATTGAATTGGCGTTATCCGGACTGGCCTTGCTAGGTGTTCTTGTATGGCGGGGAATAAGTCCTGGCTGGGCGACTCTGCTGCTCCCCAGATTCCAGGTCAGCCTGATATTGATTGCAGCGCTGTCGGCCTTGCTTGTCGGTGCGATATGGGCGCTTCCTCCAGAAACCAGGCTCCATCAATTCCGCCCGCTCGATCCGTTCGCCCATCCGGAGGCCTGGTCGATTTCATTGGCGTCACTCGCGCTGGGCGCTTTCCAGCAAGAGATCTGGGGCCGGGCGATCCTGCAAACCTGCCTGAAGCGGATGTTCGGGAACAGGTGGGTCGCATTGGGCGTCGCGGGGGTGCTGCTTGCCGCCGCGCAGCCAGGCCACCGCGTCGAGGCCTTCTGCACGTCGGTGTTGCTCGGCGTCGTGTTCATCCGCACGCATTCCGTGGTCTGCACGACCGCGCTGCACTTCGTCCTGAAGCTGGGGCTCGGCGTGCTGCAAGGCGGCACGTTCATGGTCGCGAGTTACCTGGAGCCCCGGGAGTTTTGGGCGGTCCTGGCGTGGACGTGCCTGGGTCTGCTGCTATTGGCTGTCGCCGTCGAGCTGTGGCATCGACGCTCACCGCGCCTGATTCAATCGATCAGGACTTTTGCGAAGGACCTGTTGGTTATCGCGCTTGTCTATGGGCTTTATCAGGTCACCAGCAGGTGGGGTGCCCCCTTGTGGGATGCGCTGATGGGCGCCAACGAATGGATGACGCCGATGCTGGTGACCCAGATGGACCTCCTGGTCCGAGCCGCGGTGCCGCTGATCGCTCTGGCCTGGTGGGCGCGCGCGCCGTCATTGCGCGAGATCCTCGCCCTGCACTCGAAGACGACCGTGAGCCTGATGGCCTTGGGCGCGTGCCTGCCGGTCCTGGCCGCGGCGATCGCGATCCCGGAGGCATTCCGACCCGGCCATTTCTCGCCGATCAACCCCTTGAATGCCGGCGCGTCGTACTGGCTCGGCGCCGTGCTGCCGCTCGCCGTCGCCGCGCTGCATGAGGAGGTGTTCCACCGGGCGCTTGTCCAGTCCCTGCTCGGCCGGTTGCTGCGCAGCCAATGGGCCGCAGCGATCCTGAGCGCCTTGTTCTTCACGGTCTTCCACCCGTTCGAAGGCGCCGTGTTCGTGTTCCCGGGTGGCCTGCTCTTCGCCATCGTCTTCATGCGAACGCGGTCGATCCTCTGCACGACCCTCTTGCATGTGGCGATGAACCTCTCCGTCCGGATGGTCACGGGAACGCAGTTCACGCACGAGGTGTTCATTCCGCTTGCGGACTACGTTCCCGCCCAGCCGCTCCTCGGGGTCCTGGTCCTGGCGCTTGTCGTGGGGTTCGAGTGTTGTTGGCGAGTGACAGTCAAGGCGAAAACTCGCCAGATTGGCATCGCCGAGATGCCCGCCAGCACGCGGCAAATCGCTGACGGCTGCTAGCTCATCGAAGTCACTTCATGACCGAGACCCCGTTGCGCACCCTGCGGCGGGTTCCCTCACGGCCTTCCGGCGACATCTCCATGCCCTCCATCCTCAAAAAGTTGATCCTGCTCATCGGCCTGCTGTTCGTGGTGAACGTGCTCGGGCTCTCGGTGTCGGTCGTGATCCGGGCAGTGCGAGCGGCGCTCTGGGGTGACCACCATGAACCGATGGCACCGCTGACCGTTTCGTTCGATCTGCTTGCACAAGCGCTCGCGGGTTGGGCGTTCCTGGCGGCAATGAAACGCGTGCCACCCGCGTCGACGTTGCTGGCCCCGCGCCCGCTGGTCACGCTATTGCTCTGCGTCGGTGCGATCGTGGTGACGACGCTCTGGGCCTTCGGTGCCAGCCTCATGACGTCGCTTCGTCCGTCGTTGGCGGTCATCAACCCGGCCGCGGCGACTCCGGCGCACGCGTTCGGCGGATGGCTGCCGCTACTGCTCGGCGCCATTCAAGCGGAGGTGCTTCATCGCGCCGTCTGGCAGTCGCTGGGCGCGTCGCTGTTCGGGCCTTGGCTGGGCTGGATCGGATGCGCGTTGTTCGTCGCTCTTGGACAAGCCGATTTCTGGTCTGCCTTGCCGACGGCATTGCTGCTCGGGCTCGTGTTCCTCCGCACGCAGTCGATCGTCTGCACCAGCGCCCTGAGCTTCGCCATGTCCGCTTCGCTCAAGCTGCTGACCGGTGCCACGCTGACACACGCGGCATTCATTCCACGGACGCCGTCCGAGCCTGTCGGGCTGCTTCAAGCCGCTTCGATGCTGATGCTCGCGCTTGTGTTCGACCTGCTCCACCGCACCTTCCGCCACCCCCACCCATCCCCCGAAGGAGAGAGCCACGATCCGCGTCCGCGCGACAACATCACCCCGACTCCACCTCCGTCGATCCGATGCAGTACCGCGACCTCCTCCCGTTCGCGCTGGCCGCGCTGGCGCTGACCGCCGCATCCGCGCGCGCCCAGTCCACCGTCACCGTCTACGGCCGTCTCAACGTCTCGCTCGAGCGCGCCGATGCCGGCCACTCGCCCCGCGACCGCGCCGTCTCCCGCGAGTCCAACAACCGATCCGTCATCGGCTTCCGCGGCACCGAGGAGCTCGGCGCCGGCCTCCAGGCGCTGTTCCAGATCGAAGGCTCGCTCGCCGTCGACACCGGCGTGGGGCCGTCGCTCGCGAACCGCGACACCCGCGTCGGGCTGCAGACGCCTTGGGGATTGGTGTTCGCCGGCCACTGGGGCACGCCGTACCTGCTTTCGACCAGCGGCTTCGATCCCTGGTATCCCACCACCGCCGGCTACATGGCGCTGATGGCCAACGGCTCCGCGCCGACGACGAGCCACACCGCCAACACCGCCTCCTTCGACCGCCGGCAGCAGAACGTCGTCCAGTACTGGACCCCCACCGTCCACGGCCTCACCGGCCGCGTCGCCTACGCCTTCAACGACGGCGACATCGGCCCCAACGGCTCCCGCCCGGACCTGGCGTCCGCGTCGCTCAGCTGGGACGACGGGCCGTGGAACGTCGCGCTCGCGCATGAGCGCCATCGCGACTACCAGGGCCCGGGGCTCACCGATGCCGCGACCAAGCTCGGCGTCGCGTATCGCGTCGGCGCCTGGCGACTCGCCGCCGCCGCGGAACGGCTGCGCTACGAGACGCCGACAGGCGCGCTTCGGCGCGACGCGTTCTTCGTCGCCGCGACCTGGCAGGCGCTCCCCGCCGTCAACCTGCGCGCGAGCTTCACCCACGCCGGCGACGGCAAGGGCCCCACCGGCGCGCGCGTCGGCTTCATCATCGCTGGCGACGACACCGGCGCGAGGCAGTGGACGCTGGGCGCGGACTACACGCTGTCCAAGCGCACCGGGCTCTACGCCTACGTCTCGCGCATCGACAACCAGGCCCGCGCGGCGTACGACTTCGCGATCAATCCGATTGGGGTGGGGGCAGGGGAGAAGCCCACCGTCTTCGCGGTGGGCTCGCGGCACGCCTTCTGACGCCTTCTGACACCGTCAGGGGGGCGCCGAAGCGTCGTTCGCCGCGGTCTGCGCGGCATCGACGGGAGGCGGCGGCGGGAACACCACCTTCAGGCCGACGCGTTCGTAGTCCTGAAGCTTCTGCTTCAACACGCGCTGCGTGAAGCTGCCGAAATCGGACGTGCCGAACCACATCCGGGTCAGCTGGTTCATCTCGAAGGACGACATCCGTCGGCCGCCCGCCAGCGCCAACACGTAGTTCTCCATCCACACCCTCGCGTTGTGGAGGGCGATGCCGCGCTGCTCCAGCAGGAGTTCGCGCTGGTTGAGCCCCAGCAGCGCGATGGTCCGCGCACCTTCCTCGCTGCGGGCCTGGAAGAAGCCGTCCTCGTTGCAGACGACGTGATCGTCCCAATCGAATCCAGGCGCCAAAGGGTCCAGCAGCAGCGGATGCTCGCTGCGCAGGTCGTCCTCCGGCGCCCAGGCGCGGTGTCGTTCGTCCGCCAGCGGAAACCGGTCGCCCTTGCCCGCGAGTTCCTTCTCCTCGCCATGACGGCGTTGCCGGTTGCAGTCGATGCAGGCCGGCAGCATGTTGGTCCAGGTGTAGGCCAGCCACCAATAGCCAGGATGGACCTCGCCCTCCTTGCGGGCCTTCGCGTCCGCGACGCGTGCCTTCGGGCGGAAGTGCTCCAGCTCCGGCGGCGACGACGAGATCAGCGTTTCGCAATACGCGCAGTGGTTGCCCGTCAGCGACATCAGGAAATCGATACCGCCCTTGTAGATGTCCTGGCGGATCCGATCGCTGCGCTCACCGGGCGGCGTGTTGGCCAGCACCTTCAGCGCCGCGGCGCAGGTCTCGCGCCATTCGCTCCAGCCGGGGGCCTGATGGGTCTCGTTCCGACACTGGTAGGTCATGCCTTCCCCCTTCAGGGTGCTTCGGAGACCGACGCGTCGCCGCGCCGCGCGCCGCTGTCCGCGACCGGCATCAACGGCTTGCCGGACAGCAGTTGGGCGAGCGCCTCCGCCACCGGGTTGCCGGGTTCCAGCACCGGCATCGGCGCGGGCTTCGCGACCACGCCGAACCTCAGCCGCTCGAACTGCGGCCGCAGCGCCTCCAGTTCGGCGCGCTCCGTCTCGTTGAGCAGCAGTTCCCGCTCGTACAGCTCCAGGTAGCGCTTGATGATGACCTCCGCATCCGGCTCGCGCGTGGAGCCCAGGTCGAACAACGGGCTCGTCAGGATCTGCTCGACGCTCCCACCCTGCAGGTCGATGTCCGGGCATCGCACCACCATCTGCCCGGTCGCCTCGTCCCGCTCCACCACCCGGATCTCGTCCGGCTTCAGCGCGCCCACCAGCAGCGCCGAATGCGTCGTCGCCACGATCTGCACGTTCGGGAACTCCTGCCGCGCCAGCGAGACCAGTTGCCGCTGCCATTGCGGATGCAGGTGGGCGTCCAGCTCGTCGATCAGCACCAGCGCATGCTCGCGCTCCGGCTGCTTGGAGTTCGGATAGATGTCGTAGAGCCGGCGCACCAGCACGCCCACCCAGTTGAAGATCGACCCCATCCCCTGGCTCAGCGCGTCGAACTCCACCACGCCGTCCCGCGTCTTCACCAGCACCGCGTAGCTCTTCGAGTCATAGCCGGCCAGCGTCACGTCCTCGCCCGGCAGCATCGCCTGCACGATGCGCTCGGCGGTCGCGAGCATGCGCTTCTCGCGCGCCGCGCCGCGCTCGGCCGCGACCGTCACGTTGACCAGCCATTGCTTCATGTCGTCCAGCCGGCTGTCGGCCGCGCCGGCGAGCAGCGGCTCCACGTCGCTCACCGACGGGTCGGAGATCGCCAGCGCCTGCGCCCCGGAGGGGTTCTTCGTCGTCACGCCGCGCAGCACCGGGAAGCCCAGCACCAGCATCCGCCGCAACAGCAGCGGCGAGTTCCGCGACCCCCGCACCTCCACCCCGTCCGAGGTCCGGACCAGTTCCGTGGTGACGACGTCCTTGTCGTTGAACTCCAGCGTGACCTGGCCCGCCTGCGCCGACCGCCTCAGCAGCCGCTGCGCGGGCGCGTTGGCGCGGTCGTCGGTGCCGGACATCGCCAGCGCCACCGCCCGCAGGATCGTCGACTTGCCGCCGCCGTTCATGCCCAGGAACACCGTCCAGTCCTCGTGCACCTCGATGGACACCTTCTCGTACACGCCGATGTTGACCAGGTGGATGCGCTTGAGCACCGGCTGGATGAAGCTCTCCTTCTTGCGTTCGCGCAGCGCCGCGTCGACGGTGTTCGCGAGCGCGTGCACCGCCGCGGGGATCGCGGCGAAGGTCGGGTCGGGCACGAAGCTGGCGAGCTTGATGCCGTAGGCGGCGCCGACGCTGAGCTCCCACAGGTGGTCGTCCGGATGCCGCGGCACCACCGCGATGTTCTCGCGGCGCGACGGCGCCTCCACCGGCGGCAGCACGCCCAGGAAGGCGCCGATGGTGCGGATGTCCGCGCCGACGAACAGCACGCTGTGCGTCGACAGGAAGGAGGACAGCAGGCGCGCGTACTCCGGGTTGCGGTCCAGGCGCCGGCGCAGGTCGGTCATCGTCAGGCAGACCGAGTCCGGGTCGCCGATCCGGCCGAAGGGCTTGAGCAGGCATACGCGGCGCTCGCGCAGGGCCTGTGTGAGCTTGTCGGACTCGTTGGGCGTGAACACCTGGGCGCCGAGGCGCCTCAGGGCCTCCGGGGCCGCGTCGTCCCAGGTGAGGTCGATGAACACGTTCACGTGCAGGCGCATCAGCTGCTCGTGCAGCACGCTCACCGTGCGCGGCGAGGGGAGGTCCGCCGCGATCAGCTCGACGATCTGCGGCGGCGGGACACGGGCGACCAGCGCGTCGAACAGCGCGTGCGCGCCGGCGCGGGTCGCCAGCACGCGCAGGCCGTCCGCGTCGTCGGCGTTGATGAAACCCCGCTGCTGGAGCTTGGTCAGCACCTGGTCCGCGATGCTGTAGGTCGTCGGCAGGCCCGCCTGCGCCGAGGCGCCGGAACCGAGCACGATGGCCAGCCGTTCCTCGATGGCGGCTTCCTCGAGGCTCTTGGGCAGGAGCAGCGCGGCGGGTTTCTGTTCCTCGGGGGGCGGCTTGAAACCCTGCAGGGCGGAGACGGTGCGCTTGGCTTCCTCGAGCGCTCGATGGTTGCTGAGCGTGGCGTTCTGCAACACCTGCGCATCGGACCTGCGTCGCAGCAGCGTCCAGAGGACGGCGCCCATGGCTGCGAAGGCGCTGAGAGCGGTCACGACGGTTCTCGGGTCCTTCGTCCAGGCCTCAAAGGGAGAGGTGTCGTCGATGGGCAGGGCGATGGGCGCGGCGATCTTGACCGCGGTGCTGGCGACCATGCGGCCATCGAGGCGGCTGTAAAGCGACACCGTCGCCTCGTCGAGGCGAGGGGCGAAGGTCTTGGGCGTCCGCACCGACAGCATCACCTGGGAGACCGGCAGGACCTGATCCGTGCTTCTGGAGGACTGGGCGCGTCCCGCCGACTGCGCCTTCGCGGCGTAGGAACCTTCCGCGCTGGTGGCCGGTGCCGGCGAGGGCGGCAGCACCGATTCGGCGAGCTCGCCGTCGACGGTCACCTGCAGCTGCTGCGCCAAGGTGCGCAACGTGGTCGGCGTCGAGGTGATGACATCGGCCGTCACGACGATCACGTTGCCGGCGGCGGGGGCCGGGGAGACACTCGCGATCCGCGCGTTCACGACGAAGTCCGGCAGCTCCGCCGTCGGGCGGCGGGCCGTCGGCTCGGTCGCCGGCGTCGCGACGGACGAGGCGGGCAGCGCAAACGGGAGGGGCGATGCGGATGCCGACGGGTACCCCTTCAGCCGGTCTTCCGATGGCTGGATGCCCGCGATCGCTGCCGAGCAGGCGATCGCCATCCCGCAGGCGACCCCGCGCCCGAGCCATCTCGCCACCGTTGCGTTCATGTCCGCTCCAGAAGGGCCTGGACCGCCCGTCCGGCGGACAAGTTAGACCTTGCGCGGTCCGGCGTCATCCCATGAATTGAGGACAGCTCCCCCCGGTTTCCACCTGGTCGACCTCCGCGTGGCGAAGGGGTGTCGCCCGTCCGCGCTTCACGGGATCAGCGCCGTGAGGTGGCCGATCGTGCGATGACCATCCTTGAGCAGGATCGGCTGCTGGCGACGCGCGGCAAGCCGCAACGCCTTGCGAAGCACCCGCAGGCTGGGAGCCTTGCCGATGTCGATCGTCGCGGGGCCAAGCCCATGCCGGTAAGCCTTGAGCATGTCGGGTCGCAGCAGCGCCTGGCAACGCACGTGCAATTCGCTCGTTGCATGGTGGCTCGCCACGTCCGGAGCGAGCCAGCCCAGGAGCTCCGTGAGCCGCCCATAGAGCAGCCGCAAGCGAGTCAATGCCTCGTCGGGCCTGGCCGGCGCGGGCGCGATCTGCCGGCGTGGACTGCCATGGCGTGCCCGGTCTTCGCTCAGCAACGGCCCCAGCTTCCAAATCGGCTCATGGTGGGCGATCCGGTTGCACAGCTCATTGCAGAGGTCCAGGCGCGCGAACAGCGCGTCCTGATGCTTCTGCTTGGACCAATGCGTCACCTGTCGCTGGCGGTGCCCGGGAAGCACCTCCAGCAGGATCTGACCCCAATCGATGGGCCTTCCTCGGATGTCACGCTTCAGGTCGAGCAGATGAGACCAGAACCCGAACGTGAGGCGGGAAACGACATCGTCGGGAGATGGCGCCGGCGCACGCGGCAGGTGTTGCTGCCCTTGGCGGAAATGGGTGATGTCCCTGATCTTTGCCTTGGACAGGACGCTCAGATCCACGCGTGCATACCAGTCCTTCGATCCCGAGCTTCCAGTCGCGCCATGGCGCTTGCTGAAGGCGCCGTGAAACTGGTTGCGCAACACCACTTCGACCTTGGCGACGACGCGCATCAGGCAGGCGCCGAGTTCTTCGTTCCATTGGTAGAGCCCCAGGACCTGGTCGTCGTCAGCGGCCCCGAAGAAGGTGCGGTAGTTGCTCAAGCGCGCTTGCGACAGCGCTTGGACCCGCGCGCCTGCATGGGTCGCAAGAGGGATGTTCGCTGCCGTGTCGAGCATGCGTGTTACGCTCCGCCGGTACGCGCTTGGACCTCATGAGCTGACAGTTCCCTCCTCGGACGGACGTCAGGTCCCAAGACGCAAATGAGGAGGCGGCCGCGAAAGCGGCCGTTTTCCTTTGTGCCCGATGCATATGCATATCACCAGAGTTCTGAAGGACGGTGGCAACATCGCCCCTTCCTACGAACAACGAGGGGTCCCATGAAAGCTCTCCGCATTTCCCTGATTGCAGCCGCGCTGCTCGCCGGCGCTTCCCTCGCGGCCCACGCCGCCGACCTGCTCGACGACATCAAGGCCCGCGGCACCCTGCGCGTCGCCGTCGAGGGCACCTATCCCCCGTTCAACTTCAAGGACCCCAAGGGCCAGCTCGACGGCTTCGACGTCGACATCGCCAAGGCCATCGCCGCCAAGCTCGGCGTCAAGCCCGAATTCACCACCACCGAGTGGAGCGGCATCCTCGCCGGGCTGCAGGCCGGCAAGTACGACGTCATCGTCAACCAGGTCGCCGCCACCGACGAGCGCCGCAAGACCTTCGACTTCTCCGCCCCCTACGTCACCTCCTACCCCCAGCTGATCGTCCGCGCCAACGAGACCCGCAAGCTCCAGACGCCGGCCGACCTCAAGGGCAAGAAGATCGGCGTCGGCCAGGGCAGCAACTTCGCCGACCTCGCCAAGCGCTGGGACGGTGTCGAAGTGCGCACCTATCCCGGTGCCACCGAGTACCTCCAGGACCTGGCCACCGGCCGCATCGACGCCGCCCTCAACGACAGCCTGCTCATCCCCTACCTCAAGGAGAAGACCAAGCTCCCGGTGAAGGCCGGCGCCGCCATCGGCGACCCCGCCACCAACGCCATCCCCTTCCGCAAGGGCAGCCCGAAGTTCCAGGCCGCCATCGACAAGGCCCTGGCCGACCTGCAGGCCGACGGCACCTACGCCAAGATCTCGACCAAGTGGTTCGAGCGCGACGTCAGCAAGCCGATCGACAACAAGTAAGCCCCGGCGCCGGCCCGGCCGCCCGACCTCAGCCCGCGGCGATCCGCGGTCTCTCGTCGAGCCGGCCGCCCGCCAGCGTCACCACGCGCTCCGCGCCGGCGATCGTGTCCGGCCGGTGCGCGATCACCAGCCGCGTCACCGGCAAGCGCGCCAGGTTCGCCGTCACCGCCCGCTCGCAGGGCACGTCCAGGTGGCTGGTCGCCTCGTCCAGCGCCAGGATCCGCGGCCCGCAGTACAGCGCCCGCGCCAGCAGCACCCGCTGCTTCTGGCCGCCCGACAGCCCGCTCCCCAGGTCCCCCACCAGCGTCTGGTAGCCCATCGGCATCCGGCGGATGTCCTCGTGCACCTCGGCCAGCGCCGCGCAGGCCTGCACCCGCTCGGCATCCGGCCGCGCGTCGAAGAACGCGATGTTGTCCGCCAGCGAGCCCGTCAGCAGCACGTCCTCCTGCATCACCGTGCCGATCCGCCGGCGCACGTTGCGCAGCCCGAGTTGCCGCATCGGGATGCCGCCGTAGAGCACCTCGCCCTCGACCGGCTCCAGCAGGCCCAGCAGCAGCTTCATCAACGTCGTCTTGCCCGAGCCGCTCGGCCCGGTGATCGCCAGGCTCTCGCCCGCCGGCACCACCAAATTCGCGTGCCGCAGCAGCCACGGCTCCCGGTCGCCGTGGCGGAACCCGACGTCGCGCAGCTCCAGGCTGGCATCCAGGTGCGCGAGGTCGCAGGCCACCGCCTCGTCGGGCTCCGGCGGCTCCAGCGCGATGTCGGCCAGGCGCTCGGCGTGCAGGCCCAGCATCCGCAGCTCGACCACGTAATTGATCAGCGCCGACACGCGGCCGGTGAACTGGGTCTTGTAGCTGAGGAAGGCGAACAGCATGCCGACCGTCATGACGCTCGCCGCCGCGCCGGCGCCGCCGTGCTGGCCGTCCAGGATCAGCGACGCGCCCAGGTACAGCACCAGCAGGTTCTCGATGCCGAAGACGAAGGTGTTGGCCACCCCCATCGCCATCGTCAGCTTCGCGGTGCGGACGTCGCGGTTCTGCACCTCGACGATCAGGTTCTGCCATTGGCTGCGCCGCTCCTGGTCGCGGCCGAAGAGCTTGAGCGGCGTCATCGCGCGCAGCGTCTCGAGGAAGTGCGTGCTTTCGCGCGCGGCGACGACCAGGCGCTCGGCCGACGCGTCGCGCAGCGGCCGGTAGGCGGCCCAGCGCAGCAGCGCGTACAGCGCGCAGGCGACGATCACCACCAGCGCCAGTTGCCACGCATAGACCAGCATCATGACCAGCGCGGCGACGCCCATGACGCCGTCCAGCACCGCCTCGATCGCGGCGGTGGTCAGCGTCTTCTGGATCGCGTCCACGGCGCCGAAGCGCGAGGTGATGTCGCCGAGGTGGCGTTTCTCGAAGAACGCCACCGGCAGCCGCAGCAGGTGGGCGAAGGCGTTGCCCCGCCACTGCAGCGACAAGGTCTGTGTCAGCAGGATCAGCATCCAGGAGCGCGCCAGGCCCAGCGCCGTCTGCGTGAGCAGCAGCAGGCCGAAGCCGATCACCAGGACCTTCAGCAGGTCGCGGTCGCCGGAGGTGAGGACGTCGTCGACGATCAGTTGGTTGCACAGCGGCGCGACGATGGCGAAGAGCTCCAGCACCAGCGCCACCAGCAGGATCTGGAGCAGCGCGCCGCGCAGCCCGAGCACCCGGCCGGTCAGCGCGCGCAACGACACGCGCGGCGGCGGGGTGGCGGGCTTGAACTCGGCATTCGGCGTCAGCTCGAGGGCGACGCCGGTGAAATGCGGGGAGACCTCGTCCAGGCTCAGCCGGCGCTCGCCGACGGCCGGGTCGAGCAGGGTGACGGTGTCGCCGCGGACCTTCGTCAGCACGACGAAGTGGTTCATGTCCCAGTGGAGGATGCAGGGCAGCGTCAGCTGGCGCAGCTGGGTCAGTTCCAGCTTCAACGGCCGGCCGGAGAAACCCAGCCCGGCGGCGACGTCGAGCAGATCCTGCAGCCGCATGCCCTTCAGCGCGGCGGGGAAGCGGCGCCGCAGCTCCGGCAGCGTCGCCGAGGTGCCGTGCGCGGCGGCGACCATCGCCAGGCAGGCCAGGCCGCATTCGGCGGCCTCCGCCTGGAGGAGGGGGGCGAGGCGGCTCATCGGTCGGGCCAGGTGGCGAACGCCTGCAGGACGGCGATCGACAGGAGCGCCAGCAGGGCGGTCAGCAGGGTGCGTTTCATGGACGTCGTGGCGGGGAAAGGCGAGGCGGCGGGAAGCCGGGCGGCGGCAGGCAGGGCATCGGGACGGCGGTGGGAAGAGGCGGGCGCCGCACCGAGAGGTGAAGCGCCCGCGGATCAAGGATCAAGGCACGGTCCGTCGGCCGCCGGGCCGCGCCAGGGGTGCCGGGCGGGGGCCCCGGCCGGCGTCTGCCGATCATTCGGCGCGCGGATCGGGCTCGAAGAAGTCGCCCATCTTGTCCAGGACATAGGCGGCCACGCAGTACAGCAGGTAGCCGAAGAAGGGAGAGATGCCGCCGTGGACCTGGTCGATCTCGTCTTGGGTCAGTTCTTGCATGTCAAACATCCTCAGGTGAAAGGCCGAAATCGGTCGGCCGCCGTTTCCCCGGCGTCGATCGCTCGCCGCCGGAAAAGGGGTTGCGTCGCTAGAGCCGCTGGGTCGTCGCCAGCAGCGGCTCCAGCAGCCATTCCCAGATGCGCCGGTGCTCCAGGCTCACGTCCGCGTCCAGCGCCATGCCGGCGCGCAGCGGGACCGGGCGCCCGTAGGCGGCGATGTCCTGGCGGTCCAGCCGCACGTCGATCCGGTACAGCGGCTCGTTGGCCTGCGCCGCGCTGACCAGCGCCTGGCCCTGGCCGGCGGGCAGGTCCTGCGGCGCGATCGGCGTGGCGCTCACATGGGCGACCTCGCCCTTGGCCATGCCGAACTTCTGGTACGGGTAGGCGGCGTAGCGCAGCCATACCGGCTGGCCGGGCTGGATGAAACCGACCGTGCGGCTGGGGGCGTAGAGCTGGGCGACGAGGCGCGGCCCGGCGCTGGGCAAGAGGGTTTCGGCCCCGGGCGTCAGCGTCGCCAGCGTCTGTCCGGCGAGGACCGCCTGCCCCGCGTGCAGCGGTAGCGCGCTGACGTGGCCGTCGCGCGGCGCGGTGACGGTGACGCCGGTGCGGGCCTCGAGTTCCGCGCGTTCCTGCTCGAGCTGCGCGACCCCGCGGTCGAGCTGCGCCATCGTGGTCGCCAGCGTCGTCGGCAGGGCGACCAGCTCCGCCTCCAGCGTCTTCGCCTCCCGCGTCAGCGTCTCGATCGATCGCTGCGCGCCCCGCTCGCGGGCCTGCAGGTCGAGCAGCTCCTCGTCCCGTTGCTGCGCCTGCGTCTCCGGCACGAAGCCGCGCGAGGCCAGCTCCACGTAGCGCTGGCGGCTGCGCCGGGCGAGCTCGACGCGTTGGCGAACCATCTCCAGTTCCTCGCGCGCCTGGGACGTCTCCGCGCGCAGGCTGGCGAGCCGGTCGTCGATCGTCTGGCGGCGCTCCTCCGATTGCCGGGCCTGCAGGCGGCGTTCGGTCGCGAGGCTGTCCCGGCGGGCCTGGATCGCGCGCAGGGTCAGCGCGGTCATGTCGCCGCCGTCGACCTGCCGTTCGCTGTGGACCCGCAACAGCGGCTGTCCGCGGCGGACCGCGTCGCCTTCGCCGACGAGCACCGCCTGGACCTGTCCGGCCAACGGCGACGCGACCTGCAGCAGGCCGCCGACCGGCATCAAGAGGCCCGGCACGCGGGACTTGCGCGACACCTGCCCGAGCAGCGCGAAGGCGATCAGCGCGAGCGCCAGCACCAGCGCGATGCCGGCGACGACACCGAAGGCCGGCCGTTGCGCGACCCGGATGGTGCCCATCCAGGAGGCTTGCTGGGATTGCGTGACTGCCGCTCGAAACATGATCCGCTGGTCGCCGTCGGCGCTGTTGGGTTGCGATGGAGCGGATTCTTTTGCCGTTGGCGGCGGTCGCGGCGAGGGCGCGGAGGGGGCTCCGAATGAGGATTGATCCGGCCAGGGAATCGTGCTGCCCCGCCCGTTTGTGAACGCCGCCGCCCTCATCGAGTCAGCGTTGCATTCGATGTGAGGAGCCCGACAGTCAATGCGGGTGGGCTGGAGCGGAGGGAATGGCGCGGCGTGTCGCGAGACTCCACAAGCTGGTTGATGGATGTCTGTCAGCGAGCAACCCTTCGGATCGAAGGCGATGTCGGTGAATCGCGTCTGAATGTGGCGCGGCGCCCACGCCGGGGAGGGCGGGGCGCCGCGTGGGGGAGCGAACTCGGGCCTGGATGCCCGCGAACCGCGAGCCGCGAGCGATGGCCGAGTTACTTCTTGCGGTCCTTGCGCTGGCTGGCGGCGTACTGGCGGACCTGGTCGAGGGTGACCGAGCCGGTCTTCTGCGTGTCGACTTCGTCGAAGTGCTTGGCCAGGCGGGGCATGCCGGCCTCGGCTTCGGCCTTGGTCAGCTTGCCGTCGTGGTCCTTGTCCGCGGCGGCGAAGCGTTCCTCGAGCTTCTGGGCGGCCTTGCCGCTCTGGGCCTGCGCGGGCAGGGCGATGAGGGCCAGGGTGGCGATCAAGGCGCCGGCCATGGCGGTCAGGACTGCTTTCATGGGAACTCCGCTGAAGTGGAGCCCACAGCGTCGCAGCGGGATGCGCAGGGTTGATGAGGCGTGGGTAAAGCTACGTCAACGGGGCATCCACCGTTCGCGGTCTGTCGCTGCCGACGACACGTCGACAGAACGTGTCGCAGAAATCGAGTTTTGGCGACATGAGAGACCCGTCATGTCGTCGCCGGCGACATATCGCTGGAACGTGTCGCAGAAATCGACTTTCGACGACATGAGAGATCGCTCATGTCGTCGCCGGCGACATATCGCCGGAACGTGTCGCAGAAATCGAGTTTTGGCGACATGAGAGACCGGTCATGTCGTCGCCAGCGACACGTCGCCGGAACGTGTCGCGAAAAGCGACTTTTGGCGACATGACAGGTGCCGCAGTCGCCCGCTTTATTTGCAGAACGAGGAGATATCGCCTTGCGCGGTGCGGCGGTCGTAGTCGTCGGTCGGCTTGCCGTTCGAATGCACCATCGAGCCGCTCAGGATGTCGCGGGCGAGCGCGCAGCGGTAGGCGTCGGTCTCGCGGTTGAGGCCCTTGGACAGCACCGGCGGGCCTTTCGGGGCCTCAGGCGTGGCGACGGGCGGATGAAGCGGTTTCGAGGGCGTGGGTTTCGGTCTCGGCGGCGGTGGCGGCGGGACCGGCTGGGCCGGCGGAGGCGGCTTGATCTCGGTGTGGCGGGTGCCGGCGTCGGTCGGTTTGCGCTCGGAGTACTGGACGCGGCCGTCCGCGTCGACCCACTTGTAGACCTGCTGCGCCTGCGCGGCCATCGCCGGCACGCTCAGGACGATCGCCATCGCGGCCGACCGCAGACCCGCCCGGACGGCGTTCCGTCCCTTGTTTGCTCGCGCCCACACTGCCATGGCGCCCTCCCTGAAACCGTCGTTGTTGTGATCGGCGCGAACTGTAAGCAGTCGGTGACAATTGGGACATCCCTCCGGCAGGGGTTGCGTCAGTTGAAACGCCACAGCGAGGCCAGCGCCTTCGCCGTACCTCGGCAGCCAGAGTTGCTCAATACCTGGATGAGGATCCGCCCGGGCACACCACCGATCGCTTCATCGACCGCCTTGACCACGTTTTGGCGCTCGGCGCTCGCGCTTCGAGGCCGGGGGCCGAGGTGCCTTCGCCGCCGGCGCGAGACCCAGGAGTTCCTCGTGTTCCCGTGCGCGCAACTCCTGCGTCGCGTCCTCGATCGCGTCCAGGGCCGCGCGCTCCCGTGTCTGCTGCGCCTGATAGGCGAGCACGCCTTCTCGCGTGAGCCGCCGTTGCCCGCCTTCGGTCATCGCGACGGGACCCAGCAGTCCCAGGTCACTGAGCATCGCGACATGGGGGCGGCTCAGCCCAAGGATGCGCGCGGCTTCGGAAGTCCGGATCCGGTCGGTCCCGTGGTCCGACGCCGCGGGCGGCGACAACGGAACCAGGCTGATCAGCACCGCGCCCGGGCGCCGGGGATCGGCCAAGTACTCCAACTGGACGCGGCGATCGCCGAACTCCTGGTCTCGCACGCGCATCACCGACTGCGCCAACACCTCCAGCTCATTCAAGGACTTCTCCAGCATCCGGTGCACGTCGGCCAGGGCCTCTGGCTCGGGATAGGCATCGCCTTCGCTGAGATGCGCGCAGATCGCCAGCGCACGCTGGATGGCGGCGCTGACGGACTCCGGCGCGCCGCTGTCCGCGCCAGGCGTGAGACGCATGGGCTTCGATCTGCGGCGCGGCGCCTCGGGCTCCATCGCGACTGGCGGAAGGGCCGTCCCGCGGCGGCGTCGCGACACGGGAACAGCGGCGATGTGCTTGGACGAACTCATGGCCGTCAGCTTAGCGCGATCACCATGATCTCGAAAATAGCGAAAGGGAGCCGGCTCATGCGAGTCAGGCGCTGTCTACACTTGCGCCCCTCCCCGAGCCTCCCGCATGCAAGCCCTCCTCGACGCCATCGCCACCCTGTCCCGGCCCACCGACGCCTGTCGTGTCTTCCACGGCCGGGGCGGTCGTTTCCCCGGTTGCGAGCACTGGGCGCTCGACTTCTACCCGCCGGTCTGGCTGCTCACCAGCTTCGCGCCGGTGCCCGACGAGGACCTCGTCCGCGTCGGCGACGCGCTCGCCGCGCGCTGGGCCGCCATCGCCCCGGGCGAGCCGCTGAACTGGCTCTTCCAGCACCGCGACGAGAACCGCCCCGCCAACCGCCTGATGGCCGGCGCGATCCCCGACGAGCACATCGTCGAGGAGGACGGCCTGCGCTTCCTCGTCAACCTGCCGCACGGCCAGAACCACGGCTTCTTCCTCGACATGGCCGAGGGCCGCCGATGGGTCCGACGCTGGGCCCAGGCGCACCCCGGCGGCCGGGTGCTGAACCTCTTCGCCTACACCTGCGCGTTCTCGGTCGCCGCGCTGCACGCCGGCGCCGCCGCCGCGGAGAACTACGACATGGCCCGCGGCCCGCTGGCCACCGGCCGCCGCAACCACCAGCTCAACGGCGTGCAGGACCGCGCGGCCTTCCACGCCCACGACATCTTCAACTCCTGGGGAAAGATCCGTCGCGGCGCGCCCTACGACCTCGTCGTGCTGGACCCGCCGAGCTACCAGAAGGGCAGCTTCGTCGCGAGCAAGGACTACGCCCGCCTCGCGCGCAAGCTGCCCGAGCTGCTCGCGCCGGGCGGCCACGCGCTCGTGTGCCTGAACACGCCCAAGCTCGGCACCGCCTTCCTGCGCGAGACGCTGGCCGCCGAGGCGCCGGAACTCGAGATCGTCGAACGCGTCGCGAATCCCGCGGCCTTCGCCGACATCGACGAGGAGCGCGCGCTCAAGGTGCTCGTGGTCCGGCAGCCGGCCTGAGGTGCCGCGCCGGCCTGAGGCCAGTCCACGCCCCGCCAGGACGCGGCCGGGCCGCTGTCGCGCCAGGCCGTGCCCGTCCGCCAGCCACTACCATCGCCGGTCATCACCGTCACGGCCGCGACCGGCCAGGGAGAAGACCATGGGGCTCTACGCCAGCTTCCGAGCGATCGACGACGCCACCGCGAACGAGCTGCTCGACGACCCTGACGCCATCGAGCGCCTGCTCGGCGAGGAGGACGAGGCCGAGGACCTCGACCGCCTGGGCATCGTCGACATCGACAAGGCCTGGCACGGCCTGCACTTCCTGCTGCTGTCGATCGCCGAGGCGGCCGGCGCCGGCGAGGACGCGCCGCTGGCGCGCGCCGTGCTCGGCGGCGAGCCGCTGAGCGAGGAGGAGGACTGCCGCGTCCTCGGCCCCGAGGAGGTCCGCGACATCGCCGCGGCGCTCGCCGCGATCACCGAGGACCAGCTCCGCGACGCCTTCGATCCCGCCGCGATGGCCGAGGCCGACATCTATCCCGACATCTGGGTGCGCGATGGCGAGGAGGCGCTCGACTACCTGCTGGTGCACTTCCCGACGCTGGTCCGGTTCTATCGGACCACCGCCGACGCTGGCCACGGCGCGCTGCTGCGCATCTGCTGACGCGGATGCCACCGGGCTCACGCCCGGCCGTCGTGCCGGGTCGTGCCTTGCCTTGCCTTGCCTTGCCTTGCCTTGCCGAGCCGAGCCGAGCCGAGCCGGGCCGAGCCGATCGGCCGTGGCGTCGACCGCGGAATGGTCAGCAGGTCCGCTCGGCGATCGCTTCCCGGACGCGGTCCAGCGCGGTCCCGAGCCGCGCGATGTCCACCGACCCCAGCGCCAGCCGGATCGCATGCGGCACCTGCTTGCCGGCGGCGAAGGGCTCGGCCGTCGACACCGACACGCGCTCGCGCTGCAGCGCCATCGCCACCTGGTCCGCGCGCACCTCCTCGCCCAGCGGCAGCCACACGAAGTACGAGGACGGATGCCCGATCCGCGGCATCGCCCCCAGCCGCTTGGCCACGAGGCGCTGCCGCCGGGTCGCGTCGGCGCGCTTCTCGTCCTCCAGCCGCGCCACGGTCCCGTCCTCCAGCCAGCCCGCGGTGATCGCGGTCATCACGCCCGGCGTGTTCCAGGTCGTCGCGCGGATCGCCCGTTCCAGCGCCGGCACCCACGCCGGCGGCGCCACCGCGAAGCCGACCCGCAGGCCCGCCGCGACGCTCTTCGAGAACCCCGACACGTACACGGTGCGCTCCGGCGCCAGCATCGCCAGCGGCGGGGGCGGGTCCTGCGCGAGATACGCGTAGGCGCCGTCCTCGATGACCAGCAGGTCGTGCCGCCGCGCGATCGCCGCCAGCTCGCGCCGCCGCGTCGCCGCCATCACCCAGCCCAGCGGGTTGTTCAGCGTCGGCATCGTGTAGATCGCCTTGACGCGCCGCCGCCGGCACAGCGTCTCCAGCGCGTCGAGGTCGGGTCCCGCGCCCGCCGCCGGCACGGCGACCAGCTCCAGCCGGTGCATCTCCGCCAGCAGCCGGAAACCGGGATAGGTCAGCGCGTCCACCGCGACCACGTCGCCGGGCTTGAGCAGCGCCATCAGCGTCACCGCCAGCCCGTGCTGCGCGCCGTCGACGATCAGCACCCGGTCGCCGTCGACCGCCATCCCGCGCCGGACCAGGTGCCGCGCCACCGCCGCGCGGTCCGCGGGCCGCCCGCCGTGCGGCTGGTAACGCAGCAGCGCCTCGAGGTCGCCCGCGCCGGCCAGCTGCCGCAGCGCGCCGCGCAGCAGCTCCGCCTGGCCCGGCAGCGACGGGTAGTTGAAGCTGAGGTCCACCATGTCCGCCGCCACCGCGTGCAGGTCCACGCCCTGGCCCGTGGCCAGCGCGGTCTCCTTGACGAAGGTGCCGCGGCCGGTCTCGCCGCTGATCAGCCCCATCGCCTGCAGCTCCGCGTACACCCGCGTGGCCGTCACCAGCGCGAAGCCCTCGCGCGCCGCGAGCTCGCGGTGCGTCGGCAGCCGCGTGCCGGCCGCCAGCGTCCCCGTCCGGATCTCCGCCGCCAGCCGGTCGACCACCGCCTTGTACCTGGGCTCCGCCATCGCGCACCGCCTGTATCCATGACAATTCTTTGATTGTATTGAGCATCGCCGCTACGCTGGCCGCTTCCCTGCATCGAGGCTCTCATGGACACCGCATCGCGAGGCTGGCTCAACGGATTCATCGGCGTGCTGATCTTCAGCGGCTCCCTGCCGGCGACGCGCGTCGCCGTCGCGGACTTCGACCCGGTCTTCCTCACCGCCGCGCGCGCCTCGATCGCCGGCCTGCTCGGCCTGGCGGCGCTGGCGCTGCTGCGCGCGCCGCGGCCGTCGCGGGCCCAGGCCCAATCGCTGGTGCTGGTCGCGCTGGGCGTGGTGATCGGCTTCCCGCTGCTGACGGCGCTGGCGCTGCGCCACGTCACCTCGGCGCATTCGACGGTGTTCATCGCGCTGCTGCCGCTGTCCACCGCCGCCTTCGGCGTGCTGCGTGGCGGCGAGCGGCCGCGGCCGGCGTTCTGGGCCTTCTCGCTGCTGGGTAGCCTGTGCGTGGCTGGCTTCGCCGCGATGCAGGGCCTGAGCGCCTCGCCGGCGGGCGACCTGCTGATGCTGGCGGCCATCCTGGTCTGCGGCCTGGGCTACGCGGAAGGCGCGAAGCTGTCGCGCACGCTCGGCGGCTGGCAGGTGATCTGCTGGGCGCTGGCGATCGCGCTGCCGTTCATGCTCGGCCTGGCGCTGTGGCGCATGCCGGAGAGCGTCGCCGGCGTCGGCACGCCGGCCTGGCTGGGCCTGGCCTACGTGTCGCTGTTCAGCATGCTGATCGGCTTCTTCTTCTGGTACCGCGGCCTGGCGCAGGGCGGCATCGCCGCGGTCGGCCAGCTGCAGCTGCTGCAGCCGCTGTTCGGGCTCGGCCTGGCGGCCTGGCTGTTGCGGGAATCGGTCAGCCCGGCGATGCTCGCGGTCACCGTCGCCGTGATCGGCTGCGTGGCCGGGGCGCGGCGCTTCTCGCGCCCCCGCTGACGTCAGCGTCCACCGGCGCGGGCGGAGGCCCGTCGCCCGCTGGATCGGGCAAGCCTCCCGTCGGATCAGGCAACCCGCGCCGGCGCCCGCCTTCCTAGACTGCGGATCGTCCCGACGCAGCCACAGGAGGTCGACATGGGCGCTCGCTTCGCATGGGATTCCTCGATGCCATCGCCGTGCGCGATGGCCTGCACCGCGGTGCTGGGCCTGATGGCCCTGGCGCCGCCGGCGCAAGCGGCCGACGGCGCCGCCTTCCAGCCGACGCCGATCTCGGCGACGCCGAACCGCCAGGACGGCCTGGCCGCCTTCGCGCAGATCGAGCGCGTGCTGCTTCATCCGCGATGTCTGAACTGCCACGTGCCCAACGCGCCGCTGCAGGGCGACTTCAGCCGCGTGCACTACCCGCCGGTGCAGCGCGGGACCGACGGCAAGGGCGTCGCGCCGCTGCGCTGCACCACCTGCCACTCGACCGCCAACAGCCCGCTGCCGCACGCGCCGCCGGGCCTGGAGACCGACGGCCAGCCCGGCTGGCACATGCCGCCGGCCCACATGAAGATGTCGTGGCTCGGGCTGAAGGGCGCGGCGCTGTGCAAGACCTTCCGCGAGCCCCGCACCAACGGCAACCGCTCGCTGGCGATGCTCGAGCAGCACATGGTCACCGACCACCTGGTCGCCTGGGGCTGGTCCCCCGGTCCGGGCCGGGCGCTGCCGCCGCTGGACAAGGCCGCCTTCGACGAGCAGGTCCGCGCCTGGATCCGCAACGGCGCCCCGTGCGACGCCACCGAGCCGCTGCGCAAGTCGGTCGGCGCGACGAAGGCGGACGCCTCGCGCGACGTCGCCGACCACCTGCGCGCGCTCGCGGCCAGCGCCAGCGCCAACGACAACAGCAACAGCAATAGCAATAGCAACGACGCTTCGAGGAGCCAGCCATGATCTCGTTCCGCCTCAACGGCCAGGACCAGCGGGTCGACGTGCCCGGCGACACGCCGGTGCTGTGGGTCCTGCGGGACACGCTGGGCCTGACCGGCACCAAGTTCGGCTGCGGCATCGCGGTCTGCGGCGCCTGCACGGTGCACATCGACGGCCAACAGCGCCGCGCCTGCGTCACGCCGATCGAATCGGTCGCCGGCCAGCAGGTCACGACGATCGAGGCGATCGCCGCCGACCGCGTCGGCCAGGCGGTGCAGGACGCCTGGGTCAAGCACGACGTCGTGCAGTGCGGCTACTGCCAGAGCGGCCAGGTCATGGCCGCGGTCGCGCTGCTCAAGGCCAACCCGAAGCCCACCGACGCCGACATCGACGCCGCGATGAGCGCCAACCTCTGCCGCTGCGGCACCTACGTGCGGATCCATGCCGCCGTCAAGGACGCCGCGCGGTCGATCGCGTGAAGGAGCCCGCCATGCGACCCATGTTCCAGTACCTGAACGGCGGGCTGCCCGGCGCGCTCGCCGAGGCCGCCGCCACCGGCCTGCCGCTCGCCATGATCGGCCTCGAGCGCCGCGTCTTCCTGAAGCTGGGCCTGGCGTCCGGCTTCGCGCTCTACGCGGCCGGCGCCGGCGCGCAGGACCCCACCGCGGGCGGCAGCGCGCCGGGCGCGCCCGAGCCGCTCAAGCCCTTCCAGCAGCCCTCGGCCTTCGTGGCGATCGACGCGGACGGCGTCGTCACCGTCACGATCGGCAAGATCGACTTCGGCCAGGGCGTGCAGACGGCGCTGCCGATGCTGGTGGCCGAGGAGCTGGACGCGGACTGGAGCAAGGTCCGCTGCGAGCTCGCGCCCGCCGGCGAGGCCTACAAGGATCCGTTCTTCCACATTCAGATGGTGGGCGGCTCGACCAGCATGAAGGCCTCGTGGCAGCAGTACCGGGAGATCGGCGCGCGGATGCGCGCGATGCTGGTCGCGGCCGCCGCGAAGCAGCTCGACACGCCGGCCGCGCAACTGCGCACCGAGTCCGGCAGCGTCGTCGCGCCGGACGGCCGGCGGCTCGGCTACGGCGTGCTGGCGCAGGCGGCCTTCGCCGAGCCGGTGCCCGCCGCGGTGACGCTGAAGACGCCGGCGCAGTTCAAGCTGATCGGCAAGCCGACGGGCCGGCTCGACGCGCGGGCCAAGTCCAGCGGCCGCCAGGACTTCGGCATCGACGTCAAGCAGCCCGGGCTGCGCACCGTGGTGATGGTCCATCCGCCGGTCTTCGGCGGCCGGGTCGCGCGCTTCGACGCCGCGCCGGCGCTGGCCGTGCCCGGCGTGGAGGAGGTGATCCAGGTGCCGCTGAGCGGCGGCGCGGTCGGCCTGGCGATCGTCGCCAACGGCTTCTGGCCGGCGCGCAAGGCGCGTGAGCTCGTCAAGGTCGACTGGGACCTGAGCGGTGTCGAGCGCGTCGACAGCGCGGCGCAGCTCGAGCAGTTCCGCGCGTTGGCGAAGCAGCCCGGCGTCAGCGTGCAGCAGGCCGATACCTCGGCGCTGGCGACGGCCAAGGCGGCGGACCGGATCACGGCGGAGTACAGCTTCCCCTACCTGGCCCACACGCCGATGGAGCCGCTGAACTGCACGATCGACTTCCGCGGCGACCGCTGCACGGTGTGGGTCGGCTCGCAGTTCCAGACGGTGGACCAGGCGCAGGTGGCCGGCGTGCTGGGCCTCAAGCCGGAGCAGGTGGTGCTGAACACGATGACCGCCGGCGGCGGCTTCGGCCGGCGCGCGACGCCGACCTCGGACTACGTCGTCGAGGCGGCGCAGGTCGCCAAGGCGCGGCACGCGGCCGGCAAGACCGGGCCGATCAAGATGATCTGGTCGCGCGAGGACGACGTGCGCGGGGGCTACTACCGCCCGGCCCACCTGCACCGCGTCGAGATCGCGCACGACGGCCAGGGCGGCGTGCTGGCGTGGAAGCATGTGATCGTCGGCCAGTCGATCACGATGGGCACGCCGTTCGCGGACTTCATGGTCAAGAACGGCGCGGACGCCACGATGACCGAAGGCGTGGCGGAGAGCGCCTACCCGTTCCCGATCGCGCTGGAGGTGCATCACCCGAAGGCCAACGTGCCGGTGCTGTGGTGGCGCTCGGTGGGCCACACCCACACGGCCTTCGTGATGGAGACGCTGGTGGACGAGCTGGCGCGCGCCGGCCGGCAGGACCCAGTGGCCTATCGCCGCAAGCTGCTGGCCAAGCATGAGCGCCATCTCGCGGCGCTGGACCTGGCGGTGGCGCGGTCCGGCTACGGCAAGACGAAGCTGGCCAAGGGGCGCGCCTGGGGCGTGGCGGTGCACGAGTCCTTCAACACCGTGGTGGCCTACGTGGCCGAGGTGTCGATGAAGGACGGGCGGCCGGTGGTGCACCAGGTGACCGCGGGCGTGCATTGCAACCTGGCGGTGAATCCGCGCTCGATCGAGGCGCAGGTGCAGGGCGCGCTGGTGATGGGCATCGGCATGACGCTGCCGGGGGCGGCGATCACGCTGAAGGACGGCGAGGTGCAGCAGAGCAACTGGCACGACTACCGCGTGCCGATGCACGTGGACGCGCCGCAGGTGGCGGTGTTCGTCGTGCCCTCGGCCGATCCGCCGACCGGGATGGGCGAATGCGGCGTCCCGCCGATCGCGCCGGCGATCGCGAACGCCGTGGCCGCGCTCACCGGCCAGCGCTGGCGCAGCCTGCCGTTCCCGGCCTGAGGGCGAGCACGGGCGCGATCGCAAGGCGAGCGAAGGCGAGGGCAGGCCAGGCTGTTCCTCGCCTCGCCTCGCCTCGCCTTGCCTCGCCTTGCCTTGCCTCGCTTGGCCTGGCCTGGCCTGGCATGGGCAGGCCGCTCAACCGGCCGGGAGACCCAGGCCGCGGCGCAGCGCGCTCTCCGCCGCGGCGTTCTGCCGGCGCGAGATCGCCGCGTTGGGCGCCATCAGCTCCGAGCCGTGGAACGCGCCCGGCACCACCAGCAGTTCGGTGGGCACGCTGGCGTCCATCAGGCGGCGGGCGAAGGCGATGTCCTCCCCGACGAACAGGTCCAGCGACCCGACGCCGATGAACGTCGGCGGCAGGCGCGACAGGTCCACGACCCGGGCCGGCACGGCCGCCGCGGGCGTGCGGGGATGGCCGGGCTCGCTGCCGAGGAACGAGCGCCAGCCGAAACGGTTCTGCTCGCGCGACCAGGAGAGCGCGCCCTGGTGAGGCGGCGGCTCGACCGTCGAGCCGGTCCGGTCGTCCAGCATCGGCGAGTTGAGCAGCAGGAAGCGGATCGGCACCTCGCCCCGGTCGCGCGCGGCGATGGCCAGCAGCGCCGCGTGTCCGCCGCCCGCGCTGCCGCCGGAGACGGCGATCCGGGCGGGATCCACGCCGAGCGCCTCGCCCTGGCGGTGCAGCCAGGCCAGCGCGGCGTGGTCGTCCTCCAGTGACTCGTGCCAGCGCGCTTCCGGCGCGAGGCGGTATTCCACCGACACCGCCAGGCAACCCAGCGCGCGGGCGCGCTGCTGCAGCGCGGCGATGCCGGCCTTGGCGGAGCCCGCGACCATCCCGCCGCCGTGCAGGTCGAGGATCGCCGGGCGCGAGGCGCCGGCCGCGGCGTTGATGACGTAGACGCGGACCTCCGGCGTGCCGCGGGCGCCAGGGATCAGGCGCTCCTCGACCGGCACGTCCGGCAGCGGCGCCGGGCCGTTGGCGGACCGGGCGCGCATCGCGGGCAGGTTCTGGATCGACAGCGGCGGCATCGACGCCGCAGCGGCCAGGACCCGCTCGGCGACCGGACGCAATTCGGGATCCACGAGCGCCAACGGATCGACGGCCCCCGCCGCGGAGACGGGCGCGGCCGGCGCGGCCCGCGCCACCTGCGCCACCTGCGCCACCTGCGCCACCTGCGCGGCTGGGGCGATCGCGCTGCCGGCCGCGATCGCCCGGCCGACGACGCCGGCCCCCGCCGCCACGCCGCCCAGTCGCACTAGGTCACGTCTGCTGATCTGCATCGCCTTGCTCCTTTCGCGTACGCACCTTGTCACAAAAGCGTTGACAAGTCTACGGTTAATTTGGCCGGAAACGGCGTTCCAGGCTACGACGGTGCAAGACGCCCGGCGGGGCGATCCTCGACAGTCCTTCCTCGTGGACCGGGTTTCCCGCCGGGGTTTCGGTCCCGCGAAACAAAACGACTTCAAACGCAACACCGCATGAATCAGGGGCACGCTACAAATGCCACACCGACAGCTCGATGCGTTGAACAGGTCGACCTTCGAATCGCTCGGGACGGATGCATGGGTGGTGAATGATGGGGAATCCGGAGCCCGGGGCGGCGGAGATTGCCGCGACAAAAAACTCGATCGTCTATCAGCCGATGCCGCAGCGCGGCATGACGGTGGCGTCGCTGACGATCAGCGATTTTCAATTCGAGCGGCACAGCCATGCTGAATATGCGCTGGGTTTCACCGCGCGCGGTGTCCAGTCCTTCAATTGCCGGGGCGGGAAATTCCGCAGCACGCCGGGCGACGTGATCATGCTGAATCCCGACCTGGTCCACGACGGTTTGCCGGGCGAGGCCGGCGACTACGAATACCGGATGGTGTATGTCGAGCCGGACGCGCTGGACGACTGGCACGACCGGGCCGCGGGCATCCGGATGGGCCGCTACTTCGGCCCGGTGGTGACGCACGATCCCACGGCCGCGGACCTGCTGCGGACCGCCCTCTCGGCGACGAACCAGCCGCAGGAGGCGCTGCGCGCCGACGTGCTGCTGATGCGGGCGGTGATGGCGTTCTTCATGCGGCACGGCGAGCAGCCGGGCGAGTGCCGGGCGCTGGCCTCCGAAGGCGGATTGCGGATGGTCCGGATCCGGGAATACATCCACGCCCATGCCAACCGCGATTTGTCGCTGACCGAATTGGCCGACGAGGCCGGTGTTTCTCGGGTGTATTTGAGCCGGGCTTTCGAGAAGCAATTCGGTGTCCCGCCGCATATCTATTTGAATGCGGTGCGGATCCAGGCGGCGAAGGCCTTCCTGCGTTGCGGCAATTCCTTGGCCGACACGGCGATGCGCACCGGGTTCTTCGACCAGAGCCATTTCACCCGCCGGTTCAAGGGCGCCTTGGGCGTCACGCCGGGCGCGTGGTTGCGTCAGATCCGTGGCAAATGAATGTGGCCCCGAGGTTGTGAACGTCCAAGACCTGGGCAGGCCCCTCGGGCGAGACTGGCCGCCTGTATCGACATCGAGTATTGAAGCCATGAGCATTCGTCCGGCCACCGACGCGGATATTCCAAGAATCTGCGCCCTTTATGAAGAAGCCATCGACTTCCAGCGGCGAGGCGGTTTTCCGTCGTGGCAGTCGCTGGGAGCCGAGTCGATCCGCAAGGACCTGACCTCGGGCGAGCTGCACGTGCTGGTGCTGGACGGGCTCGTCGTCGGCGCCTTCTGCTTCAGCCGTCCGTCCCGGCTCGACCTGGACCTCTGGCAGGACCCGGAACCCGTCCCCGCGCGCTACCTCAACCGCATCGTGGTGGGCCGCGAGTGGAAGGGCCATCGGCTCTTCGAGTCCATCCTGATCTGGAGCGAGTCGCGCGCGCGGCAGGCGGGCATCCGCTTCCTGCGGCTCGTGACCTGGCAGGAGAACCTGCCGCTGATGCATTACTACGAGGACTTCGGCTTCGTCTTCATGGGGGCGCGGACGACGGCCCACAGCGAGGCCTATGCCCCTCCCTACCGCGGTCTCCGGCTCTCGATCCTGCAGAAGCCGGTGAACCCTTCCCACACGCCCAACCCGATGGATGAAGCCCTTGCAAACCAATGAATCGCCCCGGATCGCCATCGTCGGCGGCGGGCCTGGCGGCCTGACGCTGGCCCGTATCCTCCATGTCCACGGCATCGCCGCGACGGTCTTCGAGCAGGACCTGGACGCCTCGGCGCGCACGCAGGGCGGGTCGCTGGACCTGCACCCCGCCAGCGGACAGTTCGCGCTCAAGCAGGCGGGCCTGCTCGACGAGTTCCTGAAGCACGCGCGCTACGAGGACCAGGGCATGCGGCTGGCCGACCGGACCGGCAAGGTGCTGGTCGACAAGGTCGACGCGCACGGCGGCGACCGGCCGGAGATCGATCGCCGGCTGCTGCGCGCGCTGCTCCTGGACGCGTTGCCGGAAGGCGCGGTCCGATGGGACCGGAAGCTGCACGCCGTCGAGCCCACCGAGGAGGGCTATCGGCTCCGCTTCGAGGAGGGCCCGTCGGAAACCTTCCAGCTGGTCATCGGCGCGGACGGCGTGTGGTCGCGGGTGCGGCCGCTGCTGTCGGACGTGAAGCCGGACTACACCGGCCTGTCCTTCATCGAGATCGGCATCGACGAGATCGACGACCGGCATCCGGCGCTGGCCGCGCTCGTCGGGCACGGGATGTTCTCGGTCAAGGACGGCGCGCGCCGCCTGCTGGCGCAACGCAATGCCAACGGGCATGTGCGCATCTACATCACGCTGTTGCTGGAGCGGCCGTCGCATGTGGAGCGCCACATCGACCTGTCGAGCCCCGAGGCGGCGCGGCGCGACTTGCTGAAGCGCTTCGAAGGCTGGGCGCCGGACCTGCTGGCGCTGATCCGCGTCTGCAACGACGAGATCGTTCCCCGCCCGATCTATGCCTTGCGGCCGGGGCATCGCTGGACCCATCGCCCGGGGCTGACCTTGATCGGCGATGCCGCCCATGTCATGTCGCCCGCCGGCGGGCACGGGGTCAACATGGCCATGCTGGATGCCGCCGAGCTGGGCCGGCGCATGGTGACGCACCCCACGCTGGACGACGCCGTCCGGTCGTATGAGGCGGCGATGTTCGCCCGCATCGGGCCGCTCGCCGCCGAGGTGGCCAAGGGATGGGAATCCCACTTCAAGAACTGACGACGCCGCCTCCCGCTCCTCCCGCCCCTCCCCCCCTTGACCGGTCCCCACCAGGAGATTCCATGAAGCTTTCCCCCGCGATTCCTCGCCACACGACGGCGCCGATGCTGTCGGCCGCCTCGCTGGCGCTGGTCTGCACCGCCGGCCTCGTGGCCTGCGGCGGCGGCAGTGGTGACACCGCGTCGGGCGCCGACGCCGCGGCGGCCGCCGCGCCGACCGTCACCGCGACGGCGACGGTGTCGTCCGACCAGAAGACGGTGGAACTGGCCGCGCGGGCGCGCGACAGCGCCGGCGCGGTGGTCGAGGACGTCGACTTCGTGCTCGACGGCGTCCGGCTGCAGGCCGACGTGGCGCGCCGCGGTGACGACGTGGTCCTCAGCCTGCCGTCCGACGCGGCCGGCAGCGGCGCGCACGCGCTGGTGGCGGTGGCGCGCGACGCGCAGGGCAACCAGGCCGCCTCGAGTCAGGTCGCCTTCACGGTGCCCGCGACGAGCCAGGACAGCGGGCCGGCCGTGTCGCCCGCCGCTGCCGCCGCGACGCCGGCCGACACCGTGCCGCCGACGCTGACCGGCGGCGCGGTGACGGGGCAGTTCGGCCTGGTCCGCTTGTCCACGGTCGCCCGGGACAACGTCGGCGTCGACGCGATCTACTTCTACGTCGACGGCAAGTCGGTCGGCGGCATCACCAAGGCCACCGTCGACGCGGCGCGCAAGCCGCTGCTGGGCGTGAACGGTGCGCCGACCTCGTTGATCCTCGACACCACCGACCTGCCCGACGGCCCGCACGTCTTCAGCGCGCGGGCGCGTGACGGCAGCGGCAACACCAGCGCGCTGCAGGAGGTGCGTTTCGTCCTCGACTCGGCCAAGGGCCTGCGCGAGACGGAGCCCAACGAGAGCGCCGCGACGGCCAACGCGGTCGCGGCCTCGGCGACGCAGCTGTTCGGGACCTTGAACGGCCGCGCGCCCGGCACGCCGCTGCTGGACAAGGACTACTACAAGGTCAGCCTGCCCGCCAACGGCGCGCTGCGGCTGGATTGGCTGCCCTACAACCTCACGCGCAGCACCACCGACACCCTGGTGGTCGAGCTGGAGGACGCCGCGGGCCAGGTGATCGCCAAGGGCGCGACCTTCCAGGACACGCAGCTGAGCTACCGGAACGGCGCGCAGGCCCGCGACGTCTACGTCAAGGCCCGCGTGCTGACGTCGCAGACGACGCCGCGCCTGCGCTACCTGATCACGCTGACGCGTTGAGCGGGCCGGCGGCCGGCCGGGCGACGTCCTTGAGCCACGGCTGCGCCGCCCAGTGCGCCTGGGCGAATGCGTCGATGCGGTCGCGGTAGGTCATCGACAACCCGATCGCGTCGAGTCCCTCGAGCAGCATGCGCTGGTGGCGCGGGAGCATGTCGAAGCGCGCCTCGACGCCGCCCGCGCCGCGCAGCGTGAGCGTGGCCACGTCGATGCTCACCGCGTTGCCGGGCACCGCGTCGGCCTCGTCCATCAGGCGGCGGACGTCCGCCTCGGGCAGGGCCACCAGCAGCAGCCCGTTGCCCATCGCATTCGAATAGAAGATCTCGCCGAACCCCGGCGCGACGACGGCGCGGATGCCGGCCTGCTGCAAGCCCCAAACCGCGTGCTCGCGGCTGGAGCCGCAGCCGAAGTTGTTGCCGCCGATCAGCACCGAGACGCCGGCGTACGCGGGCCGGTTCAGCACGAAGTCGGCGCGCTCGCGGCCCTCGCCGTCGAAGCGCAGGTCGTAGAGCAGGCCGTCGCGCAGGCCGCGCTTGTCGATGCCGCGCAGGAACTGCTTGGGCATGATCTGGTCGGTGTCGAGGTTCTCGAGACGCAGCGCCGCGGTGCGGCCTTCGACATGACGGACGGGATTCATCGCGAGGTCTCCTGGCTGGTCGTGGCGCCGTCAATCAGCGGCGCCAGGCGGCGGACGTCGGTGAGCCGGCCGGTCACCGCGGCGGCGGCGGCCATCGCCGGGCTCATCAGGTGGGTGATCGCGCCGCGGCCCTGGCGGCCTTCGAAGTTGCGGTTGGTCGTCGAGGCGCAACGCACGCCGTCGGCGAGCACGTCGTCGTTCATCGCCAGGCACATCGAGCAGCCCGGCTGGCGCCATTCGAGCCCCGCGTCGAGGAACACGCGATCCAGCCCTTCGGCCTCGGCCATCGCGCGCACCGCGCCGGAGCCCGGCACCACCATCGCGCGCACGCCGGGCGCCACGTGGCGCCCGCGCAGCACGTCGGCGGCGGCGCGCAGGTCCTCGATCCGGCCGTTGGTGCAGGAGCCGATGAACACGTGCTGGATCGGCGTGCCCGCCAGCGCCGCGCCGGCCTCCAGCCGCGCGTAGCGAAGGGCGCGCTCCGCCGCCGAGCGGGCCGGGCCGTCGCCCATGACGGCGGGGTCCGGGACCGCGGCGTCGATCGGCGCGACCTGGTCGGGGCTGGTGCCCCAGGTCACCTGCGGCGCGACCTCGGCGGCATCGAAGCGGTGCTCCACCTCGAAGACCGCGTCCGCGTCGCTGCGCAGCGTGCGCCAGTGGGCGAGGGCGGGCTCGCGCCACTCGCCGGCGAGGTCGGGGCAGCGGGCCAGCACGTAGTCGATCGCCGTCGCGTCCGGCGCGATCAGCGCGCCGCGAGCGCCGGCCTCGACGGCCATGTTGCACACGGTGAAGCGGGCCTCGACGGACAGGGCGTCGATCGCCTCGCCGCAGAACTCGACGACATACCCGCGCGCGCCCTGCGCGCCGATGCGGCCGATGATCGCCAGCACCAGGTCCTTGGCCGTCGTGCCCGGGGGCAGGCGGCCATCGACGCGGATGCGCATGTCCTTCGCGACGCGGTAGACCAGCGTCTGCGTCGCCAGCACGTGCTCGACCTCGGTCGTGCCGATGCCGAAGCCCAGCGCGCCGAGCGCGCCGTAGGTCGTCGTGTGGCTGTCGCCGCAGATGACGACCATGCCGGGGCGGATCATCCCGTGCTCCGGCGCGACGACGTGCTCGATGCCCTGCATCGCGTCGGTCGTGTCGAACAGCCGGATGCCGTGACGGTCACAGTTGGCCTTCAGGTTGGTCGCCTGCAGCGCCGACGGCGGATCGGCGATCACGCGCAGCTTCGGCGCCACCGGATGCGTCGGGATGATGTGGCTCACCACCGCCACGTTCTGGCCCGGCATCGCGACGCCGCGGGCCTGCTCGTGCAGCCCGGTGAAGGCCTGCGGGCTGGTGTACTCGTTCATCAGGTGCAGGTCGCAGAACAGCAGCACGTTCTGCGCGTCCAGCTCGGCCACGGTGTGGCCGTCGACGAGCTTGCGGTACAGCGTCTTCGGCCCGGCGCCGCGGACGGGCGGCGCGGCCTGCGGCAGCGAGGCGGTCATGGCTGGGTCTCCTTCGAGCGGGTTTCATCGACGGCACCGGCACCGGCACCGGCACCGGCGGCATCGATGGCGCGGGCCGGTTCATCGGCGGTGAAGAACGGCAGGACGCGCTCGAGCAGCAGCGCCGGCGCTTCCTCCGGGATGTAGTGGCCGCAGGGCAGGGCCTCGCCGCGCACATCGGCGGCGATGCGGCGCCACAGCGCCAGCGGCTCGAAGCAGCGGTGCACGACGCCCTGCGCGCCCCACAGCGCCAGCAGCGGCATCGTCAGCACGTGACCGGCGGCGCGGTCCGCGCGGTCATGCTTGAGGTCCAGGTCCGCGCTGGCGCGGTAGTCGCCGCAGATGCCGCGCGCGGTGCCGGGGATCGCGAGCGCGCGCTGGTACTCGGCCAGCGCGAGCGGGTCGAACGGTGCCAGCCCCGCGCTGCGGCGGCCCATCACCTCGACGGCGTAGGCGGCCGGGTCGGCCTCGATGAGGCGCTCGGGCAGCGGCGCTGGTTGGATCAGCAGGAACCAGTGCCAGTAGGCGCGGGCGAAGGCGTCGTTGGCGCCTTCATACATGTCCAGCGTCGGCGCGATGTCCAACAGCGCCAGGCGGCGCACGGCGGCCGGCGTGTCCATCGCGAGCCGGTGCGCGACGCGCGCGCCGCGGTCGTGGGCCAGCAGGTCGAAGCGCTCGTGCCCCAGCGCGCGCATCAGCGCCACCAGGTCGGCCGCCATCGCGCGCTTGCTGTAGGCGGCGTCGCGCGGCCCGCCCTCGGGCTTGGACGAGTCGCCATACCCGCGCAGGTCGGCCGCGACGACGGTGAAGCGCTCGGCCAGCGCCGGCGCGACCTTGTGCCAGATCGCCCGCGTCTGCGGATGGCCGTGCAAAAGCAGCAAGGCCGGGCCGGTCCCGCCGACGGTGGCGTGGATGTGGACGCCCTCGGCGGTGGCGACCTGCACATGGCGGAAGCCGGGGAACAGCGTCCGGAGCGCGGGGCTGACGTGGGTGTCGTCGAGGACCTCGGGGGCGTCGGCGACGTGCGCGTAAGGCGCAAGGGGCGCGAGGGGCGCGGGCATGCGGTCTCCTTTGAAGGGCGGGCCGGTCCGCGCGACCGGGGCCGCCGCCGATCGATCGCGGTGCGGGCCGCGTCGTCGGGGAGATGCAGGTCGTGGGATCGTCCTCGTTGACCCGGATTCTGGAAGTGAACTGGGCGAACATAATTTCCGGTTCGGCAGTTCTTTCGTTCCGGAGGTTCATCAATGGACGGCTTCTCCGACCTGGCCTTTTTCGCGCTGCTGGTGAAGCAGGGCAGCCTGGCGGCGGCGGCGCAGCAGCTGGGCGTGACGCCGCCGGCGGTCAGCAAGCGGCTCGCGGCGATCGAGCGCCGGCTGGGCGTGCGGCTGCTGCAGCGCACGACGCGGCGCATCGGCCTGACGCCCGAGGGCGAGACCTACCTGGTCGACGGCACGCGCGTGCTGGAGGAACTCGAGGCGCTGGAGCGCACCGTGGCCGGCAGCCGCGCAGCACCCAAGGGCCGGCTGCGCGTGTCGGCGAGCTTCGGCTTCGGGCGCAAGCACATCGCGCCGGCGCTGTCGAAGTTCGCGCGCAAGTTCCCCGACGTCGAGGTGCAACTGGAGCTCACCGACCGGCCGGTCAACCTGATCGAGCAGGGCCTGGACCTGGAGGTCCACGTCGGCGAGCCGCCCGACGCGCGGCTGACCGCGCGGCTGCTCGCGCGCAACCGGCGGGTGCTGTGCGCGTCGCCCGCCTACCTCAAGCGGGCCGGCGAGCCCCTGTCGCCGCGCGAGCTGGCGCGCCATGCCTGCCTCTTCATCCGCGAGAGCGACGAGACCTTCGGCACCTGGCACTTCCGCCAGGGCACGCGCAAGGAGACGGTGAAGGTGCGCGGGCCGCTGGCCGCCAACGACGGCGAAAGCGTGCTCGCCTGGGGCCTGGACGGGCATGGCGTGCTGATGCGCTCGCTGTGGGAGGCCGCGCCGATGCTGCGCTCCGGGCGCCTGCGGCCGGTGCTGGCCGACTGGGAGCTGCCCGCCGCCGACATCCACCTGATCTACCCGCCGCGCGCGCAGCTCTCGGCCAAGACCCGCGCGCTGGTGGACTTCCTGCTCGAGCGCTTCGAGCCGCACCGCGGCGAGGCCCGCGACGACGACGGCGGCTGGTGAACCGGCGCCCCCGTGTCAGGGGACTCGCCTCCGATTAGCGAACTGCGCAGAATCGACAGCCACAAGGCAACCTGGGAGGCTGGAGATGAAGGCATATCTCGCGGAATTGATCGGCACGTTCTGGCTGGTGCTGGGCGGCTGCGGCAGCGCGGTCCTGGCGGCAGCGTTCCCGCAACTGGGGATCGGGCTGCTGGGGGTGTCGCTGGCCTTCGGGCTGACGGTGCTGACGATGGCCTTCGCCATCGGGCACATCAGCGGCTGCCACCTGAATCCGGCGGTGTCCGTCGGGTTGTGGGCCGGCGGTCGATTCGACGGCAAGCAGTTGCTGCCCTACATCGTGGCGCAGGTCGTCGGCGGCGCGCTGGCGGGCGGGGTGCTCTACCTGATCGCCAGCGGCAAGGCGGGCTTCACCGTCGGCGGCTTCGCGTCCAACGGCTTCGGCGAGCACTCGCCGGGCGGCTACGCGATGGGCGCGGCGCTGCTGTGCGAGGTGGTGATGACCGCGATGTTCCTGTTCATCATCATGGGCGCGACCGACAAGCGCGCGCCGGCCGGCTTCGCGCCGATCGCGATCGGGCTGGCGCTGACGCTGATCCACCTGATCAGCATCCCGGTGACCAACACCTCGGTGAACCCGGCGCGCAGTACCGGCGTGGCCTTGTTCGCCGAGCCGTGGGCGCTGCAGCAGCTGTGGGCGTTCTGGGTCGCGCCGATCGTCGGCGGCGTCATCGGCGGCGCGGTGTACCGCGCGTTGTCGAAGGACTGAGGCGCCCGACGACCCTCACCCCGGCCCTCTCCCGCTGCGCGGGAGAGGGGGAAGCGGAGAGGGCAAATCGTCCTAGGGCAATGTGTCCTAGGGCGTTCTGTCCTAGGACGATCTGTCCCTTCCGCGACGTGGCCGAAGTCGCAACACTTCGCGGCCATGGACGCCTTGATCCTTGCGCGGATGCAGTTCGCGCTCAACATCACCTTTCACATCCTCTTCCCGACGATCACGATCGCGCTGGGCTGGGTCGTGCTCTTCATGCTCTGGCGCTGGCGGCGCACCGGCGAGTCCGCGTGGCTCGCGGCCTACCAGTTCTGGACCAAGGTCTTCGCGCTGAGCTTCGCGTTGGGCGTCGTCAGCGGCGTGACGATGAGCTTCCAGTTCGGCACGAACTGGCCGGGCTTCATGGAGCGCGCCGGCAACATCGCCGGACCGCTGCTCGGCTACGAGGTGCTGACCGCCTTCTTCCTGGAGGCCGGGTTCCTCGGGATCATGCTGTTCGGCCGCGAGCGGGTCAGCCCGCGCGTGCACTTCATCGCGACGGCCACGGTGGCCTTCGGCACCACGCTCAGCGCGTTCTGGATCCTGAGCCTGAACTCATGGATGCAGACGCCGCAGGGCCACGAGATCCGCGACGGCGTGATGCACGCGGTCGACTGGTGGGCCATCGTCTTCAACCCGTCGTTCCCGTACCGGCTGGCCCACAAGCTGCTCGCGTCGGGGCTGACGGCGGCCTTCCTCATTGCCGGCGTCAGCGCCTGGCAGATGCTCAAGGGTGTCGAGCGGGCGGAGACGAAGCGCGTGCTGCGCCTGGGCCTGACGATGGCGGCGGTGCTGATCCCGCTGCAGTTCCTGGCCGGGGACTTGCACGGGCTGAACACGCTCAAGCACCAGCCGGCCAAGATCGCCGCGATGGAAGGCGTGTGGACCACCGAGCGCGGCGCGCCGCTGCTGCTGTTCGCGGTTCCCGATGAGCAGGCGAAGGAGAACCGCTTCGCCATCGGCATTCCGCGGCTGGCGAGCCTGATCCTCACCCACGACGCCGACGGCGAGATCCGCGGCCTCGATGAATTCGAAGGCGCCCGCCCGCCGGTCAAGCCGCTGTTCTTCGGCTTCCGCGTGATGGTCGGGATGGGCGTGTTGATGGGGGTGTTCGCCTGGGGCGGCTGGTGGGTGTACCGGCACTCGGGCTGGCAGCGGCTGCCGCGCCCCTGGTTGTGGGGCCTGTCCTTCATGACCTTCTCCGGCTGGATCGCGACGGTGGCCGGCTGGTATGTCACCGAGATCGGCCGCCAGCCCTTCATCGTCTACGGCCTGCTGCGCACGCAGGAGGTGGCGGCGCACAACCCCGGGTCGATGATCGCGGCGTCGCTGGCCGGCTACGCGACCGTCTACCTGGCGCTGCTGATCGCCTACATCGCCGCCATCAAGCGGATGGCGGAGAAGACCGACAAGGGCCTGCCCGCCGCGACCGGCAACGGCCCCGCGCCCGTGATCTCGAGGACCTTCGCATGAACGCGCTCGCGACGATGAACGCCGGGGAGGGCGGCGCACTGCCCGTGATCTTCATGGCCCTGATGGGCTTGGCGCTGCTGATCTACGTCGTGCTGGACGGCTACGACCTCGGGGTCGGGATGCTGTCGGCATCGGCGACGGAGGCCGACCGGGATCGGATGATCGCCTCCATCGGTCCCTTCTGGGACGCCAACGAGACCTGGCTGGTGCTGGCCGTCGGCCTGCTGCTGATCGCTTTCCCGAAGGCGCAGGGGGTGGTGCTGACGGCGCTCTATGTGCCGGTGGTGCTGATGCTGCTCGGGCTGATCCTGCGCGGCGCGGCTTTCGATTTCCGCGCCAAGGGCGACCCCGCGCACAAGCGCTGGTGGGACGCGGCCTTCGCCGGCGGGTCCGCGATGGCGTCGTTGACGCAGGGGTGGATGCTGGGACGGTACGTGACCGGCTTCGAGGACGGCGCCGCCGCGCAGGTCTTCGCCGCGGGCATCGCCGTCGCGCTGACGGCCTGCTACGCGCTGCTGGGCGCGGGCTGGCTGCTCATCAAGACCGAGGACGACCTGCAGCGCCGCGCCGTGACTTGGGCGAAGCGGGCGTGGCCGGCGGTGGTCGCGGGCCTGGTCGTGGTGTCGATCGCGTCGCCCTGGCTGAGCCCGACGGTGCGCGCGCGCTGGTTCGACATGCCGGGGCTGATCGCGCTGGCGCCGCTGCCGCTGGTGGCGCTGCTGGCGATGGCGGCGTTGCGCGGGTTGCTGAACTCGCACCGTGTGCTGGGCAAGCTCAGCTGGGCGCCGTTCGCGCTGATGGTGGTGGTGCTGACGCTCAGCTTCTTCGGGCTGTCCTACAGCCTGTATCCGTTCGTCGTCATCGACCGCCTCACGCTGTGGGAGGCCGCGGCGGCGGATGAGTCGCTGCGCTTCATGCTGGTGGGCGCGGTGGTGACGATGCCGGTGATCCTGGCGTACTCGTTGTTCTCTTATCGCGTGTTCAAGGGGAAGGTCAGGGCGCTGGCGTATTGACTGCCAGCGCTCGACGACGGCAGTCGACGGAGGTGCCCGAGAGCCCGCGCTCAACGACGGCAGTGAAGGGCGATGGCAACATCGCACCTTCGCCGCCCACGGCGCGCCTCCCAAGAAGAACACCATGGACCTCCCGTCGTTGCTTTCCCTGGCCGAGCTGGCCTGGCCGGTGCTGTTGAAGGGCACCGGCTACACGCTGCTGTTCGCGGTGATGGCGATGATCTTCGGCCTGCCCTTGGCGGCGCTGATCACGCTGGTGCGGGTATTGCGGCTGCCGGTGTTGAACCAGGTGATGGTCGTGTACGTGAGCGCGATGCGCGGCACCCCGTTGCTGGTGCAGGTGTTCATCGTGTATTACGGCCTGCCGAGCATCGGCATCGAGTTTTCCCCGTTGGTGGCCGGTGTCCTGACGCTGACGCTGAACGTCGCCGCCTACATGAGCGAGACCTTGCGCGGCGCCATCGGCGCGATCGAGCAGGGGCAGTGGCTGGCGGGCACGTCGCTGGGCCTGAGCCGCCGGCAGACGCTGCGTTACGTGGTCGGCCCGCAGGCCTTGCGCGCCGCCGTGCCGAGCCTGTCCAACAGCCTGATCTCGCTGATCAAGGACACCTCGCTGGTGTCGGTGATCGCGGTGACGGAGCTGATGCTGGCGACGAAGGAGGTGATCTCGACCACCTTCCAGCCGTTCCCGCTCTACATGGCCGCCGCGGCGATCTACTGGCTGCTGAGCTTCGCCTTCGAGCAGGTGCAGAAGTGGATGGAGAAGCGGATGGCGTACCCGCATTGACCGGCGGCCCCGTGGCTTCCGGCATCCCGCGCCGCGCGGGCGGGCATCGCCCCGCGCCGGACAGCCCGCCGCGATAGTTCGTCCCCATGAGCGCCGCCCCGATGACCCACACCCCTTCCCATCTCTCCACGCACCTGCGCCTGGTCGGCATGGCGGTGCTTTGGGGCGCGTCGTGGCCCTGGGGCCGGGTGCTGGCGCAGGCGATGCCGCCGCTGGCCGCCGCCGCCTGCCGCTTCCTGATCGCCGGCGCGATCCTGATGGTCTGGCTGCAGGCCACCGGCCGGCTCTCGGCGCTGCGGACCTGGACCGCGAGACGCTGGGCCGGCATGGTGCTGGCCGCGAGCTTCGGCGTCTTCGGCTACGCGACCTTCTTCATGAGCGGCCTGAAGCATGTGCCGGCCGGCAAGGGCGCGCTGGTGATCACGCTGAATCCCGTGATCACGCTGCTGCTGGCGGCGTGGATCTTCCATGAGCGCCTGAACAAGCGCATCGGGCTGGGCATGGCGCTGGCCGCCGTCGGCGCCGCGGTCGTCATCACCAGGGGCGAGCCCTGGCATGTGCTGGACGGCCGGGTCGGCATCGGCGAGGTGCTGCTGCTGGGTTGCGTCGCCTGCTGGGTCGCGTACACGCTGATCGGCCGCAAGGTGATGGCCGGCGTGGACGCGCTGACGACGACCGCCGTGACCGCCGCCATCGGCGCGGGGATGCTGCTGGTGCTGACGCTGGCGGTCGACGGCACGGCGGGCATGGCCGGCGTGCTGGCCGCGCCGCGCAACGCGTGGCTGTGCATGGCGGGCATCACCGTGGGCTCGACCGCGCTGGCCTATGCCTGGTACTTCGATGGGGTGAAGGCGCTGGGTGCGGGCGCCGCCGCCGGCTACATCACGCTGGTGCCGGTGTTCGGCGTCGTGTTCTCGGCCATGTGGCTGGGCGAGGTCGTCGACGCGTCGCTGCTGGTCGGCGGCACGATGGCGATCGTGGGCACGGCGCTGATGAACCTCGGCCGGCGCTGAGCCGGCCCGAGGTGTCGCCGCCGGGCGGTCGGCTTACTTGCGGGCCGAGCCCAGCAGCATCACGCCGCCCACCGCGATCGCGGCCACGCCGGCCCACAGCGGGACGTTGACCCGCTTGGTCTCCTCGACCTTGAGCTCGATCGGGCCGAGCTTGGCCGCGGTGTTCTCCTTCGTGTACGAGAAGCCGCCGTAGACCAGGCCCAGCACGCCGGCGACGATCAGGATCACGGCGAAAAGTCGAATGCCACCCATGGCGTCCTCCAAAGGGATGTTGTCGGTGAGGGGGCCTCGGATCCGCGGCGACAAGGGGAGGCCGGCGCGGTTCCGGGGTGGCTCATTGAAGCGCTTGTGTTCGGCGCCGCACGTAGGACGCCGCCGCATGCCGGCGTGGGCCGCCGCCGCGCGGTGAGAATGCCGCGATGCATCCGCTCCGAGTCCTCGCCCTCACGCGCCGCCATCCCTCCGCGATCCTGCTGCTGGTCCAGTTGGCCGGCCTGCTGCTGTATCCGCTGCTGGAGACGAGCCGCTCGGCCCCGCTGGCGCTGGGCGCCTTCGGCATCGTGGTGCTGATCTTCACGACCCGCATGGTGCGCAGCACGCCGGGCCTGACCTGGATCAGCGCGACGATCGCGCTGCCGGCGATCGTGCTCCTGCTGCTGCAGGCCTTCCTGGGCAAACACGAGCTGCTGCCCTGGTCCTCGGCGCTGGAGGCGCTGTTCTACTTCTATGCCGCCGTCAGTCTGATCGCCTACATGATGAGCGACTGGCACGCGACCACCGACGAGCTCTTCGCCGCCGGCGCGACCTTCACGCTGATCGCCTGGGGCTTCGCGCATGTGTTCGTCGTCGTGCAGACGGTGTACCCGGGCAGTTTCTCGGCCGCGGTCGACCCGCAGTCCCCGCGCACCTGGACCGAGCTGATGTTCCTGAGCTTCGCGCTGCTGTCGAGCACCGGCATCGGCGACGTGATCCCGGTGCGGCCGCTGGCGCGGGCGGTGACGACGGTGGAGATGTTCGTCGGCGTCATGTACCTGGCGGCGGTCGTGTCGCGGCTGATCGGGCTGACGCTGATCCGCAAGCGGGCGATGTCGGACCTGGACTGACGCGCCCTCGCGCCCTCGCGCCCTCGCGCTTGCGATCGATCAAGGCCGGAGGCCGCGCGTGCAAACCGCGCCCGTCGGGGCGCCCACGCGCTCCTGTCCATCGCTATCGTCGCCGGCTTTTCACAGCCGGACACGGCGAGCAGGGAGGCGGCGATGCCGATGGAACTCTTCAACGGCGGCGGCCATCGCTGCCTGATGTTCAGCGACTTCAGCCATGACGACGGGGTGCAGGCCAACCAGTTCCTGATCGTCGACGGCACCACCGGCGCGGTCATCGATCCGGGTGGCAACCTGGCCTACAACGACCTCTACATCGGCATGACGGGCTGTTTCCCGCCGCACCGGCTGTCGGCGATCCTGGCCTCGCACGCGGATCCGGACATCATCGCGTCGCTGGACCGCTGGATGACGGCGACCGAGGCGCCGGTCTACATCTCGACGATCTGGGAACGCTTCGTCCCGCATTTCTGCAAGCCGGGCAAGACGGCGGGCCGCGTCATCGGCATCCCGGACCGCGGCATGCACATCGCCGTCGGCGCGAGCGAGCTGGTCGCGCTGCCGGCGCACTTCATGCATTCGGAGGGCAACTTCCAGTTCTGGGACGCGGCCAGCGGGATCTTGTTCTCGGGCGACCTGGGCGTGTCGATCGGCGTCGATCCCAGGAAGCCGATCGCCGAGCTGGGGCCGCACATCGCGTCGATGGCCGCCTTCCATCGCCGCTACATGGTCAGCGGCAAGGTGCTGAAGCTGTGGGCGGAGATGGTGCGCCCGCTGCCGATCCGCATGATCGTGCCGCAGCACGGCGCGCCGCTGGTCGGCGAGGCGGTGCGGCAGTTCATCGACTGGGTCGGGACGCTGAGCTGCGGCATCGACCTGGTCTCGCAGCGCGACTACGCGTTGCCCTGAGGTCCCGCGAGCGGGCGGGGCTGGCGCGGGACGCGCTCAGCCCTTGGACGGCGGGTCGTCGCGGCGCAGCAGCCGGTCGACGCCGGTGCCGGCGCCATCGGCGGCGCGGGTGGTCAGGTCCTTGGCCCAGGCGAAGCCTTTCTTCGCCGCGCCCATCGCCTGGGCGGCCGCTTCGGCGGTGGTGCTGCGGACCTGCTCGGCGGAGGGCAGGCGGTCCTGGGTCCAGGTGGCGGCCTTGCGGGCGGCCTCGGCGGCCTGGGTCGCCGCTTCTTCCGCATGGGCGCGGACCTGGTCGACCGACGGCAGCTGCTGCTGCGTCCAGTCGGCGGCCTTGCGCGTGGCGCCCCAGGCCTGCGCGGTGGCGCCGCCGGCGAGGGTCACCGTCTGGTTCCAGCGCTTGGAGAGTTCGCCCGCCGGCGCGGTCGCGAGCAGGCGCACGACGGTGTCCAGCGCCTCGGTCTCGGCGGGCGTGAGCGGACCACCGGCCTCGAGCATGCCGCGCATGAACACGCCGAGGTCCTTGGCGATCGCGGCGTGGTTGCAATCCGGATTCAGGTGCAGGAACTGGGCGCCCTCGACGGCCATGGCCTCGAGGTCGCTGCCGGCCAGGCGCGCCTGGACTGCGTCGACGGACTGTTCGACGAAGGCGCGGTTGAGGCCCCAGTCGGCGATCAGGTGGTCGACGAGGTACTGGCGCTCGGCGGGCTCGATGGCGCCGTCGACGGCGGCCAGCCGCAGCGACAGCGGGGCGATCAGGTCGAACAGCGCCAGGCCCAGCGTGTCGAGCGGCGTGTTCAGGTACTTGGGGATCTCGATGACGCGCTCGCCCTTGGTCGAGCTGAGCAGCCGGTACATGCCGTAGCAGGCGCCGCCGGAGGCGAGGGCGGCGAACGCGACCCAGCCGATCGGCGTGGCGGAGGCGCCGAGCAGCGACGCGACCATCCCCGTCTTGGCGACGGCCGCGCCGGCGCCGGCGGCACCGAGCACGTCCCAGACCTCGCGGCCGCGGTTGATCATGCGCAGCGACGCGTAGGCGGCCTCGCCGATGGCGAGCTTTGCCTTGAATCGCAGCGGATCGGCAACGACCTGGTCGACGCCCTTGAGCTCGGGCGGAGGCAGCAGCAGCGGCGCGGAGGCGGACATGGGCAAGGGCTCCAGGGGGATGGGGAGGAGTCTAGCGAAGTGCCCTGGCCAACCCCGGCCCTGCCCCCTGCGCCGTTCAGCGCTTCACATACGCATCGATCGCCTTGCGCGCCAGGAAGGACTGGTCGCTGAACAGGCCGTCCATGCCGAGCTTGAGGAAGGCCTCGATCTGGCCGGCGAGATTGCCAATCGCCGTCGGGTCGGCGCTGCTGTCGAACTCGTCGGGCAGGAAGTTGTTCTCCGCGCGGAAGGTCCAGCCGTGCACGACCAGCCCGGCCGCGTGGGCGTCCTTCACCAGCGTCGTCGGCGTGCCCAGCCGGCCCGCCACCAGCGGGATCATCAGGTTGGTGTTCGCGCCGATGCCCTGCGCGTAGCTGGAGATCTCCGCCAGCCCGGCCGGCTTGGCCAGGTCGGCGTAGGTGCGCTTGTCGCCGCTCAGCGTGAAGTCGTAGGGCTGGCCCGAGCCGTTGAGCAGCTGCACCAGCGGCACGCGCGTCATGCGGTTGAGCTTGCGCAGGTTGCCCACCTCGAAGGACTGGATGAACACCGGCGCGTCCGCGCCGCGGTAGCCGTACTTGTTGAGCATGCGCACCAGCGGCTCCTCCAGCGGCTTGCCGATGCCGGCGAAGTAGCTCGGGTGCTTGGTCTCCGGATACACGCCGATCGGCTTGACCTTGCGGCCGTGGCCATGGCCCCAACGGCCGTCCTTGTCGTCCCTGGCTTCCTGCTGGCGACGCTCGTTGGCCTGTTGCACCAGCTGCAGCACTTCCTCGAAGGTGGGTACCTCGAACATGTCGTTGAAGCGCGCGTTGCCCGGCCGGATCTGCGGAATGCGCTCGCGGGCGCGCAGCGTCTTGAGCTCGGCCAGCGTGAAGTCCTCGGTGAACCAGCCGGTGATGGCGACGCCGTCGATCGACTTGGTCGCCTTGCGCGACGCGAACTCGGGACGGTCCGCGACGTCGGTCGTCGCCTCGCGGACCGAGCCGTCCGGGTTCAGGATCGCGATCGCGTTCTCGTGGCGCGCCACCAGCACGCCGTCCTTGGTCAGCACCAGGTCGGGCTCGACGTAGTCGGCGCCTTGCTCGATCGCCAGCCAGTACGCGGCCAGCGTGTGCTCGGGCACGTAGCCGCTGGCGCCGCGGTGCGCGATCAGCAGCGGCTCCTTGGCGCGCGGCGGGTGTTGCCAGTCGTGGGCGGACGCGCCGGCCACCAGCGAGCAGGCGGCGACGGTGGCGAGCAGGACGGTGCGAAGCAGCTTCATGCGGAACTCTCCTTCGGGCGGAGTGGGGTCGTTCGGGCGCGGGCGGGCACGGCGCGCGTGGCGGCGGCGTGACGATCGCGTGGGAAAAACGTGAGGCCGTGAGGCGACCGAAGGGTAGAGCGCGGCGGATGACCCTTTGATGATGAGCCCTGAGGCGGAAGTCCCCTGAAACAGGTCTTACACGCGGGGGCCGGTTGCGGAGGCCGGGGGCAGGGAAGGGGATGGGGCGGTCCGCGGCGCCGTGGCGCGCCGACGCCGGCGGAGCGCGGCGTTCAGGACGCGAGGGCGCGGACTTCGTCGCCGTCGCCCGGACGGCAGTCGGCCGGCAGCGGCGTCCAGCCGCGGCGGATGACGACCTCGCGGGCCGAGGCGCAGAACTCGATGCGCTGTGCCCGGGGCACCAGGCGATGGGCGAAGGCCTCGAGCGCATCCGGCGTCGAGACGCGCAGCCGCATCGCGTAGAGGTCGTCCACCGGGTGATCGTCGGTGTGGATCAGCGGCACGAACTGGGCGGCGAACATGACCGCGTGCGACGGCACCACCACCGGCGCCGGGTCGTAGCCGAGCGCGCCCAGCCAGCGTTGCGCCTGCGCGCGGGTCGGCGCTTCGGGCACGGGCGCCTCATCGCGTGGTGCCCAGGCGAAGCCCATCAGCTCGGCGACCCACTGGTTGCAGTTCTGGTAACGCGTGCCGAAGGCATAGGCGTTGGCGCTGTAGCGCGACGACAGCAGCGCGAGCGCGAGCCGGTTGTCGAGCGCGCGAGCGGCAAGCCGTTCGCCGTCGCCATCGGGCAGGGTGACGATCGAGAGCCGGACCGGGTCGGTGTTGCCCGCGCTCAGCAGGAAACCGGCGAGCCCCTGGTCATAGAGCTTCGCGCGCGATTCGTCGCAGGCGTAGTAGAGCTGGCGGACCGACCACGGGCCGTTGCGGCTGTCCTTCAGCGCGAGGCCGCTGTGGGAGTACTGGAGCCGGAAGCGGCTCAGGTCGGTGCCCGACCGCGACACCAGCGCGGCGGAGACGCCGCTGGCCTCGAGCACCCGCCGCGCGAGCGCGACCACCTGGAGCTGGCGGTCCTGCTCGGTGGCGCTGATGTCGGCGGGACGGTCGCAGAAGTTGCCGGCGTGCGCCGCCGGCACCGCGGCCAGCGTCGCCAGCAGCGCCGCGACGGGCAGGCACCGTCGCGAGGCTGCCCGGCGGTCCACGGTCACAGGGTGACCGGATGCGATTCCAGTTCGCGATGCCAGTCGTCGCGCAGCGCGAGCAGGAAGGCCTGCTGGTTCTCGGCGCGGGCGAACTCGTAGCCGTAGTCGCGCTGGCGGGCGAGCACGCGGTCGCCGACGCGCAGCGGCTGGCCGGCGATGGCCTGCTTGGGGACGTAGAGGAAGAACTCGGTGCCGCCTTCGGCGCGGACCGGCTCCAGGCGCAGGCGCGTGGTGTCGGGGCGGCCGGCGGCGTCCTCGACGGCCAGCACCTTGTATTCGCCCTCGGCGACCTTGCGATCCCGGCTGGAGCTGTCGCTCGACTGGCCGATCGAGTCGGACAGCTGGCGCGAGGAGACCGAACCGGCGCTGGAGGCCGAGGTGGCGATGCTGTCGGCATGCGCCGGCGCGATGGCGAAGGCCGCCAGCGCGGCCGCGGCGGCGGCGATCAGGGAGACGCGGGAAGACCGGGAAAAGCTGTGGCGCATAAGACCGTCCATGTGCAAGTGGGTCCGGCCGCGAGGCGGCGGCGGGACGGCGCAAGCATAGGGGATGACGGACTTTCAGGTGTGCGGGTCGGCGCAGTGCTCGAACACCTGTTGCACAGCCTGGAGTTGGTCCTCCACGTGCGCACCGTCGATCGTGCTGCCCAGCATGTAGTCGGCAAGCACCCGGAGCCGCCGTTGCTTCTCTAGCAGCTTGCCAAGCGACTCGGAGCGCTCCATGAGCGCGCGACCGCAAAACGGATGCGGCCACTTCAGCCGCTCGATCAGCCGTGCGTGGACGCCACCTTGCGCCTGGCATTCGCTCTTGTAGGGGAGCAACCCTTCCCATCGCAGGCAGCGGTGATACGACGCGTAGTAGGCGCGCGAGACAGCGGCGCGCCGGCGCGCCTCGGTACTGGCATGTTTGGCCAGGTCTTCGACGTCGCGTCGAAGCAGTTTTGCCGTGACCTTCATGGCGACCTCACGCCTCATCGTCCTCGTCCCCTTCGAGCCAGGGACGACGGGGCGGCCAGTCCGCGGGGTCATGAGGATGCGCGGACCGATAGTGGACGATCACGCCGCAACCCGGAAAGTGGCAGGCGCAGATCAGCCGGCCCAAGTCTTCGTTGAGCTGCGACGTGCGATAGCTGTTGGCATCGATGGTCAGTTCCAGGGTGATGTTTGGCGAGCAGCACTCGTCCTCCCAGAACCGGATCTCCACCGGACCTCGGCACAAGGAGACATCGTTGAGCGTCAGAACGGCCATGGCCATTCGCACCCTCACGTAGGTCTCGACACAGCGCAACTGCCTTTGTTCGAAGAAATCGTTGAACTGTTGGGCAATCCTCCGCCAGTCGACCGGCTCCGTGTTGTCGACCGGCAGATCGCACAACGGCCAGGTATGGGCCAGCTCCGGATGCCGCAATAGATGGACCAGCGTGTCCACGCCGTCCGACCAGGCACCCGGCGCAACCACCGGCAAACGGTCGTCGACCGGGGCGCCGGCCATCGCGTCCGTTCCAACAACTTCCTTCAACAACGCGCTCATCGCATTCATCCTTTCGCCACTGCAAAGACATCCCGAATGCCCTGCAGTTTGGTGATGAGCGAGGCCGGGTTCACTCCCTCGGAAGAGCGCATCGTCGGGGGATACCGGTTCCAGTAGGCCGGTCCCCCGACGCATACAGACATGAATCATGGAAGTTCGCGGGGTCAGGCGTTGCCTGCCCCGCGGGCCGCCGCTTGTCGATGGACAACGGCGGCCCCGGCGCTCAGTTCAGCTCGCCCGCCGGCACCACCGGCAGCACGATGCTCGACGGCCGCAGCGGGCCGGCCAGGATCGTCGTGACGTTGCCGTTCGCCTGCGCCTGCAGCGGCCCGGGCCAGATGCCCTGCGCCTGGTTGCTCGCGCTGATCGCGATGCGCAGCCGATGCCCGGCGCGCACCAGCGCCGCCACCGGGAAGACCTCCACCGGCACCAGCATCGGCTCGCCCGCCACCACCGGCAGCGCCGCGCCCGCGGTGAACGGATGCCACGGCTGGATCATCGTCCCGTTGACGAAGCGCGACCGCGCCGGATCGACCGCGCGGTGCGCCGCCGACATCAATCCGTGCGTCAGCGGCTTGACCGTCCCCGTGGCCGGATCCACGTCGTCGACGCGCACCGACAGCGCCGCCTGCGGCCGCGTCGCCGTGATCCACAGGTCGGCCTGGATCGGCCCGTTCAGGTAGAGGTCCTGCGCCATCGGCGCGCTCTCGTAGACCGACGCGCCCTGCAGCGACTCCACCCGCGCGCTGTCCGAGTAACACGGCTTGGGCAGCAGCCCCGCCAGGCCCAGCGTCCACTGCACCTGGCTGGCCGAGCAGTCGCTGTGGTCGCGGACCTGCACGCTCGCGGTGAACAGCGATCCGAGCGCCGTCCCGCGCGTGGCCGTCGGCGCCGGCGGCTCCATCACCGTCGCGCCCGCGGCCGTCGCCGGGATCCGCGCCGCCAGGCTGCCGTCGGGCTGCAGGTACCAGCGCTGCGGCGCCATGCGCGGATGCGGCCAGTCGCTCGCCGTCGCGAAACGCGGCGTGCCGCCGCTGCCGTAGCCGTCGACGAACTGCGTCACCGTCGGCAGCGACTCGGCCCCGGTCGCGCGGTCCTGCAGGTAGCGGTCGAACCACTGCAGCAGCAGCGAGGTCGTGCTCGGCGGTCCGTACGACGGCGCGCCGCCATAACCGCCGATGCCCGCCTGCACCGACTGCAGGTGCGCGCCCGGCAGGATCGCCAGCTTGGCCGGCACGTTGCGCTTGAGCTGCTCGTACAGCAGCGGCTGGTCGCGCTGGAAGATGTCCAGCGATGCCCCGACGATGAAGGTCGGCACGCGGATCCGGCCCGCGCTCTCGATCGGCGAGCGCGAGGCCCAGAACGTGCCGTCGTCGGTGGCGATGCCGCTCGTGCCGCCGACGAAGCCGTCGAAGGTCGGCGCGTACCAGGCGTCGATCGCCGCCACGTGGTCGGCGGTCGCCGCGTTGATCTGGCTCGCGTACCAGGGATTGAGCAGCAGCTCCGGCGCGTTGGCCACGCTGAGCGACTGCGTCAGCGGCAGCCAGGTGCTCAGGAACTGCGCGTTGAACAGCCCGCCGGTGGCCGCCACGCCGCGGAACGCGTCGCCCATGGGCACCTGCGCGAAGGCCGCTTTCACCGCCGGATGCTGCTGCCCCGCGGTCAGCAGCGAGCTGATGCCCAGGTAGGAGGTCCCCGCCACGCCGATGCGCCCGTTGAAGAACGGCTGGCGCGTCACCCATTCGACGGCCTCGCGGTAGGCCTGCTGCTCCTCGGCGCCGATCAGCTGCGTCACGCCGCCGCTCATGCCGGTACCGTGCGCGTCGATCGCCACCGTCACGTAGCCGCGCCGCACCATGTACTGGTCCAGCCCGCCGATCAGCAGCGTGTTGCCGCCAGCCGGCGTGAACACGCCCAGGAACTGGCCGACGTCGATCCGGTAGGCCGTCTGGGTCAGCACCACCGGATACCGCCCGGATTTGGGGAAGCCGAGGAGGTCGGCCGGCATCGACACCAGCACCGCGAGCTGCTTGCCCGACGACAGCCGGATGAACTGCAGCGGCAGCGTGACCGCGCGCGGGTGGTCCGGCGCGCGGGCATAGGCGGCGGCGGGCCAGGAGGCGCCGGTGTTGGCGGTGACCGCGGGATTGGGCGCGGCCAGCGTGCCGCGCGTGCCCAGCGTCGTGGTCTGCGCGAACACGGCGGTGGCGGCGCCGGTCGCGGCCAGCGCCGCCAGCGAGGCCGCGGTGGCCAGCGGCGCGAGCCGCACGCCAAGGCGTCGCGCGGCATCGCGCGGGGTAGGAGAGGCCAGGGTCATGTCTTGTCTCCGTCGGCCCGAGGGTCGGGTGGTCGCTCGAGCGACTCTGTGAGGCATGAGCCGGCGACTATGCCGGCCCGCGCCCCGCCCGGCATGGAGGGAAATCAGGAGTCCGACGGGTATGCGGCTTGCCGCGCCAGCGCCGCCGCGAGCGCGCGGAAGGCCTGCGCGCTCGGACTTGGTGCATGACCGCGGTGCCAGATCATCGTCAGCCCGCGCACGACGCGCAGGTCCCGCACCGGCAACTCGACCAGCACGCCGGCCGCCAGTTCCTCGGCCACCGAGCGGCGCGACACCCACGACACCGCGTGGCCCAGCCGCAGCAGACGCTTGATCGCGTCCGGGCTGCCGATCGACAGCTGGGGCGCCAGCGTCAGGCCCAGCGACGCGTAGGCGCGGGCGACGACCTCGCGGGTGCCGGAGCCGGGCTCGCGCATCACCAGCTCGCCGTCGCCGACCTCGGCCGCCGTCAGCGAGCGGCGTTGCGCCAGCACATGCTTCGCGCCGGCGACGGCGACGATCTCGTCCTCGCCCAGCGGCAGCGCGTCGAAGGCCTCGGCGTCGTGCGGGCCCTCGATCAGGCCGAGCTGCGCCTCCAGCGCCCGCACCTCGTCCTGCACCTGGCCGGTGTTGGACACCGACAGCGCCAGCGAGACCTCCGGATGCCGGCGCCGGAACTCGTCCAGGATCGCCGGCAGCACATAGGCACCGGTGGTGCGGCTGGCCGCGATCGCCAGGTGGCCGCGGCGCAGGCCGGCGAGCTCCGCCACGGCGGTCTCCGCCGCCTCGGCCAGCTTGAAGATCTGCGCGCCGTAGCCCGCCAGCAGGCGACCGGCCTCGGTCGGCTGCATGCCGCGCGGCAGGCGGTCGAACAGCGGCACGCCGAGGCGCTCCTCCAGCGCGCGGATCTCGCGTGTCAGCGCGGGCTGGCTGACATGCAGCCGCTCGGCCGCGGCGGTGACGCTGCCGGTTTCGACGACGGCTTGGAACGCGGCCAGGTGGGTGAAGTTCATGGGAAGGGAGGCGGAGAGGGTCTTGGCATGCCTCAAAGGCATCGATTAGATCGTAAATATGTATTTTTCATATCGTTATGCGTTTTCTAGAGTTCGGGCCATGGAATCCCCGCTGTCTCCCCTCTCCGCTACCGACCCGGCGCCCAGCCTGCTGCTGCGCGTGGTCCACGGCTTCACCCCCAACTGGTTCGCCCTGACGATGGGCACCGGCGTCGCCGCGCTGGTCCTGGCGTCGCTGCCGCTGACCGGCACCGCCGCGCGCCTCGCCCACGGCGCGGCCCACGCGCTCTGGCTGCTGGACGCCGCCGTCTTCGCGCTCTTCCTGCTCCTGCTGCTGGCCCGCCTGGCGCTCGACCGTCGCGCCCTCGGCGAGCTGCTGGCGCACCCCCAGCAGTCGCTGTTCTTCGGCGCCCTCCCGATGGGCCTGGTGCCGGTGATCAACGGCCTGGTGATCTTCGAAGGCGCCTCCTCGCCCGCCGCGATCCACGCGGCGCTCGGCCTGTGGATCGCGGACGCGGCGCTGTCGGTGCTGGTCGCCGTCGCGGTGCCGTACTGGGTGATCACGCGGCAGGACCACCGCCTGGACCGCGTCACCGCCGCGCTGCTGCTACCGGTGGTCGCCCCCGAGGTGGCCGCCGCCAGCGCCGCCGTGCTGGCGCCGCACCTGCCGGCCGAGACCGCCCAGTGGGTCGCCGGCACCGGCTACGTGCTGTGGGGCCTGTCCGTGCCGCTGGCCTTCTCCATCCTGACGCTGGTGCTGATCCGGCTGATCCTGCACAAGCTGCCGGCGCGCGAGCTCGGCGTGACCAGCTGGCTGACGCTGGGCCCGATCGGCACCGGCGCGCTGGGCCTGCTGACGCTGGGCGAGGCCGCGGCCCACGCCTTCGCCGGCACCGGCACCGGCCTGGCCGCCGCGACGGCCGCGGCGCGGGACCTGGGGCTGGTCGGCGCGCTGCTGCTCTGGGGCGCGGGCCTGTGGTGGCTGGCCTGCGCGCTGATGTTCACCCGCCATTACCTGTCGGCCGGCTGGCGCGACGGGCTGCCCTTCAACCTCGGCTGGTGGGGCTTCACCTTCCCGCTGGGTGTCTACACGCTGGCGACGCTGCAGCTGGCGCGGGCGACCGGCTTCGGCGCGTTCGCCTGGATCGGCGCGACGCTGGGCGCCGCGCTGCTGGGGCTGTGGGCGCTGGTGCTCGGCCGCACGCTGGCCGACCTGGCCGCGCGCGCCGCCCAGGCTGCGCGTCCGTGCACGACGTCACGCCGCGCCGCCGCCGCGCTGTCGGGATCGGCCGCCCCGGCCGCGCTGTAGGTCAAGCGACTACACGGGCTCCCGCATCCGGCGTTCATCGCGAGGGGCGTCCGCTTGATGGCGTGCCCGGTCCCGGAAGCGGACCATGGCAGCCATGAAAGTCGCAGTCATCGAAGACAACCTCCCCGTCCGCCAGCTGCTGGTGCGCCGGGCCGAGAAACTCGACGGGATCACCGTCGTGGCGCAGGCGTCCGGCGAGGACGAGGCCGTGGACGCCGTCCTGGCGACCACGCCCGACGTCGTGCTGCTGGACCTGCGCCTGGCGCAGGGCACCGGCCTGTCGGTGCTGTCGCGCCTGCGGGGCCGGCGCTACGCGGGCCGGGTCTTCGTGCTCAGCGCCGAGGACAGCGAGACCTACGCCGGCCTGTGCCGCCGCCGCGGCGCCGACGCCTTCTACGACAAGGCCTTCGACTTCGAACGCCTGCTCACCGACCTGCACGCGCTGTGCGCCCACGACCGGACCGGCCATGGCCTGAACGCCGGCGCGCGCGCCGTCGTCCACGGCTGAGCCGCACGACCGGAACGACCAGGAGGACCCCGCCATGAAGCTCGCGATGACGCTGCCCCGACTGCCCAGACTGCCCCGACTGCCGAAGTGGCCCGCCTGGGCCCGGCTGCCTCGCCTGTCCGGCGCGGGGACCCTGGCGCGCCGGCAGGCCGTGTCCCGCCCCGCCCGGACCGCGTCCCCGCGCGGCCCGATGGCATCGTGGCTGGTGCTCGGCAACCTCATGATGGTGGGCGCGCTGGTGGCGATGACCGCGCTGAGCCTGTGGAACCACCGCTCGACCGAGACCGACCGCGCCCGCGACGTCGTCGAGAACCTGGCCCAGAACATCGCCGTCGAGGTCGGCGCCGAGCTGCGCAACACCGACAACGCGCTGGCGACGATCGCGCTGCGCTACCGCAGCGCCCGCCAGTCACCCGATCAGGCGGCGATGGTCGGCCACCTGCTCGAGGAACAGCGCGGCCTGCTGCCGCAGGTCGTCGCGCTGCGCATCGCCGACGTCAACGGCACCGTCGTCACCGGCCTGATGCCCGGCGAGCGCCCCTTCAACATCGGCGATCGCGCCTACTTCGCCAACGCCCGCCTGACCGACACGATGGTCATCTCCGAGCCGCTGAACAGCCGCGCGCAAGGCCACTGGTGCGTCATCCTGGCCCGCCGCCTGATCGACCACGACGGCAAGTTCGACGGCATCGTCTACGCCGTCGTCACCGCGCAGCACTTCGTCGACCGCTTCAGCGGCGTCGCGCTGGGCCCGTCGGGCGCGGTCTCGCTGCGCTCGGACGCGATGAACCTGGTGGCGCGCTACTCCGCCAGCGAACCCAGCTCCACCAAGGGCTTCGGCACCAAGCAGCTGTCGGACCAGGCGACGCGTTCGCTGGCGCAGAACCCGGAACGCGGCGTCTACATCACGCCCACCGCGATCGACCGCGTCGAGCGCATCACCGCCTACCGCAAGGTGCCGGGCTACGCGATGACGCTGTTCACCGGCATGAGCAGCGACTACTTCCTAGCCGGCTGGCGCACGCAGGTCGTGCAGCAGTCGCTGCTGGCGGCGCTGGTGGCGCTGGCCGTGGCCGCCGCCTCGGCGCTGATCCACCGCATCCATCGCGCGGAACGCCGCTCCAAGGACGCGCTGCAGCAACTCGCCCGCGAGCAGGACGCGATGCTGCAGAACGACCTGATCGGCATGGTCCGGCTGCGCGACGGCCTGGCCGTCTGGGGCAACCCGGCGCTGGAACGCATGTTCGGCTACAACCCCGGCGAGCTGGTCGGCAAGCCCGAGGACACGCTGTTCCTCAGCCCGCAGGAGCATGCCCGCGTCCGCGACGCCGGCAGCGCCACGATCCGTTCGGGCGGCCGCTTCCACACCCAGCTGCGCATGCGCCGCAAGGACGGCGGCGAGTTCTGGGTCGACCTGCACGGCACCGTGCTGTCCGACACCGAATCGATGTGGATGCTGGTCGACATCGACGGCCTCAAGCGCAGCGAGGAGAAGGCCCAGCACCTGGCCCTGCGCGACGCGCTGACCAACCTCCCCAACCGCCGCCTGTTCGAGGAGAAGGTCGGCGACGCGATCAACGACGCCCGCCGCACCGGCCGCGGCTTCGCGGTCTGCTACCTGGACCTGGACGGCTTCAAGCCGATCAACGACCAGCACGGCCACGAGGCCGGCGACGAGGTGCTGACCGAGGTCGCGCACCGGCTCCAGGACCTGGTGCGCAGCAACGACGTGGTGGCGCGCCTGGGCGGCGATGAGTTCGCGATCCTGCTGTCGGGCGTCGCCCGGCCCGAGGACGTCGAGCAGACGATGCAGCGCTGCCTGTTCTCGATCCAGCGCCGCATCACGCTGGACAGCGGCGAACGGGTCTCGGTCGGCGCCAGCGCCGGCGCGGTGATCGGCGGCGGCGGCGACAACTGCCGCGACCTGCTGCACGCGGCCGATGCCGCGATGTACGCGGTCAAGCGCGGGGGCAAGGGCCAGATCCAGATCGTCGGCCACGCGCATTCCGAATGGGCGGTGGCCGCATGAGCCGAACGGGCCGGCGTCCGGCGTCGACGGCGCGTCCGCCGTTGCGGGCCTGCCACGCCGCGGCCGCCGGCGCGGCGCCCTCCGGGCTGCTGCGCTTGCTGCGGCGCGCCGGGAGCCAGTCCCCGCAACGGGCGACAGCGGGCGGCGGCGGGTGGGCGACTGCCGTAGCGCCGCGCTCAACTCCGGCGCACCATCGGCCGATGACCTGGGGAGCACCCCCGCGCGGAGGCGGCTAGCCCGCGTCCGGCCGGGGGATGTCATCAAAAGATCCGTCCAAGGGAGAGAGATCAAATGAACATCGGCACCTGGCGTTTGTCCACCCAACTGACCGTGTCCTTCATCCTGCTGGTGGTCCTGTGCGCGCTGGTCGGCGGCATGGGACTGCTGCAGATGAGCCGTGTCCACGACAGCACCACCGAGATCGCGGAGGACTGGATGCCCAGCATCCAGAGCATGGCGGCGATCCGCGTGAAGGCCAACCAGATCCGGCGCATGGAGCCCGATCACCTGCTGTCCGAGGACCAGCAGGAGATGAGCCAGATCGAGCGCGCGATCGAGCACGCCCGCAAGGAGCTGGCCGCGGCCGAGCAGGCCTACCAGCCCTTCATCACCAACGACGAGGAGCGCCGGCTGTACGCCGAGGTGGTGGCCGCGCGCGACCACTACTTCTCGACGCAGGAGAAGCTGCTGCGCCTGTCGCGCGACGACGCCGCCGACGGCCAGGCGCGCGCGTTCTTCCGCGCCGAGTCGCGCAACAGCTTCAACACCTGGGTCAAGGCGATCGAGCGCAACGCCGAGTACAACGCCGCCGGCAGCGAGTTGTCGCGGCTGGCCGCGGCCGAGGGCTACGTGGCGGGGCACCGCTGGAGCCTGTCGCTGACGCTCGCGTCGGTGGCGCTGGCCGTGGCGCTGGCCTGGCTGCTGACGCGCCACGTGCGCCGCCAGCTCGGCGGCGATCCGGCAGAGGCGGCGCGGCTGGTGCGCCAGGTGGCCGCGGGCGACCTGACCGGCGACATCCGCGTGCGCCCCGGCGACGAGCGCAGCCTGATCGCGGCGCTGCACGCGATGCAGCTCAGCCTGCGGCAGGTGGTCGGCGGCGTGCGCCAGGGCAGCGAGTCGGTGGCCAGCGCCAGCGCGCAGATAGCGATCGGCAACGGCGACCTGAGCCAGCGCACCGAGGAGCAGGCCAGCGCGCTGGAGCAGACGGCGGCGACGATGACCGAGCTGGGCGAGACGGTGCACCAGACCTCCGAGAACGCGCAGCAGGCGGACCGGCTGGCGCGCTCGGCCAGCGAGGTGGCGCAGCGCGGCGGCACGGTGGTGGCGCAGTTCGTGGACACGATGCACGGCATCGACGAGAGCAGCCGGCGCATCGCCGACATCATCGGCACGATCGACGGCATCGCCTTCCAGACCAACATCCTGGCCTTGAACGCGGCAGTGGAAGCCGCCCGCGCCGGCGAGCACGGCAAGGGCTTCGCGGTGGTGGCGTCCGAGGTCCGCGCGCTGGCGCAGCGCAGCGCCGAGGCGGCCAAGGAGATCAAGACGCTGATCACCGCCAGCGTCGAGCGCGTCGAGCGCGGCGCCGGCCTGGTCGAGCAGGCCGGGACCACGATGGACGAGATCGTCGCGGCGATCGGCCGCGTGACCGATGTCGTCGGCGAGATCAGCAGCGCGACGCGCGAGCAGTCGCAAGGCGTGCACCAGGTCGGCGAGGCGGTGAGCCAGATGGACCAGGTGACGCAGCAGAACGCCGCGCTCGTCGAGGAGTCGGCCGCCGCCGCCGAGAGCCTGCGCCAGCAGGCGCAGGCGCTGGTGGAGGCGGTGGCGAAGTTCCGGCTCGCCTGACGCCGCGAGCGTCCGATCGACGCGAAGGGCCGCCCGAGGGGGCGGCCCTTTCTCTTGGTCGCCGCGCGTGCCCTCGTGCGCGTCCGCGCTGGCGTCGTGGCACGCACGCGCGTCGGCGGGTTCGGGCGCGGAGGCTCAGGCGGGGATCGGGAAATCGATCGGCGTGTCGTTGACGCGGTTCACGAGGTTGGTGAATCCGATCAGCGAGATCGCCAGCATCGCCTCGACGACTTGCGTCGAGGTCCAGCCCGCGGCCAGCACCGCCTGCACGCGCTCGGCCGCGACCGTGCCGGTGGTCGAGACCAGGTGCCGCGCGAAGTCGACCAGCGCCTGGCGCTTGGCGTCCTCGGCGCCGGCGCCGCCTTCGCGCAGCTGGCGCAGCTCATCCGCCTTCAGGCCGACCATCTTGCCGATCGCCGTGTGCGCGGCCACGCAGTAGTCGCAACCGTTGCTCGCGCTGACGGCGACGCGGATCGCCTCGATGTCGGCCCGCGACAGCGCGCCGCGCGACAGGGCGGCATCGCCCTCCAGCGCGAGCTTCAACGCGGCCGGGCTCAGGCTGCCGATCAGCGCGTAGGCATTGGGGAGCTTGCCGGCCGCCTTGCGGATGGCGTCGAACAGCGGCAGCGCGGCTTCGGGCGCGTCGGCCAGGGCGGGAGCGGGGAGGCGGGACATGGCGTTTCCTTTCGAAGTGGAGGGGGCCGTTCCGGAGGGAAGGGCGCTGCGGATCGCAGTGACTTCACTGTAGGAATCGGCCCCTCCGGCGCCCATGCCCGGGCGAGCCTGTCTAATGCCCGTTCGTGTCAACGGGGAGCGGATCGATGGCGGAGCAGGGCGCGAAACGCGCGGGCCTCACGGCGGAGACGAAGCGCGCGGGTCGAGTGGATCGCGCGGGCGGCGGACCCGACGCGGGCGGCGCGCGCGAGGCGGGTGACGCGGCAGGCCGGGAAAGCCGGGAAAGCCGGGAAAGCCGGGAAAGCCGGGAAGGCCGCGCCGGTGCCCTGGGCGCGGTCTCCGGCATCGGGCTGCTCGACCGGCTGCTCGCGCTGGTCGACGTCGACGGCCGGCTGGACATCCGTTGCGAGCTCGGCGCCGGATGGGCGCTCGACCAGGCCGCCACGCCCGGCCACCACATCCCCTTCCACGTGCTGCTCGACGGCGAGGCCCTCGTCGACGCCGACGGCCTGCGCGCCGCGCCGATGCGCGCCGGCGACGTGCTGATGCTGCCCGCCGGCGGCGCGCATCAGCTGCGCGACCGCGATCCCGCCAGCCTGCTGCGTCCCGGCGAGGGCGCCTTGTTGTGCGGCCGCTTCATCGTGCCGGCCGCGTCCGCGCGGCTCCTGCGCGCGCTGCTGCCGCCGGCGCTGCTGGTGCGCTCGGCCGAACCGGAGTCGCGGCTGGCCCGCCTGCTCGCGCTGATGCGCGAGGAGAGCGATGCCCCCGACGACGGCGGTGCCGCGCTGCTGCGGCACCTCTCGGGCGCGCTGTTCGCCGTCGCGCTGCGCGCGGCGACGCGGGACGCGGCGAGCCGGGGCGTGGCGGCCCGGGACGCAGCGACCCGGGGTCCGGAGACCCAGGGCGCGGCTGAACGCGTCGAAGCCACGCCCGGCGTGCTCGCCCTCAGCGCGCATCCGAGGCTGGCCGCGCTGGTGGTCGACGTGCTGGGCGACCTCGCCGCCGACTGGACCCTGGACGGCATGGCCGAACGCGCCATGCTGTCGCGCTCGTCGCTGATCCGCGCCTTCCAGGCCGCGGCCGGTGTCTCGCCGGCCGAGTTCCTCGTCCAGGTCCGCATGACCGAGGCCGCCCGCCGTTTGCGCGCCGGCCGCGCGTCGGTCGCGGCGATCGGCGAGGCCGTCGGCTACGCCTCGGAAGCGGCGTTCCAACGCGCGTTCAAGCGCGAGACCGGCGTGACGCCGGCCGCCTGGCGCGATGGCAACGATGGCCATGGCGACCGAGGCGCTGGTGACCGCAACGCAGACGACGGCGGCGAGGCCGTCCCCGCGCTGCCGGTCAGGCAACAGCTGGGCCGCGTCAGGGCGCGCTGACCGCCACGACCGCCTTGCCCAGGTGGCGGCCGTCCAGCAGGTCGATCAGCCCTTGCGGCGCCTGTTCGAGGCCGTCGATCACGTGCTCCAACGCCTGGATCTCGCCGGCGGCGATCGCCTCGCCCATCTCGCGCTGGAACGCGCCGAAGCGCGACAGGCCCTCGCCGTAGTGGTCCAGCACGATGAAGCCCTCCATCCGGATCCGCTTCTGCAGCACCGCCGCCAGCAGCGTGGGCAGGCGGTCGAGCGACGGCACGCCCGGCGTGCCCGCGTCGTTGTAGTGCGCGATAAAGCCGCACACGGGGATGCGCGCGCCGACGTTGAGCAGCGGCAGCACCGCGTCCAGCACCTCGCCGCCCACGCTCTCGAAGTAGACGTCGATGCCGTCGGGCGCCGCCTCGCGCAGCAACTCGGCGAAGCGCGGATCGCGCCGGTCCACCGCCGCGTCGAAGCCCAGCGTCTCGACCAGGTGCCGTGCCTTGTCCGCGCCGCCGGCGATGCCCACGACCCGAGCGCCCGCGCGCCGGGCCAACTGGCCCACCATCGCGCCGACCGCGCCGGTCGCCGCGGCGACGACGACCGTCTCGCCGGCCTTCGGCTGGCTGATCTCCATCAGCCCCACCTGCGCGGTGAAGCCCGGCATGCCCGCGGCGCCCAGCGCCAGCGACGGCCGCGTCATGTCGCCCAGCGGCAGCAGGTCGGCGCCGTCGGACAGCGCGTAGTCCTGCCAGCCGGCGTAGGACAGCACCAGGTCGCCGGCCCGGAAGTCCGGGTGCCGCGAGGTCTCGACGCGGCTGACGGTGCCGCCCACCAGCACGTCGCCGACCGGGATCGGCGGCGCGTAGCCGGGGCCGACTTCCTCCATCAGGTTGCGCATGTACGGGTCCAGCGACAGGAACAGCGTGCGCAGCAGCACCTGGCCGTCGGCGGGGACCGGCACCGGCGCGGTCTCGAGGCGGAAGTCCGCGGCGGTCGGGCGTCCCGCGGGGCGCGAGGCCAGCACGATGCGGCGGTTGAGCGGGGTCGTCGTGGTCATGTCAGGTCCTCCTTGCGACTGTCGACTTGCAAGCGATGCGATGGGGCGGTGTCTCGCTGGCGCATCCGTTCAGACGATGTCGATCGAGCGGTGTCGAGCGGCGCCGCTCACGCGGTGCGCGGCCCGTGGCGCAGCGTCAGCAGCGTGCCCAGCGTGATGGCCGCGGCCGCGAAGGTCGGGCCGCCCAGCGCGCCGATGTGGTCGACCAGCATGCCGCCGCCGATGGCGCCGCTGGCGATGGCGATCTGGAAGGCCGCCACCAGCAGGCCGCCCGCGCCCTCGGCGTGGTCCGGCGCCGCGCGCACGATCCAGGTCTGGAATCCGACCGGGAAGGCGCCGAAGGCGAAGCCCCACAGCACCACCGCGACCGCCGTGACCCAGGTCGACGACCCCGCCATCAGCAGGCTGGCCGCCAGCACGACGATCAGCGAGCCGCCGGCGACGATCGCGTGCCGCTCGCTGCGCTCGGCGATGAAGCCGCCGGCCAGGTTGCCGAAGAAGCCCCCGACGCCGTAACCCAGCAGGATCGCCGAGATCGCCGACACCGGCAGGTGGGTGACGTTCTCCATCAGCGGCCGGATGTAGGTAAAGCCGGCGAAGTGGCCCGAGATGACCAGCAGCACCGCCAGCAGCGCCACCCGCACGCCGGGCCGCGTCAGCAGCTCGCCCAGCACGCGCAGGTCGGGATGGTCCTTGGGCGGGAGCTTGGGCAGCGTCAGCAGCTGCGCCGTCAGCGTCACCAGGCTCAGGGCGCCGGCCGCGACGAAGGCGCTGCGCCAGCCCCAGAGCTCACCCATCCACGCGCCGATCGGCGCCGCGCAGACGGTCGCCACCGAGACCCCGGCCAGGATCACCGACATCGCCCGCGCGAACAGGCGCTCCGGCACCAGCCGCATCGCCAGCGCCGCCGCCATCGACCAGAAGCCGCCCAGCGCCACGCCCAGGATCACCCGCGCCGCCAGCAGCACGCCCAGGCTGGACGCGGTCACCGCCATCGCGTTGGACAGCACCAGCAGCAAGGTCAGCGCGACCATGACGATGCGCCGGTCGAAGCGCCGCGTCAGCAGCGGGATGGACGGCGCCGCCACCGCGCCGACCAGCGCCGTCGCCGTGACGGTCTGGCCGGCCGCGCCGGCGGTGATGTCGAGGTCGGCCGCCATCGCCGTCAGCAGGCTGGCCGGCAGGAACTCGGCCGTCACCAGGCCGAAGACGCCCAGCGTCAGCGAGGCGATGGCGGCCCAATGCGGCGCGTCGGCCGGGGAACCCGCGGGCGTGGCGGGCGCCGGCGGGGTGTCGAGGGAGTCGATGCGGGTGGAAGACACGGTGAATGCAGGGGTAATGGCAATGGGGATCAGCTTATGGATAGCATCCAGGCGTTTCCATGCCGGAACAGCCGAAATGCTTGACCATTCCTCCAGCCGTGATCCGATCGCGCCGCCGCTGCCCGCGACGCCCCTGAAACCCGCCGACCTGCTGACCCAGATCCTGCTGGGCCTGCGGCTCGAAGGCGTCGAGTACGGCCGCTGCCTGATGCGCGCGCCCTGGGCGGTGGCCTTCCCGGCCCGGGCCGAGGCGCGCTTCCACTTCGTCGCCCGCGGCCATTGCTGGCTGCGCACGCCCAGCGCGGACTGGGTGCGGCTGGACGCCGGCGACGCGGTGCTGCTGCCGCGCGGCAGCCTGCACGTGCTGGCCAGCGCGCCGGACCTGCCGGCGGTGGACATCGATTCGCTGGCGCGCCGGCCGGTGGCGGACAACATCTACCTGGTCGGCCCCGACGCCCGCACGATCGCGCGGCCCGAACCGCCGCGCGATCCGTCGATGCTGGCGGGCACGGGGTCAGGCCTTGCGCCGTCGGAGGAGCCCGCCCCGGGCGAGCCGCTGGACGTGATGTTCTGCGGCGCGATGCGCTTCAACCTGGACCCGCTGCATCCGCTGCTGGCGATGATGCCGGACGCGATGCGCGCCAACGACCTGTCGCGCCGCGACCCCACCGTGCCCGCGCTGCTCGAGGCGATGGAGCGCGAGGTCGCGCTGGACCGCATCGGCGCCTGCGGCATCCTGGCCCGCATGGCCGACGTGCTGGCCGCCAGCATCATCCGCGCCTGGGTGGAATGCGCCTGCAACGACGCCAGCGGCTGGATCGCCGCGGTGCAGTGCCCCAGCATCGGCAAGGTGATCGCCGCGATCCACGCCGAGCCGGAGCGCGACTGGTCCGTGCCGGAACTCGCCGGGCTGATGGGCGCGTCGCGCTCGCGTTTCGCCGAGGCCTTCTCCCGCACTGTCGGCGAGAGCCCCGCCAAATACGTCGCCAAGGTCAAGATATTCCAGGCCCGCCGCTGGATCGCCCAGGAGGGCATGCGGGTGGCCGTCGCGGCGGACCGTCTGGGCTACGACTCGGAAGCCTCGTTCAGCCGCGCGTTCAAGCGCATCGTCGGCCAGCCGCCCGGCGCGCTGCGGCGTTCCGCCGCCCGCCCTGCGGGCTAACCCGGAGTCGGCCGGCTTTACACCCCCGCGTTGCGGGGGGTGTCCCCCGGATCGGGGGCTCCCCGGGGTGGCGGACGGGAACATCGATGGCATCGGGATTCCCTCCGCGCGGGATCGCATTTCCGTGAACGTTGGCACGGGTTGTGCAACGGCGTCCGCCGTTCAGGACCGCACCCGCCGCGCAGACCCCGCGCGCGGTGCCTCACACCTCAGAAGGGAGTTCCGATGTTCACCCGAGTCAAGCGCTTCAAGCACACCTGGCTGCCGATCGCGGCCCTGGCCCTGGGCGCGGCCACGTCCGCGCAGGCCGACGCGGTCTATGCCGAAGGCGGCAACGACGCCGGCGAGTCGATCGCCACCGCGATCGCGCTGGCCGGTCCGTCCACCGCCGTGGGCGCGATCCGCGGCACGCTGGACGGCGGCGCCGACGCCGACATGTTCGCCATCTACCTGACCGCGGGCACCGCGTTCTCGGCCACGACCACCGCGTCGGCCTTCCCGTACAACTTCTTCGACACGGTCCTGTACCTGTTCGACGCCGCCGGCAAGGGCCTGATCGGCAACGACGACGACGGCAACGCCGGCGGCTCGCAGTCCACGCTGAGCAACTTCATCCCCACCGTCAGCGGCCTGTACTACCTGGCCATCACCGGCGCCAGCTACACGCCGGTGTCCGGCGGCTCGGCGATCTTCCCGTCCCTGCTGGGCCAGGCCGGCAACGTCGCCGCCAACCCCGGCGCGGGCGCGCTGACCGGCTGGCAGAGCGTGACCAGCGAGTCCGGCGACTACGAGCTGGTGCTGACCGGCGCGCTGAGCGCCGCCCCGGCCGCCTCCGGCGTGCCCGAGCCCGGCAGCCTGCTGCTGGCCGGCCTGGCGCTCGGCACCGCCGGCCTGATCCGCCGCCGCAAGGCCGCGACCGCCCACAACGACAAGGCTTGAGGAGGACGACCCCCATGACGATTTCCCATCGCAAGCACGCCCCCCGCCTGCGCGTCCTGGCCGCGCTCGTCGCGCTGGCCGCCTGTGGCGCCGCCCAGGCGCAGCACGCCAAGCTCGACACCGCGCTGTCCGACATCGTCGACCAGCAGGCCCGCCGCCAGTTCCGCAGCCTGGCCGTCGAGGTCGACGCGATCCAGGCGCAGGTGGACGGCATGTCCGATGACCAGGGCCGCCTGCTCGTGGACATCTACCTCGAGCCCGGCGCGTCGCTGGCCGACGTGCAGGCCTCGCTGACCGCCGCCGGCGCCGCCATCACCGGCGTGAACGCCGCCTTCGGCGCCGGCGCGATCTCGGCCTACGTGCCGACCACCGCGCTGTCCTCGCTGTCCGGCGTCAACGGCCTGCACCTGATGAAGCTGACGCGCCGTCCGCAGCGCAACGTCGGCGCCGTGACCTCGCAGGGCGCGCCGCTGATGCGCAGCAACGTCGCCAACGCCGCCGGCTGGACCGGCGCGGGCATCACCGTGGGCGTGCTGTCGGATTCCTACGACCAGTCGCCGCTGTCCTTCACCACGGTGCGCGCCGCCAACGACATCGCCACCGGCGACCTGCGGCCGCCCAAGTTCGTCATCGACAACACCCCCGGCGCGAGCAACACCGACGAGGGCCGGGCGATGATGCAGATCGTGCAGGACGTGGCCCCCGCGGCCGACCTGTGCTTCGCCAGCGCCTTCCTGGGCGAGGCCGCCTTCGCCGCCAACATCCGCCGGCTGCGCACCGACCCGGCCTGCCGCGCCGACGTGATCGTCGACGACGTCTTCTACTTCGACGAGCCGTTCTTCTCCGACGGCCAGGTCGCGCAGGCGGTCAACGACGTGGTCACCAGCACCACGCTGGCGGGCCGTCCGGTGTCGTACTTCTCGTCCGCCGGCAACCAGGGCTCGGCCGGCGGCGGCGGCTCGATCGACGTGCCGTTCGCGACCTTCTCCACCACGCCGACCAACCTGGGCAACATCAACCTGGCGTCGCTGTCCACCTGCGCCGGCACGCCGGCCACCGGCAGCACCAAGGCCAACGTGGCGGGCGGTTTCCTGGACTTCGGCGGCGGCAACTTCGCGCCTTCGGTGACCTACAACACGGCGGGCTCGCAGCTGCTGATGCAGTGGGACGACCCCTTCTATCAGGGCAAGGTCACGACCGACCTGAACTTCTACCTGATCAACTCGGCCGGCAGCTGCGTCTTCTCGTACGGGACCAACAACATCAACGCCGACTACGGCATGGAGAACGTCAACCTGTCCGGCGGCGCCAGCGGCACCTACCGGATCATGGTCGGCCGCACCAGCGCGGGCACCAACCAGGCCACCCGCGTGCGCATGGTCAGCCTCAAGGGCTGGGGCGGCGCGCCGTTCCAGGTCCGCAACAGCCCGACGACCTTCGGCCACAGCGCCGCGGCCGGCGCCAACAGCGTCGCCGCCTACCGCTACACGTTCCCGGCCACGCAGCAGAGCCCGTTCATCCCCGCGTTCGAGAGCTTCTCCAGCCCCGGCCCGGTGACGATCGCGTTCGACGCCGTCGGCAACCGCCTGCCCGTGCCCGAGACCCGCAAGAAGCCCGACATGGCCGCGCCCGACGGCGGCAACACGACCTTCTTCTACAAGAACTCGGATTTCGAGGGCGACGGCTTCAACAACTTCTTCGGCACCAGCGCGGCCGCGCCGCACGCGGCCGCCGTCGCGGCGCTGATGCTGCACAAGGCGGGCGGCCCCGGCACGCTCACCCCGAAGCAGGTCAAGACGCTGCTGCAGTCGACGCCGGCGGCGCGCGTGATCCCGTTCTCGGGCGGCGCCGCGGTCAAGACCTGGAGCGTCTACGACGGCTTCGGCCTGATCGACGCGGTCAACGCGCTGAACAAGCTGCCCTGATCCCGCGATCGTGATCCCGGGCGCCTGATCCGGCGTTCCGAGCCGGTCTCCAAAGGCCGCCGTCCGCAAGGTCGGCGGCCTTGTCGTTTACGGCTGTTTTCAAGCGGTTGCACATCGGTGCGCCAGCGCGCTTTACGCCCGTTCTCCCCCTTGTTCGCGGGGGCTGGAAAGCCCGATGGACAGGGGGCCGGGACCCATTCTTGCTAAGACCCCTGCGAACCCGGGATGGAGGGCGCCAGACCCTGTGGAACGGGGCTGTTCCGTCATGGTGCAGGGCTACACTCGCCGCTCGCGCGAAGGCGTGGCGGCCCCTCGACGGGCCGCCGGACAGACACAACAACCAAGGTCGACACCATGCATCTGAAGAGGACTCGGGTCTACGGGAAACCAGCACGGCGCACTGGCGCTGCCGTCGCGATCGTCACCGCCGTTCTTGCCGCAACGATGCTCGCCGCCTGTGGCGGCGGCAGCGGCGCCAAGGCCTCGCAGACCGCGGCCAAGGTGAACAAGGAAGAGATCACCGTCCACCAGATCAACTTCGTGCTGCAGCGCCAGGCCAACCTCAAGCCCGAGCAGGTGGACGCCGCCTCGCGCCAGATCCTGGAGCGGCTGATCGACCAGGAACTCGCGGTGCAGAAGGCGCAGGACCTCAAGCTCGACCGCGATCCGCGGGTGGTGCAACAGATCGAAACCGCCAAGCGCGAGATCATCGCCCGGGCCTATGCTGACCACCTCGGCGAGACGGCGGCCAAGCCGACGGACCAGGAAATCAAGCAGTACTACGCCGACAAACCGGCACTTTTTGCCGAGCGTCGCATCTACAACTTGCAGGAACTCAACATCGAGGCCAAGCCCGACCAGTTCGAGGCGATCCGCGCCAAGCTGCAGGCGGCCAAGACCCTTCCCGAATTCGTCGAGTCGCTCAAGGCCGACAACTTCAAGTTCGTCGGCTCGCAGATCGTGCGCTCGGCCGAGCAGATCCCGCTCAACAACCTGGACGCCATCGCGCGGCTCAAGGACGGCCAGTTCATCATGAACGGCCACGCCAACGGCATCACCGTGCTGTTCCTGGCCGGCTCGCAGCGCCAGCCCGCCACCGAGGCGCAGGCCCGGCCCTCGATCGAGGCCTTCCTGCTGAACCAGCGCCGCGCCGAGCTCGTCGCCAAGGACATCAAGTCCATGCGCGACAACGCCAAGATCGAATACGTCGGCAAGTTCGCCGAGATGGCGGCCTCCGCGCCCGCATCGACCCCCAACGCGGCCCCGGCGCTTTCGCCGGCCGCGTCCGACAGCCCCGCCGGCGCCAGCGGCCCGGTGGACAACAGCGCACTCTCAAAGGGCCTCGGCATCAAATGAAGCACACGCGTCACCTCCCGATCCTCGCCATCGCGCCGGCCCTGCTGGCCGCGGTGATCGCCACCAGCGCGCTCGCGCAGACCGCCCAGCGTCCGGCCACGTCGCCCGCGCCGGTCGGCCTGTCCAGCGGCGGCGCCGCGGAGTACCGCCTCGGATCGGGCGACGCGCTCAAGATCTCCGTGTTCCAGAACCCGGACATGACGCTGGAAACGCGCGTGTCCGAGGCCGGCACGATCAGCTTCCCGCTGCTGGGCCTGGTGCGCATCGGCGGCCTGACCGTCAGCGACGCCGAGGCCAAGATCGCCGACGGCCTGCGCAAGGGCAACTTCGTCAAGCAGCCGCAGGTGACCATCCTCGTGGTGAAGGTCACCGGCAACCAGGCCAGCGTGCTGGGCCAGGTCAACCAGCCCGGCCGTTATCCGCTGGAGGTCGCCGACACGCGGCTGACCGACCTGCTGGCCAATGCCCGCGGCGTGTCCGCGGCCGGCGGCGACACGCTGGTGCTGACCGGCGCGCGCGGCGGCAAGCCGTTCCGCATGGAGATCGACCTGCCCACGCTGTTCGGCCAGAGCGGCCGCGAGCAGGACGTGATCGTGCAGAACGGCGACGTGCTGTGGGTCGACCGCTACCCGATGGTCTACATCTACGGCGAGGTGCAGAAGCCCGGCCAGATCCGGCTGGAGCGCGGCATGACGCTGCTGCAGGGCCTGGCCGCCGGCGGCGGGCTGACGCTGCGCGGCACCGACCGCGGCATCCGCGTCCACCGCAAGGACACGGCCGGCAAGGTGCAGGAGCTCAAGCCCGCGATGGACGAGTCGCTCAAGGACGGCGACGTGATCTACGTCCGCGAGAGCCTGTTCTGACGACCCGTTCCCCGATCTTTCGCAGTGCCGGGTCGCGGGCCCGGCGAAGGAGTGCATGGTGACGCCCAGCAAGTTGATGTCCATCATTCGCGCGCGCTGGTCGCTCGTGCTGCTCGTGGTCGTGCTGACCACGCTGACGGCGCTGGGCGTGAGCCTGGCGCTGCCCAAGCGCTACGTCGCGATGGCCTCGGTCGTCGTCGACGCCAAGCCCGATCCGGTCTCGGCGCTGATCTACCCGGGCCTGGCCTCGCCGGCCTACATGAACACGCAGGTCGACGTGATCGCCAGCGACCGCGTCGCGCTGCGCGTGGTGCGCGACCTGCGCCTGACCGAGCTGCCCGAGCTGCGCCAGCAGTGGCAGGAGGCGCAGCTCGAGGGCACGATGGAGCAGTGGGTCGCCGACGGCCTGCGCGGCAACATGGACGTCAAGCCGTCCAAGGAAAGCAACGTGCTGACGGTGACCTACAAGTCGCCGTCGCCGCAGGTCGCCGCGACGATGGCCAACGCCTTCGTCAAGGCCTACCTGGCCACGACGCTGGACCTGCGCGTGGAGCCCGCGCGCCAGTACGCCGGCTACTTCGACACGCAGGCCAAGACCGCGCTGGAGAAGCTCGAGAGCGCCCGCGCCAAGCTCTCCGCCTATGAGCGCGAGCACGGCATCCTGGCCAGCGACGAGCGCATGGACATCGAGAGCTCGCGCCTGTCGGAGCTGTCCTCGCAGCTGGTGGGCATCCAGGCGCTGTCCTCCGAGTCCGGCAGCCGCCAGGGCCAGGCCGCGCGCGGCGCGGACACGCTGCCCGACGTGCTGACCAACCCGGTGGTGTCGCAGCTCAAGGCCGACGTCAGCCGCGCCGAGGCGCAGCTGCAGCAGCTCAGCACCCGCTACGGCGACAACCACCCGCAGGTGGTCGAGGCCAAGGCCTCCGTCGCCGACACCCGCGCCAAGCTGCGGGCCGAGATCTCGCGCGTGACCGGCGCGGTCGCCGCGACCAACAACATCAACAAGCAGCGCGAGTCCGAGACCCGCGCCCAGCTCGACGCGCAGCGCGAGAAGGTCGCCAAGCTGAAGCTGGCCCGCGACGAGGCCAGCGGCCTGATGCGCGAGGTCGAGAGCGCGCAGCGCGCCTACGAGAACATCACCACGCGGTTGAACCAGACCAGCCTGGAGAGCCAGACCACGCAGAGCAACGTCAACGTGCTGACGGAGGCGACGCCGCCGCGCGCGCCGGCGTCGCCGCGCGTCGGGCTCAACACCGCGCTGGCCTTCGTGGCGGGGCTGATCCTGGCGATCGGCATCGCGCTGCTGCTGGAACTGCGCGACCGCAAGGTCCGCGACGCCGACGACGTGATGGCGGTGCTGCCGCTGCCGATGCTGGGCGTGCTGCCCGCGCCGGGCAAGCGGGCATCGAACGCGCTGCCGTCGGCCGAGCGCCGGCTGCTGGGACACGCGACGCAGAGCCGGGGGGCCGCGTGATGTCCGATCTCAAGGAACCCCTCCTCACCAGCAAGCCCGTGGACGCACCCAACAAACCTCCCGGCGGCGGCGTGCACGACCGCTCGATCGGCGCGATCATCGCCGAGACCCGCAACCTCAGCGCCGACCAGGTCGAGCGCGTGCTGCAGTACCAGCGCGAGCGCGGCATCCGCTTCGGCGAGGCCGCCGTGGCGCTGGGCTACGCCAACGCCGAGGACGTGCTGGAGGCGCTGTCCAAGCAGTTCCACTACCCGTACGCGCCGAGCGAGCGCAAGGCGCGCAGCCCCGAGCTGGTGGCGCTGAACACGCCGTTCTCGTCGCAGGCGGAGGTGTTCCGCGCGATCCGCAGCCAGATCATGATGCGGCTGTACCGCGAGGGCGAGGCGCGCCGCGCGCTGGCGATCATCAGCCCCGACACGCTGGACGGAAAGAGTTACTTCACCGCCAACCTGGCCGTCACGCTGGCGCAACTGGGCGGGCGCACGCTGCTGGTGGACGCGGACCTGCGCCGTCCGCGCCAGCACGAGATCTTCGACGTCAACAACCAGGCCGGCCTGTCCTCGATCCTGTCGGGGCGCAGCGAGCCGCGGGTGATCCAGCAGGTGGAGGGCATGAACAGCCTGTTCGTCCTGCCGGTCGGGGCGGTGCCGCCCAACCCGGTGGAGTTGCTGGAGCGGCCCGCGTTCGGCATGCTGATGCGGGAGCTGGCCGGCAAGTTCGACCACGTGATCGTGGACACCTCGGCCGGGCAGTACGGCGCGGACGCGGCGATCGTCGCCGCGCGCTGCGGCGCGGCGCTGGTGCTGGCCCGCCAGAACCAGTCGCGCGTCGTCGCGCTGCAGGAACTGACCGACAGTCTCGACGGCGTCAGCACGACGCTGATCGGCACCGTGATGAACCAGTACTGAAATCGGGAGCCGCCTGCCGCGCGATACGGTGCGCGCTGCGGCGTTGCGAATGCGCGCGATGCCGCCGGCATCGCTGTGCTTCGCGCCTTGCATCGCACACCGTCTCGCACGGCCTTCGACTCCCGATTGCGGAGCGTGAAGGCTGCGTTCTTGTTGATGTCCAAGCAGGGATCGCAGTGAAAGTGATGTCGCGCAATCTCTTCGCCCAGTCGCCCGGCCGCCTCGGACCGGGGTTCTGGGCCGCCAACCGCGTCGCGCTGCTGGTGCTCGCGGCGGGCCTCGTGGCGCTGTACGGGCCCACCATCGTCGACTTCATGCACGGCCCGTGGCGCGGCGACCGCAACTCGCATGGCCCGATCGTGCTGGCGCTGTCGGCCTGGTACTTCTACTTCCAGACCCGCCGCCTGGCCGGGCAGGGCGAGACCTTCGAACGCCGGCCCGCGCCGGTGCTCGGCTGGACGGTGCTGCTCGCCGGCCTGGCCGCCTACGTGCTGGGCCGCTCGCAGTCGCTGGCGATCCTGGAGATGGGCTCGCTGCTGCCGGTGCTGCTCGGCCTCGCCCTGGTGCTGTTCGGTCCGGCGCTGGCCCGGCGCTACTGGTTCGCGTTCTTCCTGCTGCTGTTCGCGGTGCCGCTGCCGGCGTCGATCGTCGACCTGATCACGCAGCCGATGAAGATCGCCGCGTCCTGGGGCGCGGAGCACCTGATGTACGCGCTGGGCTATCCGGTCGCGCGCGCCGGCGTGATCCTGCAGATCGGGTCCTACCAGCTGATGGTCGCGGACGCCTGCGCGGGCCTGAACTCGCTGTTCACGCTCGAGGCGCTGGGCCTGCTCTACATGAACGTGGTGCGCCATGAATCGGTGTTCCGCAACATCACGCTGGCGGTCCTGATCGTGCCGATCTCGTATTGCTCCAACGTGGTGCGGATCCTGATCCTGGCGCTGCTGACCTACCACCTGGGCGACGAGGTGGGGCAGGGCTTCATGCACGAGTTCTCCGGCATGGTGCTGTTCCTGACGGCGCTGATGCTGATCGTCGTCGTCGACGGGCTGCTGCGCCAGCTGTCGCTGCGCTGGCAGCGGCTGCGCGGCCGCGCCGCGTGAAGGAAGGACCCGCGATGAACCCCAACACCCATGCCGCCCCGGTCCCGCCGGCCGTGCCGGTGAACCGCCTGCCGCGGCTGCCGCTGGGCGTGTGCGTGGCCGGCGTCGCGCTGATGCTGGCCGCCGCCGCCGCGGCCTGGCTGGCCACGCCGCGGCTGCAGGCGATGCAGGGCGCGCCCAGCCTGGACGCGACGGTGCCCAAGGCCTTCGGCGACTGGCGCGTGGTGCAGGACGCCACGCCGCAGGTCGACGTGTCGCAGGGCGTGGAGACGGTGCAGGAGCAGCCCTACGACCAGACGGTGATGCGCACCTACGCCAACAGCAAGGGCGAGCAGATCATGCTGGCGCTGGCCTGGGGCGAGCGCCAGCGCCAGGACGTGAAGGTGCACCGGCCCGAGGTCTGCTACCCGGCGCAGGGCTACGCGGTGCGCAAGCTCTCGGACGCGCCGCCGATCGGCACCGCCGGCCGCGCCGCGCCGGTGCCCACGACCGAGATCCTGGCCGAGTCGCGCGGCGGCGGCTACGAGGCGGTGCGCTACTGGATCCGCATCGGCGAGATGTACGGCGGCGACGGCATGGCCGCGCGCTGGTACATCCTGAACGAGGGCTTCCGCGGCCGCATCCCCGACGGCATGCTGGTGCGCGCGTCGCAGCGGCTGCCGCAGCCGGGCGACGAGGCGCGCTCGCAGGCGCTGATGGCGTCGTTCCTGGCGGAACTGGTGGCCGCGGCGCCGGCGCCGGCGCGCGCGATGCTGGTGCGCTGAGGGCGACGGCGGCGATGGCGGCGATGACGATGATGATGACGACGGCGGCGGCGATGGCGCCGCCGGCCGGCGAGAGGTGAGGACGGCGTGGCGCGTGTGTTCAGAGGATTGATGTCGGCCTGGCGCGGATGGCGCGCGGGCATGGACGGCACGACGTGGACCGGGCTGACGGGCCTGGCCGCGGGCGCCGTCGCGATCGGCTACCTGACGGTGATGGTCAGCACGATGGCGCCGGACAAGCCGGTGATGCTGGCGGTGCTGCCGCTGCTGCTGCTGACGGCCTTCCTGTTCTTCTACAGCCGCGAAGCCTTCCTGATGGTGGTGCTGCTGGTGCGCGCGGGCGCCAACCCGGTCTTCGAGGAGACGCGGCTGGCGGCCATCGGCGGCCTGGGCGGCCTGCTCAACGCGCTGGTGATCCTGCTGGCGGGGCTGATCATCGCGCGCGATCCCAAGCGGGTGCCGCGCGCGGCCTGGATGATCTGGCTGCCCTTCATCGCGATGCAGGCCGCGGGCATCGTCTATTCGCCGGAGAAGGTGCAGGCGATCCGCCTGTACCTGGGCCAGCTGTCGGTGGTGGCGCTGTTCCTGGTGAGCTTCTACCTGGTGATGTCGGAAGCGGATCTGAACAAGCTGCTCAAGTTGGTCACCTGGTCGTCGGTCCCTGTCGCACTGGTTACCCTGGTTTACATCGGACTGGGCCGCACGGCCGGTATCGTGGACGGCCTTGAATCCGGAGCCGGCCGCTATGGCGGGCCCTTCCCCCACGCCAACATCCTGGCGTTCTACCTCGTGCTGTGCCTGGGTGTCCTCCTTTACCGCTGGAAGAGCGGCCAGATCGGCCGCCAGCCCGTCACCCTCGTCGGCGTGATCGGCTACATGCTGCTGCTGGTGGGGCTGCTGTTCGCGACCAAGACGCGCAGCGCCTGGATCTCGGTGCTGTTCCTGTTCGCCGTCTACGGCGCGCTGCGCGAGCGCCGCTACCTCGTCTACCTGGTCATCGGCGGCATGCTGTCCATGCTGATCCCCGAGGTCCGCGACCGCGTCATGGGCATCACCCAGGGCAACGAGGTGGTGCAGTACGCCAAGCTCAACTCCTTCGCCTGGCGCAAGCTGCTGTGGGAGGACGCGCTGGCCTGGATGGCGCCGTCGCGCTACCTGACCGGCTACGGCGCGGAGTCCTTCCAGGAGCTCTCGCCGACCTTCTTCTCGATGGCCGGCCGGGTCAACTGGGGCGCGCACAGCGCGGCGGTGCAGGTGTTCTTCGAGCTCGGCGCGCTGGGCCTGCTGGCGTTCTGCTGGGTGTACTGGCGCACCGGCCGGATGATCGCGACGCTGTGGCGCGCGCGGCCGCTGCTGGCGCTGATGGGCCTGTCGCTGCTGGGGGCCAACTTCATGGTGTCCCTGTCGGACAACATGCTGGCCTACCTGATCTACAACTGGTACTTCTGGCTGACGATGGGCGCGATCTGCGCGCTGGCCTGCCGCATCGCGGGCGCCGGCGACCGCCGCAAGGCACGCCCCTGGGGCATCCGGCCGAGCAAGTACCGGCCGCCGCCCAACACCGACTTCCCGCCGACCGAGCCGCTGTCGCCGGCCCTGCCGGCCACGCCGGCCCGGGTCCCGCGCCTGACCGGAGGGCGCCTGCGATGAGCCACGACGCCGCGAACCCCGCCCCGGGCGGCGCCGGTCACCCCGAAGGCGGGCGCCAGCCGGTGCTGGACGGCGTGCGCGCCGTCAGCATCCTGGCCGTGCTGTGGACCCACCTGTTCCCGCTGCGCCTGGGCCAGCACGCGCTCAACGACTCGCTGGGCATGTTCGGGATGGCGCTGTTCTTCATCCTGTCCGGCTTCCTGATCACGCAGCAGCTGCTCAAGCAGCCGCCGGTGGCCAACTTCGTCGCGCGGCGGCTGCTGCGCGTGGTGCCGGCCGCCTGGATCTGCCTGGCGGTGGTGTGGTGGTTCATGCCGGTGGACGTGGAGACGGCGGCCAGCTACCTGCTGTTCTACGCCAACCTGCCGCCGCAGAAGCTGGTCTGGCCGATCGACCACTTCTGGAGCCTGTGCGTGGAGGTCCAGTTCTACCTGCTGGGCGCGATCCTGCTGTGGCTGCGGGTGCGCGCGATCTGGTGGCTGTTCCCGGCGCTGCTGCTGGCGGTGACCGTGCTGCGCGTGGTGAACCTGTCGACCACCGGCAGCGTCACCTGGTTCCGCGCCGACGACCTGCTGGCCGGCGCCTGCCTGGCGCTGCTGCTGCAGTCGCGCCACGTGGTCACGGCGCGCGCGGTGCTGGGCCGCCCGGGCGCGATCTGGCTGGCGCTGGCGGCGCTGCTGGCCTGCAGCCTGGTCTCCAGCCACAGCGTCTACCCGCTGAGCTTCCTGCGGCCCTACGCCGCGGCGGCCTTCGTCGGGGCCTTGCTGATGCAGCCGGGGCACCGGTTGTCGCGCTGGCTGGGCGGATCCGCATTTGCCTATATCGCCTCTGTTTCCTATGCCCTTTATGTGTGGCATCTGCCCCTGGCGGCCACCTGGCTGGGCAGCGGTGATCTCTGGACCAAGTACCTCAAACGACCGCTGTTGTTGCTGGTGGTCTTCGGCATCGCGCACGTCTCCACGTTTCAAGTGGAACGGCGCTTCAACGAGCTGGCCAAGCGCATCGGGGCAGGGCGCGGCCGGCGGCTGAAGGAGGTATGAAGTGAAGCTGTCATCACCCGTCCCCATCCGCTCGCGAACCCCCGTTCCGGCCCCGGGCCGCGCCGGCC